>DASZXO010000080.1:0-188461 GCA_035545835.1 Lacunisphaera sp.
TAGATTCTGCGCCGACGGCAAATTACATCGCCACCTAAAATCAGGTCGCGGGTTCGCCTGAAATTAGGCGGATTCGCGCATCTGTCAGCGGACATTTTTTTGGCATGCTTGGGCTACTATGAAATCGATCAAGCAAGCTACCTCCGGGCTCGCCTCGAGCCTCTTTCTCGCTGCCGGACTTACCCGCCTCGCGGAGAAGACGGATCCCATGAAACAGTCGGCAGTCAATTCCGCCGATCCAAGTCGCTCTGTTGAAGGATGCGATCCTTGTGTTGTTCCGTGCCTTTTCACGCCGAAGCCGAACTGATGGGTCGATAATCAGTACTTCTCGGCATGTTCAGCCTCGCCGCCTTTCGCTACCGAAACGTGCTGGCCGTCGCGGGCGGCCCGATCGAGCGTTTGGAACTATCGGATGTCTCGATCCTCGGTGAGCGGAGCTTCCTGGCGAATGCTTATCTGAAGGACGGCCTGGCTGGCAACCGGAGTGACCGGACAGTCTTCAGCCAGGCCAACGGGAGCGGCACGTCGCCATCGCCCATGATCGCGCGTTTCATGGCGGTGTCGGAGGCGTTGGAGCGCTGGGCGCACTGGCAGCTCCACCAGAGCAGGGAAGGACATCGGTACGGCTTTGATGTCGACCCCTCGAGCAATGGCTTGGCGGCGTTTCCGGGGGTCTTCGGCCGCCAGGCCCGGCCAAGCGCGTTGATGGAGGCGGCCGAGCGGTTCAACCTGCTGAACTGGTGGGAAGGGCGGCTGGCTGCGTTCGAATCCGACACCCGCTGGCCCGGTGTGCGCGCGGCGACGATTTGCTCGGAGGTTCCGGGCGTCACCGTCATCCTGTTTAAACGCTCGCCGGAAGGTTTTGTCGCCTATGGCCACGCCTCGGCGATGGATTTCGATGGCGCCTGCCGGAAGGCCGCGATCGAGATGCAGCGCCACGAGCAGGTCGTGGCGCATTTCGCGCTGACGCATGCCGGCCAGATCCGCAACCAGTTGCCGCCCTCCGCTCACCCGATCGAGCGCCGCAGCCTTTTCTTCGCGTTGGAGGAGGGCCATGAGCTGTTTCTCGAGCGGCTGCGTTCCCTGCGGACGAAGCCGGCACCCCAGCCGCGCCTCATCTACGACGGCCCGGTGCCGGGCCCATGGAATCGCTACACGGACGTGTGGCGGGTGGTCTATGCCCCGCCGAGCGAGAGATTCCTCAGCATGGACGAGAACTACTTCATGTGGTGACCGCGACGGCGTCAAAAAAGCCTCAATCGTAGTGCGACCGGGCGGGGCCGAATGGCCGGGAGGGCAGGACACCGGATGCCAACCTGGCCGGGCTGGTGCGGCTAGTCGGAATCGAACCGACGACACCTGCTTGGAAGGCAGAGGTTTTACCACTAAACTATAGCCGCGGATTCCTCGGGAAGGGTGACCGGGGGAGCCGGTCCTTCAAGCTTTTGTTCGTCGCGGCGCCGGCACCGTAAATGGGATTGCCCGCGGTGTTTGAATCTCCATATATCGCGTCCATATGGCGAACCCCGCGGCAGGAAAACCCCAGTCGAGCGTCAAGGCGGCGCAGGCGATGGCCAAGCAGAAGGCGCTCGAGAAGAGGGCGAAGACCTACAAGCTGGACCTCGGCGAGCTTTCGGTTTTCACGAGTCAGCTGGCCTCGCTGCTCTCGGCCGGCCTGCCCCTGGTCTCGTGCCTGGAGGCCTTGCAGGACCAGACGGAGGACCAGGTGTTCCGGATCGTGATCCGCGACGTGCGCAACGACATCTCGACCGGCACCTCGTTTTCGGCGGCGGTGAAGAAATTTCCCAAGGCGTTTCCGAATCTCTTCATCTCGATGGTGGAAGCGGGCGAGGCGTCCGGCGGCCTGGCGGAAATCCTCGGCAAGGTGGCGGGCTACTTCGAGTCGACGGTCAAGCTGACCAAAAAGGTGAAGTCGGCCATGACGTATCCGATCGCCGTCATCGGCCTCGCGATCGCGCTGGTCAATGTGCTGCTGATTTTCGTCATCCCGGTGTTCGCCGCCATGTTCGCGGACTTCGGCGCCAAGCTGCCCGCCCCGACGCAGATGCTGATCGACCTCAGCAATTTCATGAAGAAATGGTGGTGGGCCCTCGGCATCGGCGCCTACCTCATCTACTTCGTCACCGGCAAGTACGTCGCGACGCCCAACGGCCGCCGGCAGAAGGACAACTTCCTCGTGAAGGCCCCGATCTTCGGCAACCTCATCCACAAGATCGCCCTGTCGCGCTTTTGCCGCACCTACGCCACGCTCATGCGCTCCGGCGTGCCGATCCTCCGCACCCTGGAGATCGTGGCGTCCGCGAGCGGCAAGGTGCAGGTCGAGGATGCCTGTGCCGAGATTGCCAAGCACGTCAGCCAGGGCGGCCAGGTCTCCGACATCATGGCGGTCAATCCCTTCTTCCCGCCGATGATGAAGCACATGGTCAAGGCGGGCGAGACCACGGGCAACGTCGACGGCATGATGAACAAGATCGCGGATTTCTACGACACCGAGTGCGACGCCACGGTCGGCGCGCTGACCTCGCTCATCGAGCCGATGCTCATCGTGTTTCTCGGTGTGGTGGTCGGCGGCATCGTGATGGCCATGTTCCTGCCGATCTTCCAACTCGGCGCGGTGGCCGGCGGCCTGCAGCAATAATCTTGTCCCGCGACCTGCAATGCCACTTGCGTGCCGCTGGCGGCACGAGCCAATATCCGCGTCCCCGTTTTCATGCCCTCGATCCTCATCGTTGACGACCTGATCTCGATCCACGAGATGCTCGAGGCCGTCATCCAGCCGACGGGCTACAGCACCGCCTTCGCCACGGACGGCGAGAAGGGCCTGGCGCGCTACAAGGCCGAGAAGTACGACCTGGTGCTGGCCGACATCGACATGAAGCCGATGGACGGCATCACGCTGCTCAAGCAGCTCAAGCTCTACGATCCCGGCGCAGTCATCATCATCATGACCGCCTACGCCAGCACCGAGAGCGCGATCCAGGCGCTGAAGTTCGGTGCGTTTGACTACCTGCAGAAGCCCTTCAAGGTCGACGAGCTCATGCAGGCGCTGAAGCGCGGCATGGAATTCCGCCGCACCATCGCGGAGCGCGAGGCCACCGGCAGCGCACCCGCCATCAACGCCGGCGATTTCGAGGCGCGCCTGATCGGGCACAGCCCGAAGACGAAACGCCTGATCGCGCAGCTCAAGAAGCTGTCCACCGCGCACACGCCGATCCTCATCTCGGGCGAGTTGGGCAGCGGCCACGAGGTTGCCGCCGAGCTGCTCCATGCCGCCGGGACGCCGCCGGACAGCCCCCTCGTGCGCATCGACTGCCGGCTCAGTTCCATGGAAAGCCTGCGCGCCGGGCTGCTCGGGCAGAACGGTGCCGGGGGAAACTGGGTGCAGGAGGCGAAAGGCGGCACGTTGTTCCTGCTGCACCTACAGTGCCTGCCCAAGGAGGTGCAAGCCGAGCTCGTGTCGGTGCTGCGCAACAACGCCCACAACTTCCGCCTCATCTGCGCCACCGAGGAAGACCTGGAGAAACTGGCGGAAGAGGGCGGCTTCAACGAGGAACTGTTCTACCGCGTGGCCGCGCTGCCGGTCCAGATGCCGCCGCTGCGCGAACGCCTCGAGGACGTACCGGCCCTGCTCAAGGATATTGCCAGCAAGACCTCCAACCCGCATTTCGACGCCAAGCTGGTGGAGTTCACCGAGGATGCGATGGCGACGCTGCGCGCCTACCGCTGGCCGGGCAACCTGGCCGAATTCCGGCAGGTCATTTCGCAGCTGGTCACCACCACCGAGACCCGCGTCGTCACCTCGGCACAGCTGCCGTTGCGCATCCATGAGCTGGATGACTGGCCGACGCTGGCCGATTACCTCGCGGGCCAGGAGAAGCAGTACATCGGCCGGGTGCTCCACGCCTGCCAGGGCGACAAGGCCCGGGCCGCCAAGACCCTGAATATCGACGTCGCGCGCCTCGGTTGAGGCACGCCCGGGGCCCGCGCGCGACGGGTGCCTCCGCCGTGACGGGAATTTCCCAATTCCCGCTTGCCCCGCCATGGGGGCCTAGCAAGCCTCGCCAAAATCTACGCGCATGCCCAAACGCACCGACCTCGAGTCCATCCTGATCATCGGCGCCGGCCCCATCGTGATCGGCCAGGCATGCGAATTTGATTACTCCGGCACGCAAGCATGCAAGGCCCTGCGGGAGGAGGGTTACCGCGTGATCCTGGTGAATTCCAACCCGGCGACGATCATGACGGACCCGGAGTTTGCCGACGTCACCTACATCGAGCCGCTGACGGTCGACATCCTGGAAAAGATCATCGCGAAGGAGAAGCCCTCGGCGCTGCTCCCGACCCTGGGCGGCCAGACGGCGCTCAACCTCTCCATCGACCTGCACAAGGCGGGGATCCTCGACCGCCACGGCGTGGAAATGATCGGCGCCCGGCCCGAGGCGATCCGCAAGGGCGAGGACCGCGAGCTGTTCAAGCAGGCCATGATCAAGATCGGCCTGGACGTGGCGAAGTCGATGACCGTCCACACGCTCGAGGACGCCCGCAAGGCCGCCGACTACATCGGCACCATGCCCCTCATCATCCGGCCGAGCTTCACGCTCGGCGGCTCCGGTGGCGGCATCGCCTACAATCGCGAGGAGTTCGAGCAGATCGTGAACCACGGGCTCGAGATCTCGCCGGTGCACGAGGTGCTCGTCGAGGAGTGCCTCCTCGGGTGGAAGGAATACGAAATGGAGGTGATGCGCGACCACAAGGACCAGTGCGTCGTGATCTGCTCCATCGAGAATTTCGACCCGATGGGCGTGCACACCGGCGACTCCATCACGGTCGCGCCGGCCATGACGCTCACCGACAAGGAATTCCAGGTGATGCGCGACGCCTCGTTCGCCGTCATCCGCGAGATCGGCGTCGCCACCGGCGGCTCGAACATCCAGTTCGCCCTCGACCCGCGCACCGGCCGCCAGGTCGTGATCGAGATGAACCCGCGCGTGTCGCGCTCCTCGGCGCTGGCCTCGAAGGCCACCGGCTTCCCGATCGCGAAGATCGCGGCCAAGCTGGCGGTCGGCTACACGCTCGACGAATTGCGCAACGACATCACCCGGCTCACGCCGGCCAGCTTCGAGCCCACCATCGATTACGTCGTCACCAAGATCCCGCGCTTCACCTTCGAGAAATTCACCGGGGCCAACCCGACCCTCACCTCGGCGATGAAGTCGGTGGGCGAGGCGATGGCCATCGGCCGCACCTTCAAGGAATCGTTCCAGAAATGCCTGCGGTCGCTCGAGACGGGCGCCCGCGGTTTCGGCGGCGGCGGAAAATTCGGCGGCGAGGAGACGCCCGGGGACGAAATCATCCGCCAGCGGCTCGGCACCCCCAACGCCGAGCGCGTCTATTTCATCCGGCACGCCTTCCGCGCGGGCTACACGGTGGAGCAGGTCCACGACCTGACGAAGATCGATCCCTGGTTCCTGCACCAGTTGTGGGAACTCCATGAGATGGAGCAGCTGCTGGCGACCCGCACGCCGGCCACCCTGGACCCGGTGTTGCTGCGGCGGGCCAAGCAATATGGCTTCTCCGACGCGCAGCTCGCCCACCTGCTGAAGGTGAGCCTCGAGGCCATGCGCGCCCACCGCAAGCAGGCCGGCGTGAAGACAACCTACCGCCTGGTCGACACCTGCGCCGCGGAGTTCGAGGCGTTCACGCCCTATTATTACTCGAGCTACGGCGATGAGAATGAAATCATCCCGTCGACGCGGAAGAAGATCATGATCATCGGCGGCGGCCCGAACCGGATCGGCCAGGGCATCGAGTTCGACTACTGTTGCGTCCATGCCTCGTTCGCGCTGCGCGAGATCGGTTACGAGACGGTGATGGTCAACTCGAACCCCGAGACCGTCTCGACCGACTACGACACCAGCGATCGCCTCTATTTCGAGCCGCTGACGCTCGAGGACGTGCTCGAGGTGTACGAGCAGGAGCAGTGCGTCGGCGCGATTGTGCAGTTCGGCGGACAGACGCCGCTCAACCTGGCCGGCCCGCTGAAGGCGCATGGCGTCAACGTCATCGGGACGACCCCGGAGAGCATCGAGACCGCCGAGGACCGCAAGCTGTTCGCCGCGATCCTCGACCGCCTCCAGCTGAAACAGCCGCCGAACCGCACGGCGATGAACGAAAGCGAGGCCCTCGGCTTCGCCCACGAGATTGGCTTTCCCGTGCTGCTGCGCCCGTCCTTCGTGCTGGGCGGCCGCGGCATGTTCATCGTCTACAGCGAGGACGAGTTCAAGGCGGTGATCCGCCAGGCGTTCGAGGTGATGCCGGACAAGCCCGTCCTGATCGACAAGTTCCTCGAGGACGCGATCGAGCTCGACGTCGACTGCATCAGCGACGGCGAGGTCTCGATCATCGGCGGCATGCTGGAGCACATCGAGTTTGCGGGCGTCCACTCGGGCGACGCGGCGATGGTGATGCCGCCGCACACGCTGTCACCCGACATGCTGCAGACCGTGCGCGAGGCGACGTACGCGCTGGCCCGGGCGCTGAATGTGGTGGGCCTGATGAACGTCCAGTTCGCCATCAAGGACGAGCAGCTGTTCGTGCTCGAGGTCAACCCGCGGGCATCGCGCACGGTGCCGTTCGTGGCCAAGGCCATCGGCGTGCCGCTCGCCAAGCTCGCGGCCAAGGTGATGGCCGGACGGAAACTTGCCGAACTCGGCCTCACGCGCGAAGTGAAGCCGAGGCATTGGTGCGTCAAGGAGGCCGTGTTCCCGTTCGCGCGCTTCCCCGGGGCCACTATTGTCATCGGCCCCGAAATGCGGTCGACCGGCGAGGTCATGGGCATGGACGACGACCTCGGCATCGCGTTCGCCAAGACGCAAATGGCGGCCAAGCCCGGGCTGCCGCTGGGCGGCAAGGTGTTCCTGAGCGTGAAGGATTCCGACAAGCCCGAGGCGGTGGGCCTCGCGCGGGCCTTTGCGGAACTTGGCTTTTCGATCGTCGCGACCGGCGGCACGGCCCGGCTCCTCCAACAGAACGGGCTGCAGGTGCAGTTCGTCAACAAGCTGCTGGAAGGCCGGCCCAACTGCATCGACATGATCAAAAACGGCGAGATCCAGATGGTGATCAACACGCCGAAGGGCATGATCCCGCGCCACGACGAAAACGCCATTCGCGCCGCGGCCGTCGCCAACTCCGTCTGCATCATGACGACCTTGACCGGGGCCCAGGCCGCGCTCGGAGGCATCCGCGCGATGAAGCAAAAGCGGGTCGACGTGCGCCCGCTCCAGCAGTACCGGCACAGCGTCGTGCCGATGTGAAGGATCCATGAAAGCGGAGGCCACGCTCGTCGCGCTGTTGCACGGTCCCGACCAGCCGGGTCTGGTGGCGCGGGCGGCGGGTTGGATTTTTGACCACGGCGGCAATATTCTCCACGCGGACCAGCACCGCGACGAGGACGCCGGGATCTTCTTCCAACGCATCGAATGGGTGCCGCCGGCGAGCCGGCGCCTCGCGACGGAAGAGAAGGCGTTTCTGCGCTTTGCCCAGGGCCGCCTGGGCATGAACGCGGTCGTGAAGGATTCCACGCACCGGCAGCGCGTCGCGATCTTCGTGTCGAAGGCCGACCACTGCTTCCACGACCTCGTCCTGCGCTGGCGGGCGGGGGAGTTTCCCTGCGAGATCGCGGCGGTGGTCTCCAATCACGCCGACCTGGCGCCGGCGGCGCGGGCCTATCGCCTGCCTTATTACCGCATCCCGGTCGTGCGTGACCGCAAGGTCGCCGCGGAGGCCCGCCAGCTGGCACTGCTGCGCAAGCTCGGGATCGAACTCGTGGTCCTGGCGCGCTACATGCAGGTGCTCTCGGCGGATTTTCTCGCCAGTTTCGGCCGGCCCGTGATCAACATCCACCATTCGTTCCTGCCGGCTTTCGCCGGCGGGCGCCCCTACCATCAGGCGCACCAGCGCGGCGTGAAACTCATCGGGGCCACCGCCCACTACGCCACCGCCGTCCTCGACGACGGCCCGATCATCCAGCAGGACGTGGCCCGCGTGACGCACCGCCACAGCGTGGACGACCTTGTCCGCCAGGGCCGCGACCTGGAGAAATCGGTCCTGGCGCAGGCGGTGCGATGGCACCTGGAGAATCGTATCCTCATCTACGGCAACAAGACGGTGGTGTTCGACTGACCGGCGGGCCCCGGGCGCGCCGCCGTCCGGCGGTGATATTTCCGTCATTTACAGGCCGTGGGGCTTTTGCTCTCTTCTCCGTTCCATGAGTCCATCCAAGCCCGTCGAAAATACCTCCCCTGGTGTGGATCCCGCGGCCGCCGCCCATGCGAGCGTCGACCTGACCTTGCACGAAATTTGGGAGAAGAACCGCACGGTGGTGCTGGGTGCATGTGTCGTCGCCCTGCTGGCCATCATCGGCCGCGAGGGGGTGCAGTATTTCTCCGCCCAGCGCGAAAAGTCGGTCCAGGTGGAATTCGCCCAGGTGGCCGACACGCCGGCGAAGTTGACCGCGTTCGCGGAGGGCCATGCCGGCCACCCGCTCGCCGGCGTCGCCTGGTTGAAGCTGGCGGATGACAAATTCACCGGCGGCGATTTCACCGGCGCGGCGACCGCCTACCAGAAGGCGGTGGACAACCTGCAGAACGACGCCTTGAAGTCGCGCGCTCGCCTGGGCGTGGCGGTCAGCCAGGTCAATGGCAGCGACAAAGCCGCCGGCACCACGGCGCTCAAGGCGATCTACGCTGATGCCGCCCTGCCGAAAACGGCCCGGGCCGAGGCCGGCTATCACCTAGCGACACTCGCGCTCGACTCCGGCAACTTTGACGAGGTCCGGAAGCTGGTCGACGAGATCGGCCGGCTCGAGCCGACGAGCACCTGGTCGCAACGCGCCACCGTCCTCCTGGCATCACTGCCCGCATCCTCGCAGCCCGCCGCCACCAACTCCGCCGGCCTGACCTTCAAGCCGGGCAAGTGATTCGCTCGCGGGCGAACTGAAGCGCCCCGGCGTGGCTAGGTGAATTCAATCTGCGGCCGGGCGCGGCGACCTCGCGCGCCAGCGATGCGCCGCCGCGAACAACATCGCAATGCCGGCGCATGCCGCGGCCGCACCCGGTTCGGGAATCGCCGTGACGTTTCCGGTGAGAACCACCGAGTCCAACCCGAAACTGCCTGAGCCGCCATTGTAGCCATAGATTCTCACCTGCTGGGCCGTCGCCAACCCGTCGAGGGCGACGCTGGAGCTGACCGAATGCCAGGCGCTGTCCGTCAGAAAACTTCCGGACAGCACATTCGTGATCAATCCGACATCCACCTGATAGTTGACGGCGCCGGTGCTCGTCTGCCGATACACGAAACTGATGGCGGAAATATCCACCTGGTAGCCCGCGGCCGGCGTGATGGTGAAGGCGAAGTACTTGGCGGGCGTCGATGATGCCCAGCCGCCGCTGTCCGCCACCGCGGGTGAGTCCGGGGGCGCGCCGGTGGTGAAGTTGGTGCTGGTGAAGCTGCCATCGGAAACGGTGAAGCTTCCGGCCGAAAGATGGGGGGCGACCGAGGTGGGCGCGAGCGTGGCCGCCTGGCTCGATTGGTCGGTAAAGGCGAATGTCACCAAACTCACCTGGGCTCGCACCGGTGGGACGAGGCTCGTGGCGAACAGGACACCCAGCAGGGAAGATCGGATGGCATTCATCTGGCGGAAGATGGGTCGACAGCCGCCAGTCAGCGGGCGGGAACGCGCCATCGCCATCATCCATCCTACCCATTATTGGGGAGTTCAGGACGCTGGTCCGAGCGAGCTTGGTTTGCTGCCACCGGAACGTTGACAGCAGGGGCAGGGGCGCGTCCCATCAGCCTTCGCCTCGGGGTGTAGCTTAGCCTGGTAGAGCGCCTGGTTTGGGACCAGGAGGTCGCGAGTTCGAATCTCGCCGCCCCGACCACTCGTTTCCCTCTGTGGAGAACACGTTTACCGCCTTCACGAGTTGCCCCACCAACTGTTGGATCGTGAGCATTTCGCCCAGATTTTGTGTGCGCAGTTGTGCGTTGTCTTCGCGCCCGCTGATCCACGGCAATTTTTTGATTTCGCCGTGCAGCTCCAACGCCGGAACGTCCGTGTACACGTTTGCGGTCAAGCTGGGGTCTGAATGACCGAGGATAGCTTGCGCGCTCCGCTGGTTGATGCCGTGCCGAACCCCCATGGTTTGCCATGTCTTGCGGAATGACCGCAGATGAAGCGTCCGCCCGAGGCCATCTTTTCGGTCGATGCCTGCCTTCACCAAATCTCGCAGCAGTGTCCGACGTGTAGGGAAAGTCGGAAAGACCAGCGCCGCCCCATCGCTCGCCCTTGCCCGTCCGAGCCGAAGGACTGAGGCAAGCGAATCGTGCAGCGGCACGGCGCGCTTGTCGCTGTCCTTCGTCGTCGCCTCCCGCACCAACACGAAAGGCTTTTCGAGCTGCAAGTGCAGATCATCCCATACGAACGCCGCAACCTCCTCTGGCCGTTGCCCCGTGTAGAGCAAAACCTGATACACCAGCAACCTCTCGCCTGCCACGCCGAACAGTTTTCCCAGTTCCTCCTCTGTGAACGCACGGTATGGCCGCACTTGCTTTCCCCGAGTTTCGACATGCTCGATCTTCGCGACCGGATTGCGTTCGAGCCGTTCGACTTTCACGAGGTAGTTCAAGAACGCGTTAAGGGACACCTGGTATTCCTTAATTGTCTTGGCGGACCGTTTCAGAGTTGCCCGCCAACGGAGGAACGAGTCTGGACGGATGTCCCCTAGGAACTTCCATTTCGCTTCCCTGATCATCCGCAGCAACCGCTCCACCGTATCGCGGATGTAACCGGTGGACAGGTCTCTTGCTGCAAGAAACTGCCGGTAATCCTCAACTAGACTAACGATTGGCACGAGCAGCGCCTCACGCTGCGCTTTCGGTGCGTCGAGACCGACAGCCTCCCGCTGCTTCTCGACGATAATATCCCGCAGGCGTTTCCGGGCGACCTGTTCATCCGGAGTATCGAGTGCCACCGTTATTGGCTTCTCGCCCCGGGCAAGATTGTAGCGACCGCTCCACCGCCGGGAGCGCACCCGCTTCCCACTCACAATCCGCACTGGCCTGAAGACATTTTCGATCACGGAACTATTAAGTATCATATGATACTACGAAATCAAGTGCTTTTTGATACTTTTTAGTGCAACCTTCCCGCATGGCACAAAAGCACCGTTATAACGTGTCCTTGCCCGGCCACGTCGCCGATGCCGTCGAGAAGCACGCCAAGAGAATAAGCGCTGCTCCGACCGAATATGCCGGCCACATCATCAAATGGTGGTTCGGCCAGGGTTGTCCGCCGGTAACTCCCGATGAATCCGAACTCCGGCGCTCACGAGATATCGGCGAAATGATGAAGCGCCTTAAGCCGCTCCCAGCCGACTTCAGTATTTGGAAGCTCGATCCTGAGGTCGACTACACGATCACCGACGCCCCGGTCGAAAAGGCCCTCAAAGATTTAGGGATTCCGAATCTATTCGCCCAAGAAAAAGAACACGATGCGGTCAGGATCACCGTCGCATTCGACAATCATCCGACGCATTGGCTCGTCTTCAATTTTTTCAAAGGAAGCAATATGCCGGACGGTGATGGACTCTCGATGTACGGCTATTCGAAGTCACACGTCAGCCGTCGCGAGATGGAACAGAACCTAAAGAAGCTCGGCGAGGAGATGCAGTCGGCTAGTCCTATTCGGTTTTCGCAAATTCCTGAGATACGCAAAGAAGCGGCTTGGAAATCTGCGACATAGTTGTATTTGGGAGATCTCGATTAATCGGGCCATAATCGAGACCCAGTTTTGATTTATGAGCGCAACGTTCTCATTGGCCTGCTACAGCATCCGATTCCGTCACCGCAACGAACGTGTTTTGTTGCCGTTTGACCATGAGAATCTCGCAGGCGTAAGAGATTTCTTTACCGCGTATTTTTTGGGCCTGTCCGCAAAGACCGTAAACGACACTGAGACGCAAAAGCTACTCACAGCGCGAGAGATTTCCGTCGCACTCCCGACCATTGAGGGAGTTATTATCACCGGCGAATACGGTATCGAAGCTGATCTCGTCGACGTAAGTGGCAAAAAACCAAAATACCGGCGACGGAAGAACCAAGCACAAATGCTTCCGTTTTATTTCCGCGTGTTTTTGCCGCCTCAAACCGATACCGGGTTTCTTATTCTGCAGAGGTTTGGCCTGCTCGGAGTCCGCACAATTCTTTGCTCAGATTTGAGGAGAGAATTTTCGCAACAATACCCGGATATTACGCTCAGCATCCTCCCGGAGCTGCCAGAAGGGGCTCTAGAACATATCTTGGGTAGGGGTGAAATTCGAACCGTGACACTTCGCCGTAATACACTTCCGGCTGACTTAGCCGATAGGCTTGAACTCGCGGACGCGAATGACGGTCAAGTGGACTTGGTTGTTCGGGCAAAACATGGATCGCGATTTGGCGCCCTCATGGACAAAGCACGTGACGTGCTTAATCAGAAGCAGTACGCCAAGCTCGCAACACTGATCGAGGCCGACGGATTCGCTCACAGCCGGCTGTTGATAGGCGTAGACATCGGCGGCAAAACCAAGCAGGTCGACCTAACAGATCTTAATCGGCTTCGCGCGCACATTGACGTAACTGAGAGCGTGGAACTCGGGCGAGACGGGTTTCCGACTTTCCAATCTATCTCTTCTGAATCGGCAGATGTTCTGGACGGCCTAAAATCTGCAATCGGCTATGACTTCGAAGATTGATTTTCTGAAGATTGTTTCAGCCCACTGGAAGACGCTGCATCATTCGGCTTCGAAAAACGTTTCGAAGTCCGATATCGTCCTTTTTTACGTCGCTCCGGCCGGCATAGCTGCGGTTCTAGTTTGGGTATTGAACCGCAATCTTACTACCAACGCGGTCAATTTCTTGGCGACCATCTTCTCAATCTTTGTCGGGTTGTTGCTTAATCTCCTGGTCATTATCATTGGTCAGCTGCCAAAGAAAGACGAACCCAAGAAGGGCGAACCCAAAGAATCACCCTCCCAAGCTACGCTAACAAATTATCGAGATAGGCTTTTAGAAGAGACGTTTTCGAACATCTCATATTCGATTTTGGTATCCGTTATCCTTATTGTGCTCCTCTTCTTGTCCAGACTCACGTCTGGGGTTTTGCTGCAAATCGCTTCGGCCATTTCTTTCGCATTTGTGGGAAATTTCCTGCTGACGCTTTTGATGATTCTAAAGCGAGTTGACAGCATTTTAAACCGCGAGATTCCGAATCACGGTCAATTACGTTAAGATTGAACAAGGAAAGGGCGGCGGGGCCGGCGCGGCCGCTTGCGCGGCCGCATCCGGCTCCCGCTCGCCACTCCCTCGTTTCTCTCCCAAAAAACAAGGGCGGCATTGCTGCCGCCCCGAAAGGAGACTGTTGGCCGCGGATCACCCTCGCGCTGCATCCACGCACGCTAGACAAACCTTCGATTCCGCTACCTTTGTTTGCTCGTTTGCGAGGTCCCAAAAATCGTGCAGGTAGAAATCTCCTGTCAGTATGCCACACGTTGGGCAGACATTAGCCATGTAAGATTCCTGCATCGTGTTGCTGAAACTAATTTCGAGTTTAGCACCCGCTTTGCGTGCAGCTGCTAGCTCATCCGGCGAGAAGTCAATTGGCGAATAGGCCGGGCCTTCGCCTAGACCAAACGCGATCTTCATTTGGCAATGACAGCTCCAGCAGTCGCCTTCTACCACGTGGATGCCGCGGTTCTCCATCTCCTGCCCACATTTTGGACAGGGGTTCTTTGGTGATGGCGGGGGCAGTTTCTTTTTCTTCGGCATAAACCTGAAGGGGCCTCTCTCCAACGCACTCGACTGTCAAACCAGAAGGCCCTTAACCGAAATCTTGCCCTTCTCGGTTGCGGCATATGTCACGCGAACCGTCACCTGTTCGAACAACTTCGGCGGCTGATACGGTGACGCATCGTGACGATGCCGCATGGAGTAGACCTGGAAGCCGTCCGAAATTTCGACGGTGGTCTGTTCGTATTTTTCTTTTTCCCATTCCTTTTCCTCTTTGCGCACGGCAATGACCGTGCCCTTGAGAAACAGGCCGCCGCTAAGCTGCGGTTGCGACGCGGGGGATGCGGCCGAGGCCGCGGTTGCTGATGTGTTCATATCTAACCTCCATTGCTTGGCTCGTGCTGATTGGAACAGACCCGAAGCCGACGAGCTGTTGACGCTTCTGGACTGCTTGGTGAACCCGAGCCAGGTACAGCTCGGAAAATGTCATGCGGAGCTTCACGACACTAAGGCGCACTTCGCCACCATGTGTCGTTTCCGCCAACAAAGCCTTGCGGCTGTCCCACTCCAGTTTCTGGCCCAGCGTCAGCGGCAAGAGGCAGCAACACGGCTCCTGCTTCTTCATTGATCTGCGCTGGGCACGGACAAAAAAACCTTTCGAGCTTTGAAACACGCGCAGGCGCCCACGAAAATCTTGCACCCAACGGGGTAGCTCATCGGGTCCCTTTGAAACGTATTTGAACACGTAGAATAAGTCGCGCTCCTTGACTCGCTTAACGTTGATCCTGCCGAGTCCCCACCACGCTTCCATTGCCGGCAGCATTTCTTCAGGAATCCGTTTCGTGTACTCGAGCAGGCAATGCCAGTGTGCATAGCCGTCCTCGTGAAACTCCAGTTTCCAGCACCACTTGAACTCGCGACCGATAGCCGCGCGGAAGTGAGCAAAGAAGCGACGGAGGCGATCTTTGCCGCGCTGGTATGCTTCCTCGCGGGAAACCGTCCGGCTCGCGACTGTGAGCGTCACGAATCGCCAATTAGTCATGTCGGGCATCCCCGATCGTTGGAGGCGTCGCGCCTTCAACCGCGCCCCCTCGGCCGTGAACCATGTCTCGGGCGTGTAGTATCGTAACTCCATAATAGGTCCTCCGTTCTCCCCCACGCCCCTTCCCCCGCCCCCGCTGGGGGCAGGGAACCTCCCACCAAAAAGACGTCGGTAGGGCTCGCTCATTGCGCCACCCCCGAACGCCCTGCCCCCAGCGTTTTCGCTCTAATTAGTGAGCGCAGTTGTGCGCACAGTCGAATTGCCCTCTGGAGCTCCCGCTGGAGAGCAGCCAGTTCCGCCAAATTGAACCTTGGTTTGGGACCAGGAGGTCGCGAGTTCGAATCTCGCCGCCCCGACCAAGTTGACAGTGCGCCTGGGGCGAGGCACGGGTGAGCGGGTCAATGAGCCGCCGGCCAACGGGTAAGGGAACGCGATTGGGCGGCCCAAACTGTGATTAAATGCTTCTTGCCTCACCTATCCGCACGCCCCTATATACGTCACCTCAATCTCTTATCCAAAATGGACACTCTTTCCCGCGACAGTAACAGCTCCGGCAGCGTCCTGCCCCTTGTGGGGGTGATCGCTGGCGCCCTTGCCTTGGTGCTATCCGCCACGGCCCTTTTCAAGCTTTCGACGCTGCAAAAGACCGTCGTGGCCCACGAGGATGCGATCAACAACAAGATCCCGGCCCTGGAGGCCTCGGTCAACGCTGCCTCTGCGAAGAGTGAAAGCGACATCAAGGGCCTCCGCTCGGGCATCCAGAGCGCGCTCGACCAGGTCGGCGGCGAGATCGGCACGATCAACGCCAAGATCGCCAAGCTCGAGGAAGCGGCCAAGAAGCCCGCGCCGGCCGCGGGAGGCAAGGGCGGCGCCGGCGGCGTCGTGACCGGCACGGTCGATGCCAGCGGCAACTACACCGTGGCCCCGGGCGACACGCTGTCGAAGATCGCCAAGAAGTTCGCCACCCGGGTCGACGCGATCGAAGCCGAGAATCCCGGCATTGATGCCGGCCACCTCAAGGTTGGCCAGAAGGTCAAGATCCCGAAGAAATAATCGCGGCAGATTTCCCGATGCCTCCTCGACCCCGCGTCGTGGAGGCATTTTTATTTCCGCATGCCTGAATCACCTCCGCGGCCGCAGCGCTGGCACCGGCTTCGCGCCGAGCCGCACGCCACCACGCGCATCTTTGAGGTCACCCGCACCTACTATCGGCATCCGGCCCGCAGCCAGGAGCAGGATTTCTTCGTCATCAACGCGCCCGACTGGGTCAACGTCATCGCGCTGACCCCGGGCCACGAGATCGTGCTCGTCCGCCAGTTTCGCTATGGGATCAACGAGTTCTCCGTTGAGATCCCGGGCGGCGTGATGGAGCCGGGCGAGGATGCCATCACCGCCGGCGCGCGGGAGCTGCGCGAGGAAACCGGCTATGTTGGGCCCGCGGCGCGGCTGCTCGGCAGCGTGCACCCGAACCCGGCGATGCAGAGCAACCGCTGCCACCTCGTCCTCATCTCCGGGGCCCGGCCCGACGCCGGGCTGGCGTGGGATCCTGACGAGGAACTCGAGATCATGGTGCGGCCCGTCGCGGAAGTCTACGCGATGGCCCGGCGGGGGGAAATCACGCACGCCATGGTGCTGGACGCGCTGCTGCTTTTTGCGCCGGTGTGGGACGAGTTGCGCCGGGGGCCCGTTTGACAATGCCCGCGCCGGGGCTTTACTCCCCGAACCCGATGGAAGCCGCCACGCTGCCTGCCGTGTTTGCCAACGCCCCCGACGCCCTCGCCGGCGGCGGCCGTTCCGTGCTGCCCGCGCCGCTCGAGCGCGAAATCCGCGCCATTTACCGCCGCAGCCCCTTCTACAGCCAGCGCTTCCCGCTGCACGATGAACCGCTGCAATGGGCGTGCTATCGCGAGATCCCGGTGCTGACCAAGCAGGAGATCCTCGATCGCGGTCACACGGCCTTCTTTGCGGACTACGCGGAGATCGAACGCGGGCTGCAGGAGAAGCGCTACGAGTTCGAGCACACGTCCGGCTCGACCGCCAAGCCGATGACGGTGGTGATGGAGGACGGTTGGTGGAACGCCCAGCTCCGCCGCGCCTATCTCGCGCACCCGGAACTCGCCCAATACGTCGACCGGCCCTACCGCAAGGCCGTGCTCGCGCCGGTGGGCTGCTCCAGCAACCTCTGCCCCTTCGAGGATCACCCGTTCCCGCATCGCTATTTTGACGGCACGGTGTACCTGAATCTTTCGAGCGATCCGTTTGTCTTCGCCGAGGCGGAGTGGGATCGCATCGTGCTCGAGCTCCAGGCCCTCAAGCCGGAAGTGATCGAGGGCGAGCCCATCTATCTTTCCCTGCTCGCGCGGGCCGCGCAGAAGCGCAAGGTGCGCGTGCCCAGCATTCGCACGGTCATCCTCACCTACGGCAAGGCGAGCCGGCAGCACAGCCGGCGGATCGCGGAGGCCTTCCCGGCAAACCAGGTCGATCTCTACGGCTCGACCGAGGCCGGCTACATCTTCGTGGGCGACGCGTTCGGCGACAACCTCCGCGCGATCGATGGCAATGCCTTCGTGGAACTCGTCCCCTGGCGGCCCCCGGCGGGCGGCGCCGGGCCGGCGGTGCTGGCGGACGTGTTCCAGATCAACGTCACCACCCGCGACCGCGAGGCCATGCCGTTGCTGCGGTACTTCACCGGCGACATCATCCGGCGGATGCCCGCTGGCTACCGGATTCTCGGCCGCGAGCGCGACCTTTATGTCAGCGCGGAGGGCCGCGTGGTGTCCGCCTTTGAGATCGATGCGGCCCTGCCGGACGATTTCAGCTGCTGGCACTGGAGCCTGGTGCAGGTTTCGGAGACCCGCTGGGATTTCCAATACGTCGCCGACGCCGTCGCGCCGGCCGGCATGGAGGGCCCGCTGGCGGCGGCCCTCGGTCCCGAGGCGCGGGTCAACCTTTTCCGGCGGAAATTCATCCAGCCCGCGGCAAGCGGCAAGTTCGCCCTGCTCAAGCCGCTGGCGCGCTAGTCCCGCGGGCGCCCCCGGCCGGGGCATCGGGTGCGGCGGCAACCGCGGCGACAGTCGCCTCGCGTCCCGCCTTCTCGCCCGATTTAGGCTCGCTAATTATTCCGACACCGGATTGCGCGCGTCCTTTACATCGCCACGCTGCATTGGTTTATCCATTGGCGCCCGCCGCCCATCCGCCCGACCCCAAGCACCAGTTCCACGCGATGAATCTTCCCGGTTCGCTCCTCAGCTCGTCCATTGGCAAGAAGTTCCTGATGGCCGTGACCGGCGTCGTGATGTTCCTCTTCGTGACCGGGCACCTGCTGGGCAACCTGCAGATCTTCCTGCCGCCGGAACACATCAACGCCTATGGCCACTTTCTGGAATCGGTCGGCGAGCTGCTGTGGGTCGTGCGTTGTGTGCTGCTGGCCTGCGTGCTGATCCACATCTGGGTCGCGATCCAGCTGACCCGGGAGAACATGGTCGCGCGACCGGTCGCCTACGCGGTGGATTTCACGAACCGGGCGACGCTGGCTTCGCGCGTGATGGCGCGCACGGGCATCGTGGTGTTCGCGTTCCTTGTCTACCACCTCCTCGATTTCACCCTGCGCGTGCAGCACCCGGAATGGAGCGCGCACACGTACCGCCTCGCGAACGGCGTGATGGTGCGGGACGTCTATAACATGGTCGTGCACGGCTTCAGCCGCGCCGGGGTCTCCTTCTTCTACATCCTCGCGGTCGGCCTGCTGAGCTATCATCTCGCCCACGGCATCGGCAGCATGGTGCAGACGCTGGGCCTCCGGAATGAGAAATGGAGCCGCGGCCTCGAGCGCTTCGGCGTGGCCTATTGCTGGCTCTATTTCCTGCTGAACGCCGCGATCCCGCTCTCCGTGCTCGGGGGCCTGGTCAAACTCCACGCCTGAACCTTTCCCCGCCATGGCCAAACTCGAATCCAAGATCCCGTCCGGCCCGCTCGCCGAGAAATGGCGGAAGCACAAGACCGAGATCAAGCTCGTCAACCCGGCGAACAAGCGCAAATACGAGGTGATCGTCGTCGGCGCCGGGCTCGCCGGGTCCTCGGCCGCCGCGACGCTCGCGGAGCTCGGCTACAAGGTTAAGAACTTCGTGTTTCACGACAGTCCGCGGCGCGCCCACTCGATCGCGGCGCAGGGCGGCATCAACGCCGCCAAGAACTACCAGAACGACGGCGACTCGGTCCACCGTCTGTTCTACGACACGCTGAAGGGCGGCGACTACCGCTCGCGCGAGGCCAACGTCCACCGCCTGGCCGAGGTGTCGGTCAACATCATTGACCAATGCGCGGCCCAGGGCGTGCCCTTCGCGCGCGAGTACGGCGGCCTGCTCGCCAACCGTTCCTTCGGCGGTGCGCAGGTCTCGCGCACGTTCTATGCGCGCGGCCAGACCGGCCAGCAGCTCCTGCTCGGCGCCTACTCGGCGCTCTCGCGGATGATTGGCCAGGGCGGCGTGCAGCTGCAGGCCAACTCCGAGATGCTCGACCTCGTGGTGGTGAACGGCCACGCGAAGGGCATCATCGTCCGCAACCTCATCACCGGCGCCATCACGCGCCACCACGCCGACGCCGTCGTGCTGGCCACGGGCGGCTACGGCAACGTCTTCAATCTCTCGACCTACGCCCGGCAGTCGAACGCCACGGCGATCTGGCGCGCCTACAAGCGCGGCGCGTGCTTCGCCAACCCCTGCTACACGCAGATCCACCCGACGTGCATCCCGGTCACCGGCGACTACCAGTCGAAGCTCACGCTGATGTCGGAGTCCCTCCGCAACGACGGCCGCATCTGGGTGCCGAAACGGAAGGAGGACTGCCGCAAGGACCCGAACACGATCCCGGAGGAGGACCGCGATTACTACCTCGAGCGCATTTACCCGAGCTTCGGCAACCTCGCCCCGCGCGACGTTTCCTCGCGCGCGGCCATGCGCATGTGCGACGAGGGCCGCGGCGTCGGCGACAGCGGACTCGGCGTCTACCTCGACTTCGCCGACGCGATCAAGCGCCTGGGCGAAAACGTCGTCCGCGAGCGCTATGGCAACCTGTTCGACATCTACCACGAGATCACCAACGAGAACGCCTACCACACGCCGATGCGGATTTTCCCGGCGGTGCACTACACGATGGGCGGGCTCTGGGTGGACTACAACCTGATGTCCAACCTCCCCGGCTTGTTCGTCCTCGGCGAGGCGAACTTCTCCGACCACGGCGCCAACCGGCTCGGCGCGTCCGCGCTCATGCAGGGGCTGGCCGACGGCTATTTCGTCATCCCGTACACGCTGGGCGACTACCTCGCCGGCCAGAAGCCGGGCTCGCGGCCGTCCCTCGACGCCGCCGAGTTCCAGCAGGCCGAGGAGAACGTCCGCGGCATCACGCGCCGGCTGCTCGAGAGCCGGGGCAAGGAACCCGTCAGCCATTTCCACAAGCGCCTCGGCCGGATCCTGTGGGAACACTGCGGCATGGCCCGCAACCGCGCCGGCCTCGAGGCCGCGCTGCAGAAGATCCCGGCGCTGCGCGAGGAGTTCTGGGCCAATGTCAAGGTGCCGGGCTCGGCCGACACGCTCAACCAGTCGCTCGAGCAGGCGGGCCGCGTGGCGGATTTCCTCGAACTGGGCGAGCTGCTGTGCCGCGATGCGCTCACGCGCGAAGAGTCGTGCGGCGGGCACTTCCGCGAGGAGTACCAGTACCCCGACGGCGAGTGCAAACGCGACGACGAGAAATTCGGCCACGTGGCCGCCTGGGAATTCCAAGGCGAGGGCCAGGCGCCGCTCCGCAACACCGAGCCGCTCAACTACGAGTTCACCAAGATGAGCGTGCGCTCCTACAAATAAGCCGGGGATCCATCATGGTTGCCGAGAAATCATCCAAGAAGCTCTTCTCCGTCACCCTGCGCGTCTGGCGCCAGGCGGGGCCGGCCGCGCCCGGCAAGTTCGTCGATTATCCGGCGGGCGGCGTGAACCCCGACATGTCCTTCCTCGAGTTGCTGGACGTGGTGAACGACGGACTGACCCGCGAGGGCGGCGAGCCGATCGCCTTCGCACACGACTGCCGCGAGGGCATCTGCGGCACCTGCTCGTGCACCATCAATGGCAAGCCGCACGGCCCGGGCCATGGCATCGCCACCTGCCAGCTCTACATGCGCAGCTTTCACGAGGGGGACGTGATCGTCGTCGAGCCCTTCCGCGCCCGGGCCTTCCCGCTCGTGAAGGACCTTGTGACCGACCGCAGTGCCTTCGACCGCATCCAGCAGGCCGGCGGCTTCATCTCCGTGCGCACCGGGGCGGCGCCCGACGCCAATGCAATCCCGGTGCCGAAGGATGACGCCGACCTGGCGATGGACGCGGCGGCCTGCATCGGCTGCGGGGCCTGCGTGGCGGCGTGCAAGAACGCCAGCGCCATGCTCTTTGTCGCGGCGAAGGTGTCGCACCTCGGCCTCATGCCCCAGGGCCAGCCCGAGCGCGACCGGCGCGTGCTGGCCATGGTGCAGACGATGGACGAGGCGGGCTTCGGCAACTGCACGAATCAATACGAGTGCAGCGCCGTCTGCCCGAAGCTGATCACGCACGACTTCATTGCGCGCATGAACCGCGATTATGTCGGCGCGCTCTTCCGCGCGAAGCTCCGCCCGGTGTCCAACGCCGGCGGCGGGGCGGGCTGAACCCGCCCGATACCTGTTGTCGAAGGCGCGGTGGTGGCTGCGCCTTGCTGCTTGGGCCGAGGCAGTTAGGCGATCTTGCAACTTTTCGCGGGCCGGCGGGTTTTCATGGTATCAACCCAATCCTGCTATGAAAACCGCTCTTACTTCCGTCCTGACCGCGACCCTCCTGGGCGTCGCCTCTTATGCGAGCGGTCGTCCTTTCGACGCCGCCGACTTTTCCGCCATCGCCTTCGCCACCGGCCTGGTGGCCTGGACCGTCGAGCAATACAGCCGCCGGCCTCGCGCCCTCAACCTGGCCCGCCCGATTCACCTGCCGGTGAATTTCACGCGGGTCACGGCCACCGCCGCCGCGAAGCGCCTGGCGGCCTGAATTCCTTTCCTGACCAACACCAGCGGCCACGGGCGACCGTGGCCGCTTCTTTATTTGTTGGCGACAGGGACGGTGCCCGCGTGGGTCACCTCGCCATGCTCGTGCTTGGTGCCCACCATCTGGATGTCGAGCATCGTATCCAAGCGATAACGGGCGGAGCCGCTGCGGGCGGCCGCATCCAGCACCTGCTCCGCGCCGGCGCCGGCGGGTTTCAGGGTGACGGTTCGGTCCAGCTGGCCTTGCTGGGGCAACCCGAGCGGCACCGCTTCGGCGAGCGTGCCGACAAAGGTGTCGTTGAGATAGACCTTGGCGTTGAAGCCCGCGACCAGGTACGAGACCACGTTGGGATTCACCAGGGTGATCTCCGCGGTCGTCGCGCCCGGGCCGTGGCGTTCGATGGATTTCAACTCCACGTGCAGCCCGGTGACCACCAGCTCGCCGACATTCTGGCAGCCGCCCGACCAGGCGGCCAGCGCGGCAAGCAAAAACAGGGGGAGGGACAGTCGCTTCATACCGCGGATGCTGGGGCCTCTGGGCGGCGCCGCAAGTTCAGTCCTCTTCCTTCGCCTTCTTTTTCCCGCCCTTGGCGCCGGTTCCCAGCTGCACCACCGCGCCGACGGCCGCCAGCGCCACCACCGACGGGAGCATCCAGGGGTGGCCGGCGACGAGGGCGGGAATCTGCGGCGGCTTCTCGAAATAAAAGATCCAGTCGAGCTGTTCCGTGAAATAGCACGTCGCGAGCACGACGCGAAACGCGCCCAGCAGCGCCGTGGCCAGCACCAGCACCACCCGCTGCAGCTTGAGCGCCAGGTAGCCGCCGACCAGCCCGATCACGCCCGCGGCCAGCAGCGCAACCATGGGGTGCAGGTTGGCCAGCAGCAGAATCGCCAGCGTGGCGGCCGCAAGGAACCCGGCGATGAAGACAGCGGCGAGATAGAGGAGGAACGTCAGGCCCAGGCCGAGCAGCCCGCCGACGATCATGCCGCCGATCTCCCCGGCCGGCCCGAGGCCGAGCGCGGCGCCCGCCGCCTGCCCGAACACCACGCCCACCAGCCCGCCCAGGATCGCGAGGGTGATCTTGAAAATCCGATAGCCGAAAAAGCAGTCCAGGAGCCCCCACGCGATTGCGCCCGCGGAGACCCAGGGGTAAAGCTCGGCATCAGGATGCACGAGAGCGACTAAAGCCCGCCGGGCGGGACAGGCAATCCGCTTTGCGCGGCGGCGACCGGGCGCAAAAATAGCTCTTCCTTTCAGGGCGATTCTGGCTATCTCGACTCCTCCCACGTTTCTCCCTGTCCCGATGCATCACTTTCGCTACCACGGCCAGCGGCTTCACTGCGAATCGGTCGACCTCGCGACCGTTGCCCAGCTGCACGGCACGCCGACCTACGTCTACAGCGCCCGGACGATCGCCGACAATTTCTCGCGGCTGACCGGAAGCCTCGCCGGCCTGGACGTGCAACTGTGCTTCGCGATGAAGGCCAACTCCAACCTCGCGATCCTCCGGCATTTTTCGAACCTCGGCGCCGCGTTCGACCTCGTCAGCGGCGGCGAGCTCCGGCGGGTGCAGGCCGCCGGCGGTGATCCTGCGCGCAGCGTGTTCGCCGGGGTCGGCAAGAGCGCGGCGGAGATCCGCCTCGGCCTCGAGCTGGGCGTGTTCGGCTTCCACGTCGAGAGCGAGCCCGAGCTGGCGCGGATCAACCACATTGCCGGCCAGCTCGGCCGGAAGGCACCGATCGCCATCCGCATCAATCCCGACGTCGATGCCAAGACCCACGCCAAGATCACGACCGGCAAGAGCGAAAACAAGTTCGGCATTCCGCTGCAGGACGCCGCCGCCGCCTACGCCGCCGCCGCGAAGTACCCGCACCTCACGATTCGCGGCGTGCAGATGCACATCGGCTCGCAGCTCACCTCCGCCGCGCCGTTCGTCGAGGCGGTCGAAAAGGTCGTCCCGTTTGCGCTCGAGCTGAAGGAGCGTTACGGCATCGGTTATTTCAGCATCGGTGGCGGCATTGGCATCGTTTACCAGGATGCACTCGCCAGCGGCGAGGCCGCCTGGTGGGAGACGCGCCCCGCCGGCGAGCGGCCGCTCACCCCCGAGGCCTATGGCGCCGCGCTGAAGCCGCTCCTCGCGCCGCTCGGCTTGAAGATCCTCCTCGAGCCCGGCCGCTTCCTGGTCGGCAACGCTGGCGTGCTGCTGTCGCGCGTGGAATACCTGAAGCGCGGCGCCAACAAGAACTTCCTCGTGCTCGATGCGGCGATGAACGATCTCGTCCGCCCGGCGATGTACGAGGCGTACCACGAACTCGTCCCGTTGCTGCGCGACACCTCGCGGCCCGCGCTCAAAGCCGACCTCGTCGGCCCGATTTGCGAGTCCGGCGACTGCTTCGCCAAGGACCGGCTCGTCCAGGAGGTCGGCGAGGGCGAGCTGGTGGCGTTCATGAGCGCCGGGGCCTACGGCTACACGATGGCGAGCCGGTACAACACGCGGCCGATGCCCGCCGAGGTGCTCGTGTCCGGCAGCCGATTCGAGCTGGTCAATGCGCGCGAGAGCTTTGATGCTATGGTCGCCGGGGAGAAGATTCCCGGCTTCCTGAAGACCTGACGGTTGCCCCATGTCCGAGCCGCGGCCCCTCAATTTCACCGTGATCGGCGCCGGCGCGTGGGGCACGGCGATGGCCCTCCACCTGGTCCGCCGCGGCCAGCACACGACGCTCGTCGCCCGGCGGCCCGAACACGCCGAGGCCGTGCGCACCGTGCGCGAAAACCGCGACTACCTGCCGGGCATCCGTCTGCCCGCCGAACTGGACATCCGGCACGAGCTCCGCGCCGCGCTCGTCGAGGCCGATGTCGCCCTCATCGCCTGCCCGTCGCAATCGTTGCGCGCCTGGTGCGAAAAAATCCGCACGGTGCTCCACGACACCTCGCGGCTCCAGCTTTTCCTCAGCCTGGCCAAGGGCCTCGAGGCGGAATCGCACCTCCGGCCCAGCGAGATGATGGCGCAGCTGCTGCCGGGCCTGAACTGCGGCACCCTCACGGGCCCGACCAATGCGGCCGAGGTCGCCCGCGGCCTGCCGGCCGCCATGGTCATGGCGGCCCAGCGTCCCGAAGAGTTCGTCCGCAAGGTCCAGGCCGCCATGAGCGGCCCGACGCTCCGCATCTATACCTCCGACGACCTCGCGGGCGCCGAGTACGGCGCCGGCCTGAAGAACATCTACGCCATCGCCGCCGGCTTCTGCGACGGCCTGAAGCTGGGCGACAATGCCAAGGCCGCCCTCCTCACCCGGGCGCTGACCGAGATGGTGCGCGTGGGCAGCGCGCTGGGCGCAAAACCCGAGACCTTCTACGGGCTGAGCGGCGCGGGTGACCTGGTCGCGACGAGTTACGGCGCCTGGAGCCGCAATCGCGAGTTCGGCGAAAAGATCGGCGCGGGCAAGTCGGTGACCGAGCTGCTGACCGGCCGCAAGACCGTCGTGGAAGGACACCGCACGGCCGAGGCCTTGCACGGCCTCTGCCGCGAGCGCGGCATCGCCGCGCCGATCCTCGCGGAGGTTTACGCCATCCTTTACCAGCAGAAGAAACCGGCTGACGCCCTGACCGCGCTGATGACCCGCGAACTCAAGCGCGAGACGCAGACGCCCTGGCCGCGGCACTGACGCGCGGGCG
This sequence comes from Lacunisphaera sp., assembly GCA_035545835.1. GTDB lineage: Bacteria > Verrucomicrobiota > Verrucomicrobiia > Opitutales > Opitutaceae > Lacunisphaera. The sequence goes on from DASZXO010000080.1 coordinate 25,609, forward strand.
GGCTGCTGCAGGCCTACGCCTTTCCCGGCGTGGGGCCTTGAGTGCAGGCGGCAAGCGGCGCCATCATCAACCCGTCAGCGCGACCGCGGCATCGGCTGCGGTCGCCGGGCGAAGGCCGGGTTCCGGCTTCAACGCACGCATTCGGCAAACCTTGGCTGCGCCGCGGCATGCCGCCGGTGGACATCGGCATAGATCTCGTCGACCATCGCGTCGATCGCCGCCGCCGGCATGAAACGGCGGCTGAAACCCGCGATCGTCGGGTCGATCGCCGTGCGGACGGCCCCGAGAAAGTCGCCGATCAACTCGCGCGCGGCCTCGTCGCCCACGGCGAAGCGGATCGTGGTCGGCGTGATGCCGGCCTCCTGCAGCGCCTCGGGGCTGAGCTCCGAGTGCGAGGTGAGCGCGGGGCACAGCACGAGCGTGTTGCTCTGGCCGAGCGAGACCATGTGGCCGAACATCGGGGCCAGCGAATCGAAGAAGCGCTCGAGCGTGACGCGCGCGAGCTTCGCCCGCTCGAAATGAATGGTGAAGAGCGGCGCGGGCAGGCCGAGGTACGACAGCCGTGTGGCGATGGCGTGGTTCGGGTCCGCGGGATTGGCCGGGCCGCGGACGGTGACGAGCGGGTGCGACGCGAGCCAGCGGGCGAAGACCAGCGTGTTGATGCACTTCTTGAGCATGCGTTGCTCGAGCGTCTTCATGCCGGTCAGCACCTCGAAGGCCTTGTCCGAGTCGAGGAACGCCCCCTTGATGTAGTAGACGTTCCAAAAGAGCGTGTCGTGCCAGCTCTTGCCGGAGGGCGCCGTGTCGCCCTTGGGCAGGAACATGTCCTCGTTGCGCCCGATGACGACGCCGGCGGTCGTCGTGCCGTGGCCGGTCAGGTCCTTCGTGTAGCTGTGGATGACGTAGTCCGGCCGCTCGGCGGGATCGGGCCGTTGCAGCGGGCGCACGAGGAAGGGCGTGCCGACCGTTGCGTCACAGAGCACCGTGAGGCCCGCGGCGTGCGCCGCCGCGCAGATGCCCGGCAGGTCGAGGAAGACGCCATGGGGATTGCACGGGCTTTCGAGATAAACGTAGACCTTGCGGCCCGCGGCGAGCCGTTGGGCATGCTGCCGCCGCACGCCGGCGAGCGCGCGCGAGAAATCGGCGGCGGTGAAGCCGTCGAAGAACGCGACGGCGACGTCGAGATTGGAGCGCTTGCCGAACCAGTCGTGGAGGAGCTGGTAGGCGCCGCCGTAGATGTTGCGCGATGCCAGCACGATGTCCTGGTACCCGACGACGTGCGACAGCGCGGCGTCGATCGCGCCCATGCCGGAGTTGAAATTCCACGCCATGTATTCGCCCGCCATCGGCCCGGCCTCGACATCGACGATGTGGTTGGCGAGCGAGATCGACGTCGGGTTCATCAGCCGCGAATAGATCTCGTGGAGAAACTCGCGGCCCTGGAACGCGTCGTCGATCCACTCGGAACAGGCGTAAAGGTAAGTCGCCGTGCGGGTGATCACCGGGTTGGCCGAAAAGATCGCCGTGACGTTGTCGAAGACGGGGAACGGACCCTTGGCGAGGACCGTGGCATTGCTGTAGCGCAGCGACTGATGGGTCTTGCGTGCCGGGTTCTGCAGGGTGTCGAGCAGCTTCGCCAGCTGGAAGGACAGGAACTTCTTGGCGTTGAACAGGGCGAGACGGTCCTGGCGCGGCAGGCGGGCGAGCTCGCGCGTGGTCGCCTCCCACAAATCCATCACGTCGCCGTGCGCGGCGTAGAGTTTTTCGGCGAGCGCGAGCAGCGGCCGCCCGGCCGGGCTCTGGGGATCAATGTGGAAATGTTCCAGCTGTTCAAGGGCCAGGCCATGCAGGCTGGTGGCGGTGGTGGTCTTGCGCCGCGGGGAGAGCAGGCGCGCGGGCGGCGGCTCGGCCCGCGGGCGTTTCGGGGTGGGCGTGGAGGTAGTTTGCATGGGCCGAACCTGCGGTGTCATAAATGGGGTTGCAAGCTGGCGCTCGCCCGGGCCGCACTCCGGTCTTTTACCGCGGCCCGCGCTCGTTCACTGTACCGGCATGACCCCTGCGCAGCTTCACATCGAAAACGTCCGGCAGTCGGCCGCGAAGATCAGCCAGGCGCTCGGCGGCTTGCAGCCGCGGATCGCCATCATCCTGGGCTCGGGTCTGGGCGGGCTCGCGAAAAGAATCGAGCAGCCGGTCACGCTGGCCTACGCCGACCTGCCGGGCTTCCCGGAACTGACGGTGGCGGGCCACGTCGGCGAGCTGTTGATCGGGAGGTTGGACGGCGTGCCGGTGTTTGTGCTGAAGGGAAGGAAGCATTTCTACGAGACGAACGACGCCTACCCGCTGAAGACGATGCTGCGCGCCGTCCGCGCCGCGGGCGCGGACACGCTCTTCCTGTCGAACGCCGCGGGCAGCCTGCGTGCGCACATCAAGGTCAGCGAACTGATGTTGATCACCGATCACATCAACTTTCTCGGATTGAATCCGCTCACGGGCCCGAATGACGACGCCTTTGGGCCGCGGTTCTTTCCCGTCACCGACGCCTGGGACCGGGGCCTCCGGGCGCGGATCAAGGCGGTCGCGCGCGCGGAGGGCATCACGCTGCACGAGGGCGTCTACGTGGCGTTCCGGGGGCCGTCGTTCGAGACGCCGGCGGAAATCCGCATGGTGCAGGGCTGGGGCGGCGATGCCGTCGGCATGTCGAGCGTGCCCGACTGCCTGATCGCGCGGCACTGCGGCATGAAGGTGGCCGGCGTGTCCTGCATCACCAACATGGGCGCCGGCCTCTCCGACGAGCACCTGACGCACGCGCACACGCTGGAGAACGCGGCGCGCGGCGCCGCCGCGTTCGAACGCCTGGTCGCGGCCGCGGTCAAGGTTCTCTGAGGTTCCCGCGATGAGTCCTCGCGACCTCGAACGCATGCGCCGGCTCCTGTGCCGGCTGCAGGACGCGATCCGTGACGCGGTGCGCGCCGGCCAGCGCCGTGGCGCGGGCCGCATGGCGCGCGTGGCGACGGTCACCTCGGCCGACACCATCTATGCGATCGACCGGGTGAGCGAGCACGCCGTGCTGGCCTGGTTCGCCGCCCACTGGCCGCGGCGCTGGCCGGTCGAACTCGTGATGGAGGGGCTCGCGGGCGCCGGCACGACGACGTTTCCCCGCGGCACGCCGGTGAACGACACCCGGTTCAAGTGCATCCTCGACCCGATCGACGGCACCCGCGGGCTGATGTACGACAAGCGATCGGCGTGGAGCCTGGCGGCTGTCGCGCCCCAGCGCGGGCCGCGGACCGACCTGCGCGACCTCGTCGTGGCCGCCATGACCGAGCTGCCGGTGACGAAGGCCGGGCAGGCGGACCAGCTCAGCGCGGTGCGCGGGCGCGGCGTGTGCGCCGAGAGGATCGATTTGCGCACGTCCCGGCGGGCCCGGATTGCCGCCCGGCCCTCGCCGGCGCGCGACCTGGTGGGCGGCTTCGCCTCGTTTGCCAAATTCTTCGCCCCGGGAAAAGTCTGGCTCGCCGCGCGCGAGGTGGCCCTGCTGGCGGCGCTCGACGACGGCCCCGAGGTCTTCGACGACCAGTACCTGAGCACGGGCGGACAGATCTATGAACTGGCGATGGGCCACGATCGCTTCGTCGCCGATCTTCGTCCGGTGGCCTTTGGCCGCCTGCGCATCGCTGCGGCGCTGACCTGTCATCCCTACGACATCTGCACGGCGCTGGTCGCGCAGGAGGCGGGGTGCATCGTGACGGCGCCGGATGGATCGCCGCTGCGCGCGCCGCTGGACACGACGTCGCCCGTGGCCTGGACCGGCTACGCCAACGCCGCCCTGGCGCGCCGGATCCGGCCGGTGTTGCGCCGGACGCTGCAGGCCTAGGCTGGCTTCAGGCCTTGGTCCCGGCGCCGGCCGGTTCGTCGTCCGGATGCACGTCGGCCGCGGCGATCGCCTGGCGGGGCGGCGTGGCGAGGGTGTTCTTGTTCTTCTGGGTCGTGATGATCGCGACGCCGGCGATGATGATGGCCGACGCCACGAAGATCCGCGGGCTGATCGGCTCGCGCAGGATCCACCAGCCGAGGAAGACGGCCACGATGGGATTCACGTAGGCGTACGTCGAGACGCGGGCCGGCGTGCTGTGCTTCATCAGCCAGACGAAGGTGGTGAAGCCGATGAGCGAGCCGAAGACCACGAGATAGCCCCAGGCCAGGACCGAGCGTCCGCTGATGGCATCCACGACGAGGCGACCCGGTTCGCCGCACGCCAGGCTGGTCAGCAGCAGCCAGACGGAACCGGCCAGCATCTGGATCGCCGCGCCGGTGAAGGGCTCGACGGGATCGTGGGCGTATTTCGTGCAGATCATGCCGATACCCCAGAAGAGGCACGCACCGATCAGCCCGACCACGCTCCAGCCGTCGAGCCCGCCCACGCCCTGGTGCACGACATCGGGCCCCACGAGCACGGCGAGGCCGGCGAAGCCGAGGGCGAGGCCGACGAAGGTCAGGGGCGTGGGCCTGGTCCCGCGGCGATTGTCGCGAAAGACGGCGTGCGCCGCCCAGTCGAGCAGCACGATGAACAGCGGCCCGACCGAGATGATGAGCGTGGCGATCCCGGAGGGAATCTTCTGCTCGGCCCAGGACACGAGACCGTTGCCGCCGAGGCAGAGAAAGCCGCCGATGACGGCGTTGTCGCGCCACTGGCGCGCGGTCGCGCGGAAACCGCGCGTGAGCGCGAGGTAAGTCGCGATCAAGGCGCCGGCGACGAGGAAGCGCACGCCGGCCATCAGGAACGGCGGGATCGTTTCCACCACGACGCGGATGCCGAGGTAGGTCGAGCCCCAGATGAGATAGATGGCGGCGAAACCGGCGATCAGGGCGGACCGGGTCGGGGTTCTTTCGGAAGCAGTCATGGCGGAAGCGGGAAGGAGGAAGGAAATCAACGGGGCCGGGGCCCGTGGTCACGGGCGAAAACCGCGCGGCGAATTCCGGCGCGAGGTTAGAGCTGCTTCTTCACGAGCTCGCCGAGCTGGGCGAGCGCGGCGGCGATCTCGTCGGACCAGGGCAGCCCGCAGCTCATCCGCAGGCAGTTGTGGTAACGATCCTTCACCGAGAACAACGCGCCGGGCGCCGTGTTGATGCGGTGCTTGATCGCCTCGTGGTAGAGCTGGAGGGTGTCGACGCCGGCCGGGAACTCGACCCAGATGACATTGCCCCCCTGCGGGCGGCTGTAGCGCGTGCCGTCGGGGAAATTCCGCTGCATGGCCTGCGCGAACAGGTGCAGCTGCTGGTGGTAGGCGCGTCGGAGCGAACGCAGGTGATGATCGTAGCCGCCGTCGCGCAGGAATTCCGCGAGGGTCTTCTGCAGGAGGACGGGCGTGCCCATCGTGTTGGTGAACTTGAGCCGGCGCACGCGCTCAAAGTAGCGCCCGGGCGCGGTCCAGCCCACGCGGAAGCTCGGGGCCAGCGACTTGCCGAAGGACGAGCAGAGCATGACGCGGCCGTCGCGGTCCCAGGCCTTGAGCGGCTTCGGGCGCACGTCGCCGAAATGCGTGTCGGCGTAGATGTCGTCCTCGATGGCGGGCAGGTCGTATTCGCACAGCAGGTCGTACAGGCGCTTCTTCTTCTCGTCGGGCATGAGGCTGCCGAGCGGGTTGTGGAAGTTCGGCATCACCAGGACGGCCTTCACGTCGTTCTGCTCGATCGCGTCACGCAGCGCGTCGAGGCAGATGCCCTCGCGCGACGAGGTCGGGATCTCCAGGGCGCGCAGGTTCAGGCTCTGGATCATCTCGAGGAAGCCAAAGTACGCCGGGGTCTCGATGGCGACGGTGTCACCGGGCTTGGTGACGGCGCGCAGGCAGAGGTTGAGCGCCTCCGAACAGCCGATGGTCACCACGAGCTCGTCGTGGGCGAGCGGCACGCCGCCCTGGAGATAGCGCCGGGAGATCTCGCGCGTCAGCGGCTCGTAACCCCAGTTCATGGTCTGGCGGCTGATGAGCGTCGGATCGCGGCGCGCCACCGAACCGATCAGCCGCGCCAGCTTCTTGTTCGGGAACAGGCTGTGGTGCGGGCAGGCCGCGCCGAAGGGAATGAAGTCCGCGTTGATCGAGCGCTCCATCACCTCGGTGGTGAGGTCCTTCACGCCGACGTACGACGGCTTCGCCATCGGCTTGGCCATGCGCGGCTCGGGACTGAGGAACGGCGGCCGCGGCCGCACGTAGTAGCCCGACTGCGGCCGGGCCTCGAGGTAGCCGCGATTTTCAAGCACCGTGTAGGCCTGCAGGACGGTCGCGATGCTCACGTCGCGCTGCAGCGACATGCGGCGCACGGACGGCACCCGGTGGCCGGGGCGCAGCGTGCCTTGTTCGATGAGGGTCTGGAGGGAGTTGGCCAGCTCGGCGTAGAGCGGCTGGTTCATCACGGCGAGGGCCGGCTTGGTCGGGGCGGTGGGCAGGGTCTCGATCATGGCGTGGAAAAAGTGGCCGGGAAGATACGGGAATCGACCGCGGGGAGGCAGCAGCAGCCGGGCTTAATTGAAACCAGTACAGTGCCAAAAATCCGGTGCTGTGACCATGACAATTTTCCCGGGAATGGGACCCGCGGCAACGGGCGCGTCCGGCGCCGGCGCAGCCGGATGACATGACCCCCCGGAGAGGCCGGTCCCGGTCCACGTCCACCCCCGGCGTGCACACGCCGAGGCTGCTAGACTGTGATCTCGCCCTGCAGGTAGAGCACCCCGTGTCCGGCCATGGCGACGCGGTCGCCACGCCGTTCGCAAAACAGCTCGCCCCCGCGCGCCGAGACCTGGCGGGCGTGCAGCTGCGGCCGGCCGAGCCGCGCGGCCCAATACGGCACCAGGGCGCAGTGGGCCGAGCCGGTGACAGGATCCTCGGGAATGCCGGCTTCGGGGACGAAGGTACGCGAGACGAAGTCGCAGTCGACGCCCGGAGCCGTGATCGTGATCCGGCCCGGTACGATCCGCGCCAGCGAAGCATGATCGGGCTGCAGGCCGGAAACGTCCGTTGCCTTTTCGTAGACGCACAGCCACCGGGACTTTGTCCGCAGGAAATGTCGGGGCGATCGTCCGAGTGCCTGCGCCAGCGGCGCGGAGGATTCAGCCGGCTCCGGCGGTTGCGCGGGGAAATCCAGTTCGAGCAGGTCGCCGCGGCGGCGCACCAGCAGGGGACCGCTGCGCGAATCGAAGGTGATGGCATCGCCGGCCTGGCCCAGGTGGTGAAAGAGCGCGAACGCCGCGCCGAGCGTCGCGTGTCCGCACAAGTCGATCTCAACCTGCGGGGTGAACCACCGGAGATGATGGTGTGCCGGGCCGGTGCGCACGAGGAACGCCGTTTCCGAAAGCCCGTTCTCGGCGGCGATGCGCTGCATCAGGCCGTCGGGAAGCCAGGTTTCGAGCGGCACCACCGCGGCCGGATTGCCGCGGAAGACCTCGGAGGTGAAGGCATCGACCCAATAGAGCGGAAGTTTCATGCCCGTGATTCTAACCGCGCCGGCAGATGTGCCTAGGAGCAGTCGGACCGATGCGGACCGATACAGCGATCGTGGGCGCCGGGCGACGCCCGCGGCGCGTCCGCGAGGAACACCGGGCTCAGCGATACCGGGCGAGCGCGGCGCCCGTGAGCCGCATCACGCGCCAGTCATCGAGCGGGACGGCGCCGAGTTTGCGGTAAAAGCCCTTGGCCGGTTCATTCCAGTCGAGCACGGCCCACTCCATGCGGCCGCAGCCGCGGGTATTCGCAATTTTCGCCAGGTGCAGGAGCAGGGCCTTGCCGATGCCGGCGCCCCGGAACTCGGGTCGGACGAAAAGGTCCTCGAGATAGAGGCCGGGTCGGGCGAGGAATGTCGAATAATTGAAAAAGTAGAGTGCGAACCCGGCCGGCGCCCCATTTGATTCGGCCAAGACGACATGAGCCGCCGGGGGCTCGGCGAAGAGCGTGCGCCGCAGGGCCTCCTCGGTGGCGACCACCTCGTGTCGCAACTTCTCATAGTCGGCCAGTTCGCCGATGAAGCGGAGGATCAGCGGGACATCCGCCGCGGTGGCGGCGCGCAGGTGGCAGGGCATGTCGCGAGGGATAAGGGGGAAAGGACCGGTGGCGAGTCCCATTGGCCCCGGCGTGCAACAGCGGCGTAAAAACCCCACGGGAGTTTTTCGGGCATTGCGGGAGCCAAGGGCTTCTGTTGGTGTCCACCGACACATGAACAAACATCCTTCATTATCGACCGGCTGGTTGAGGCAGGCGTTCGCCCTGGTTCTGGTTGCTTCATCCCTGATCGTGCTGCCCGGATGCATCGTGGCGGCCGCCGGCGCCGGCGCCGGCGCGGTGGCATATGTTCGCGGCGACCTCGATGCGAACGTGAACGCCGATTACGGGCGGGTGGTCGATTCGACGCGCCGGTCGATCAAGGACCTGGAATTTGCGCTGGTCAGCGAAAACAAGGATGCACTGAAGGCGGTGTTCGTCGCCCGGACCGCCCTCGACAAGAAGGTGGAGATCACCATCGAGAATTCGGGGAAACGACTGGCCCACATCAAGATTCGCGTGGGTCTGTTTGGGGACGAGTCCCTTTCGGTATCGATCCTCGACAAGATCAAGGCCGGACTGTGACCGCAGTGCAGTCCCGGCTGGGGTCCGCCGGCGAGTGCGGTGTTGCAAAGCCTGCAGTCGAACCCGATACGTTGGCTCTGACCACCCATGCTTCGTAAGCTATTTTCCAAGATCAAGCAGTCCCTGGCCACCGGGAAGCCGCCGGAAACCCGACCCAGCCACAAGGCCCACAAACCGGCCCCGAAGACAACGTCGAGCCGGCCCGAGAAACGCGGCGGCCACCACCCGCATCGTCCAGGCGAACCCGCCCGTCCGGCGGCCCATGCGCAAGGCCGGCCGGCCGCGGCCAGGCACGTGCCGGTCCATCGGGCGCCGGCGGCCCCTCGCCCGCTGCCCGAGGTGCCGACAATGGCCACGCCCTTTTCCGCGCTCGGGCTGAATGACCGGCTCGCGTACGCGGTCGAACAAATGGGCTATGCGGCTCCGACCCCGATCCAGGCGCAGGCCATCCCCCAGGTCCTGGCCGGGAAGGATGTGATCGGGTCCGCCCAGACGGGCACGGGCAAGACGGCGGCCTTCGCCCTGCCAATCCTGCAAAAGCTCGAACGGCACGGCGCCCTGCGCGTGCTGATTCTCGAGCCGACCCGCGAGCTGGCCGTGCAGGTGGAGGAGGCGTTCAAGAGTTTTTCGAAATACACCGACCTGCAGGTGACGGTGGTTTACGGCGGCGTGGGCTACGGCCGGCAGCGGGAGGAGTTGCTGGCCGGCCCCGACGTGCTCGCGGCCACGCCCGGACGCCTGCTGGACTTCATGGAGCAGGGCGAGGTGCGGCTCGACCAGGTCAACGTGCTCGTGCTCGACGAGGTCGACCGGATGCTCGACATGGGCTTCCTGCCCGACGTGAAACGCATCGTGAACAAGGTGCCGCGGAACCGGCAGACGTTGTTCTTCACCGCGACCCTGCCGCCCGAAATCGAGCAGCTCGCCGCCTGGGCGTTGCGCGATCCCTTCAAGATCTCCGTCAACCGCGAGCGTTCGACGGCCGAGACCATCACGCATGCGTTTTATCCCGTGGTGCAGTCGCAGAAGTTCGACCTGCTGGTGCACCTGCTCGAGCAGACGCACTACCGCAGCGTCATCATCTTCTCGCGCACGAAGAGCGGCGCCGATTACGTCGCCAGCCGGCTCAAGCACGCCGGGCACACGTGCGCCGTGATGCACGCCGACCGCAGCCAGCAGGAGCGCACGGACGCGCTCAAGGGCTTCAAGTCCGGCAAGTACGAGGTGCTCGTCGCCACCGACCTCGTGGCACGCGGCCTCGACATCGCCGACGTGTCGCACGTCATCAATTTCGACGTGCCTGAGAACCCGGAGGACTACGTGCATCGCATCGGTCGCACCGGGCGCGCCCACAAGACCGGCGATGCCTTCACGCTGGTGACCGAGGAGACCTGGCGCGACGCGCGGAGCATCGAGCGTTTCATCGGCCAGAGCATCGAGTGGAAGAAGGCCGAGGGCTTCACCTACGTTTATTCGGGCATCTTTGACGGCGGCGGCATGCCGCAGGTCGCCCCGGAAAAACCGAAAAGCCGGCTCACGCGCGGCAGCCGGCGCTAGGCATGCCAGCCACCCTGACGGGCACCGGGCACCGCCGCGCCGAGCGTGGCCGCTTCGCCGGACCACAGGCATGAGACTGGACATCCCGGCCGGCGACTTCGCCGGCTATATTTTCGACCTCGATGGCACGCTGGTGGACACGATGCCACTGCACTATCGCGCCTGGAATCGCGCCATGCAGCGGGCCGGGCTGCGCGAGGAGCTCAACGAGGACCTGTTCTATTCGCTCGGCGGCGTGCCGACCCGCAAGGTCGCGCAGTTGCTGGCGGAACACTACGGGCTGCGCATCGACGTCGAAAAGGTCTTCCACGAGAAGGAGGCGCTGTTCCTCGAGCTGCGGACCGAGATGAAGCTGATCGAGGCCGTCGTGGCCTTCGCCCGCAAGGCGGCGGCGGGACACAAGCCGGTCAGCGTCGCCTCGGGCGGGCCGCGCGACATCGTGCGCCATACGCTCGAACTCATGGGCCTGAAGAACCTCTTCCCGGTCGTCGTCACGCCGGAGGACGTGGCCCACGGCAAACCCGCACCGGACATGTTTCTGCGGGCGGCCACGCTGATGGGCGTCGCACCGGAGCAATGCCTCGTGTTCGAGGATGCCGAACCCGGCATCAAGGCCGCGGAGGCAGCCGGCATGAAGTGGGTCCGGGTCGAGAGCCGGCCGGCCCGGCGGCGCTGAGTCCGCGCCGCTTTTTCATTTGAGTCGCCCGGGCGAAAGCGGTGGGCTGGCCGGATGACGTACGCGGAGCTCGCGAACCCGGGAATTCTCTCCCAGCCGGTGTATGAGCCGGGGCGGCCGATCGAGGAGGTGGCGCGGGAACTGGGACTCGATCCGGCCGGGATCATCAAGCTCGCTTCCAATGAGAATCCCTTCGGTCCCTCGCCGAAGGCGATCGCGGCGGCGGAACGGGCGCTGCGCGACGCCCACCTTTATCCCGACGGCGGTTACTATGCCCTGCGGGAGAAGCTGGCGCGAAAAACCGGCCTGGGCCTGGACCAGTTCGTCATCGGTGACGGATCCAACGAGCTCATCGAGCTGCTGGGACACGCCTTTCTGGCGCCTGGCGTCGAATGCGTGATGCACCAGGCGGCATTCGTCGTGTACAAGCTCGTGACCCTGATGTTCGGCGCCAGGCCCGTCGAGGTGCCGCTGGGGCCGGGTTTGCGGCAGGACCTGCCGGCGCTTCTGGCGGCGATCACGCCCCGCACCCGGCTCGTGTTCCTCGCGAGCCCGGCCAACCCGACCGGTGCCACCAGCACCGCGGCGGAAATCACCGGCCTCGTGCGCGCCCTGCCGCCGCACGTCGTGCTCGTGTTGGATGAAGCGTATGTCGACTTCCTGCCTGAGCCGCCCGACATCCGGCCGCTCCTGGCCGAGGGCCGGAAGGTGATCGGCTTGCGGACCTTCTCCAAGATCTACGGCCTGGCCGCGCTGCGCATCGGGTACGGCTACGCCGCACCGGAACTGATCGGGCTCCTGCAGCGGGTGCGGCAGCCGTTCAACGTGAATGCCATCGCCGCCGCGGCGGCAATGGCGGCGCTCGACGACACGGAATTTGTCGAACGCTGCCGCCGGGCCAACGAGGCAGGATTGGCGCAGCTCGCGGCCGGTTTCCGGAAGCTGGGACTGGAATTCGTCGCCGGCCGCGGGAATTTCCTGCTGGTCAAGGTGGGTGACGGCACCCGGGTTTTCGCGGCGCTGCAACGGCGGGGCATGATCGTCCGGCCGGTCAAGCCCTATGGACTGCCCGAATGGGTTCGCATCACGGTTGGCACACCGGCGCAAAACGAAAGGCTGCTCGACCTGTTGCCAGGGGTACTCCACAACACGTGACCCGACTGTGAATCTCCCCGCGGATTTCGGGGCCGCTCTGACCGAATTGGGTGAGTGCCATACCCCAATGGCCGCAGTTGTTCAGGGCCATGTGGAGTCAATCGCCGGGAAACAAGACAATTTGCCGGGTGATATCGATTTAGGAATGAGAAAATGCCTGAGATATTGGCTTGAAGTGGAAAGTGATTTGCACTTTTTTCACGGCTCAAACCTTCACCATCGGCCTTAGGGAGCTATTTATGAAAAAAACGATCCGCTATGCGGCACTCATTTCGATTGCATTGATCACCGGTCGGGCGGCCCCCTTCATGGCGGTCGGGGATAATGCTGAGCTGTTCGTGACAGCGGGTGCACTCCTGCAGGCCGACGACAACATCTACCTCAGTTCTTCCGGCAAGAGCGACACGGTCTATAGCTTCACCCCAGGCTTGGATTTGGTGTTTGGCAAGGGCTCGCAGACTTCCGGTGACGTCTACTACAACGAAGAGATCCGCCGTTACAGCTCGCACTCCAAGCAGGATGTCGAGCTGGCGAACGTGGGCGCCAAGTCCAGCTACTCCAATGGCTTGACCAAGGCTGATTTCAATGCCTCGTACGCGGAAATTGCGCAGAACCAGGTGGGCGCGACGCTCTCCAGCGACATCGCCCGGCGCAACGTGACGAATGTCGGCGGCAAATCGGAATTCAGCATCTCGGAGAAGACCCTGATTGGCGTGGGTGCGACCTACTTGAAGACCCATTATATCCCGAAGGCGTTCACCAGCTCCGATGTCTTCACCGTTCCCCTCAATCTTTACTATCAGGCGACGGAGAAGCTGGCCTGGAGCCTTGGCTATGAGTATCGCAATTCCCAGCTTTCCGGCAGCGCGGATGACAACAAGGACAGCTTCTTCAACCTCGGTGCGCGTGGTGAGTTCACGCCGAAGTTCTCCGGCGAAGTCCGGATCGGCTACACCCAGCGTTCCTTTGACCGCGCCGGCAACCAATCGCTCTTCGGCCTCGATTCGAACTTCACGTACCAGCCATCCGAGAAGACCACGGTGCAGCTGAACTTCAGCAACGATTTCGGCAACGCCGGCACGGGCGATTCGACGAAAAACCTCACGCTGGGCGGCAGCGTTTCCACCAAGATGACGGATCAGTGGTCCGTGAACGCCGGCCTGAACTGGCGCGCGATCCAGTACCCGACCCGGACGGATGATTACGTCGAGGGCTCCGTCGGGGTGAGCTACATTTACAATAGCTACTTCAATTTCACGGCCTCGTACACCTATCGCAATAACAGCTCGAATCTTGCGAGCGCGGGCTCGGAGTTCACGAACAATGTCTTCGCGGTGGGGGGTACCGTCCGTTACTAACCCAACTGCAATAAGGTTGACGGAAGAAGGTCGCTGATCTTCTTCCGTTTTTTGTTATCCTGTGTTCATGCCGTCCCGACGTTTCCTTGCGCTGATTCTTGCCCTTGCCGGATTGCTTGCGGTCCGGCTCGCGGCGGCGGAGGGTAAGGCGGACTCCGACGCCAAGCCGGCCAGCTCGGATTATGTGCTGCAGCCCTCCGACCTGCTCCGCGTGATGGTATTCCAGGAGCCGGACCTGCAGCGCGAGGTCCGCATCACACAGGAGAACACGATCACCCTGCCATTGATCGGCACCCTGGACGTGCGCGATCGGACCGTGCGCCAAACCGAGGAGTTGATTCGCGAGCTCTATGACAAGGACTACCTCGTGAATCCCCAGATCAACATCACCGTTCTAGAGTACTCCCAGCGCACGGTGCAGGTCGTCGGGGCGGTGAACCAGCCGGGCGCGGTGGTATTCCCACCGGAACAAAAGATGGGGTTGGTTGAAGCGATCGCCCGGGCGGGCGGCCAGTCGCGCATTGCGGACCTCAAGCGCGTGCGGCTCACGCGCACGGACGAGAACGGCAAGACCGAGAATTTCACCATCAACGTTGACGACATGATCAAGGGCGTCGGCAGTTCCAGCGACCAGTGGCTCCTGCGGAAGGGGGACACCGTCTTCGTGCCCGAGCGGATTCTCTGATCGAGCCACCCATGGATTCAGTACCCAAAGCGGAAAAAGCCCAGGGCGGCGCCGAAGCCTATCCTTACACCTACTACGGGACGAGCTACAGCGGCTACAATGCCTCCGGCCCGAGCGACAACCAGGTCCAGCGCAGCATGCAGGATTACCTGCTCATTTTGCGCGAACGGGTGTGGTACATCGTCCTGGTGTTCGCGTTGGTCTTCTCGGCGGCGGCCATCTACACGTTCACCAAGACCCCCCTGTACATGTCGGTGGCCAGTGTCCAGGTGTTCCGCCGCGACCAGGTGGTCATGCAGGTCCAGAGCGTCAATGACAACGAGATCCGCTCGGCCGAGGACCTGAACACCCAGGTGAAGGTGCTGGAGAGCTTCACCATCATCCAGCGGGTGGCGGACCGCCTTACCGGCGAGGACCTGAAGGAGTTCCTGGCGCCCTATCGCAAGGAAAACACCGCCCAGCCGGTCAGTCCCGCCGAGATCATCTTCAAGAACCGCAAGATCGTGCCTGTGCGCCTCAGCCTCGTGTTGCAGGTGCAGTATACGCATCCCGACAAGATGATCGCCGCGAAGGTGGCGAACCTCTTCATCGACGAATACATCTCCTACAACTCGCGCCTGCGCATCGAGGATTCGATGAAGGCCGTCGACGACCTGAAAGAGCGGGCGGAACAGCAGAAAAAGAAGGTCGAGGAGCTGGCGATCAACCTGCAGGCGTACCGCGAGAAGAACAAGATGGTCTCGCTGGACCAGCGCAAGGACATCGTGACGGAAAAGCTCAAGGCCTTGAACGCCTACGTGACCCAGACCACCTCGCGCCTCAATGAGGCGGAGATCCGGTGGAAACAGGTCCAGGAGCGGCGATCCGACCCCGCGCTGTTGCTCGAGCTGCCCTTCATCTCCAGCCAGCAGCTCATCGGGCAGCTGCAGCAACAAATCGCCGCCCAGAAGATCGTCATCGCCCAGCTGCGGGAACATTACCGGGACAAGCACCCCAAGATGATCGAGGCGGTGAACTCGCTGACGCAGACGGAAAAGGAGTTGAATCGCGCGATCGCGGCGACCGCCGCCTCGGTGGAGGCGGATTTCCAGACGGCCAAGCGCAATGATACCGAGGCCCGGGCCAACCTGAGCAAACAGGAGACCGACTCGCTCGAGCTGGACCGCTTCGCCGTCGATTACGCCAACCTGGAGCGGGACTTCACCATCAACGAGCGCCTGCTCGACAACATCCTCGCGCGGATGCGCGAGACCTCGATGAGCAGCACGATCGAAACCCAGAGCGCCCGGGTGGTCGACCGCGCGGCCCCGGCCCTCAAGCCTTCTTCGCCGAACATCCCGCTCAACCTCGCGCTCGGTTTTCTCGGCGGCCTCGCGATGGGCACGGCCTTCGCGTTCTTCGTCGCCTACATCGACGATCGCGTGAAGAGTTCCTTCGACATCGAGTCGGTCGTGGGCCTGCCGCTGATCGGGATCATTCCCGAGATCAAGCGCATGGAGCAGCCCGAAAAGGCGCAGATCGTCGTCAACAACCACGACAAGCAGGTGGTCGAATCCTTCCTGACCCTTCATTCCAGCCTGCGCCTGAAGGATGAAAGCAAGCGCGCCCAGTCGATCCTCGTGACCAGCACCATCCCGGGCGAGGGCAAGACGTTCACGACCACCAACCTCGCCCTGACCTTTGCCGCCCACGGCGAGCGCGTGGTCATCATCGATTGCGACCTGCGGAAGCCGAATATCCACAAATCCTTCCGGCTGGAAAACCTCAAGGGCGTCATCGACGTATGCGCCGGCACCCACGGCATCGACGACGTCCTGGTCCGCGACGTGCACCCGAACCTGGACGTGATCCCCGCGGGTGGCCGGGCCAAGAACCCGACGCAGATTCTCAACAGCAAGCATTTCGAGGTGATGATCTCGGACCTGCGGAAGCGTTACGACCGCGTCTTCGTCGATACGCCGCCCCTTGCCGCCGTCAGCGACGCCTTGATCATCCTGCCCTTGGTGGACGGCTCGCTGTTCACGATCTTCTTCAACCGCGTCCGGCGCAAGGCGGCGCAGTTCAGCGCCCGCAAGCTCCTCGAGGCGAACGTGCCGTGTTTCGGCGCCGTGCTGAACGGCCTCAACCTGGCGGTCTCCGGCTATTACTACGCCCAGTATTACGACAAGTCCTACAAGGACTACTACGTGACGATGGCGAAGCAGGAAAACGACACGCCGGCCCGCTAACGGCGCGTCGCCGCCCGCTGCAGGCGATCCCGGATCGCATCCGCCAGGTCCCCGGCACCGGGCGCCGGGGCTTCAACGCAAATCTCCCGGAATCCGCCCGCATCGGCCAGCCGCAGCACGCGGTAGAGGTTTCGGGCCATCTCGGCCAGGCCTCCGCCCCGACTCAGCCAGAACACATTTGGGGCCGTCGCGCCGACCGGCTTGCACCACCGCACCACCGCCACCGCCGGGTCGCGGACGGCGATGCGCGCCGTCAATCGCAGCGGCGTGCGCGGACTGTAATGCCGTTCCAGCATGCCCGGTGAGGCCAGCGGCATCCGCCCGCGGCTCCGCTGACGCACGACCGCGACCGGCCGACGAAGGAAGCGCGACAGTTCGCGCGCGGTGACCGCGCCGGGACGCAGAATGCGCGGTCGGTTCGGCCGGGTCAGGTCGAGGACCGTCGATTCCACGCCGATCGGGCAGTCGCCGCCGTCCAGCACGTACCCGATCCTACCGGCCAGCCCCTCCACCACATGGCGGGCGGAAGTGGGAGAGATGTAGCCGAATCGATTCGCGCTCGGCGCCGCCAGGGGAATACCCGCGACCCGGAGCAGCCGGCGGGCGAGGGGATGCGCCGGCGAGCGCAACGCCACCGTGTTGCCGCCGGCCGTGACGACACCCGGCACGCAGGATTTCCTCGGCAGCACCAGGGTCAGCGCGCCCGGCCAGAATCGGCGGGCCAGCCGCCGGGCCCCGGCATTGAACTCGGCAAGATCCTCTGCTTGCGCCAGACCGATGACGTGGACGATCAGCGGATCATGGGCCGGTCGCTCCTTGGCGCGAAAAATCGCCGCGCAGGCCTGCGGATCGAGCGCGTTCGCCGCCAGGCCGTAAACGGTTTCCGTCGGAATCGCGACAAGCCCGCCCTTGCGCAGGACGTGCCCGAGGCGGCGGAGATTGCGCTGCGAGGGTTTTAGGATCCGCGTCTGCATGCCCATCAGGAATAAAAAAGCCGGAGCGGATGCTCCGGCCGAAGGCGCTGCCCAGGCAACGGCTTATTGCATCGTCAGCAGATTCCGCGCGGACTTGATTTTGGCCGTGACGCGGCGCTGCTGCTTGGCCGACAGGCCCGTGTACTTGCGCGGCAGAATCTTGCCCGTGTCCGTGATATAACGGCTCATCAGCTGCGGCTGGGTCAGCGGAATCTCCTCGGGCTTGAGGGTCTGTTGCTTGGTTTCGGTGGCACTCATGGATGGAAAAGGAGTCGGAAGGTTGGCTTTCGCCTCCGGCCTGTCAACGGGCATTTTTGATTTGCCTCTATCGAGCCGGGGCAATGATGGGGAACCGGCTTAGTCCCCGTAGCTCAAATGGATAGAGCACGCGTTTCCTAAACGTGTGATCCCGGTTCAATTCCGGGCGGGGGCACACCTCGGAGCGATTCTTGAACGACTTCGCGTAGATTAGGTGTTTTGCCTAAGTGCTTGGACTCAGTACGATTCCGGACGACTCGGTTTTAATCTGAGAGAAATTCGTTCAGTTTTTCGCTTCAAACGGGACCGGGGTGGCGAGCCAATTGAGACGCAAATCACCTAATCGATTAGGTCACGGTCCGGCCTCTCGGGCGACCCCTTCTGCTAATTCTGCCGTTCCGCGTCAGCTTGGGAGTTGGCATCCTTGGGCTTGGCGTCGTAGTCCTTGGCAACTTGGAACCAACTGCCGCGCTGTTTGTGAATGTTCCGCGGGATCTGCACAGAATCCGCTTCGTCGAGCGAGAACTCCGGCGGGCTTTCTTTTCCAGCCGCCGCCGCGGCCCGCATGGCCTTCATGCCTTCCATTAGTTTCGTGCGCGCCTCGGGAGTTGTAGTTGTCTCCCGATGCTTGCGCCAGTTCGGGCTCATCAATTTATCCCACAAATCCGCGGTCAGGAATTTTCCGTCGGTGGGGGGCATCGCGCCGAAGCTGTAGATCCCCGCATTGCGCGTAGCCTCAGGAAGCGCAAGGTGCCGCGCGTTGATCAGCGCCAGATCGGCTTTCAGATCCGCACCCGGCACAAACATCTGCTTTTCGGTCAGGAATAGAGGAACGATGGTCCTGTGCAGGCGGTCATAGGACACGAAAATCTGGCTGAACGGCAAGTAATGGAGGTATGCGATATCAATCTTGTCTGAAGGTCGGTTCCTATCGAGAACCCCGCGTTCAGTTGCTAACCGGAAAAATACTTCTACTTCGAGCACGTGCGCCGTGTAGGGGCAGTATTCATAAAGCGACGGTGCTCCATGCGTCATGTAGAGGCGTGCCATGTAATCGAGATCCTTTGTCAGACCGAGCATCTCGAACACGAACTTGATGCGAACATGTGGCGTCTGGCGCATTTCCCGGATTATGGCGCGCGCGAACGCGTGGACCTCCTGCACATTTTTGCAGTCTTGGAGGCCCTTTCGTTCCCACGAGAGGAAATCATCGGCGGGTGCCTTAGGCGGCATGGCGAGAGCGAGGCGCCATTGCTTGGCAAACAGACGCTCCACTTCGCGAAATTCGCCACGGCGCCAGCGATTGAAAGCATCCGCCTCTGGGGAAAGATCGAAGACGATGCCTTTTTTCCCGTCGTTAATGGCGCGCCTCGCACCGGCGAGAACGGGACGGCCGCTGTAGCGCGACGGATTCCCGCGCAGCTCGCTGTAGCACAGAGTGAGGTGATGCACATTCATTGCCGCGCTGAGCTCCGGGGTCTTCTCCGCAATGATTCGCACTTCGTCTTCCGCAGTTCGGCCGGCTCGGATATTTTCCTTTTGAAGATCAGCCAGTGTCTCGACGAAGAAGAGCGGCGTGACTACAGGAACGAAATACATGTCAAACCAGACGGCTTCGTCGACCGTGAGATTTTGAAGGAATGACTTATCGAATGTAGCCGCCGGGCCCATTTGGTGAGTTGCTGCTGGATTGACCCTGCTTGAAAAGCCTGCAGCCGCAACCGCGCTTCGAGCGCGAGACTAGCCGCGATACCGCTATGATGCCCGATCCGGCGCTGTTTTCGAAGGTGTGACCCTCCCATCGGGGTTTGGGGTGACTAGCTATGCAGCAGGGTTGAACCCGGCATAGATTAGAGCGTTGCCTGAATCTTCGCCCACCTTTTTGGTAGGAGTCGGGCCACGGCGACCGCACCTCTTGCGGTTGCGTGGCCCTTTACATGGATCCTCCGGATCTCAGCTCAATCACGGTTCTCGTGGACCTAGAGCTCAAGCGGCTCGAGGATTCTCGGCGCGAACAGGGCTGGACCCCGTGGATTCTATTGGCCGCATTGGCGGCGCTTTCCTGGCAACTAGTGGAATACGTCGCAGCCTCGCCCCACTGGCAAGGGGTCGGATTATATTGGTCGATCTTGATCGTGGTCGGTTTGACGGTCGAAAGCATGATTGATTTGCTCAATTCCAACGAAGGCCCCCGCCGACCCGGGCTCCGATATTTCCGCTTGAATTTGTTCGCTGCCGGCCGTTCCGCCCGGTTGTTTGCCGCCCTAAAGATTGGCGGAGCCGCGGTACTACTATGCTGGCTGACGCCTTTATCCGGACTGATCAAGGGCGCGTGGTTGGTACTGTTTGGTTACTATGTCTATGTTCTGTTCGCCCATGTTGCCGGAAGCTGGACGGACTTTCCCCATCCAGTCGGGACCATGCCGCAGGGGAAGAAATACTCTTGGCTGATTCCGGTACTGGTCTGGATATTGCATCTGAGTCTGGTCGTCACTGCGATGGTGGGCCTCTGGCCTCGGCTGGTGGCATCCTACAATGTTGCGGACGCACAGGTTGCACTGTTGGGTTTTGCGGTAGCGCACCTGTCCAGCCTGTTACTCGGATTCCGGGCCAACGAACCCCTGCGCCAAGAGCTCATCCATCTCCGTCGCGTGATTGGGTTGGGCGAACTGGCTGCAGAGCAGGCCCAACAGAAGCTGTTCGAACTGCTGTACGGGTCGGAGCTGTTGGTGCTTTTGCGTCCGCGCTTTGAAATGGTTGAGCAAAACCTGGAAGGGTGCGCTAGCTTGCATGGCAAAGCGGAGGCTGCGTTGCGGGTTTTGGCCCATGGGGATGGGCCGCGGTCTGAGGCGATGGCCGGGATTAAGGAGGCAGAGGAACGATTCGACGCGGCAGAATGCGAGTGGGTCGCGCTGCACGTGCGCGTAGTGGTTTGTCGCCTAATTGGCGGGGTGCCAGAAGATGTCTCCACCTGGCATGCCGCACTGAAAAGCCGGATCGCAGCGGAAGAAGATAAGCTGAAGGCCTTCCGGGCCGCCATTAAAAACCTGCCGCGAGGAGACGATGAAGATGACTGACGCGGCCGACCGGATTATTCCCGAAATCGTGAAGGTGCGGGAGGCGCTCTGGCGACTGCCAAACAGCCGCGCGTCAGTCATGATCGGAAGCGGGTTCAGCCGCCAGGCCCAAGCTATTGCCCTTGGCTCGAGACCGTTTCCGACTTGGAACGAACTGGCGCAGCTAATGCGGGCGGAACTGAATGACGATTCCCCGCCGGTGACGAACATTCCTGGGCTCGCCCAGGCTTTCCAAGACCGGTTTGGCCACGCGGCCCTCGACGCCTTCATCATCCGCTCAGTTCCGGATGAAGGCTATGTGCCCGGTGAAAACCACCGACGTTTGCTCGCATTGCCGTGGGCCGATATCTTCACCACCAACTACGACACTTTGTTGGAACGTGCCGCACTCGACACTTTCAACCGTAGGTACGAGGTGGTTCTGTCTCCCGCAGACCTTCCGCAGCGCACCATGCCGCGCATTGTGAAGCTGCACGGCTCTTTTCCCGGCTCCCGCCCCTTCGTCATCACCACGAAGGAATACGATGATTATCACAGGTCGCACGCGCCCTTCGTAAACTTGGCTCGGCAGGCAGCCATGGAAACGGTCTTTCTTCTGCTGGGGTTCTCAGGTGACGATCCGAATTTCCTCGCTTGGACCCAGTGGGTGCAGAAGGAACTCGGCCCCTACGCGCCGCAGATCTACCTCTGCAATGTGCTCGATCTGACTTCGGCACGCCGCGCGGACCTGCAATCCCGCCGGGTAACCCCAATCGACCTTGGTCCGCTTTTTCCGAAAGAACAGTTGCCGCAATCCGATGCGCGCCGGATCACGGCCATGACTTGGCTGCTTGAGACGCTGGCGCGGGGCAAGCCCGGGCGGCCGACGGAATGGGCTCCATGGGAACGGACGAAGCCTGAGCCGTTAACTCCTCCAGGTCCCCCGGAAGTCGGTTACACCGGCGGATTCGAACGCTGGCCACAAGGACAGGGCCGCGTGTCGCCGGATAAACTTCGCGAACTGGGCACGCATTGGAAAAGACAGCGGCTAGAATACCCGGGCTACGTGGTGGCGCCCTCCGACCTCCGCAATCGCATTTGGCATCACACTCATCTTTGGCGAAATGCGCTCTTCGAGACGGTTTCCAGCTTAGCACTAATCGAGCAGCTGGATCTCATCCGCGAGTTCGTCTGGCGATTTGATTTGTGCCTGATGTCTCTTTCGACAGACGAGGCGCACCTGATCGGCGATTTGCTGGAGCAGGTAAATCCCTTTCCTGGTACCTTGGAACTGCCTTCGGCCCAAGCCACCGTTCCAGATGACCCCGAGCGGGCGGAGCTTTGGATCGAATTGGCTTTTTCGGTTTTGCGTACCGCCCGCGAGGACTTCGAGGAGGAAAGATACTTCCTTTGGCGCGGGCGGCTCGACTCCCTGGTCAAAGTCTGGCCATCGGTGGGCGTTCGGCTCGATGCCGAGACTGCATTCTGGGCCTTGGCCCAGCTTGATCTAGCGAAACTCGAAAAGCATCTGACAGATTGGCGCCGGCGCGAGAAAACCCCGTGGGGTTCAGCGCAGCTCGCGGCACTTCTAGCTGAATTTGGCCACATCGAGCCGGCACAACAGCTCGCGGCCGAAACCTTGCAGGAGATCCGCCGCCACCTCCGAGCCGCCGAACCCCGCTACGACCTGCTTTCCCTCGAATCATGGCTTCTCCAATTGCTGGAGTTGCTGCGTGAACGGCCCGGCTGGCGCAAGGAGGAAGTCCGGGACCGGATGACTGATCTGCAGCGCCTGGGGTGCGATCCAGACGAACTGCGAGAACGACTGCAGACCGCGCTAGAATCCATTGAACCACCGCTGACTGCCGCGGAACGAGGTCAGCTTACCTTCGACCCCGGCGAAAGGACGGTGACCATGTCCATGCACGGGGGTGGGGCGGATGCAGAAAAACTCATTCCGGCCTTTGCAGTGCTGCGCCTATCCGAAGTGGCGCCGGTGGCGCTTCGCACCACTGAGATGACCTATCTATCACACGAGGCGGCCCGAGCGGCAATCTGGCTAGAAACGGTGGCTCCAATGTGGGCGCTCACTTTCATCGTGCGAACCAACGACGACGATGCGATCAAGCGATTCATGGACCGGGCGATGGTCGCGACTATGCCGCCGGGGCAAGTGGTTTGGGTGTGGCGGCTGCTGTTGAGGCCGGCCGAGGTCGCGTTGAGCCACGTTGAAAACCATTCACCTGACAAGAAGCGGGACATGATTTTCGGAATGGCGGATGCTTCATTGAAGTTGTTGTCGCGCCTGGCTTTTCGGCTGGACGCGACCCAGCGACTGCAGCTGCTCAACCTGTTAGTCCGTTGGCTGCATTCGAACGGCGCCGCAAAATCGTGGGCCTTCCAGGAACCAGTCGAGGAGCTTACCCGGCGGCTCCTTTTTGCGCTTGAGCCTGCAGAGCTGACCGCAGCGGCCCTGCGTTTGCTGGAGGTGCCCATCATTCACGAAAACGGATTCGGGATGATTAACCACACCCGCTGGGTGGAGCCGATAGACGAGTTTGCACGTCGGGAGGACTGGCTGGCTGAAGTCGTGGTGGTGCCCGAGACTCTCGTGGAGCGACTGGCCTATCTCTTGCGGCACGGCGATCTCGTAGCGACTCAGCGCGCAATGCGCCGTCTGCTCTTTCTCACGCGCCGGTCGTGGCTGTCTAAACCGCAGCACCTGCGGTTGCAGGAAGCGCTGTGGTCGCGGCTGGACGCCACGGGCCTGCCATTGCACCTAAATCATCTCGTGCCTTTCGCCTGGCGTGACCTGCCTGCACCCAATCCGGTTTTAGTCGACGACCACATCAGGAACTTACTAGTCCGGCCCAAGTGGGAGGCATTGAAAGCGCAGGACGGCAAGAGCTTTCACACCAACGCAGTGAGTTCTTTGAAATCACACTGCAATGAGATTCGGGGCCTTTGTTCGCCTCTGTTTCCGCGCCCGCCGCACATTTCCCTGACTGCACAGGATGCAGCCGCCTTGCTCGATGCGATGACGGAATGGTGGGCAGAGAACGGGTCTGCTTTGTCTACCATGGCGACGACCGAGCAATGGCGACCATTCGTCAGCAACGACAGCGCACGATGGCTGGCAGCGAAGATAGTGGCGATAATCGGCGACGTGGTTCTCCCTTTGTTTCCTGCGGAAAAAGACCTCATACTACGGAGCGGCCAGTTGCTCGAGCAGATTGCGACCGCGGGTTTTAGCGTGGCAAGGGGGGCGGTCGGCCTGTTGCTCGCGCAAGTGTATACGCCCGCGCAGGCTCGATTGCAGATTGCCGATGCAATCGTTGGCCAGAACGCCGGCGACCTGGATGCCGGTGGCTGGCTGCTCCTTTCTTGGATGCGATGTCATCAACGCGGCTTGCTGACCGCCAGTGCACCCTCGGAGCTGACTGAACTCATAGCGACTCGGGCATCAGTCTCAACGGACCTAGTCCGCGAGCAGACATGTGACTGGTTGAGTGCGATTGTTCGAGAATACGGGGCGGGGCTAAGCGACGCCACGCGCCGGCTCCTTACCACCGCTCTGGCGGTGCTTCTCGAGCAAACCGATTTAAAGCGATGGCTGACACGATATCGGCGTGGTATGTCGAAACGGGAAGACGGTCCCATGCTGACCGATCTGCGAGCCAGTGCCGCAGCGCTGGCGGGTGCACTCTATGTCGACTACCAAAAGCGGGGAGTTTCAATGCCTGAGGTTGTGGAGTTGTGGCGGACCACGGCGGAGCAGGATACACTTCCCGAAGTGAGGCGAGCTTGGCTGGAGGAAATGAAGGCACACCATGTTTGACACGATCTGCTATCTCGCTCGTCAGGGAAGCTCGTGATCTCCAAAGTTTCACAATGAGCGTTCGCCCCATAACCTATGGCTGCAAGATCAGGCTAAAACACTCGGCGACCAGCCTCTTCCTGAAGTCGGTCGCCAAGAATTACATTCATCCGGCAGGATCCTTTCAGCAGATCGTCGGGGCTAACGCTTTGTCCGATTCCGATGCGATATGGTTAGTGAAAGGATCCGATGGTTCGGGGACGGGATATCGCGCTGGCGAAACGGTAAATCATGGTGACATCATTCGGCTCGAACATGTTGCGACTGCAAAGAACCTGCACAGCCACTCCAAGCTGTCGCCGCTGACCCGGCAACAGGAGGTGACGGCATACAGCGACGGGCGGCCCGGCATCGGGGATGGTAACGATAATTGGCGTGTCGATCTTGGCGTTCCGGGGCCTTGGTTGGAAAATGCCACTATGTGTCTTGATTTCCGTTCGACTGCGCGAGTCCTGCACTCACACAGCGGTTACGCACATCCGGCCCTTACGGCTGGACTGCAGGAGGTGACGGCGTATCCCCGTGACGATGCCAACGACATGTGGCAGGCCGAAGTCGTCACCGCCTCGACCTTGGCCGTTCGGACGAAAGCCAAGCCAAAACGAAAATTCGGACCGAAACCCCGCGCTGATTGGCCAAGGGAGGTCTTCATTAGCCACTCGGCCAGAGACGTAGATCTCGCCGCCGCCGTCGTGAAATTGCTGCGGGCCGCATTGCAGATACGGCCCAAGGAAATTCGATGCTCCAGCGTCGCCGGTTACAAGTTCGTGCTCGGAGCCGGAATCGATGAGCAGATAAAGAAGGAGGTAGCCAGTGCCCGAACCTTCATTGCGCTAGTGACCCCGCGCAGCTTGGCTTCGCCCTATGTGATGTTTGAGATGGGCGCACGCTGGGGGCAGCGCCTGCATCTCAGCCCGCTGATCGCCCGCGGCGCACACAAGAGGTTCTTGAAGACGCCCGTGGCTGGGCTCCTGGCGCTCTCGGCCGGAAGCGAGCCAGACTTGCACCAATTTCTAGGTGATCTGGCCCGGCAGCTCGGCCGACCGCTTAACGCTGTTTCGGTTTTCCTATCGGAATTGAAGATCGTGCGGAGACTGGCGAATACTCGGCGTGTGAGAAAACGGAAGCGTGCTCGTCCTACCTGATCTGCGATGAAGAAGATCGATATGGCGAGAGGCCGGACCCGTACCAGCTCGGCCTAGGATTTTAACGCCCGACTTTTCCTTGGCGGTCGCCGGGAAGTACAATGTTAATGCACAGATATCCTCGATTTCCTTGTCGGTATTCTTCGTCTGCCTGCCGCGTTTCATTGAATCCTCCGCTGCCAGCCAAGCACCAGCCCCCGTTTCTGGCCGCTGATCTTTTCTAGCACTATCTTCAGCCAATCCGATTCGATCCGGTGCGTGCCTATATAGCCCGAGCGTACAAGCCCGATGAAATCTGACTCCCGCAGGTACTGCCCCTGCAACGCCTCGTAGCTGAATCGAACTCCACCCCTCGGACCCAAGTGCGCCGGGCTCGCGAGCACGTGCTGCACATGCGCGAGGGACAACACGAGCGACGAATCGCTTGGCGTGGGCAGCTGCTTCCTCCGCACGAACTTGAAGAAGAACGGATCGCGGTGCAACCGGTAGTCCTTTGGTGCCTGTTTCATTTCCGGCAGGCGCATGCGACCAATTTCGTCATGAAACTGCGGGTCCGGTCGAAAGTACCAGTCCGCCTTCCTGTCGACCGTTTCCCGCGTCCGCTCGAGCACCTTGTACTGCACCATCACGATGCTCCCTTGTACCTCGTTCACGTAGACCAAGTCGACGCCAAGCATTTCCTCGATCGGCCCGGCATGCGCATTGTAAATGGTCAGTGCCTCCTCGCCCTGCCGAAACGTGAACATGCCCTGCAGGTTTTGCTCGATCAGGGTGAACCCCGGCACCCTTGTCGCATCGTGGATGATCGCGTTCTCCTCTTGGAGGTGGATTTCCCCGGGACTTTCGTCCGTCGAACGCAGTCCGAAAAAAGCCTTTGCCAATTCCATCGCGTCTTCTTGCTGCCGCTTCGCCTCGGGAATTTCCACTGCACCCGGCAGGGGACCGGCCAGCCGTTCGAAAGCTGCGCGATGTTTGGACCACAGGTGCTCGATCAGCTTATCCTGGATGAATGAGAGCGGTGCAAAATGTCCCCACGTCCGCAATCCCTCGGCCATGCGTCGCGGCTCCGAGGACGGATACAATGCCGCAACCAAGTCTTCAAAACTTTCGAAGCCCAGTGGATGAGTGCCGGTGAACTTCAGCCGCATCTGAATGCTCGCCACCTTTCCACTGCGCTCGATCCGTGCGAGGTAGCATCCCGATCCTGCGGGCTTTTCGCGAGGGCCCGGCTTCATCGGATCGGGTCGCATTTCCAACACCACTAGCGTTGGCAATTTGGTCTTCGCCGTCTCATAGCGAGCCCAAGTGTGCGTGAATCTTCCAAGCCGATACGGTTCGTCACGCAGAGTGTATGCGAGGTCAGGTGGCAGTTCGCAGAATACAATGGGCCGGCCTTGAAAGGCCGCCTTCATTCGCATGAGTGCCGGGCCATCCGTGTCAAGCGGTTGGCTCACGGGCGAAAAGCAGGATTTCGGTTTTTCTATCGAGGCTGGGGAAGGGGCGACCGACCCTTACGAAACCGCGTTTTTCCAGCGAAGCGTGAACTTTTCCATGCGCCACGTCGACCCGCGACGTTCCGTACATCCCGCGCTTTCCCGCAGCCGCAACCAAACCGTCCAGCAACTGCCGTCCCAATTGAGCGCCGCGCGCCTCCTCCTTCACGAAGAGCCAGCCAATCTCCAATGGATACTTTTCCGCCGCGAGGTCGAAGCCTGACTCTTTCGTGAGCGTCTTCCGATGCGACGTCGTCGGATTCTTGATCGCCCCGACGCCAACGATCTTGTCGTCCCGGTAAGCAAACCCCAGCAGCTCGGCTTTCTTGATGCGAGCGGCTAGCCCCGCCGGGTTCACCTCGGCGCCGACCACTACCAGTTCCTCGAATGCCTCGAGGTCAGCCGGATTGGTAGCGTTAGGCGCTTGGAAAAAGACGCGGTCCATAACGTTTCACGTCGATGGGCCCGCATCGACAAATTCATTCCAGTCCACCGAAGCCTCGGTCGCAATTCGATTCGCGCCGTTAGCTAACCGGCACGAAATCATTGGCCACTGTGGGCAGGAAGATGAAATGACGGCAACCGTGTGATTTCCTGGGCGATGGGCAGTTGCGTAGCGGCGAGGCGGTCAGTCTTTCCGGAAGAAATCGGAGGGCCCGACGTAAGTCACGGCGATTTTCCCGGCGGGATCACACACGGTTCCGAGCGCGATGCCGGTGGGTGCGGCCTTCCAGGCATAGGGGAGGTAGCCGACCGGATCCATCTCTGGCGAAAACACCTTCATGCGCTTATTGTTCGCATCATAGCTCAGCCGCACCGCCGAGTCGGGCGGCAATGGCTCGCCGGACCACACCACGTCCACATCCCCCTCGTGAATGTCCCAGCGGGCTGTGCTCGCCACGGCGAGTCCGTCGGTAAAGGTTGCCCAGATCGCCGCCGTTTCAGGCGTCGGCCAGTTCTCGTCCAACGCCATCGCGTCTACGGCGTCAGAGTTCACCCAGTCGCGCAAACCCTCGATGTCGTTGAACGAGGCCGGGCAGTCCGCGATCGCTTTCATCGCCGCGATCCGCGAAGCCAGCCCGTTCTGGATCAACAATGACGCGCAGTAGTCCGGCGTGCCGGTCTCAAGCGCGAGCGCGGCCCGGCCGGCGTCGGGCCATTCCGTTTCCTCGTCGGCCGCGGTCTGCCGGACCCGCACTGCCTCCATCGCCCACACCAGCCGGTAGACAAGCGCGCCTTCGATGAATTCCAGCACTTCCTCGTCCTGGTCGCCGGCGAGATCGGACATGCCCTCCGCGGAAATCCATGCTCGCATGATTTCCGGCCAGTCCGGCGGCAAGTCGTCGGCGGGCTTGAAGGGTTCGACGCCGAAGGCGAGGGTGGCGAACTTGACGAGTGCGGCATGGGCTTGGTCGATTTCACCTGAGGCGAAAGCGGTGTCCGCTTCAATCAAAGCGGCGTTGAGCGCCTCGGCGTGCTGGTCAAGGTAGGCGCCGGTGGTGAGGCCGACACCAGCGAAGAAGTAGCCCTTCCGCTGGACGGGGGTGGTGCGTTCCCAGATGAAGGTCGCCCGCTTCTCGAGGAAGAGCTTCGCTATCTTCTGCGTGGCCTTGCTTTCCCGCTTCAGGCTGCGTTCCCACAACGAGCTGGTCAGCGACTCGTCGATTGCCGACGCGAGCTCAGCGAGGGGCACGTCATGTTGCACCAGCGACAACAGCGCGGAATCCAGAGAGGCGACATCGGCGCGCCAGCGGCGCTCGAACTCTACCTGTTCCTGCGCCTCCTGCGCCGAGGCAAAATTCTTGGGGCGCGGCGCGATCCAGGGGTTGGCGTTTCCGGCGACGTATTCGAGCACCTGCTCGAGCGGGATCTCCTTCTTCAGGGCGATCCGGTTGCAAAAATCGATGACAAGCTGGAGCAATCCGCTCTTCAGGTTGCGCTCCTTGGCGGCGAACTGCAGCGCGTTCCAGCGCTGCAGGTGCTTCTTCTCCCAGACCGAGCACAGGACCTGGCCCTCGACATCGACGAAGGCGCGGCCGGCGCGACCGGCGACGTTCGCGAATTCCTCGCCAGGAATCGAGCGCCCGCTTCGGGTGAGCCCGGTGAAAAGCACGGTCGTCGCCGACAGGTTCAGGCCCTGGGCGAGGGTCGGTGACGCGATCGTCACCTTGAGCAACTGATCCTTGAGCAACCGCTCGACGGCACGCAGGAACGGCCGCGGCAGCTGGCCATGGTGGACCGCGACACCCACGCGCAGGCACTGCACCGCGGGGTGGTTGTCGCCCAGCCACTCGCGGCCGATGGTCAGTGCCTCGTGCAGGAGCTTGGGGTCGCACCCTAGCAGCGAGGGCAGGTAACCGCGATGCACGAGATCGATTACGATCCTCGCTAGTGGCATGACCGAGCGGCGCTCGGGACAATACATCAGCACCGTTTGGCCTTCGGCCACCAAACGCCACGCGCTCATGACCGACAGGTCGTTCCGGTTGCGGGGCAGCGCTTTAGTCTGCTTGCCCTTCGGGTCCATTTGCGTGACGAAGTGGTCCACGTAGGGCGCGGCCTCGCCAATGTCGTCCACCCGGAACACCAGCGCGGCACGCTTGACGCCGTCACGCTCGAACCAGATGACCTCCCCCATGCGCTGGCGAGTCGGCCGCCAGTTCACCGTGATGGCCGTGCCTGGCTGGTCCTGCCGCATCCACGCCAGGAAATCCGTGAGCTGCTCGCCCTGCGGCAGGATCGCCGACAGGCACACGATCCGCCGGCTGGCGGCGTCGGCGCGGCGCAGCAGGCGCTGCACGAGAACCTCATACCGGACCTCGCGCTCGCCGGCGCCGATCGTGTGGGCCTCGTCGAAGACGACGAGCCCGACGTCGTCGAGAAGCGTCGCATCGTTGCGGAGCGCGAAATCGAGCTTCTCCGGCGTGGCCACCACGATATCCCGGTTGCGCAGGGAGTCGCCGTCGTCGCCCGTCGTGCCGCTCGCGCCGTAGAGCGACGAGACCGAGTGGGACAGCGCCGTGAAGGTCTGGCGGAGCGAGCGTTCGGTTTGGGCAGACAGGGCCCGAAGCGGCGTCACGAAGACTACCCGCTTGCCCAGCGCCAGCGCCCGCAGGATGCACAGCTCCGCAATGCGGGTCTTGCCTGCGCTCGTGGGCAGTGCCGCGACCAGATCATCACGCATGTCGAGCGCGCGGGTGGCGGCCTCGAGCTGCGACGGCCAGATTTCCACTTCCGCTCGGTTGCGGCGCAGCAGCTGGGCGATGAAGAGCCGGCGCTTCTCGGTCCATTTTGAATCTGCCGGATCATCCGGCGAGAGCGGCAGGCGGGTGTGTAGGCTCTGGTCCCACAGGTCCTCGAGTAAGTGGCGAGTGATAGTGAACACCCACCAGAACGGCACGGAGCCGTATTCACCAGCGGCCTCGATGCCTTCGTCGAGCAGCGCCACGGCGCCGCCTTTTGCGTCCGCATCGCCGGAGTCGAGCGCATAGTCGAAGAGCGCAAACGCGCGGTGGTAGAGCGCGTCCAGCGTCAGGCAGACTGCCTCGTTGACCTTAGGCTCCTCGCCGAGCGCGTCCAGCTTGGCGGCGAGCGTGGCGTCGAAGCCGCCTTCGCCTGCATACTGCTCCAGCTCCTGCCGCAGCCGAGCCAGGTCCCGTCGCATCAGCCGGCTGAGCGATCGCTCCGCCGGGCTCAGGTTCAGCGTCTCCAGCTCCGAGGGAAAGAGGCTGAAGGCGCGCGCGGAAAAATGTCCGAGGTGGTAGGCTGCGGCAGCCAGCAGCGTGTAGAATCCGCGTTCGTTGAACTCGGGGTTGCCATCCCGTATGACGGCTTCGATGGCTTCGCCGGCCCGCTCGAAGGCCTTGACGGCCGCGACATTTTCTCGGTCCTCGGCCCGCAGCTCGAGTCCGAGGTTCAGCATTCCTAAGCCATAGGAGAGCAGGTCGGTCGTCAGCAGCGGTGAGAATTGCTGTGCTCCCTCGGGGATCTTACCCTTCGCCCAGATCAGGTTGCGCGCCTGGCCGCGCGCGAGCAGCCGGCCGCGAAATCCCGGCTGGGTGGCCTCGTCGATGCGGGCGGTGATTTCCTGTGGGGTGCGCGCCATGGCGGGTTACGGCTGGTAGAGCGACGCGATGAACGCCGGGTGGTCCGCGATGCGCAGGTTGACCGAGTGCTGCTCGATCGAGCCACCGTAGTCCTTTAGATCCTTCTCGAGCGCGGCCGAGGCATCGTTGCCGCTGAGGCCGAAGAGCAGGTGCACCAGGTCGCTTTCCTGGATGGTCTCGAGCAGCAGGTAGTTCTCAAAAACCAGCGCGAGGTCGGGCTGCCCCAGCAGGCGCAGCTGCCGCATGACAAACCCCATGGCGTGCTGCGACGGCCGGCCCTTGTTTGCGCGCAGCGCCTTGCGGGCCGCCGCCACCACCCCGGGACTGAGCGAGATCCGGCTCTTGGATTCGCCTTTGAGGAAACGCGGCCGCTTGCCCGCAAGGAGAACCGCGATCACGTCCTCGCCGCGCATGGCGGTTTCGCGCCCATCGAGCCAGCGCAGCCGGCTGATTGGCACCACGAATTTCGGCAGGATCGCCGACACCGTTTCGGTCGCAAGGATTTCGCCGACGTGGCCGGACCGCGCCTTCTTCGTTTTGGGCTGCAGCGCGTCGAGGATCTTGGCCGCTTTCTTGAAACCGAGCCGCTTGACGCGGTCGGCGAGGATCGCCGGATCCTCATAGTGTGAGAGCACAGTGTTGATGATGCGCTTCTGCGCCTTCGCCCGGGCGCCGGGAATCTCCGAAACCAAATGCAGTTGCCGGCCCGCGGCTATTGTCTGGACCTTGAGGTTGCACCAACCGTCGTAGATATTGCTCGCCATGGGCTAGGCTCGAAAGCAGATCAAGCGCGCGATCGTTTTGTAGCAAAGCGATCGGGATGGGCCGGAGGTTCTCATGGGGTGAAGCTCGCGCTGCGTCACGGCCCGGCGCAGGACGAGAAAATCCGACCGTAGATGGTCAGTGGCCGGAATTCAACCGCGGATCGGTGACATACGGCTGCATGTAAGTGCCACTTGAATGCTCGGTTTTAGGGGCTGGTCGACGCCAATGGGTCAAAAGTGGTCCGAATGGTCCGAATCCACCATACCAGCTGTAGCTGGGCGTGGCCCATTCGGACCACCCGCGATCACCCAATGTTGCTATTCCGGGGGCAATTCCCCTACGGGGAGGGCCGACGGTACATCTATTAGGACCACTTTATTCAAAGTACGCTCGGGACCGGGGGCACCAGCCGTCGCTCGCTTGGCGAGCGTCGGATCGGCAAGCCAGGCAATGGCGCGCGGGTTGGAGCCGACGGTGGTCGCGGACCGCCGGCGACTGGGGTGATGGCCCCTTCTCACATGCCGCTCCGAAAGGTCTTGTGGTCGACCACGCCGCTCGCCCGCACCAACGCGAGCGCCTTGGCGTATTCCGCCAAAAGCCGCAGCGCATACCGCAGGCGGGCGCGGATCGTGGCATCCTCCTTGGCCAGCTCCGCGCCCTCGGGCGCATTCAGGTTTTGCTCCGCATGCTGGACGATCACCTGCTCCGGGATCCACACGAGGCGGTTGTTCTTGGTGCCGCTCATCCGCAATTCGGCCACGGGGTAACTGCCGCCGCGGCTGGCCGACACCGTGACGATCAACCCCGGCTTGTGGCCGATCTCATCGGCGGTGCAGTTCAGGAGAAAATTCTTCACGCCCGGCGTCGCCATGCCGCCCCATTCCGGTGTGACCACCACCAGCGCCGCGGCTGCTTTCAACTCCGCCGCGATCGGATTCCAGAGCTCATCCGGCGCGCCACCGGTGGCATCGTCCCACAGGGGCAGGGGATTGCCCGCCAGCGAATACAAGTGAACCTCGGCGCCGGCGTGCTCACGCTTCAGCACCGTTTCGACGTAGCGCGCGACTTTCAGGCTCTGCGCCGCCGGTCGATGGCTGCCACTGAGGACGAAGAACTTCATGGTCCAGCTATGCGCCACCTAGGGCTTGCTTGCAAGCGACCTTGGGGCAACGTGGAGGCTTGTGCCCAATTCCTTCGGCAAACTCTTCCAAATCACGACCTGGGGTGAGAGCCACGGCCCGGCCGTTGGCGTTGTGATCGACGGGTGCCCGGCCCGCCTGCCGCTGGGCGAAGGCGACATCCAACCGGACCTGAACCGCCGCCGTCCCGGCCAGAGCGATATCACCACGCCGCGCAAGGAGGCCGACAAGGTGGAGATTCTTTCGGGTGTTTTCGAGGGATTGGCGACTGGCATGCCGATCTCGCTGCTCGTGCACAGCGGCGACCAGCGCCCGGGCGCCTATGACGACATGAAGGAGAAATTCCGGCCGTCGCACGCGGACTTCACTTACCAGGCCAAGTACGGCCATCGCGACCACCGCGGCGGCGGGCGGTCCTCCGCGCGCGAAACCATCGGGCGGGTGGCGGCCGGCGCCATCGCCCGCAAGATCCTCCATCTGGCCAATGGCGTTGAGATTCGCGCCTACGTAACGCAGATCCATGACCTGATCGCGCCGCCCATCACCCGGTTTCCCTCGCTGGCGGAGGTGGACGCCACGCCCGTGCGCTGCCCGGACGCCAACACCGCCGCGCTCATGATCGAGCGCATCAAGCAGGTGCGCGCCCAGGGCGACTCCGTCGGCGGCGTCATCGAGTGCCGTGCGCGCAATGTTCCCGCCGGCCTCGGCGAGCCGGTGTTCGACCGCCTCGAGGCCGACCTCGCCAAAGCGATGCTCTCGCTCCCGGCGACCAAGGGCTTCGAGGTTGGCAGCGGCTTCGCCGGCGCCCTGCTCAAAGGCTCGCAGCACAACGACCCGTTCGTGAAACACGCCAGCCGGATCGGCACGGCCACGAATTTCTCCGGCGGGGTGCAGGGCGGTATCAGCAACGGTGAGGAGATCGTCTTCCGCGTGGCCTTCAAGCCGACCGCCACGATCCTCCAGCCGCAGCGCACGGTCGACGTGCGCGGCGCCGAGACCGAGCTGCAGGCGCGCGGCCGTCACGACCCCTGCGTGGTCCCGCGGGCGGTCGTCATCGTCGAGGCCATGGCGGCGCTCGTGCTGGTCGACCACTGGATGCGCCACCACGCGCAAAACCAGGCCTTCAAGTTCTGACTTGTCGCGGCGGCGCGCCGGCGTTTGTTCGCGAGCATGGGCCCCGCACCCTCAGTGTATTTTCTCCTCGGCACACCCGGTTCCGGCCGTCGCAGCCTCGTGCGCGACCTGGTCGAAAACGGCCTCGGCCCGGCCGACCCGGTGCGGGTCCTGGTCGCGACGGGCGAGGCGGCGGACCCGGCCGAGGTGCCGTTGCACAACCTCGGCAACGTCACCGTCGAGCGCTGGGCCTGGACCGCGGACGGGTTTCCCGCGATGGAACTGCCGCCCGGCTCGACGGTGTTCCTGCTTGCGGATTCCCGCGCAAACCCGATCGACCAGCTGGAGGCACTCAAGCCCTGGCTCGCCCGCCAGGGCGCCGGGCTGGCGCGCATCTTCTGCCTGGTGGATTGCCAGCTCGCGGAGCGCGAGGCCCCGCTGCGGCAGTGGTTTGCCGCCTGCATTCATTTTTCCGACGTGGTGTTCCTCACCAACCGGAGCGGTGTCGCCAACAAATGGATCAGCGACTTCATCCGGCAATTCACGGACGAGTGCTACCCCTGCCACTTTGTGCAGGTGAAGGCAAAGGGCGACCTGCCGAATCCCGCCTTGCTGCTGGATCCGACGCCCCGCCGGGTCTCGCAATATTTCGACGAGGGCGAGGCCATCGGCGAAATCGAGGGCCTGGAGACCGACGATGAGGAGGATGAGGAGGAGACGGGCCTGCTGCCCGAGGAGACCTACTTCACCCGCGACCGCAGCGGCCGGCGCACGCGTGAGCTGCCCGACATCGCCAATTTCCTGCCGCCCGTCCCCTGAAAATACCCTGCCCGAATTTCGGCGGCAGCAACAACCCCGGACCGCGTATAGTCGGGCATGACCCTTTTCGAAACCTCCGCTGCCGTCGCTCCGCTCATGCCCGCCCTGCCCTCGATCCGCACGATGTATCGCGCGCTGAGCCGCCGCGACCCGGGTTACGAGGGCGTTTTCTACACCGGGGTGAAGACCACCGGAATCTTCTGCCGGCCGACCTGTCGTGCCAAGAAACCGAAGCCGGAGAATGTCGAGTTCTTCCCGACGGTCAGTGCAGCCCTGCACGGTGGCTACCGGCCCTGCCGCCTGTGCCGGCCCATGGACGCGACGCGACCGGTACCCGCGTTGATCGAGCGGCTTCGACGCGCAGTCGAGGAAGCGCCGGATGGGCGGGTGAGCGACAAGGAGCTGGCGGCGCTCGGCATCGAGCCGTCGACCGCCCGGCGCCAGTTCCAGCGTTACCACGGGATGACTTTTCATGCCTACCAGCGTGCCCGCCGGATGGGCCTGGCGCTGCGGGATGTGCGCGCCGGGCGGCCGGTCATCGACGTGCAGCTGGCGCGCGGCTATGAGTCCACCAGCGGTTTTCGCGACGCCTTCACGCGTATCTTCGGCCAGCCGCCGCGGGCGGCCAAGGGCGAGGGCTGCCTGCTCGCGCAGCGATTGGAGACGCCGCTGGGGACGATGCTGGCCCTCGCCGACGACCAGGGACTGCGCCTGCTGGAATTTGCCGACCGCCGCGGCCTCGAACGCGAACTCGTGACACTGCGCCGCCGGCTCCAATGCGCCATCGTGCCCGGCACGAATCCCACCTTGCAGGAGACCGGCCGGCAGCTCGCGCGTTATTTTACCGGGAAATCGCTGACGTTCGACCTGCCGCTCGCGCCGGTCGGATCGGAATTCCAGCGCAAGGTCTGGGCCGAGTTGGGCCGCATCGCGCCCGGGCGCACCCGGTCCTATGCGGACATGGCGGCGCGCCTCGGCGTGCCCCGCGCCCCGCGGGCCATCGGCCGGGCCAACGGTTCCAACATGCTCGCCCTCGTGATTCCCTGCCACCGTGTCATCCGGGCCGATGGCTCGCTTTGCGGCTATGCGGGCGGCCTGTGGCGAAAGCAGCGCCTCCTCGAGCACGAGCGGAAATACGCTTCCTGAACTGAAATCCCGAAAGGTTTAACAGGAGAACACAGAGACAGCAGAGGTGGTCGCCAGAGTATTGCAGAACTCTGTTTCCTCTGCGTCCTCCTGTAACAATGCCTTGGATCCGGGTGCATCCGCGTACTCCGTGGTCAAAAACAGAATCGGAATCGGCGGCAGGGCGATTTCGCGGCGCCCGAACAAAACTCTTGCGCCACCCGGGGCGGGACGTATCCATGGCCCTTCCGTTTTTTGCTCGGGTGGTGGAATTGGTAGACACGCAGGTCTCAGAAGCCTGTGCCTAACAGCATGGGGGTTCGAGTCCCCCCCCGAGCACCATTTTGTTCTGCGTCCCATGTTGGGACAGCGTTGGACAAGTCTTCTCTCTGAGAGTCAGTTGAACCGTTTTTCTCTTCCAAAATCTCGACTTCGCTTTGGACAGGTTTGGACGCGTTTTGCCCCGGTTTCCCAAAATTTTGTGATACAGTTTGTGATGGCAGCAGCGCCGCGAGTTTTTCCATCTCGGCAAACAGCGGGACACTGAGCGGGTCGGTGTAGCGGTCCGTCATCTTCCACTCGCGATGCCGCGCCAGCTTCACGCGGGCTAGCTCCGAGACGCTGGCCGATGCGAGCAGGCTGGCGAAGGTGTGCCGCAGCGCATGGAAATCCACTCGGAACCCGCGAGCGTCCTGCATCGCGACGCCACACGAGGCCAAGTCCCGCGACAAAGTCTTCACGCTGGGCAACCCGCGAGGAAAAACGCGGCCCGAGCGATGGACGCCCTTGGCCTTCTCGATCTTGAGCGCCTCGACCAACCTGGGCAGGAGAGGGATGACATCGGCCCGCTTAGCCTTGGTGATCTCTGCCCGCAATTCGACGAACGGCTGGGGTGCGTCCAAGTGGAGATCGGACCAAAGCAGTTGCTTCATTTCACCGCGGCGAATCCCGGTGCACCCGGCAAACAGGTAACGCAACGAGCGTTTGCCACTGCCTGACACTAGAGCATCGAATTCCGAAGGAGTGAGGGCACGTCGGCGAAAGGTCTCCGCCTTGGCGAGCTTGTGAACGGGCTTAAGGCCATTGTGCGTCGTCCGCCCTTGCCGCACCATCCAGTTGAGCAGGGCATTCGCGTGCCCGAGATACTCGTTTAGCGTCTTCGCCGCAAATTCCGTCTGTCGTTCGCGCCACAGGTTGAAGCTTTCGGCGGTGGCATTCGCGACCACGTTCCATCGACATTCCACCAGCAATCGTTCGAGGCGGCACTTCACGTGCACCAAGTGGGAGCGCCCGCGCTTACGGGCCGTCAGGTCAGCGATGAACTCAGCGAGGTGCTCTTTGAGCGGACGTTTGGCTGATTCGCGAAGAAGTTTTGGCCCGAGCACCCCTGCCAGCTCCGCCTCCTGCTCGTCAACCAGCTTGCGGAGCTTTGCGTCAGCAATTGCCTTCTGCTCGACCCGCAACGGCACGTCGTGCCAAACGTCGGAGTCGCTGAGCCGATACCGGCCGCGATAGTATTTCCCTCGTTTGAAAGTGAACATGGCTAGGCGGTGGGTTGAAACATCGCGTTCAGATCGCTCATCCGAATGACACGCTTGCCGCGCACCTTTTTGCTAGGTAGTTTTCCGTCGGTGATCATTCGCCGAATGGTTTTATCGGAGACGCGCAACAACCCAGCTGCTTCCGGAATAAGAATCAGCGAATCCCCGCCAAGGAATTGCGCTGCGATATTTTGTCCTCCCGCATTCATGTCATTTCT
Source organism: Lacunisphaera sp. (assembly GCA_035545835.1). Lineage (GTDB taxonomy): Bacteria > Verrucomicrobiota > Verrucomicrobiia > Opitutales > Opitutaceae > Lacunisphaera. The sequence goes on from DASZXO010000080.1 coordinate 63,509, forward strand.
TTGCGTCGTCCATTGTGAACCCGGCTTTCATCATCTCCTTGAGAATCGATTCCGCGTTCACCATTCCGACCATGGTCTTACTTGCCTTTCGGCTGGCGAGGGTGGCGGACATCGCTTCAAGACCGCGCTGCATCAAATAGCGGGCCGCATCTATCTCGGAGTTTAAGCTCAGCATTTCCCGGATTTCCCGGACCTGCTCCAACTCAGGTCCGTGTAGACGAAAGGCTACGCGCACCACCTCTTTCCGATCGCTAGCCGACGGGGTTTTTTTGGCCTTCATACATTGATATGACACCAAATGACGCAATAAGACAATATAAAACGTCTTTTAAGGCCAAATGACCACTGATGCTACAAATATGAAAAAGATCAGTTGAAAAAGCTTGCAAAAATGAAAAGATCTTGTCAAAACTTTCATCGAAACCGGCTGATCTAGGCAGACACTGAGCATTCCGCTCAAAGCAGTCCTAGGAAGGCCAAAAACTACATATCCAATGAAAACGGTAACATTACCGGCCATCGAAGTACGACAGAACGGTGCCCGCCTTCTCCTAACGAGGATGCGTGCGGGCGACCTCGATACATATACTGAAATTGAAGTCTTTGACCCCAAGAAAGACTTCGACGACCCTGACCAAGGATATCAACGGGAACCCGACGAAGCGCGGGTGAAGAAGTTCGCTAAATGGCTTATTAGCGAACTGGACCCCGAGTCTGGCGAGGGGCATGTACGCATGCCAACAGCCATTCTTCTTAGCTCTCGCGGCGCAGATGTTACGCTTTCAACGAGTGGAACCATCACCCTCCGCGAAAATGCCAAACTGCCTCTGATAGACGGGCAACATCGGAAGCGAGGCTTCGAATATGCCATTAACGAAAAGGGCATCACTGAGCTCGCAGATTATGACGTTCCGGTCGTTATCATGCTAGATCTCGATAAAGTCGGGGAGATGCGACAATTCAGTACGGTCAACGGTACGGCAAAACAGGTCAGAACTGATTTGGTGAACATGATTCTGACGCAACTTGTCAGCAAACGGGGCGACGACGCGGTTCGAGAGAAGGAGCACTGGAAGGTGGTCGTCAGTCGGGCTGTGACTGTGCTGAATGAGGATAAGAAGGGCCCGTGGTTTGATCGAATCGTCATGCCGAATTCCAGCAACTACTCGACAGAGGAGATTGCGGAGGATGAAACGCTCAGGCATCGACGGATTGTTCGCGCAACTAGCTTCATGCAGGCGCTCAAACCGATTGAAGCTTATCTGGCCGAGTTCGACGCAAGCCCGTCGGATTCACTTGAGGAGAGAGCGAACCGGCTGGCGACCGTCGTGAACGAGTTCTGGAAAGCCGTTCGTGCTAAGATGCCCGAATGTTTCAAGGAAGCTGATAACTACGTTATCCAGAAGACGCCAGGCGTATTCTCTCTGCACATGCTCTGTCGCGAATTGCTCAAGGGTATGTATCAAGGTCGCCGGCCTTGGACGCAGGAGCACTTCGAGGCGATGATTGCCGATATCTCGACCCTCAGCCGCCCTGACTTCTGGCATAAGGGCGACGACGACAAAGGTATCGGAGCCGGAGAAGCGTCGAAATATGGCAGTATGAAAGGCTTCAAGGAGCTCTTTGAGCTCATTGAGGACAGCCGCTAACACGGTAGCAGAATTCAGGCGACGAGGTTCAGACCTTGTCGCCTTTTTCGCCGATGCACGCCTCACGATCCAGAATCAACCCATAACACCCTAGCACCATGGCATGGCACGTAACATACAGCAAAGTTCTTCCTTATATTGTTAAGATAAAAACACCAGACGGACACGGCACAGGTTTCTTTTTTGCCCAGAATAAGACGAAAACAATCGTGGCAGTGGCAACTGCTCTCCACGTGATCGAAGATGCGGATACATGGCAGAAGCCTATCAAGGTTTTTCACGAGTTTTCGGGTAAAGAACTACATCTAAACGACACTGATCGTGCTGTCTTGCGATATCCCGGACGAGACACTGCAGCTATCATCTTCACGCGAAAAGAGCTACCCTTTCCGGATGCGACGCTGCCGTTAATGGATAAGACCTTCTATAAATCAGTAGGTTGGGATTTGGCGTGGGCGGGCTACCCCGGAATTTGCCCGAGTAAAGTATGTTTGTTTCAAGGATCGGTGAGTTGTTTCGATACTGAGGAGGATTACTATTTGATCGACGGTGTCGCGATATCGGGAGTCAGCGGCGGACCGGTTTTTGCCCGCAATAAAGAGAATGGCGCCGAATTAATCGGAATCGTTTCCGAATACTGGTCGCGTGCGGGTAGCACACCCGGATTACTAAAGGCCCACGACGTCTCCGACCTCCATGATGTGGTTGAGAAATTCAAGAACATCGACGATGCCAAAACACAAGCCGCGGAGGAGAAGGTGCCGGACAGCACTAGCAGCCAGCCGGAAGGACACGCTCAAGGAGGTAAACCAACGCACGGTGTCACTCCCGAACCATCCAAGAGTTAGCTTATCAGCTTTCTTACTGCATCTAACTAGAGACCTGCCTAGGAAAGCAATAAGTTCGAATTGCGATCGCCGATAGCAGGAATTGCCATTCTTCGTTTGAGGCCAACGTGATTGATTCGCGTAAATGAAATGCCCATTTCGATCCGAGTTTACGGCGTATCCCCACCATATCGGTCACGCCCAAACAAGTCGCAATCTCACCAACGCGATTCCTCCATGCGACCGCATTGAGTGAATGCCAGGCGAACACCCGCGTGCATGCAAGCCACGCCAACTTGTTCCGCCGGTCGAATTCTACCCGCCGACACCCTTTCCACGAATGTTTGCGGATGACTAATCCCGCTTCGAGATACTTTTCGACGTAGGCCGAAATGGCTTCCCCAACTTTGCGAAGTGGCAGCAGCTCAGCCCTACCCAGTCCATATCGCGGCAGGACCTTGCGCAACACAGCCCACAAGGCGACCAACTCAGGCGCAGCAGATGCCTTGTACCGTGCCCGCAATTGGCGGAAACGCTCGGTCGGACCATTGGTGTGCCGTTCTTCCTGACACTCCTTGAAAGCGTCCCAGTCAAAACGGTCCGGCTTCGTGTCCCACTGCACAGCAACGAGCAGGTGATAGTGGGGATTGCCCCGCCTCTGTGGTTCAAGGACACGAATAAAACTGACGATCCACGCGCCATGCCGGCGAAGGTAGTTGTTCCAACGGCGGGCAAACTGGGTGGGATGAAGGTCGTCCTCATCGGTCACGGTGAAGAACAGGCAGTGATTGCGGCCCCAATGTTCGATGAACGCCGCCACGTTAAGCCGAAGGTGAAAAGCCATCCTGGCTTCCGCACTAGTGGGTTTCCCGAGTCTGGTAAGAGTATCCTCATCGCGCTTGTCCCAGACGCATTTGCTTTGCCCGTCAGTGAACATGTTGTCGCCGGACCAGCCGGGTGCTGGCCGGAGCTTGTAGTGAGGTTTGTCGGAATTGTTACTATTCTGACAAGGAAGGCCGGCTGGCGCCGGCGCGGCCGCTTCGCGGCCGCATCCGTCGGCCAGCTCGGCCCTTCGCTCGGGTCCGACGTGAAGTTCAAATATCCGCTCTTTCACGGCTACCCTTCGCAGCACGAACGAGCGTCAAGATCGCCGTGCGTATTGCGTCAGGTAGCGATGCCCATGCGTGGGCAATTTCGCCCACGTCAGGACTGCTAAAGGCCGGATTTTGTGATACCAGTTGTGAACCTGCGTCCGATTGACTTTCGGAACTCAGCTTCCCAGCGTTATCTCCACTTTCCGCCTTGGGGGTTCGAGTCCCCCGAGCACCATGCTTCGCCGAGAGAATCGAGGGCGAAGCATGCCCTCCGAAGCTCATGCGAAGGAGGGCGTCTCAACCGCGAAGTACCTCAAGTGGCTTCGCATGGCGCGGCCAGCCTTCGCCGAGCGCAGCGAGAACGAAGGCTGTACAGGCAGAAAAATGAAGGTCGGGCTTTACGCCCGACGTGGCGGCAGACCGCGTTTTGTCGGGCGTAAAGCCCGACCTACGGAGCGCGTGAATTTCGCTCAGCCGCCGGCGAACTTCTCGAACGTTTCGCGCAGCGTGACACTCAGGCTGTCCTGCTTGGCCTGCAGCGAGCGATAATAGGCGGTGTGCTTCCTGTCCGGCACGCACCGCGTCGAGTCATTGACCGCCACGGCGCGGCCCGTGAGCTCCGCCAGGTCGGACTTCCGGCCCTGGCGCAGTCCGTCGCACCACGCGGCCTGCAGGGCGCCGCCGAGCGCGGCACCTTCATCCTCGACCATCGCCACCACGGGCACGCCGAAGATGTCAGCCATGATCTGGCGCCAGATGGCGGATTTCGCGCCGCCGCCGGTCAACCGGATCTCCTTCGGCTTCACCCCGAGGGCGGCCAGCCGGAGCAGGCCGTAGTTCAAACCCAAGGTGACGCCTTCCATCGCCGCGCGAGCCAGGTGGCCGGGCGTCAACGTGCGCCGGCCGAGACCATAGAGCACGCCGGTGCCGTGCGGCACGTTCGGCGTGCGTTCGCCGTCAAAATAAGGAACCAGCGTCAGGCCGTCGGCGCCCGCGGCTGTCGCCGCCACCGCCTGCTCCAGCGCGGCATGATCCCACCCGAACATCGTGCGGAACTGCTCGGTGACGAGGGTCAGGTTCATCGTGCACAACAGCGGCATCCAGCCGCCGGTGGACGAACAGAAGGCGGCGATTTCGCCGTTCGGGTCGATCACCGGTTTCTTGCTGAACGCGTAGATGGTGCCGCTGGTGCCGAGGCTCGCGGTCACGACGCCCGCGGACACATTGCCCGTGCCGATGGCACCCATCATGTTGTCGCCACCGCCGGCGCTGACCACCACGTCGGGCGACAGGCCGTATTGCTGCGCGAGCGCCGGCCTTAGGGTGCCCGCCGCATCGGACGATTTCGACAGGGTGGGCAGCCAGTCACCGAGGTTGCGGTCGATGGCCCGGAGCGCGGCGGGCGACCACGTGCGCTGGCGGACGTCGAGCAACGCCGTGCCGGAGGCGTCGCCCGGTTCCATGAAGTAATTCCCCGTGAGGTGGAAATTCAGGTAGTCGTGCGGCAGCAGCACGTGGCGGAGCCGCCTGAAGTTTGCCGGCTCGTGCCGCTTCAGCCACAGGATCTTCGGCGCCGTGTAGCCGGGGAGAAAGGGCAAGCCCGTCTGCCGGATGACCGCCTTTGTTCCGCCGAGTTTCTTCGTCAGCAGGCCGCACTCGGCCACGGTGGAGGTGTCACACCAGAGCTTCGCGGGCCGGATGACCTCACCGCGCTCGTCGAGCGGGACGAAGCCATGCTGCTGCCCGGAGATGCCGATGCCGCGCACGCGGCGACGGTCGATCCGGGCGGCGACTTCGCCGATGACGGCGTCGAGCGCCTCGGTCCAATGCTGCGGCTGCTGTTCCATGTGACCGGGCGGCAGGCCGGCGATCAATGAGTGGGGGGCGCGCGCCTCGGCGATGACGCGGCCGAGGTCGAGGTCGAGCACGACGGCCTTGGTGCTCTGGGTTCCGCTGTCGATACCGATGTAGAGGCTCATGGCAAAATGGGATGGAGAGCCGCCAACGTTGTCGCATCAAACCAACGCCTCAAGCCATTCCGCGGCGGGCCGCCGCGCTAACAATATGGCGCAAGTATCCTCTGCAATTCAGCCCATCATCCGTGGGCGCCGGCCAGACGCAGCCGGTCATCGGATCAAATCCTGGACGAGGGGTTCCGGCTGCGGGGCGGTGGGCGAGAACTGGATGGCCTCGCGCATCAACGCCTCGGCGCGGGCGCCGCGCGCGTCGTCGTTGACGTGCAGGGTGCAGAGGCGGGCGCCGGGCGTCACCGGCTCGCCGATCTTGACGAGGTCGGCGATGCCGACGGCGTGGTCGACCTGGTCGGTCACGGCGGCGCGACCGCCGCCGAGAGCCATGATGGCATGGCCGCATTTCAGGGCGTCGACCTCGCGGACAAAGCCCTTCGCGTCGGCCGGCGCCCGGACCTCGAGCCGCTTCTTCGCCGCGGGGAGCACGCCATAGTCATCCACGACGCGCGGATCGCCGCCCTGCGCAGCGCACATGGCGCGAAACTTCTCCAGCGCCGAGCCGTTGGCGATCGCCGCCGCCATGAGTTTCTGCGCCCCGGCCGCATCGCGGGCCACCCCGCCGAGCACCAGCATGTGTCCGGTGAGGGCGAGCGTGATCTCCATCAGGTCGGCCGGGCCGCGGCCCTTCAGGCACTCGATCGACTCGATGACCTCGGTGGTGTGGCCGGCAGCGCGGCCGAGCGGCTGGTTCATCGCGGAGAGCTGGGCCCACACCGGCTTGCCGGCGGCGCGGCCGACGTCGACCATGGCCCGGGCGAGGGCCAGCGCATCGTCCTTGCGTTTCATGAACGCGCCCTGCCCGAACTTGACATCGAGCACGAGGGAATCGATGCCCTCGGCCAGCTTCTTGCTCATGATGCTGGCGCAGATGAGCGGGATGCACTCGACCGTGCCGGTGACGTCGCGCAGCGCGTAGAGCTTGCGGTCGGCCGGCACGACCTGCGGCGTTTGCCCGATCATCGCGACGCCGGTCTGCTGGAGGATGCGACGGAATTCGGGCACGCTGAGCATCACCTTGAAGCCGGGAATCGCCTCCAGCTTGTCGAGCGTGCCGCCGGTATGACCGAGCCCGCGCCCGCTCATCATCGGGACCTTTAGGCCGCAGGCGGCGGCGAGCGGGGCGAGGATGAGCGAGACCTTGTCGCCCACACCGCCGGTGGAGTGCTTGTCGACCTTGGCCCCGGGAACATCCTGCAAGTCGATCACCTCGCCGGAACGCATCATCGCCTCGGTCAGCAAGGCGGTTTCCTGCGCGCTCATGCCGCGCCAGAAGATGGCCATGAGGAGCGCGGTCGCCTGGTAATCGGCAAAGCGGCCGTCCGTCACGCCGCGGGCGAAGAACTCAATTTCCTCGCGACGGAGGGCGCCGCCGTCGCGCTTTTTGATGATGATGTCCTGGGGGAAGAAGTTCGTGCTCATGGAACGGGATTCAGCCGTAGCGCTCCTCCTTCCAGGGATCGCCGACGGCATGATAGCCGCGGACCTCCCAGAAACCCGGACGGTCCGCGGCGAGAAAGGTGATGGTCTTGACGAACTTGGCGCCCTTCCACGCGTACAGCTTGGGGATGATGACGCGCGCCGGGCCGCCGTGCTCCCGGCTCAACGGGGCATCGGCGAACCGCGTGGCCACGAGCACGTCGTCATCGAGCAGCCACTCGAGCGGGACGTTGGTCGAGTAGCCGTCGTAGCTGGTGAAATACACGAAGCGCGCCGCGGGCTGGGGCTGCACCAAGTCGAACAGGGTCGTGAAGGCCACGCCGCCCCACTTGCAGTCGTATTTGCTCCAGGCCGTGACGCAGTGAAAATCGCTGACATCGGTCACCTGCGGCAGCGCGTTGAACTGATCCCAGGTGAGCGTCGCCGGCCGCTCGACCAGCCCGTCGAGCGCAAGGGTCCAGTCGGCGAGGGGAATTTCCGGCCGCACGCCGAGGTCGAGCACCGGAAACCCGGCCGTGAGCTTCTGCCCGGGCGGCAGCCGGTCCGTCGCGGCCACCTCGCGCGGCTGGAAGCCGCGGGCGAGCTGCTTCTCGGCCCAGCGCTGCTTGGCCGCGATGTAACGCTCCTTGGACATGGGAACGGCAGGCTAGGCGCCGGCGCGCCTTAGGCAAGCGGCGGGTTCGGCGCGACGGCCGGCGGCGCGGCCAGCGCCTCGCGCACGCGGCGGCTCTTGGCCCGGTAGTACAGCGCCATGCCGCCCTGGTAGAGCAGCGACACGACGGCGAGCGTGAGATACAGCGCGTAGAACGCCAGGCGCACCAGCGGGAGGATATCCGCCCGCTGGATGCCCGATTCCTTCAGCAGGGCTTCCATTTCCGGCGTCACACCGCCCATCACCGTATCGGCATCGAAACTGCCCAGGCGCATGGCGCAGTAAACCAGGATGACGGTGAGCAGGAACAGCTGCGAGCGGACAAGCAGCTTCAAGCCGTCCGCATCGCGCCGGCGCAGCTTCCTGTTGCCGCGGACTTCCATCCCGCCGGCGAAGGCGACCAGCGCCCCGATGAACACGCTCGACAGGTCGCCAAGCAGCAATGCGAGCAGCACTCCGAGCAGCGCCACCACGACCACGCTCCAGCCATTGGCGCGCGAGACCTTGAGGACGCGCTGCAATGCCTTTTCCTGGGGCGTGGGCTCGGGAACAACCATGGCGGATGATTTTGGTTTAGAATCCGGGATACTTCGCTTCGCTCAGCCTGACATTCCGCGGCATGTCGCCACCAGACAAAAAACCCTGGCCCTTTCGGATCGAGTATCCCCCCGAGCTGCCCATCAGCGCGCGGGCGGACGAGATCGTCGCGGCCATCCGGGATCACCAGGTCCTGATCCTGGCCGGCGAGACGGGCTCGGGCAAGACGACGCAGATCCCCAAGCTCTGCCTCGTGGCGGGCCGCGGCGAGCACGGTCGCATCGCCTGCACGCAGCCCCGCCGCGTCGCGGCGACGTCGGTGGCGCGCCGCGTGGCCGAGGAACTCAATGTCGCCTTCGGCCGGGAGGTCGGCTGCAAGATCCGCTTCGCCGACCAGACCTCGGGGGCCACGGTGGTGAAGTTCATGACCGACGGCATGCTGCTGGCCGAGCTGCAAGCCGACCCGGACCTGCGCGAATACGACACCATCATCGTCGACGAGGCGCACGAGCGCTCGCTCAACATCGACTTCATCCTCGGCCACCTGCGGCGGCTCCGGCACCGCCGGCCCGGGCTCAAGATCATCATCACCTCGGCGACGATCGACACCGCGGCCTTCAGCAAGGCTTTTGACGACGCGCCCGTCATCGAGGTGTCGGGCCGGGTTTACCCGGTCGAAGTCATCTGGTCGCCGCTCGCGGAAATGGAGGATGAGGGCAGGGCGGCGAGTTCGTCCACCGCCGCGGGCGAACGGCGGGGAGCGGGGGCCGCGCCCAACCGCAAGGGCCGCGCGGAGGAATTCACCTACATCGATGCGGCGGTGGAGGCGGTCACGCGCGTGCTCCACGAGAGCACGCAGGGCGACGTGCTGGTGTTCCTGCCGACGGAACGCGACATCCGGGAGATGAGCGACCTGCTTGACGGCCGCAGATTCCCGCGCGTGGAAGTCGTGCCGCTGTTCGGCCGGCTGACCAACGCGGAGCAGCAGCGGGTGTTCGCGCCCGCCCGCGGCCGCAAGGTTGTCGTCGCCACGAACATCGCGGAAACCTCGCTGACCATCCCGGGCATCCGGTTTGTCATTGATTCCGGCCTGGCGCGAATCAGCCGGTATGCCCCGCTCACCCACACCCGCCGGCTGCCGGTCGAGCCCGTCTCGCAGAGCAGCGCCGACCAGCGCAAGGGCCGCTGCGGGCGCGTCAGCGACGGCGTGTGCATCCGGTTGTTTTCGGAACAGGATTTTCTCGAGCGTCCGCGCTTCACGCAGCCGGAAATCCAGCGCTGCAATCTCGCCGACGTGATCCTGCGCATGAAGGCGTTTGGTCTCGGCGACATCGAGGAGTTTCCGTTTCTCAACGTGCCGCCGGCCAAGGGCATCCGGGCGGGCTATGCGCTGCTGCACGAGCTGGGCGCGCTCGATGATGCCGGCGGGTTGACGGACCTGGGCCGCGCGCTGGCCCAGCTGCCGGTTGACCCCACGGTCGGCCGCATGATCCTGCAGGCGCGCACCGAAAAGGCGCAGCGCGAGGTCCTGATCATTGCGGCTGCGCTGAGCATCCAGGATCCGCGCGAGCGGCCGGCCGACCAGAGGGAAAAGGCCGACGCCGCGCACCGCCGGTTTCTCCACCCGGATTCCGATTTCCTGACCCTCCTCGCCATCTGGGAGGCCTACCACGACGAGTTCGAGCGGATGACGCTCGGCAAGCTGCGGAAGTTCTGCACCGCGCATTTCCTGTCTTTCCTCCGGATGCGCGAATGGCGCGATGTGCACGCCCAGCTCGAAGACAGCCTGCGCGAGCGCGACGGCTTCGCCCCTTCGTCGGTGTTCGACGGCTTAAAGCAGGGGCAACCGCCGAAACTGGCCCTGGGCACGCCGGCCTATGCGGCCATCCATCGCTCGATCCTGAGCGGATTGCTGGGCAACATCGCGAGCCGCACCGACGACGGCGATTACCTGGCCGCGCACGACCGGAAGGTGGGTTTGTTCCCCGGTTCGGCCTTGTACGAAAGGGCGCCGCCCCGGAAGAAGTCCACCGAGGCGGCTGCGCGGCCCGCGCGACCGGCGAAGCGGGTCGCCCGCTGGGTGATGGCGGCGGAAGTCATGGAGACCGGCCGCCTCTACGCCCGCACCTGCGCCCGGATCGATCCGCAGTGGGTGCTCGACCTGGCGGCGCACCTGGTGCGCGCGTCGTACAGCGAGCCGTTCTGGGATGCAGACGGCGGGCGGGTGCTCGTGAAGGAACGCCGGCGGGTCTACAACCTGGAGCTGGAGGCCCGCGCGGTCCCCTACGGACGCATCAATCCCGCGCACGCGACCGAGATTTTCATCCGCGAAGGCCTGGTCGGCGACACGGTCCGCTGGCCCTTTGATTTCCTCGCGCACAACCGGCGGCAGCGCGCCGAGGCCGAGGCCCTGCTTACCCGCACCCGCAGCGCGGGCTACATGAACCTCGATGAAGTCGTCCACCGCTTCTATGCGCTGCGGATCGAGGGCGTGTCGTCCGTGCCGGAACTGGTCGATTTCGTCCGCCACCGCCAGGCGTCGGACCCGCGGTTCTTGTTCATGGCCGCGCCGGACCTGCAGCTCCCGGCGGAGGCCGCGCCGGACCCGGCGGCGTATCCCGCCGCCCTCCCGATCGACAACCGGGTGCTGCCGCTGAGTTATGCCTACCAGCCCGGCCAGGAGACGGACGGCGTGACCCTGCGCGTGGACCTGGCCGAGGCGGAGACGCTGACGCCGGCGCTGCTCGACTGGGCGGTTCCCGGCCACCTGGCGGAAAAGGTGGAGATCATGCTGAAGGCCCTGCCGAAGGAGCAGCGGCGCGACCTCATCCCGCTGGCCGAGACGGCGCGAAAGTTGACCGCGGAGCTGGCCTTGTTGCGGGCGCGGCCCGAGCCACCGACGCTGGCGTCGGCGCTGGCGGAGCTCCTGGCCCCGAGGCTGGGGGCGCGCATCGATCCCCGGCTCTGGGCGGACAAGCCGCTGCCTGATCACCTGCGCGTGCGCGTCGAGGTGCTCGATGCCAGGGGCCGCGTCCTGTGGGCCGGCCGCGATCTCGCCCAGCTCCGGGAGCAGTTGCACCTGCAGGCGCGCGACGTCAGCAAGCGGGCGGCGGGGGAAGACAGTGGCGCGTGGCGCGCGGCGCGCGGCCAGTGGGAAACCGCGCCGGTGACCCGCTGGGATTTCGGCGACCTCCCGGAGGCGGTCTTGGTCAGCGAACATCATGGCGTCCCGGTGCGGGCCTACCCGGGCCTCCAGGCCTTCCCGGCCGGCGCTGCCGTGCGGCTGTTTGCGACGCCGGAGGAGGCCAGGGCGGCCAGCCGGGCCGGCCTGGCGCAATTGTTCGAGACCCAACTGCGCCATGATCTCGGCTGGCTCGAGAAGGACTTGAAAGCCCTCCGGGCGCTCGGCCCGCTGGCCGTCACGCTGACGACAGTGGAGGCGCTGCAGGCGGACGCGCTGCACGCCATTCGCGCGTGGGCCTGCGGGCGGGAGGTGGAATCGTTGCATGCCGCCGAATTCGCGCGGAGGGTCGATGAGGCGAAACAAGACCTGCGCGGAATCGTGCCCCAGCTGGGGGAATGGCTCAAGGAGGTGTTCACGCTTCGCCTCGCCCTGGCGACGCACCCACAGCCGTATCCGGGGCTGGCGGAGGATCTCGATGCCTTGTTGCCGCCGGACTTCCTGCGGCGCGTGCCATTCGACCGGGTGCGGGAGCTGCCGCGCTACCTGCGGGGCATGCTGGCGCGGGCCGATCGCTGGAAGCGCGATGTCGCGAAGGACACCCAACGCGCGGCCGTGCTGGCGCCGTTTGCCCGCGCCGCCTCCGCCCTGGCCGACCAGGCCCCGCCCGATCCGCGGGCGCGGCACTTTCGATGGCTGGTCGAGGAGTTCCGGGTAAGCCTCTTTGCGCAGGAGCTGGGCACCGCGGAGCCGGTCTCCGCCGTCCGGCTCGAGAGATTGCGGGGCGAACTGCAGCTGCCCGTGGCCGCGGCCGAGCCGGCGCCGCGGGTGGCGGCACCCGCGGCTCGCCTCGCGAAGGGGCCCCCGCTCAAGAGCCTCGGCGCCCTGGACCAGCTGTTCCGAAAATAATCCCTCGCCCGGGAGTTTGCGGTTGAGGGAACGCGCGCCCGCCGTAGACTGGCTTCACCCCAATCCCATGAATACCTCGATCACCGCCTTGCTGGACGGCAAGGGGCACGCGGTACGCGCCGTTTCCTCGACCGTCACCGTGGCCGAAGCCGTCCGAGAGATGAACCTCCATCGCATCGGTTCGGTGCTCGTGATGAATGGCACGGAACTGGCCGGCATCTTCACCGAACGCGACGCGCTCACGCGCGTCATCGCGGCCGAACTGGACCCGAAGGCGACGCCGATCACCCGGGTCATGTCGACCAACGTGCTGACGATCCGGCCGGACGCCACCGTGCAGGAGGTGATGGAGATCTTCGCGGAACGCCGCTGCCGGCATTTGCCGGTGATGCAGGAGGGGAAACTCGTCGGGCTGATTTCGATCGGTGACGTGTCGCGCTGGGTCGCGAATGCCCACCGGGCGGAGGCGGAGTCGTTGCGCCAGTACATTGCCGGCGGGCTGACCGCGTGAGGTGGCTGGTCGCGTTGCTGGCGGCGGGCGTCCTGCTGGCCGGCGGGGGCTGCCTGATGGTCGGAGCCACGGTCGCCGCCGTCGGTGCCGTGGCGGCCACGTCGGTCAAGACCGCCGGCAAGGTCACGGTGACGGCGGTCGAGACGGGTGGGCGCGTGGCGTCCGCGGCGGTGAGTTCGTCCGGGACGGTGACCGCCGTGACGATGGAGTCGGCGGCCCGGCTGACGCGTGCCGGCATGGTGGTGGTGGTCGACGCCTCGACGGGCGCCACGACGGAATTGCCGTGGCAGCAAGGCATGCAGCTTTATGCGGCGACCACCGCGGGTGGCGGCGTCTTCCGGGCGGCAAAGGTGTTCCGCGGCAGCCGTCTGCTGGCCGCCGACCTGAAAAAGCCGGATGCGGGCCGCCTCGCTTTGCTGGCGGGCGACGTGGTGGAACTGCGCCGGTGAGCCATTTCGGCTGAGCCGTGGTCGGAACTGAAAAGTTTTTTTCGCCCAACCGGATCCTTCGCTTTGCCCAGGATGACCGCAACGATGAGCGGTCAACGAGTCTGGTCATTCTGGGCAGAGCGAGGAATCCAGCGTCATCGCCAGGAGATGGACCTGGTTTGATTTCTCGGGAGTCGACGTCCGCTTCGCCCCATGCCGGGGATTGTCTTTCCGCCGGTTTCGACTAGCTTCGGCCGATGAAATCCGCGCTCCGGCTGTTCCTCGGCTCCATCACCACCCTTGCCATGTCACTCAACGCTGCAATCGTGACCAAACCCGTGGCCTATGAACACGGCGGGGTTAAGCTCGAAGGCTTCCTCGCCTACGATGACGCCCGCGTCTCATCGAGCCAGAAGGCACCCGGCGTGCTCGTGGTGCCGGAATGGTGGGGATTGAACGACTACGTCAAGGGCCGGGCCAGGCAACTGGCGGCGCTGGGTTACGTGGCGTTCGCCGCGGATATGTACGGCGCGGGGGTTGTCACGACGGACGCAAAGAAAGCCGGCGAGCTTTCGGGCCAGTTCTACGGCAAGCCACTCATGGCGGAACGGGCGAAGGCCGGTCTCGACCAGCTGCTGGCCACCGGCCTCGTCGAAGCGAATCACGTTGCCGCCATCGGCTACTGTTTCGGCGGCTCCACGGTCCAGGCGCTGGCCTACAGCGGCGCGCCGCTGGCGGGCATCGTGAGTTTCCACGGCGGCCTGATTCCCGTGCCCGCCGATGCGGCGACCCGGAACAAGGCGAGCATCCTCATCTGTCACGGCGCGATCGACCCGTTTGTGAATGCGGAAGCGGTCGCGGCCTTCAAGAAGGCGATGGACGACGGCAAGTTTGACTACCAGTTCGTCAGCTACGCCGGGGCGGTGCACGCGTTCACCAATCCCGACGCCGACCGGATGGCGGCACTCAATGGCTTGACGGGCAACGTCGGCTACAATGCGGCGGCCGACCATCGGTCGTGGGCGCACATGCAGGTGTTCTTCAGGGAAATCTTCGCGAAGTGAGGCCGCTGGCGGTCTACACGCTGGCCCAGTGCGACACGTGCCGCCGCGCCGTCCGGTGGCTGCGGGCCCGCGGGCTGGAATTCGAAGAGCGCCCGATCCGCGAGACGCCGCCGCGTGCGACGGAGCTCAAACGCGCGCTGGCTGCCGTCGGCGGCGACCGGCGCAGGCTCTTCAACACCGCCGGGCGCGAATACCGCGCCTTGGGACTGGCGGCGAAGCTGCCGGCCCTGGGTGAGGCCGAGGCGATCGCCCTGCTCGCCGCGAACGGCAGTCTCGTGAAACGTCCGTTCCTGGTCGGGCCGGGCATTACCCTGGTCGGGTTCGACGAGGCCGGGTGGGCGGCGGCGCTCGGGCCCTGAACTCAGGCCAGTCCAGCGTTGGAAAACCCGACGGGGGCGGTATGCTGCACGGCGATGTCCCCGCCACCTGCCCGCATCGAGATGCGCCTGCGCGAGCTGGCGCAGATGTTCAACTCCATGGACCCTTCGCCGTTCATCGATCGCGACCTCGATCCGGACGCGGAGGAATACGTCGTCGGCTGGGCGCGCGAACAGCCGGCCGATCGGGAGTTTGAGCTGGCGATCCACCTGGCGACGCCCCCGCCCGCGGATCGCGCGGACGGGCTGCAGGACGCGGTCCGAAACTACTTTCGGGCCCGAGCGCTGACGAAACTGCTCGAATTCCGGCAGCTGATGGCCCGCGGGCGCCAGACCCTCCTGATCGGGGTCACATTCCTGGCCGCCTGCCTGACCCTGAGCGGCCTCGTGGCCAAGGCGCCGTGGGGCACGGGCGGCGCCGTCTTGAGCGAGAGCCTGACCATCTGCGGCTGGGTGGCCATGTGGCGCCCGCTCGAGATCTACCTGTATGGGTGGTGGCCGGTTCGCCGCGAACAACGGCTTTTCGAGCGTCTCAGCCGCATGCAGGTGCGACTGCTGGCGGCCACGTGAGCCGGCGGCCGGCCGCGCGGCGGAGGATTCCCTGTAACTTTTCCCGCGTCGTTGTGTTTAATCCCCTACAAGCCCCCATGAAATCCATCGTTCCCCTCGTCACCCTCGGGGTGTTGCTGGCCGCGCCGGCGCTCCTCCAGGCGAAGATCACGCGCACCGTCGAAAAGAGCTTTACGGTGCAACCGGGCGGAAACCTCAAGGTCAAGACCGCCGGCGGCGACGTCAAGGTGGTGACCGGCGCCGACACGCAAGTGAAGGTCACGGCCACCGAAACCATCCACGCCAGCTCGGACGCGAAGGCGGACGAGCTGCTCAAGGATCTCGATCTCACGATCGAACAGGCGGGCAACGACGTGACGGCGATCGCCAAGTACGAGGGCGATCATGGCTGGCACGTGGGCAACTGGCCGCCGGTCCAGGTCAGCTTCACCGTCGTCGTGCCGTCGCATTACAACGTCGACCTTGCGACCTCGGGTGGCGACATCGAACTGGCCAGCATCAACGGCCAGGCCCGCATGCGCACCAGCGGCGGCAACCTGAAGTGCGACAAGGTCGAGGGCGAGGTCGACGGCGGCACCTCCGGCGGCGACATTTTCCTGCGCGAAGGCACCGCGAAGGTGCATCTGACCACCTCCGGCGGAAACATCCATGTCGACCGCGCCGGCGGCGAGGCCAGCCTCGCCACCTCCGGTGGCAACATTGTCATCAATGCCGTCAGGAATCGCCTCACGGCGACCACCTCGGGCGGCGACGTGCGGGCCAACATCGAGGGCCCGCTCCTGGGCGACTGCAAGCTCACGACCTCCGGCGGCGAAGTCATCGTGACGGTCGACAAGGCCGCGGCGTTCGACCTCAAGGCCCACACCAGCGGCGGCGATGTTGACGCGGCCGGCATCACGATCTCGATCGACAAGGGCGGCCTGCGCCGCAGCAGCCTGTCGGGCAAGGTGAACGGCGGCGGGCCGGAGCTTTACCTGGGTTCGAGCGGGGGCGACATCCGCATTCGAACGAACTGATTTACCAGGCAGACTGGTATGTGTGCAAAGGAAGCCAGCGCGAAAGCGCTGGCTTCCGACTTTGGCGTGTTTTCAATCACCGTGTGGGACTGATCGACACGCACACCCATCTGGATTCCTTCGCCCGGCGCGGCGAACTGCCGGCGATCCTGGCGCGCGCGAGCGAGGCCGGGCTCGAGGCGATGGTGACGATCGGCACCGACGTGGACGACTGGTCGCTCTATCGTGAACTGGCGACGACCCATCGGGGCGTGGTGCACTACACCGCCGGGTTGCATCCGTGCAGCGTCGGCGCCGACTGGGCGGGCCGGGTGGCGCAGCTGGAAGGTTTTTGGGGCCGGCCGGGCCCTGCGTCGCCCGCCGCGGCCCGGAAGGACTCCGCGCCCTGTCCGGTGGCCTTGGGTGAATGCGGCCTGGACCGTTTCCACCTGCCCAAGGACGACCCGGCCGGCGCCGAGCGCATGCTGGGTTGGCAAAAGGCGGCCTTTGCGGCGCAACTGGCGCTGGCGAAACGCCTGGGCTGTCCCGTGGTCGTGCATTCGCGCGGCGCGTTCCGCGAATGCGTCGAAATGATCGATACGGCCGGCGTGGACTGGCGAAGGGTCGTCTTCCATTGTTTTGCGGAAGGCCCCGCGGAAATGGCCGAGCTGGTCCGGCGCGGAGGCTGGGGCTCATTTACAGGCATCATCACCTACAAGAACGCCGAAGCGGTCCGGGCGGCGGCGCTGGCCCAAGGCATCGATCGGCTCATGCTCGAGACCGACGCGCCCTACCTGACGCCCATGCCGCATCGGGGAAAACCAAACGAGCCGTCCTACCTGCGTTTCACGGCGGAATATAGCGCCAGTTTGTTCGCTGCGGACTATTCCCGCCTTGCTGCCATCACGAGCGCGAACGCGAGAACCTTTTACGGGTTAGGCGCTTAGGCTTCGTCGAACTTCCGGGCAAAGAGCGACTCGAGCTCGATCAACATCGCCTCGGCGTCCGGGCCGGTGGCGATGAACTTCACCTTCGAGCCCTTGGCTGCCGCCAGCATCATGAGCCCCATGATGCTCTTGCCGTTCACCTGCTCCTCGTCCTTCTCGACAAACACCTCCGATTTGAACCGGTTGGTCACGCGCACAATCATCGCCGCCGGACGGGCGTGGATGCCCATCTTGTTCTGCACGAGAAGTTCCTTCACGTGGGAGGCTGAGGTGGTTGTGTCGCTCTTTTCCATTGCGATTGGGCGGACAGGTCGGATTAAAGGGGAACGCTAAAAGCCGGTCGCGACCCGCCTTGCAATAACAAAGCCCCCATGCCCGATTTCGCCATCATCGTGCCATGCCGGCTGGAGTCGACCCGGTTTCCGCGGAAGTTGCTTCATCCTATTAAAGGGAAGGAGCTTGTGCTTTGGGTCGCCGAAAGGATCAGCGCCGAAATGCCCGGTTTCCCGCTGTGGTTCGCGGTCGATCACGAACTGCTGGCCGCTTGCCTGGGGAAGGCCGGTTTTCGGGTGGTTTTGACCGATGCAAGCCACCCCAGCGGCACGGATCGAATCGCCCAAGCCAACCGCACCGTCCAGGCGAGCCACGTGCTCAATGTCCAGGCGGACGAGCCCTTGGTCTCGGGAGGGCAATTGCGAGCCCTCGCCCGGTTGATCCAAGGCGAATGCCCGATGGCGACCCTCGCGACCCCGTTCAAGCGGGTGGTCGATTTCTACAATCCCAACCAGGTGAAGGTCGTGATGTCCCAGACCGGCCGGGCGCTGTATTTTTCCCGCTCGAGGATGCCGTTCTCGCGCGACCTTGGGCTCACGATCGACGACGCCTGGGTGGCGGCCAATCCGTGTTTCAAGCACCTCGGCCTCTACGCCTACCAGGCGGATTTCCTCGAAAAATTCGTCGCATTGCCGCCGGGCCGGTTGGAGCAGATCGAGAAGCTCGAGCAGCTGCGCGCCCTGGAGAACGGATATCCGATTGCGATCGAGGTGACCAACGACCCCGGCGTGGGCGTCGACACACCGGAGGACGCGAGGAAATTCGAGCAGTTGCTCGGCTAGTCGGCCGTGACCAGCAGCAGGGCAAAGCCGTCGTAACCCTTGCTGCCGACCGTCTGGAGGGCCGCGACCGTGACGCGCGGTTCGGCGGCCGCGGCCTCATTGAACCGGCGGATGCCCTGCACGGCGGCGTCGGTGCTGGCGGGGTCGGCCACCGCGCCCTTGCGGATCACGTTGTCCACCACGATGACGGTACCTGGGCGCGAGAGGCGGAGCGCGAGGCGGAAATAGTCCGCGGTGCCGGCCTTGTCCGCATCGACGAAGACGAAATCGAACGGCGGCGCGCCGGTGGTCACCAGCCGCTCGAGCACGTCCACGGCGCGGCCGACCTGCAGGTCGATGCGGTCTGCCAGCCCGGCGGCGGCAAAATTGGCGCGCGCCACGCCGGCATGCTTCGATTCCAGCTCGATCGTGACCACGCGGCCGCTCGCCGGCAGCGCCCGCGCCAGCCACAGGGTGCTGTAGCCGCCGAGCGTGCCCACCTCGAGGATCCGGCGCGCCTGCTGGATGCGCGCGAGCAGATGCAGGAACCTGCCCTGATGGGGCGTGACCTGGATCTCGGGCAGGCCGGCCGCGGCGCTTGCTTTCAGCGCCGCGTCGAGCGCGGGATCAGCGGGCAGGAACTTGTCCTCGAGGTACCGATCGACCGCAGCCCAGGTTTCGTGGCTCATGGGAGGAGGTCGGGCCGGAGCCGCGTCAGATGGCCCCGGCCTTGCGCTGGGCGACCATGCGGTGGAAATCCTCGAAGAGGGGGTCGGCGTCGTTCGGGCCGGGCGCGGCTTCCGGATGATACTGCACGCAGAAGACCGGCAGTTCCTTGTGCCGGAGACCCTCGACGGTCTGGTCGTTGAGGTTCACCTCGGTCACCACCGCGCCGGATTTCTCCAGCGACTTCGGGTCCGTGGCGAAACCGTGGTTCTGGGCCGTGATCGAGACCTTGCCCGTCTCGAGATTCTTGACCGGCTGGTTTCCGCCGCGATGGCCGAACTTCAGCTTGTACGTCCGGCCGCCGAGGGCGTGCGTGATCATCTGGTGGCCGAGGCAGATGCCGAAGATGGGGTAGTCGGGCAGGAGTGCCGTGACGGTGCGGTGGATATACGGGAGCGCCGCGGGATCGCCCGGGCCGTTCGAGAGGAAAACGCAATCCACGCCGTGTTCGCGGATCTGTTCGGCGGTCGCCCGCGCCGGGAACACGTGCACCTCGAAGCCATGGCGCACCAGCTTGCGGTAGATCGAGTATTTCGCGCCGTAGTCGAACGCGGCGACCTTGAAGACCTGCGACGGGGTGACCGTGGCGCCGCCCGTCGTGCCGGGGGGCAGGTATTGCGCGTTGTGCCGGGCCGGGTCGTCGGCGCGCCAGATGAAGGGCTCGGTGCAACTGACGTCCTTGACGTAGTCGCTGCCCGCCATGTCGGACCAGCCGCGGGCCCGTTCCACCGCCTCCCGGTCGTCGAGCGCCAGCGTGCTGAGGCAGCATTTCATCGCCCCGTCCACCCGCAGTTTCTTCGTGAGCGCACGGGTGTCGACCTCGCTGATGCCGGGGATGCCGTATTTGCGCAGGTAGGCGTCAAGCGAGCTGGTGCTCCGCCAGTTGCTGACCACCGGGGATACCTCGCGGACCACGAATCCGGAGCACTTGGGCGCCTGCGATTCCTCGTCCTCCTCGTTCACCCCGTAGTTGCCGATCTGCGGTGCGGTCATGGTGACGATCTGCCCGAAATACGAGGGATCGGTCAGGATTTCCTGGTAGCCGGTCATCGAGGTGTTGAAGACACACTCGCCGGCGATGGTGGCATCGGCGCCAAAGGCGGCGCCGCGAAACACGCTGCCATCCTCGAGGGCAAGCACTGCGGGCTTGAAGGTGGACATCAGCGCGACACGAAAAGGGGTCGGACCGCGCCTGCAAGGGGAATCCGGCCGGCGGCGGCGAAACTTCAGCCCCGCCCCGGGTTCAGGCCGGCTGGTCGGGCGGCAGGGCTGGTGTCTCCTCGAGCAGGCGCATCAGGTCGGTGGCCTGGATGGGCTTCGTCAGGTAGTTGTTCATGCCGGCGGCGAGGCAGCGTTCCCGGTCTCCCGCCATGGCCGACGCCGTCAGGGCGATGACCGACAGCTCCCGGTTCCGGTCGCCGGCTTCCCCCTGGCGGATGCGGGCGGTGGCCTCGTAACCGTCCATTTCCGGCATCTGGCAGTCCATGAGCACCAGGTCAAAGGCCTGCTGCCGGAGCGCTTCAAGGCAGGCCAGCCCGTTGGCCACCAACTGGGGCTGGTAGCCGAGGCGGCGGAGCAGCCCCGTGATGAGTTTCTGGTTCACGGCGTTGTCCTCGGCGATGAGGATGCGCCGGGGATGACGGAGGGCGAATTCGCCATCCAGCCGTGCCACCGGGGCGGTGCCGCCGGCCGGCAGGTGGTGGGGCTCGGCGCAGGTCTGGTTCAGCGCATCGAGCAACGCGGCCTGGCGCACCGGCTTCATCAGGATGGCCCGGAAGTGCGCCTCCGGCCCGTGGGCCCGAAGTTCCTCGCGGCTGACCGAGGAAAGCAGGAGCAGCGGCAGGTGCTCGCGCCCGGGCAGCGCATGGATGCGTTCGGCGAGTTCGATCCCGTTCATGCCGGGCATCATCATGTCGAGCAGCGCGCAATCGACCTCGGGGTGGTCGCGCAGGTGCGCCAGCGCTTCCTCCGCGTGTTCGCAGGCATGGCTGGACACGCCCCAGCGCTGGAGCTGGTTGGTGAGGATGCGCCGGTTCGCCTCGTTGTCGTCGACCACCAGCGCCTGCCGGCCCGTGAGCGCGACCGCGGGATGCGCGGAGCGCGCCAGCTCCGCGGGGTCGGCCGGCGCCGGGCAGGAGGGGGCCTCAATCGAGAAGCGAAAGCAGGTTCCCTGCGGCGACGTCGAATCCAGCGCGATGTCGCCCCCCAGCAGTTGCGCGAGGCTGCGGCTGATCGCCAGGCCGAGCCCGGTGCCGCCGAACCGGCGGGTCGTGGAGGAGTCCGCCTGGCTGAAGGGCCGGAAGAGCCGGCCGATGCGATCGGCGGGCACGCCCTCGCCGGTGTCCCGCACCGTGAAGTGAATGCGGCCGGGCGGCCCGCCGCCCGCCTCGAGGAAAACCCGGACCTCGACCTCGCCGCTTGCGGTGAACTTGATCGCGTTGCCCACCAGGTTGACCAGCACCTGGCGCAGCCGGATCTCGTCGCTGAGGATCCACTCGGGCACGTCGGGCTCGACCCATTGCAGCAGCTCCAGTTTCTTCTCGTTCGCCTTGCTCCAGAGCAGGTCGAGCACCTCCTCGACGCAGCGGCGCACGGACACGGGCTGCCGCTCGAGTTCCATGCGGCCGGACTCGATCTTCGAGAAGTCCAGGATGTCATTGATCAGCGTGAGCAGGGATTCGCCGCTCGACTGGATCGTGTGCAGCCAGTCGCGCTGTTCGGACGTAAGCTGCGTGTCGAGCAGGAGGTTGGTGAAGCCGAGCACGCCGTTCATCGGCGTCCGGATCTCATGGCTCATGACGGCGAGGAATTCGCTCTTCGCCCGATCGGCGGCCTCGGCCGCGTCCTTGGCCTGCTTGATCAGCTCCTCCGCCTGCTTGATCTCGGTGATGTCCTTCGTGATGCCGCAGGTGCCGATGATCTCCCCGGACTCGTCGCGCATCGGGGTCTTCGTGGTCAGGCCCCAGGTCACGCGACCGTCCGCCCAGGTTTCCTTCTCGGTCACCGCCAGCAGCGGCCGCCCGGTGGCGATGATGCGTTGTTCGTCCTCGTAGGCCTGCCGCGCATGCTCCTCGGTGAAGAAGTCAAAGTCCGTCTTGCCGACGACCTGGTCGGGGCTGGCCCGGCCGAAGCAGGTTGCCAGGGCCCGGCTGACAATCAGGAAGCGTGATTCGCGATCCTTGCAATAGACGCGGTCGGGAATGTTTTCCAGCAGCGCGCGGGTGAGCGTGCGCTCCCGGACCAGCGCGAGTTCGGCCAGCTTGCGGGCCGTGGCATCGCGATCCATGCCGATCACCATCTCGCGCCCGTCGATCAGGACGCGGCTGGTGAAATATTCGATCCAGAACAGGGTGCCGTCCTTTCGCTTGTGCTGGCTTTCTCCCTCCATCCGTCGGTTCTCGCGCAGGCCCTTGATCCAGCCGGGAGCATCCTTCGTCCAGGGCCGGGCTTCGAGGACATCGATGCTCCGGCCGATGAGCTCCTCGCGCGTGTAGCCGTGCAGGGCGCAGGCCATGGGATTGCAGTCGACGATCTTGACCGGAACCTGGGGATCATTCGGTTCGAACAGCATGATGCTCAGCGGCGCGTCCTCCCACAGGGCGCGCAGCTTCGGCAGCGTGGTGTCCAGCGCGTAACGATTGGCGCTGGCCTCGCGTTCCAGCTCCTGCCGGTGCCGGGTCGTCACCAGGCTGTGGAAAAGGACCCCGAGCGCCAGCAGGGTCAGGGCCAGTGCCACGGCCAGTTGCAGCGCCGGGGTCCCCGGCCCGGGCGAGAGGACCAGCCACACGAAAACCGCCCCGAGCAGGATCACCACGCCGGCATACACCGGCACGAAGACGGAGCCGCGCGACGGCGGTGCCGGACGCGCAACTCCGCGGTGGAGGGAGGAGGAAAACATGAGAAGGGGCTTCTCGCAACGGCCGGCGGGGGCAGCCGGCGAGGGCAGACCATACCCGGGGTGGCGGCCACATCCATAATAAAAAAATTCGGGAGGAGCGGCGGGCGAAACGGCCGGAACGGCGGCGGGGCACGGTACCGGCCCCGCCGGGTTACGCCGTTTGACACCCGGGCGAAATCAAATAGGTCTCCCTCTGCACCATGTCCTACTCCGAAGATCGCTCCGCCTGGTTCGAAGGCCAGGGACTCTGGCAGCACGTTCCCGAGGCGGACTGGCGGGATTGGGTGTGGCAACTCAAGAACCGGATCACGACGGTCGAACAGCTCGAGCGTTACATGACGCTGACCCCGGAGGAAAAGGCGGGGTGCCTGTTCGCCAACCACAAGCTGTCCCTCGCGATCACGCCCTATTTCTTCAACCTGATCGACCGGCAGGACCCCTCCTGCCCGATCCGTCGGCAGGTGATTCCGCGCCGCGATGAGATGATCGTTTCCTCGGGCGAAATGCTCGATTCGCTCGGCGAGGACGAACACTCGCCCGTCGCCGGGCTCGTGCATCGCTACCCGGATCGCGTGCTCTTCCTCGTCACCGATCGCTGCGCGGCCTACTGCCGGTATTGCACGCGGAGCCGCCTGGTGAGCAACGCCCAGGACTACAATTTTCACCCGGAGTATGAGCAGGCCCTGCGCTACATCGAGGGCCACCCGGAGGTGCGCGACGTCCTGCTCTCGGGCGGCGACCCGTTGCTGCTTTCGGACAAGAAGCTCGACCACCTGCTCGGCCGGCTGCGTGCGATCAAGCACGTCGAGTTCATCCGCATCGGCTCGCGCATCCCGGTGTTCCTGCCGCAGCGGATCACGCCCGAGCTGTGCGACGTGTTCAGGAAGCACGGCCCGATCTGGATGAGCATCCACGTCAATCACCCGCGCGAGGCGACCGCGGAGCTGAAGGCCGCATGCGAGCGCCTGGCCTACGCCGGCGTGCCGTTGGGGAACCAGAGCGTCCTGCTGCGGGGCGTCAACGACGATGCCGACGTGATGAAGGCACTCGTCCACCGGCTGCTGCGCATGCGGGTGCGACCCTACTACATCTACCAGATGGACCTCATCACCGGCGGCGCGCACTTCAAGGTCGATGTCCGCAAGGGCATCGAGATCATCAAGGCGCTGCGCGGACACACCACCGGTTACGCCGTGCCGCAGTATGTCATCGACGCCCCCGGTGGCGGCGGCAAGGTCCCGGTCAACCCGGACTACGTCGAAAGCATCACCGACGACGAGGTGGTCTTCCGCAATTTCGAGGGGAAAACCTTCCGCTACCCGCTGAAAAGTTCGCCCATTGCAACGCCGCCCGGCGTCGTTGTTCCGGCGGAAATACATCTGTAAGCTTCTATTATTCAGAAGCTAAAGATTTAAGAACTAGGGTCGGCTGCGTCTCGATCCTGCCGGCGGGAAAAAAGATCGAAGATTTGTTCAACGATTTGGACCCGGCTGCGTCTATCTGAATGACATCAGTGCGTCGTTGTTAGAAACGAACATTGTTTGTAGTTCTTACGGTTTGCTTGGTGTTAGGTCATGCAGGGCGTCCCGCAAGGGGCGCCCTTCATGTTTTGGCGGGGTCATGACGCAAACCGCGGTTGACTGGCCGGTCGGTCGGCCTTTGGTGGGAACTGCTCGTAGGGGTGTCCTCCGCGGAGGGCTGAGATTGCGGTTCGCACGGCCGCTAAACCCTTGGAACCTGAAACGGATCATACCGGCGAAGGAAACTAGCAACGGCGCAGGTCGCGCCGCCTGTTTCCCCCGCGGGAAGTTCGCTTGAGGTCGGGCACCCACCCATGCAACTCCCGCTCCGCCGCCTCGCTTCCCTTCTCGCCCTTGCCGCCGGCATTTCCCTGCGCGCGCAGCCCGCGCCCGCCGAAACCGCCGGCGACACCGTGCAGCTCGACCGCTATGTCGTCACCGGCGTGCCGATCGAGCAATCCGTCAATCCGCTGACCCGCGAGACGGGCGCCGTCATGGGTGATATCCGCGGGCCGCTCGACACGCCGCGCGCGGTCAGCACCGTCACCGCCGCGCTGGTCAATGAGCGCGCCGTCCACGGCCTGCGCGACATCCTCGAATACAGCCCGGGCGCCTATGCGCCCTCGAGCTACGGCGAGCTGACGGTGCCCTACATCCGCGGCGATGTCGCCGAGGCCTACGTCAACGGCCAGCGCCGGACCAACAACCTGTACGGCTTCCTGCCGTCATTCAACGGCGTCGAGGCGGTCGACGTCGTCCGCGGCGCGGGCTCGGCGGTGTTCGGCGCCGGCTACCTCACCGGCGGCTACGTCAATTACGAGACCAAGAAGCCGAAGTTCTCGGCGCCGGAAACGACGGTTACGACCCGGCTCGGCACCTGGACCGCGGGCGGCCTGTCCTTCTTCAACGGCAGCCTGCAGGTCGACAGCACCGCCCCGGTGAACGACCGGCTCGCGTGGCGCTTCAGCTACGAGGGCAAGGGCGGCGACACCTTCTACCGGCGCAACAACGACCGGGACGATCGCCAGGACCTGTACGGCGCGCTCACCTGGCTGCCGCACCCGGGCCTCAAGCTCGAGTTCAACGCCCAATGGATGTGGCAGAACACGAACGAGACCCTCGGGGTCAACCGCGTGAACCAGGACCTGATCGACCACGCCATCTATTACACGGGGCTTTCCCCCGACGGGGCCTGGAATCCCGGGCCCATCCCGGCCACGACGGCGGTGAAGCTGCCCTGGGACGCCACGTTGCTGTCGAAGGGCGACTACGCCCAGGCCCACGTCGCGAACGCCCAGCTGATCGTCACGGACGAGGTCTCGCCCGCGCTGACGCTCATCAACCGCACCTTTTTCGAATGGGTGGACCGGAAGCGCGTGTACGAGAGCGCCTATCTCGAGTTTGTCGAGCAGCACACGTTCGAGAATCGCACCGAGGCGCACGTCGAGCTCACGGGCGCCGTGCCGCAGTCGATCGTCGCCGGCGCGGCCGTCCGCTTGCAGGCCGTGCGCTCGTTTGAGAACTACACCAACGAATACCTCTACAACTTCGACATCACGGACCCGACCCGCGTCTTCAACCAGGCGACGGAATTCCCGACCTCGTTCTTTCCCGGGTACCCGGGCCCCGGCGGCCTCCTGTTCTTCGGCCCCCTCGATCCCTCCGTGCCGACGCCGGAAACCGGCGACTCGCGCGTGTGGAACTCGGCGGTCTTCATCCAGGACGACCTCAAGCTGGCGGAGAAGGTCCACCTGCTCGCCGGCCTGCGCGGTGACGGCTTCTACGCCCGCGCGCTTGACCCGCTGCCACCCCCGGGCGTGACGACGATCGCGCGCGACACGGCGAGCGCCGAGGAACTCTCGGGCGACGCCAGCCTGCTGTTCCGCCCCACGCACCGGTCCAGTTATTACCTGACCTGGCAGGACACGAGCTCGCTGCACGGCAACCTCGGCGGCGGCGGCATCAGCCTCCAGTCTGACGGCACCATCGATCCCGGCGACCTCCGCAATCGCAGCCGGCTGCTGGAGGCCGGCGCGAAATACAGCTTCCTCGAGAACAGGCTCTACGCCGGCGTGGCGGCTTTCACCCAGCAGCGTTCGCGGACCGGCCTGGGCAACGTCCACCAGCGCCTGCGCGTGCGCGGGGTCGAGCTCGAGACGGTCTACCAGCCGTCGTCGCGCTTCAGCGCCACCTTCAACGCCACCATCCAGGACGGCCACTATCTCGACGCCGCGCCCTTCCAGCTTGGCGGGCGCGACATCTACGCCGCCTACGCCGCCGGTCGCGGGCCCGGCGGGCGTGGCACGGGCGATGAGAACTACAGCCCGTGGGACAACCAGGTGCCGGTGGGCGACTGGCCGCTCGTCGGTTTCTCGCACGTGTTGCTGAACGGCGGCATCCGGTACCGTTGGGCCAGCGGTTTCGGCACGGCGCTCGACGGCCAGTGGCAGAGCCGGCAGCGCGGCAACCTGGACGACCAGTGGCATCTCCCGGCGCAGTACACGCTTAACGCCTCGCTCTCCTGGCAGCGCGGGCCCTGGACGGTGAACCTCGATCTCCTCAACCTCACCGACCAGCGCAACTGGATCCACAACGGCGACGCGTACACGGCGAGCATCCTCGTCCTGCCCGAGCTTCCGCTCCGCGCGGAGGGCTACATCAAATACCGGTTCTGAGGCGCAGCCTGCCGGTCGGCCGGCTTGGCACGATACGGTCGGCCGGGAGGCCGACCCTCCAGGGTATGAGGGTCGTGCCGGTGGGGGCCGGTCTCCAGACCGGCCGGATTGGTGCGAATCTGTCGGCCGGGAGGCCGAACGTTCACTTATTGTGACAGCGGACCTCCCGCCTCACACCGGGCCGACGACGCGCAGCCGGCCGGGGCCGTCGTGCACGACCTCCTTCAGCTTCACGCAGCGCAGGTGGCTCACGCCGCCTGACAGGCTCGAGTCGTGATGGAACATCAGCCAGCGGCCGTTGAACGACATGATCGAGTGGTGCGTGGTCCAGCCCACCACGGGTTCGAGGAGCCGGCCGCGATAGGTGAACGGGCCGGTCGGGCTCGTGCTGGTGGCATAGACGAGGTAATGCGTGTTGCCCGTCGAATAGGAGAGGTAGTACAGCCCGCCGTGCTTGTGGACCCAGGGAGCCTCGAAGTAGCGGCGGTCATGATCCCTGGCCAGCAGCGGCTGGCCTTTTTCGTCGAGGATCTTCAGCTCGATGACGTCCCCCGCCAGCGACTTCATGTCCGCGCCCAGCTTCGCCACGCGCGGGCCGATCGCCGGCTCGTGGTCGGCCGGCTCCTGGCCGTTGGGGTCGAACCGGCCGGTGCGCCACTTCTGGAGCTGGCCGCCCCAGATGCCGCCGAAGTACAGGTAACCCTGGCCATCGTCGTCCATGAAGCTGCAGGGATCGATGCTGTAGGTGCCCTTGATCGGCTCCGGCTCGGCCCGGAACGGACCCTGCGGCCGCTCGCTGACGGCCACGCCGATCCGGAACACGCCCTGCTTGTCCCGCGCCGGGAAATAAAGGTAGTAGCGCCCGTTCCTCGTGGCCGCATCGGGCGCCCACAGCTGCTTGCTGGCCCACGGCACATCCGCCAGCGCCAGCGCGACGCCGTGGTCGGTCACCGCGCCGCCGACCTGGTCCATCGAGAAGACATGGTAGTCATCCATGTCGTACTGGTCGCCGAGGTCGTTTTCCGGAATGCCGGTGTCGCGATCGTGCGACGGGTAAATGTAGATCTTCCCCTCGAACTGGTGCGCCGACGGATCGGCCGTGAACAGATGCGTGATCAGCGGCTTTTCAGACATCGCCCGTAGCTTGCGAGCGGGCCACGCTGCTTCGACCAAATTTCCGCACGATTTCCCGCTAACATTAGAATGGCGCGCGGGGCGCGGCTCACTCCATTTCGCCCGCGATTTCCGCGACCTGCCGCTCGAAAACCGCGCCGCTTTCCGGCGGGAATCGCTCCAGCGCCTCGCGCCGGAGCGCGGGCGCGTGCTCGCGCAGGTAGGTGTCGAAGGCCTTGCGGGTCGGAAACACGTACTGGGTTTCCACGACCGCGGGTCCCGTCGCACCGGCGCGGTCGGGCAGCACGACGCGCACCGCGCCGGCGCCGCCGGCCTTGACCGCCAGCACGTGCTCCGGGTAGAGCCACGCCAGGAACCGCCCGCGCTGGTGGAGGGTCGGGAGCGTCACGCGCACCGTGTAGAGGACCCGCGGCATGTCAGTGCGATTCCGTGAAGCTGGTGATCGAGTGCCACTCGAACACCTCCTGGAGCAGCCCGCGCTCCGCCTTGGCGATGGCGCGCTCGAGGCCGGCCCAGGTCTGGCTGTGCGCGATCTCCTTGCGCACGGTCTCGAGGCGGATGCACATCTCGCGATACCGCGCGACGCGGCGGGTGAGGTCGTTGATCGAGATCAGCGAGATGAACGCCGCGGCCAGCACCGGCAGGATGATGGGCGCGAAATGAAAGCACGCCTCGACGACCCAGGCCGGCACCTCGAACTCCATCGTGTCGTGGAGCGCGTACCCCCCGGTGAAAAGGATCGCGGCCACGGAGCACACGGTGAAACACCAACGCAGGCGGGTGAGCAGCGGGATCGCCTTCGCCTCCTGGCGGGCGAAATAAGCGAGCTGGTCGTCGATCCGGCCCGTGAGGTAGTCCTGCTTGAACGTGTCGAAGTCGGGCGGGGCTTCGCGGGCGGCGCGCCGGTGCAGCACGTCGAGCGAACGGCGCAGCGGCTCGAGGCCGGACCAGTCGAAGTCGGCGAACAGGCGCGTCGCCCGCGGCAGGCCCCAGATGGCCAGCGCCGACCGCGTGATCTCGGCGGCCAGCCGGCAGCGCGTCCAGTGGTGATGGGTCGCCCGGAAGCGGATGATCAACGCCACGCCCAACGCACCGAGCAGCAGCAGCAGCTTGGTCCACGGCACCCACATCCAGTGCCAGCTGAAGGCGAGGGCGGCCGTGGCCAGCGCGGTGGCGCCCACATGGAGCGCCACCGTCAGCACGATGAGGCGCCGGAAATGCGGCGAGCTGTGCGTGGCCGCATCGTCGACCTTTTTCTGGAAAGCGGCCACGCGGTCCCGCGAGGTGCCGCTGGCCGGCGCGGCGCTCCCGGGCACGGCGTTCAGGTAACGCAGGTTCGCATCGTGCAGCCGCAGGCTGCCGAAGTTCTCGCGGCGGACGGCCTTGCTCTCGGGGTTGATGATGACGGTCGGCCGGCCCATCGCCCGGGCGTACGCCACCACGTCGGCCGTGCCGCCCTTGCCGCGGGCGGGCTGGCCGTCCCAGACGGCGAGCAGGACGTCGCAATTGTTCACGATTTCAAACCCGCCCGAGAGATAGGCCTCGTCGCGCGAACCCGGCTCGGCCGCAATCTCCAGGTGCTCGGCGCGCGCCAGCAGGCCCTTGACCTCCCGCCACTCCTCCGGGGGAAAATCCCGTTCGAAATCGACCAGCGGCAGCGGCAGCAGGGCCTCCCAGCCCAGCCCGAGGCCGAGGGCGGCGCGGACGAAAATGAGGTCGGCGCCGGCCGCGGCGGAAGACAGCGCGATCCATTCGCCGGGCGACTCCCGGCGCAAGTCCTCCAACTGGGCGGAGATGGCGTGCGCGACCCCGCCCGCATCGGCGAGGTGGCGGTGCCCGGAAAAACCCACGACATGAAACAGCGGCAGCTGGCTGGCGGTGGCGACAGGGGAGGACATTCGGCCTCAGGAGGTGGCAGCAACGGGTGGCAGCGCCGCTTTGTGCTGGCAAGGCCTAAGCTTAACCGCCATGAAATCTGCAACTTATGCCAGACCACGCACGCACGGACGGCGGAGTGTTTCTGAGCTACGCGCGCGAGGACGCCGACGCCGCGCGACGCATCGCCGAGGCGCTGCGTGGCTTCGGCATCGAGGTGTGGTTCGACCAAAACGAACTGCGCGGCGGCGACGCCTGGGATGCAACAATTCGCAAGCGCATCAAGGAATGCGCCCTGTTCCTGCCGATCGTCTCGGCGCAGACCCAGGCGCGCGCCGAGGGTTACTTTCGCCGCGAGTGGAAACTCGCCATCGACCGCACCCACGACATGGCCGCCGGCCGCGCGTTCATCATCCCGGTGGTGATCGACGATACCGCGGAAGCGGACGCCGAGGTGCCGGAGGAGTTCATGAAATTGCAGTGGACGCGACTTGCGCAGGGCGAGCCGACGCCGGATTTCGTCGCGCGGGTCAAAGGCCTGCTGGCCAAGCCCCGCCGACCCGCGCTCAGGCCCGATCTGCCGAAGCCCCCGACGCTGCCGCCGATGCTCAAGCAGGCCGCGCTCGCCCGCAAGGCGGCCGCGGCCGGGGCGGCACCCGCCGCGCCCGAAAGAAAGTCGGGAATTCCTGCGTGGATGTGGATGCTGATCGCGGTCGTTGTCTTTATGGGCGTGGCGGTCGCCATTTTCGTCCTGCGACCCAAGGCCTCGGCCCCCGCGGGCGTTGAGAGTTCGGCGTTGAGCGTGGAGCGTTCCGCTGCGCCGGCGAAGCCGGCGGAGAGGGCGCCGTCCTCCGTAGCCTTGGCGAAGGACGACAAGTCCATTGCCGTCCTGCCATTCGAGAACCTGAGCGACAACAAGGACAACGCCTACTTCGCCGACGGCGTGCATGAGGACCTCCTGACCGACCTGGCCCAGATTTCAGACCTGAAGGTCATCGCGCGCACCTCGGTCATGGAATATCGCGGCACGACGAAGAAGATCCAGGAGATCGCCCGCGAGCTCGGCGTGGCCTACGTGTTGGAAGGCAGTGTGCGCCGCGCGGGCAACCGCGTCCGCGTGGTCTGCCAGCTCATCGACGGCCGCACCGGGCAGCACGTCCTGGCGCCGGATCCGTATGATCGCGACCTGGCCGACATCTTCGCCATCCAATCCGAACTCGCCCGCACCATTGCGGCGACGCTGCAGGCGGCTCTGGCACCCAGTGAGGCGGACCGCCTCGCGCGCGCGCCGACCAAGAACCTCGCGGCCTACGACCTCTACCTCAAATCCAAGGACATTTATGGCTCGGTGGTCGACTGGCGGTCGAAGATCGACCAGACGCAACCTCTCTTGGAAAGCGCCCTGCAGTACGACCCGAAGTTCGCCCAGGCGTGGGCCCAACTTGGCACCTTGCATCTGTCGGCCTACAACCGCTTCGACCAGACCGAGACGCGCCGCATGGCCGCCCAGCGGGCGATCGACCGAGCCCGCGAACTTGATCCCGATGACCCGGCCATCATGGCCCTGCGGGTCAATTACGACATCGACGTGCGCGACCTGGACGGGGCGGCATCGCTCGCTGCGGAATTGTCGCGCCGGTTCCCGACCCAAGCGGTCACGTACCACGTCCTCGCGCGCCTCAGCAACCGTCAGGGTCGGCCATCCGAAGCACTTGAGAACTATCGCAGGGCGCGCGACCTTGATCCGCGCAACGCGGCGATCCTCGACAGCCTCGCCAGCACGTACATCGTGGCCCGGCATTACGACGAGGCCATCGCGGTACGGCGTGCGCAGGTCGACCTGGAGCCGAGAAATCTTCGTTCCGCTACACAGCTGGCTTTGCTGCCCTTTCATGCGACTGGGTCAGAGCGGGAGATGGAGGCACTTCTCCAGCGGTTGCCACCCGACCCCGGTTTCAGCGACCCTTCGTTGGTGGCCATACGTGCCTCCTGGGCCGGCATCACGGGCGATCTTCGCGGATTCATCCGGCTGTGGGAACAGAGCGGCCCGAACTGGCGGATTGCGGACGGGCCCGAGAATCTGGCCATCGGCCAGGCGCTGGTCCTCGACGGCCAGGCCGCGCGGGCCCGGCCGATCCTGGAAAAGGAGCGGGAGCGTTTCCGCGCGCGCGTGGCCACCCGGCCGGACGTCGCCGACAACTGGTTTAGCCTGGCGATGACCTTCGCCCTGCTGGGGGACAAGGCCGGGGCCGCGGAGACATGGAAGAAGATGGAGGCGGCGATTCCACCGCAGGAGATCCGCGGATCCCGGCGCGTCCTGTTCCTCGCGTGGACCGGCGAGAAGGATCTGGCGCTGGACGAACTTGCTCGCTGCCTTGCCGGCAAGGCCGGGGTGCCGCCAAATGTCCATATGATCCGACGATCGATCGACTGGAGGCCGCTCCAAGGCGACCCGCGCTTCGAGGCGTTGTTGAACGACCCGAAGAACAACGCGCCGCTGTTCTGACTTTTCCCGGCCAGTCAAGCAACACACCCACTGATGAACCCCGAACCTGCCGCTGCCACGGTCACCGCGGCGCCGTTTAACGACGACGTCTGGGACGACCTCCTCAACTACATCGAGGAAAAACGCGTCATCCCCATCATCGGCCCGGAGCTGCTCCGCGTCGACACGGAGGGCGGACCGCGCCTGCTGATGGAATGGCTGGCCGAGAAACTCGCGGTCCGCCTCGCCGTGGCGACCGACGGTCTGTCGCAGCCGCTCCAGCTCAACGACGTCGTGTGCGCCTACCTCGCCAACCACGGCCGCCGCGAGGAGGCCTACACGCGGCTCCGCTCGATCATGCGCGAGGCGAACTTCGCCCCGCCGGCGCCGCTGCGCCAGCTGGCCGAGATCACCGACTTCAACCTCTACGTGTCGACCACCTTCGACCCGCTCCTCGAACAGGCGGTCAACTCGGTGCGCTTCGGCGGCGCGGCCAACACCGAGGTCATCGCCTACGCCCCCAACCGCGTGGCCGACCTGCCGGTCGAGCGCGACGACCTCCAGCGTCCCGTCGTCTACCACCTGCTCGGGCGGCTCTCGGCCTCGCCGACCTATGTCATTTCCGACGAGGACATGCTCGAGTTCGTCTGCGCCCTGCAGAGCGAGCACCTGACGCCGGAGAAGCTCTTCCACGCCCTCGAGCACAATCACCTGCTCGTCATCGGCAGCGACTTCTCCAACTGGCTCGCGCGGCTCTTCCTGCGCATGACCAAGCGCCGCCGGCTCTCCGACCCGCGCGACGTCGGCGAGATCCTGGCCGACAGCCACACGGTGCGCGACGTCCGGCTCGTGTCGTTCCTCCAGCAGGTGAGCGTCCGCACGCGGCTCTTCACCGGCGCGGTGGAGTTTGTCGCCGAGCTGCACCGCCGGTGGATGGCGCGCAACGGCGGCGCGCACGCCGCGCCGGCCGGCGGTTCCGCCGCCCCGGTGCGATTCCTGCCGCCGGCGCGCGAGATGCCCGAGCAGGCGGTCTTCATCAGCTACGCGCGCGAGGACCTGCCGGCGGTGCAGAAGCTCAAGGCCGGGCTCGACGCCGCCGGCCTCACAACCTGGTTCGACATGGACCGGCTCGAGAGCGGCGACGACTACGACCGCAAGATCCGCGGCAACATCGCGCGCTGCTCGTACTTCGTGCCGGTGGTCTCCGCCACCACCCAGGCGCGGCACGAGGGCTACTTCCGGCGCGAGTGGAACTACGCCGTCGACCGCACCCGCGGCATGGCCGACGGCGCCGTGTTCATCCTGCCGGTGTGCATCGACGGCACCACCGAGGCCGACGCGATCGCGCCGGAGAAGTTCAAGGCCGTCCACTTCAGCCGCCTGCCGGGCGGGGAACCCACGCCGGAATTCATCCGCCGGCTCCAGGAGCTCACCGCGACCAAGCCGCGGTGAAAACGTTCAACGTTTAACTTCTGACGCCCAACGCCCAATGAAAGGCAGGAGGTTCGACTTGGAAGACCGGCTGCTAGAGTTCGCGGTGCGGGTAATCCGCATGACCGAATCAATGAACCGTTCACCGGCAGGAATCTATGTCGCCGATCAATTGTTGCGTTCCGCGTCCTCACCTTATGGGCACCACGGTGAGGCGGAGGGCGCGGAGTCGCGCGATGATTTCATCCACAAGCTGAGGGTCTGCTACAAGGAACTGCGGGAAGCCCGGCACTGGCTGCGTCTGGCACAACGCACGCCGCTCGTCCCGAAGCCCGCGTTAGTCGATGACCTTTTGACCGAGGCGGAAGAACTGGTGCGAATCTTTGCCGCCAGCATTCGCACGGCCTCCACCGATCGCGGACCCCGGAAGAATTCCCCATGAGTGTTAAAAGTTCAACGTTAAGCGTTAAGAGTTCCGTCGCGGCTCCGGTCGCGACGGTCGACGCGCAGCATCCCTGGCTGGGCCTCGTTTCGTTCACCGAGGAGACCCGCGGCTACTTCCACGGGCGCGAGGAGGAGGCGGCCGAGCTCGGCCGCCGCGTCCAGCGCAAGCTCCTCACCATCCTTTTCGGGCAATCCGGCCTGGGCAAGACCTCCATCCTGCAGGCCGGCCTCGTGCCGCGGCTGCGGCCCGAGGGCTTCTGCCCCGTCTACGTGCGGCTCGACTACGACCCGCACTCGCCGCCGCCCTCGGAGCAGATCAAGCGCGCCGTCTTCCGCGCCACCCTGGCCGCCGGCACCTGGACGCAAAGCGGCTCCGCGGTCTCGGGCGAGTCGCTCTGGGAATTCCTCCATCACCGCGACGACGTCCTCAAGGACGCCGCCGGCCGCACGCTGATTCCCATCCTGATCTTCGACCAGTTCGAGGAGATCTTCACGCTGGCGCAGTCCGACGACGCCGGCCGCAAGCGGGCGCAGGAATTCCTCGCCGACCTGGCGGACCTCGTCGAGAACCGCCCGCCCGCCGCGCTCGAGGCCCGCATCGACCGCGACGAGGCCGACGCGGCGAAGTTCGACTTCGCCCGCGCCGACTACCGCATCCTGATCTCGCTGCGCGAGGACTACCTGGCGCACCTCGAGGGCCTGAAGGCGCAGATGCCGTCGGTCACGCAGAACCGCATGCGGCTGGCGCGCATGACGGGCGCGCAGGCGGTCGCCGCCGTGCGCGCGCCGGCGCCGCAACTCGTCAGCGAGACGGTCGCCGAGTCGATCGTCCGCTTTGTCGCCGGCGGCACCGACCTGGCCCGCGCCGAGGTCGAGCCGTCGCTGCTCAGCCTGATCTGCCGGGAGCTCAACAACACGCGCCTGGCGCGCGGCCAGGCCGAGATCTCGGCCGACCTGCTCGCCGGCTCGCGGGACACGATCCTCAGCGAGTTCTACGAGCGCACGCTGGCCGACCAGCCGGCGGGCGTCCGCGTGTTCATCGAGGACGAGCTGCTGACCGAGTCCGGCTTTCGCGAGAGCGTCGCCGAGGAGCGCGTGCGCAAGGGCTTCGCCGCCGCCGGGGCCGCGCCGGACGCCGTGGCCAGGCTCGTCGACCGGCGGCTGCTGCGCGTCGAGGATCGGCTCGACCTGCGCCGCGTCGAGATCACGCACGACGTGCTGTGCAGCGTCATCGGCGCCAGCCGCGCCATCCGCCACGAACGCGAGGCGCTCGAGGCCTCGCGGCGCGAGCTCGCGGCGCAATGGGAGCGCGAGCAGGCGACCCGCCGGCAGCTCAAGCGCGCCCGGCGCATCGCCGCCGTGGCGGTCCTGATCACGTTGGCGGCGATGGGCAGCACCATTTTCGGCTGGCTCAGCCAGCGTCGCGCCGTCGCGGCCGAACGCGAGGCCGCCCAGTCGCGCGCGCTCGCCGAGCAGGCGCGGGGCGAGGCCGAAAAACTCGTCGGCTTCCTCATCGACGATTTCTACGAGGAGCTCCGGCCCACGGGCCGCGTCGAGATCGTCGGCAAGCTGGCGGACAAGGCCGTCGCCTATTACGACGGGCTGCCGCCCGCGCTGGTCACGCCGCAAACGCGCCTCTATCGCGGCATGGCCATGGTCCGCAAGGCCACCGCGCTCGTCGATGCCGGCAAGGACGTGGAGGGCGCGAAGCTCGCGGCCGAGGCGCGGAAGGTGTTCGCGGGGCTCAGCGCCGAGGGCCACGGCAGCGACGAGGTCACCACCGGCCTCGCGCTGGCCACGCTGGCGACGATCACCCCCGGCGGACTGGGTGACACCTTGAAGGAGGCGACCGCGGCGGTGGAGCTGCTGCGCCCGCTGGTGAACGGCGGCCGCGCATCCCGGAGCGCCAAGCTGGCGTACGCCGACCTCCTGCAGTACCAGGCCCACGCCGAACCCAATCCGGCGGTGGGCGCCGCCGAATGCGAGGAATCCCGCAAGGTGCTCGCGGCGATGGGCGCCACCGAGCTGAAGGACCTGACCGCAGCCTCCGAATACGGCGATGTCACCGATTCCGAATCCCGCATGGTCCTGCTGACGGGCAAGGTGGACGAAGCCGATCGGCTCGCCGGCATCGTGGCCGACATGGCGGACAAGGTGCTGGAGCAGCGCCCGGGCGACCTCCGGGCGATGCGCAACCGCTATTTCGCGGCCAACATGCAGGGCAACGTGGCCGTGAACCGGAACAACCTGGCCGACGCCGAGGGCCATTATCGCGCCGCGGAAGAGGCGGCGCAGAGTTACGTGCGCTTCAACCCCGCGGACAGCATGGGCTGGAACATCCTGGGGACGGCCCTGCGCGACCGGGCGGGGAACGACCTGGACCTGGGACGGGTGGGCGAGTCCCTGCGCAAACTGCAGGAAACGGCCGACCTCGAGCACGACCCGCGGAACAAGTCCGGCATGAGTTTCCACGTGTTCGCGAGCTGGCAGGAACAGGTCCAGTTGCAGGCGCAATTGGGCAACCTGCGGTCGGCCCACGCCGCCATCGACCAGGCCCGCCGCACCGCCCGGCTTTTGGTCACGGATCGGAATCTTGATGCCGAGGTGGCCAAGCTCGGCCAACTGGCCGACCAGGGACTGGACTGTTACGTGCTCGCCGCGGAGGGCGACTATGCCGGGGTGCATCGCCTGGCCGCCGAGCTCAACGACCAGGTCACCAAGATCAAGGTGGTGCATGAAGGCAATGCCGACCTCCGCACCAACATTCTCCGCCACATGCGAACGTGGATGCTGGAGGCCGCCGTGCGACAAGGAAGTTTCGAGGAGGGATCGACCCTGGCGCGCCAGCTGGTGGACCAACCGCTTTATGGGAGGAATTCCGATCCGCAGGACATGCAGGACAACCAGGCGCGCCTGCGCCTGCGCCTGGGCCAGGCGCTGCTGGGCGAGGGCAAGCGCGGCGAAGCCCTCAAGGAGTTGCGCGCGGCCGAGGCCCATTACCGGCAACGCCGCGCGGCGGGTGCCGCCAGCACGAGATTCCGGCAGGATTTCGCCGCGGCGCTCTACCAGCTCGCCCGGGCCGAGATGGCCGCCGGCGACGGCGTCGACCGCGCCCGCCGCCTGCTGGATGAGGCCGCCGCCGAGCTCGACGCCCTCACGGCCGAGGCGCGGCAGTTGCGCGACAGCAAGGAGCTGATCGAGTGGGTCCGGGCCGCGCAGCTCGATGCGGCGCGGCGCGCGTGAACGCATGGGCCCCCCCACCGCCATGACGGCGCGATGGCGCGTTGCGCTTCGCCCTCTCCGGGCGCAGGGGACCGTGACCGCGCCCCAGGGTTGGCCATGAGCGAGACCGCCGCCACCCGGACCGGGCGCCGCCTCGCCGCGGTCGTTTTCACCGACGTCGTCGGTTACTCCGCGCGGATGCAGGTCGACGAGGTGGGCACGCTTGCGCTGGTGCGTTCCGACCTCGAGCACATGCGCCGGCAATGCGCCGGCCATGGCGGACAGGTCCTGAAATCGACCGGCGACGGGCTGCTCCTTTGCTTCGAGAGCGTCGTCGACGCCGTGGCCTGCGCGCTGGCCATTCAGGGAGATTTCGCGCGGCGCCCGCCCGAGGCGTTGCGCCATCGCATCGGCATTCACCTCGGCGACGTGTTCCACCAGGGGGGCGACATCGCGGGCGATGGCGTGAACCTGGCCGCCCGGTTGCAGACGGCCGCCCGGCCCGGCACGGTCTGCGTGAGTGACGCCGTGTTCACCGTGGTGAAGGGGAAGGTGCCCATGGAATCCGTCGCGCTCGGGCCGCTCGTGCTGAAGAACATCGCGCAGCCGCTGCCCGCCCACCTGCTTGCACCCGCGGGCATGGTGCTCGGGGCGGCGGTCGGGAGTCGCCGGCGCTGGCGGGGCGTGGCGGTCGCCGGAGCCTGCGCCGTCCTGCTCGCCGCGGCGGTGGCTTATCTGGAACGCGATCGGCCGGCCGGCCCCCGGATCGTTCCCCCGCCGCCGGCGACCAAGGCGGAATTTCCCCGCCGGCCCGAGCTCAAGCGGGCGCGGGACCTGATCTACGCCATTGATGGTATCGCCGAGGATTTCGCGCTGGCGGACGACCTGGTGAAGCCGCTGCTCGCCGCGCAACCGAACGATCCCGAGGTCGTGATCGTGGCGGCCGAGGTGGCGACCGAATATCTTGTGCGCGGCTTCGACGTCACGCAGCCGCGGCAGGCGGAGGCCCGGCGATTGGCCGAGCGCGCCGTACAGCTGGCACCCGACAACCCGGCGGCGCTCGCGGTGCTGGGCCGTTACCTGCGCAATGCCAGCACGGAGCTGGGCCGGGCCGAGCAAGCCTTGCGCCGCGCGGTGGCGCTCGATCCCCACGAGCCGCGTTATGCCCGCTTGTTGTATGCCGTGCTGGTGTCCGCCCACCCCGGTCCCGAAACCGAGGCCTTCGGTGCGCGGCTGGCGAAGGAGTTTCCCCAGGACCCGCTGGTGGCCTACGACCTTGCCGTGCTGCGCATCCGGGCCGGCGATCTCGCCGGCGCGGAGGAGGGCTTTGACCGGACGCTCGCCCTCGCCGCGGTGCCCAATGCGATCACGTGGAAGGCAAAGTTCCTGCTCGAGGCGCACGGCGACATCGAGGGCATGCAGCGCTGCCTCGACCGCATGCCGGAACGGCAGCGCACCAACGCCCGGTTGGTGAACACGTATGCGGTCCTGGCCACGGTCACCGGGCAGACCGGCCCGGCGCGGCGTTTGCTCGAGGCCACGACCGATACCTGGCTGGCGGATGGCAGCTACATTTTTCCGAAGGAGATGCTCCTGGGCGAGCTGGAGGCGATCGACCGGCACGACGAGGTCGCCCGCCTGCACTTCGAGGCGGCGTTGGAGGAGATTCACCGCCGGCAGGCCGCCGACCCGGCGGACCTCCGGCCCGTGCGGGCGGAGCTTTGGACCCAGCTCGCGCTCGGGCATCGCGACGCCGCGCGCGCCGCCTTGCGGATCAACCTGCAGCTCGCGCCGCATCCGTATCACTGGAACCTCAACATGTCGTGGTGGTCCAGCGCCCTGCGCGCCGCCTGGCCATTGGAGGAACGGGCCGAGGCCATGACGCTGCTCAAGGAGGCGTGTGCCGAAGACCAGGGCCGCCGGTTGTTGCGCAACCTGTTTCGCGTTGATCCACTCATGACGCCATTCCGCGACGATCCCGCGATCAAGGCGCTGCTGGCTGAACCGACCCCACCGAGAACATGAGCGAACCCGGCCAAGCCGTCTTTTTGAGTTATGCCTCCCAGGATGCCGAGGCGGCAAAAAGGATTTGCGAGGCGCTGCGCGCCGCCGGCGTCGAAGTCTGGTTCGACCAGAGCGAACTCGTCGGCGGGGACGCGTGGGACCAAAAGATCCGCCGGCAGATCAAGGAATGCGCACTGCTGATTCCGATCATCTCCAAGACCACGCAGGGCCGGCGCGAGGCCTATTTCCGATTGGAGTGGAGACTGGCGGACGAGCGCACGCACCTGATGGCGAAAGGCACGCCGTTCCTGCTGCCGGTGACGATCGACGAAACCAGCGACCGCGATGCGCTCGTGCCGGATTCGTTCCTCGCCATCCAATGGACCAAGGCCCCGGGCGGCGCCGTGCCGCCGGCGTTCTGCGCGCGGGTGAAGAAGTTGCTCGAGGGCGAGGCGCCGGTGGAGGCGGGACGCCCTCGTCCCGCCACGACGCGGGGTGAGGGCACCCCGCCTCCGGAGAAAACCGGCCGCGCTCCCCGCTGGCTGAAACCGGTGCTCGCGAGTGCCGCGCTCGTCATCATCGCGCTCGGCGTCACGCTCTGGCAACGTTCCCACGAGGCCGCACCGGCCGGGCCGGTCCCGCCCGCGCCGGCCGCACCGGCCCCGGCCTCGGGCATCCCTCCGGGCGGCGCGTCGCCCGCCCTGTCCGAAGCCCGCCGCCTCGCTGACCGCGGGTTCGCCATGAGCGTGGAAAAGTACGACTCGTCCCTCGACGACTTCAACGCCGCCGAGGATCTCATCAAGCGCGCCCTGGTGCTCGATCCGAACGACGGCGAAATCTGGGCGCGCTCGGCTCAGCTCAACCTCATGTTCCGCAACCGTGGCTTCGACTTCAGCCCGGAGCGGATCGCGGCCGGCCGCCAGCAGGCCGAGCGGGCGATCCGCCTCGCACCGGACTCGGTGGAAGCCCTCTTCGCAGAGACCCTGGCCCAGCGATACACGGGCAACCGGGCCGGCGCGTTCGAGTCGCTGCAACGCGTGGTCAAGCTGGACCCCAACCATGCGCGGGCGCTGCTGGACCTTGGCTCAGCCCTGGCCAGTCGCGGCCGGATGGAGGAGGCGTTGCCGCTCCTGGCGCGAGCGCGGCAACGTCCCCAGTGGGCGGCGCTGGCGGACTACTTCGAATACCTCGGACGGTTCGGTACCTGGCGGCTGGCCGAGGCCGACCGGATGGTCCGGCGTTCGTTTGCGACGGGCCCGTCGGCGAACAACGCCAGCGGCGTCGCCGTCATGCACCTGACGTGGGACGGCGACCTGGACGAGGCGGCCCGCGAAATCGCGGCCTTGCCGCCGTCGCTTCGCAACGCCCCACGCGTGGCCTGGATCGCCGCCCAGGTGCAACTGAGCCGCCACGCCCCGGAGGAGGCGCTCCAGGTCCTCGACCGCCTGGCCGACGATTACTTTCAAGACAGCTGGGCCACCAGCCCCAAGGCCATCCTCGTCGGCCGGGCGCACGCGCAGGCCGGCCGCGAGGCCGCGGCGCGCATCGCCTGGACCGCGGGGCTGCCGGTCGTGGAGGCGAAGCTCAAGGCGGAACCCGGGGACCCGACCCTGCACAACTGCCGCGGCGAACTGCTGGCCTGGCTCGGCCGCACCGACGAGGCGCTGGAGGAAGCGCGTGCCGTGGCCGAAATCAACCGCGGCCCGGCACCGGTCTGGACGCAGTCGGAAGCGAGGATCTACGCCATCCTCGGCCGCGCGGACCTGGCGATCCCGGCGCTGAAGGCGCTGATCAAACCCGACACCTTCTGGCCGGTGACGCCCACGCTGCTGCGGCTCGATCCGCTCTGGGACAAGATTCGCGGTGATCCGCGATTTCAGGAACTGCTGGACCAGGCCCAGGCGCAATTGATCGCGGCCGCCCCGCCGCGCGACTGGCCGCGGGACCCGGAACTGAAGCGTGCCGTGAGCCTGCTCGACGGTCTCGAGGCGATCCCGGAGGACTTCCGACTTGCGGAAGAGATCTTGCAGGGAAAACTGGAGAAGGCACCGACGGACGGGGAGGCCACGAGCGTAATGGCCCGCGTGCAGAGCATGTGGCTGCTGCGCGGCTGGGATCGCAGCCCCGAGCGGTACCAGAAGGCCAAAAGCACGGCCGAGCGGGCCGTGCAACTCGCGCCCGACGATCCCGAGGCCCTGGCGTCGCTTGGCACTTATGTTTATACCCATCGCGGCGAGGAGGCGCGCGGCCGCCAGGCCCTCGAGCGGGCCATCCAACTGGTGCCGAACGAGCCCCGGTTCTACCGGATCCGGGACGACCTGATGTTTTTCCAGCCCGGCGTGACGCAAGCCGAGGCGCTCGCATCGGCGGAGCGGACCGCGCGCCTTTTCCCGCGGGATGCCCTCGTACATTACGAACTGTCGCGCGACTACCGCAATCTCGCCCGCTGGGCCGACTTCGAGCGGGAAACTGACGCGACTCTCGCCCTCGCGCCGATCGCCAATGCGCTGGTCTGGAAGGCGCGCGCCGAATTCGCCTTTCGCGGCGACCTCGCGGCGATGAAGGCCACGCTGGACCGCGTGCCCGAGCGCGTGCGCGCCATCGAACGGACCGTCTTCACCTATTTCGTCTATGCCGCCATGAGCAACCGGCCGCAGGAGGGTCTCGACGTGCTGGAAACGATGGCGGATTCGTGGATGGTCGACTTCGACTACATTGGCCCCAAGGAATTGTTGGCGGCCGAACTGCTGGAACTGCAGGGCAAGCACGCGCTGGCCCGGGTTCGGTACGAGGCGGCGCTGGCCGAGATGCAAAGGCACCGGGCGGCGGAGCCGGGCAACGAAGGTTTGTACGCCGCGGAGGCGTGGATCCTGCGCGGTCTCGGCCGGGAAGAAGAGGCGCGGGTCGCGTATCGCGTGGTCCTCGACTCGCAGCCGCACCCGGTGCGGGGCTCGCCGATGAACAGCTGGTGGTTTCAAACCGTGCCCTTCCTGCTGCTGGCCGGCGACCGGGCCGGGGCCGTGGAGTTGCTGCGTGAGCTGGTCGGCCAGGACCCCCGCATCCACGCGCGGATCCGCCAGCTCATGCAGCTCGACAAGCGCATGGCGCCCTTCCGCGAAGATCCCGAGATCAACGCGCTGCTGGCCGAGCCGTCCGCCGCGCACCCATGAGCGATTCCGGCAAAGCTGTGTTCTTGAGCTACGCCTCGCAGGACGCCGAGGCGGCGAAAAAGATCTGCGAGGCGCTGCGTGCCGCTGGTGTCGAGGTCTGGTTCGACCAGAGCGAGCTCGTGGGCGGCGACGCGTGGGATGCGAAGATCCGCCGACAGATAAAGGAGTGCGCGCTCCTGATTCCGATTATTTCGCAGAATACCCAGGCGCGCCACGAAGGCTACTTCCGGCTCGAGTGGCGGCTGGCCGACCAGCGCACGCATCTCATGGGCCGTTTGAAAGCTTTTCTGCTGCCGGTCTCGATCGATGGTACGAGTGACGCCGATGCCGACGTGCCGGATTCTTTTGTGGCCGTCCAGTGGACGAAGGCCCCCGGTGGTGAAGTGCCGCCAGCGTTTTGC
Organism: Lacunisphaera sp.; assembly: GCA_035545835.1. GTDB lineage: Bacteria > Verrucomicrobiota > Verrucomicrobiia > Opitutales > Opitutaceae > Lacunisphaera. The sequence continues at coordinate 106,796 of DASZXO010000080.1, forward strand.
GCGCGGGTGAGAAAATTGCTCGACGGGGAATCTTCCTTGGAGGCGGGACGCCCTCGTCCCGCCACGACGCGGGGTGAGGGCACCCCGCCTCCACCACGCAAGTCCCGCCGGCTGAGGCCGGCGCTCGCGTTTGCGGTCCTCGCGGCCATCGCGCTGGCGGTGACCTGGAAGATGAAGTCGGGCGACGCGGCGCGACCACCGGCCGTAAAGCAGGAAGCTTCGGCCGGCACGACCGCCGGCGAACCGGCCGCGCCCGAGGCGGTGACGCACGCCTGGGCCTTGGTCAACAAGCTGGATGTTTCGCGCGTCGAACTCGACGTGGCGGAGCAGATGCTGGCGCAGGAGGCGAAGCTGCATCCGAACAGCGCCGGCGTCGCCGCGGCCTGGGCCTTGATCGATACCCGTTATCTCAACGAATACTACGACGTGTCCAACACGCGGCGGGAATCAGCCCGCCGGCATGCGGCCGAGGCCTCGAGCCTGGACCCGGACAATCCGCGGGTGCGCCTCGCCCGGGCGGCAACCATGCACACGCTGAGCTGGGACAGCGCCACCGTCGCGGAAGCAACGAGAATATTGCAGTCGGTGCGCGAGGCCTTGCCCGATGAGCCGCAGATCTATGCCCAGTTGGGTTGGATGGCTCCGACCATCCATGAGGCTGAGGAATGGTGGGCGCGTCAGGCCAGGCTGCCCGGCCAGGCGGCGACGGCGGCATTCAATCTCGCCCTGCGGCGCGCATCCATCGGCGACTTTCGCGGGGGGTACGCATCCTTGAACGAATCGCTCGCGTCCGAGAAGTCGATCAAGGGCCTGCTCTGGAAAGCCTACCTGCAGGTCGTGTGGCTGGGCGATTTGGCCGCCGCGCAACACACCATGGCGGAAGTGCCGGCCGACGTGTTGGTCGAGGATATGCCGGCTTCGGCCCGCGGTTTCGTGGCCTTTTGGGCGCGGGACTACCAGCAGGCGCTCGCCGCTGCGCAGGCGGTGCCGCGGGACTTCATGGAATCAGCCGCCGGCCGCATGCCCACGGGCTACTTTCGGGGCATGGCGCTCTCGCTCCTGGGCCGACCCTTGGCGGCGGAAAGCGAGTGGAAGGCGGCCCTGGCAGCAACGGAGCAGCGACTGCAAACTGACCGCAACGATCACAGCCTGCTGCTGGCCAAGGCGCTGCTACTGGTTGAACTGCACGACCTGCCGGCCGCCGAACAAACCCGGAGAATGGTGCTCGAGCTCTACGGCGACTCCGTCGGCGAATGGGCGCAAGATTACCTTGACGCCAGATTGCTGCCGCCGGGCGAGGCCATTGCGCGGCTGGAGGAGTTCGTGCATGGCAGAAAGGGGGGCGCCTGGGTGACAGCCGCCGTTCTGCGGCTCAATCCGTACTACGATCGATTCCGCAACGATCCGCGCTTTGTGGCGCTGCTGGCCGAGGCGGAGGCGGATCCGCGCTTGTCGCCGACGGCGCCGGCGGTTCCCAGCCCCGATCCGGGTAACGCCCCGGCGAGTCAATCCGGCCAGGCTTCGTCCCCGCCCGACAAGTCCGTCGCCGTGCTGGCGTTTGCCAATCTCTCCGACGACAAGGAGAACGAATATTTTTCGGACGGGATCAGCGAAGAGTTGCTCAATGTGCTGGCGAAAGTGCCGGGCCTGAAGGTCACCGCGCGGACCTCATCTTTCTATTTCAAGGGCAAGGATGTGCCGGTGCCCGAGATCGCGCAGAAGCTCGGCGTGGCGTACGTCGTCGAAGGCAGCGTGCGGAAGCAGGGCGACCGGGTCCGCATCACGGCGCAGCTCATCAAGGCGGCCGACGGGTTCCACCTTTGGAGCGACACCTTCACGCGGGAGCTGAAGGACATCTTCGCGGTCCAGGACGAGATCGCCGGGTTGATCGCGCAAAACCTGAAGTTGAAGATGGGTGAGCCGCGCGAAGCGAGGACGGTGAACCCGGAGGCCTATCGCCTCGTGCTCGAGGGCCGGCAGTTCTGGAACCTGCGCACCGACGAAGGCTTTTCCAAGGCGGAGGCGGCGTTCGCCAAGGCGGTCGCCATCGATCCGGATTTTGCGCAGGCCCACGCCGGTCTGGCGGGGGTTTACATCATCCGCGCGGTCTACCAGGAACTGGACAGCCAGCCCGTTTCCCCGGAGGACTTGCGGCGCGCCGGGGTCGAGGGACACCGGGCGCTGGAAATCGACCCGAAGCAGGCCGAGGCGCTGGCCGCGCTCGGCTACGTGGAGATGTTCGCCAACCGGCTGGGGCCGGCGGACAAATATTTTCAGCAGGCCCTGGCGCTCAGTCCCAACTCCGCGCTGGTGCACTGCTGGTATGCGTTGCTGCTCGCAGGCGAAGGCCGCCTCGACGATGCCCTGGTCCACTACCAGAAGACGGCTGAGTTGGATCCGTTGTGGTTCATCAACCTGAAAATGTATGCCGAGGCCCTCGAGTTTGCCCGTCGGTATGACGAGGCTTTGAGCGTGACGGACCGCGCGGCGGCGCTGCGCACGGATGTTTTTCTGCCAAATCTCGGGACCCGGGCTTCCAATCTCCTGGCGTTGGGCCGGAAGGACGAGGCCCTCGAAGCCGCGCGCCATATCCTGGCGCGCCCGGATGAGCATCCGCGGTGGATTGCCGACGCGACTGCGCTGCACGTGCTCTGGGCTGGTGGGCGGAAAGACGAGGCGGAGGAGAAGCTGCAGGCCTTGTTCGCGCGTTTGCCGGCGGATAGTTACCAGCGCGGGTTTGCCTTGGTGGCCGTCGGCCGGTTCGCGGACGCGGAGCCGCTCCTCACGCACGTGCCGTCGGCGGTCGCCCGGAGCATCTATTGGGGTCCGATGTGGGATCCGTGGCGGGAAACGCCGGCATTCCATGCCTTGATCGCGCGAATCGATCGTGTGGCGGAATACAAAGTCGCGCGCGAGACGCTCGCGCGGATGCGCAAAGGAACGGAGGCGAACAGGTGAGCGAAACTGGCAAAGCTGTGTTCTTGAGCTACGCCTCGCAGGACGCCGAGGCGGCGAAAAAGATCTGCGAGGCGCTGCGTGCCGCCGGCGTGGAAGTCTGGTTCGACCAGAGCGAGCTCCGCGGCGGCGACGCGTGGGATGCGAAGATTCGGAAGCAGATCAAGGAGTGCGCGCTGTTCGTGCCCATCATATCGGCGAATACCAACGCGCGCCCGGAAGGTTATTTCCGGCTGGAATGGAAACTCGCCGTCGACCGCTCGCACCTGCTGGCTGACGATCATCCGTTTCTTTTCCCGATCGCGATCGGCGACGTGACCGACGCCACCGCGCGCGTGCCGGACAAGTTTCGCGACGTGCAGTGGACCCGGCTCCGGCTCGACGAGACGCCGGCCGAGCTGGCGGGACGGGTGCAGCGACTCTTGGCCGTAGGGGCGTCGCTCGACGACGCCCGCGGGCGCGCTCAAGGCGCGCCCCTACAGGACAGAATCCGAGGCAACCGACATCCGCACTGGCTGCGTTATTCCGGGATGGTCGTCGGCGCGATCATTGCGCTGGCATATGGCCTGCGGCCGTTCTGGCCTTCCGGCCGGAAGCAAGTGGCGCCGCCGGATTCGCCGCCCCCGGCAAGCGCGCCTGCGAAGCTTTCGCCAGCTCAGGACCTGGTCGAGCGCGCCAATGCGATCCTGAGCGGCACGGCCCGCACCCGGGAACAGATCGACACGGCCAATGGACTCCTCGAGCAGGCCATGACGCTGGAGCCCACCAACGCGGCGGCGTGGACCGCCGCCGCCCGCGCGGATTTGATGTTGATCTATCCGTACGGCTATGACCGCTCGGAAGAGCGCCGCCAGCGGGCCATGAGCCGGGCCGCCCGGGCCGTCAACCTCGCCCCGGACTCCCTCGACACCCGCATCGTGCAAACCTCCGTGATGGCGCATGCCTCGGGCAACCCCGCGCTGACGCGGGAAGCCGAGGCGACGTTCCGCCAAATGATCCAGGAGCGGCCGGACGATCATGGCCTCAAGCTCCAACTGGCCGAAGTCCTGCGGGAGGAGAATCGATTCCCGGAGGCGTCGGCCCTTTTCGGGCAGATCGGGGAGTTCGAGCTCGCCGCCTGGAGCTGGTATCAGGCCGGCGATTATGCGGCGGCCTACGGGCCGGTGCAACGGGCGGTGGCGGAACGCCGCACCACCACGGCCTTGCAGCTGAAATCGACGATTGAAGCGAATTGGTTTGAGGACCTGCCGCTCGCGCAGGCGACGGCCGACCAGAGTCCGCCCTCCGAGTTGCAGTCGGAGATTGCCGCCGGCAACGCCATCCGGATCGCCTTTCATCGCCGCGATCCGGAGCGGATGCTGGCCATCCTCAATGGACTGCCCCACGACTTCCTGGACTCCCACGCCTACGTCGGACCGCGGCAGTATTTGACCGGCTGGGCGCACCGAATCGCCGGACGGACCGAGCGGGCGAAGATCGAATGGCGGAAAGCGCTGGCGGTGCTCGAGACCGCCCGGGCCGCGTCGCCGGATCGGGTGGAGCTGGTCGACCTGGAGGCGGAGATCCACGGTCTCCTCGGCGAGACCAGGGAGGGTGAACAACTGCTGGCCGAGGCGGGACGCATCGCGGGCGACGCGCCGGGCAAGGTCACCTTGGAAAACCATGCTGCCTATCTTGCGCTCGGCCGCACCGAACCGGTGCTGGCCTGGCTGGAGACCTATTTGCGCGCGCGCCAGGGATTCCTCTGGGCCAATGTCCATGCCGCGGCCCGGTTCAGCCCGATTTGGGACGGCCTGCGCGGGAATCCGCGGTTTGAAATGCTTCTGCGCGAGACGTTGCCGAAAGGCGCCAGGCCCTTCGACGAACCGGAGGCCGCGGCGGGTCTGTCCTCCTCCGCCAAGGCTGCGGAGGATGCTTCCCGCGGGGCGTCGCCGCCGGATGCAAAATCCATCGCCGTGCTGGCGTTCGCGAACCTCAGCGACGACAAGGAGAATGAATATTTCTCCGACGGCGTCAGCGAGGAGCTGCTCAACGTGCTGGCCAAGGTACCCGGGCTGAAGGTGACGGCGCGGACCTCGTCGTTTTATTTCAAGGGCAAGGACGTGCCGGTGCCCGAGATCGCGCAGAAGCTCGGCGTGGCCTATGTCGTCGAGGGCAGCGTGCGCAAGCAGGGCGACCGCGTGCGGATCACGGCCCAGCTCATCAAGGCGGCGGACGGCTTCCATGTCTGGAGCGACACCTTCACGCGCGAGCTGAAGGACGTGTTTGCGGTGCAGGACGAAATCGCCGGGCTCGTCGCGCAGCAGCTCCAGCTCAAGCTGGGCGACACCGCCACCAGCGGCCGGCCCGTCAATCCGGAGGCGCACCAGCTGTACCTGCAGGGGAAGTATTTCGTGAACCAGTTCTCGCACGACAGCCTCGTGCGCGCGATTCCCCTGCTGCAAAAGGCGGTCGAGCTGGATCCGACGTTTGGGGCCGGCTGGGTGGAACTGGCGCACGCCGGCGGCGTGCTCAGCGGTTATGGCAACACCCGCGAGGAGGTGGAGGGCAGTTACGCGCTGGCCCGCCGGGCGGTGGAACGGGCGCTCGTCCTGCAGCCCGACCTGGCGGAGGCGCACGTGGCGCTGGCGGAGCTGCAGAGCTCGCGTGACTTCGATTGGAAGGGCGCCGTCGCTTCGCTGCGCCGCGCCCGGGAACTGGCGCCGGAGAATCTCGAGGTGCTGCGCACGGCGCAGCGGATCGCCTATTCGCTGGGCCGGATCGACGAGGCCGTCGCCCTCGGGGAAAAGACCGTGGCCCTCGATCCCGTGAATCCGGCGGCGCGCGTCGACTACGGCTACGCGCTGACCTCAGCCGGCCGTTACGCGGAGGCGGAGGCGCAATTCCGGCGGATCGTCGAACTCAACCCGGCGGCGCCGTGGGGCCACGCCGGCGTGAGCTTCACCTTGTCCGCGGCCGGCCGGTTTGACGAGGCGGCGACGGAGGCGGTGCTCGAAGGCAACGAATGGTCGCGGCTCATCGCCCTGAGCCTGGCGCAGTTTGGCCAGGGGAAGAAGAAGGAGGCCGACGACACCCTGGCCGAACTCATCCGGAAATTCGCCGACGTGGCGGCCTACCAGATTGCCGAGGCCTACGCCTTCCGGCCGGAGCCCGATGGCGCCTTCGCATGGCTCGAGCGCGCCTGGCGCCAGCGCGATCCGGGACTGACGTGGACCAGGGTGGACCCCTTCCTCCGGAAGATCCGAGCCGACGCGCGCTGGCAGCCCTTCCTGCACCAGCTCGGCCTCGCCGACGACCAGCTGCCATGAACAACCCGAAACCAACCGCGGCCGGGTGGCCGTGGCCGGACGAACTCGATGCCCTCCGCGCGGCGCCGAGGCATCATCGGCTGGTGATGGAGAACGAGAAGGTGCGGGTGCTCGAGACGAGGATTCCGCCGGGCGAGACGACGGCGGTGCACACGCATCGCTGGCCGGCGGTCAGCCACCTGTTGGGCTGGAGCGATTTCGTGCGCCGGGACGACCGGGGCGCGGTGATGCTCGACACCCGCGGGCGTCCGCCGCCGGCGAGCCTGCCGCAAATCTCGTGGCTCGAGGCCTTGCCCCCGCACTCGTTGGAAAACGTCGGCGCCAGGGAACTGCATGTCGTCAGCATCGAGCTGAAGGACCCGCCGACAGAATAGGGAAGTGGTCAGTGAGCTGGAACGGCGCCAGCCTCCTTGCGCGCCTGCAGGTCGTGCTCGATCTGGCGCATCTGGACGTCGCTGATCGAATATTTCAGCAGAATCAGGCCGGCGGCCGCGGCCAGCGCGCCGGGAATCCAGGTGAACAGGACGTTGAGCCCGTGGACGACGCCGGGATCGGTGGCGGTCTCGCGGGTGTAGCCGATCAGCCACAGGACCAGCGTGCTCAACTGCGAACCGAGCCAGATGCCGCCCTTGATGGCGAAGAGGATGGTGGCGACGATCAGGCCGGTCGCGCGCCGGTTGTTCCTCCACTCTGAATAGTCCGCCACGTCGGCGTACATCGCGAACACGATGACCGGCCCCGGCCCGGCGAAGAACATGCCCAGGAGCTGCAGCGCCAGGCTCAGGTTGAAGTTATCCGCCGGCACGAAGTAGATCGCGGCGAAGCTCACGCCCTGCGCCAGCATGAACCAGACGTAGAGCGAGCGCTTGTCGTAGCGCTTGGTCAGCCACGTCGTCGGCAGCACGCCGAGCACCTGGACGAGCGTGCCGGCGGACATGAACAGGACCGTGCGCGTCACCTCGAGATCGAAGAACCCGAAATTGAGCGTGAACAGCAGCCGGCCGCTGTCGGCGACGCAGTAGCGGAGGTAGTAGAGCATCGCGCCGTTGCGCACGGCGACATTGCCGAGGTTCAGGACGGCCGAAATGAACAACACCCACCACGGGCCGTTGTGCATGAGGTCGTGCCAATCGTCGCGGAAGCGCGATTTCTCGTGCGACACCGCGGTGACGCGCTCGCGGGTCGTGAAGAAAGTCAGGAAGAAGAGCGCGGTGGCCAGCACGCCGAACACGATCATGGCCGTGGGGTAGCCGCGCACGGGATCGTAGCCGAGATCGGCGTGGTAGGTCGGAGATTCGGGATGGTTGCCGAACAAGCGGACCAGCGGCAGGGTGAACGTGCTGATCAGCCACTGGCCGGCGAAGGCCATGAAGAATCGGTACTGCGACACCGACGTGCGCTCCTGGATGTTCGGCGTGATCACGCCCATCAGGGCGCAGTAGGGGATGTTGATCCCCGTGTAGATCATGGTCGCGAGGATGTAGGTGAATGCGCAGTAGAAGATCTTCGCGGTTGCCGACAGGTGCGGCACGGTATACAGGAGATACGCGCTGATGCCGTAGGGGATGGCCAGCCACAGGATGTAGGGGCGATAGCGGCCCCAGCGCGATGAAGTGCGATCCGCGATCGCACCCATGATCGGGTCGTTCACCATGTCCCAGATCTTGGCCACGGCGAAGATCCAGAAGACAGCCACGGTTCCCAGGCCCACCACGTCCGTGTAGAAGAACAACAGGAACATGTTGAACGTCTGGAACAGGAGATTCGACGCCAGGTCGCCGGCGCCGAAACCGAATTTCTCGAGAAACGACAGGCGTTCGGTCGTGGGATCGCTGGCGGCACGCGGCGCGGGCGCGGCGCCGGACGCAGGGGCGGAATCGGACATCGAGGGGCTGGGGGCGGGGTGGCCGCCAGTTCGCCGGATTGCCCGCCCGCTGACAAGCGCCATGTCGGGGGGATTTGCCGGTGGAACCCGCACTCCGTGCGGGTTGACCTTTCAGGTGGAGGCCGGGTGCCCTCACCCGGCTTGGTCGGTTTCGACCGTCATGCCTCGCGGGGGTGAGGGCACCCCGCCTCCCATGATCCCATTCACGGCTCGATCAAGGTCCACTCGAAGTGGTCGAGCTTCCACCAACGGGGATACAACAGCGGGCTGGTGAAGACCAGCGCGCCGCGGGCATCGCGGAAAAACACCCGGCCCTGCTCGATGCCTGTGAATTCGAGCCGGCCGAGGGCCGCGTGCTCGATCCACGGTCCTCCCGGCGATCGGAATCGCCCGAGCCACGAATCGAAGCCGCCGTCGGGCCGCGGGGTGGCGCCGAGCGCCCGGGCGGCGCCAACCTCGGGGCGGACGACCTCACCGCCGCCGACCTCGAGCACCGGGCCCCAATAGGGCACGTCGGACGGGATGTAGAGGCTCGCCGGCTGGTGATCGAAGGCGTACTGCGCCCGCAGGTGTCGGATGGCCGGGAGCGCGTCGCGAAGGTGAAAGCGCACCGCCGGCCGGGCCCAGTGGTTCTGGCCCGGCAGCGACACGGCGAGCAACCCGCCGCCGGCCGCGGCGGCCGCGAGCCAGCCGCGACGGAATGCAGGCGCCGCCCCGGCGACCAGGATACCGAGCGCAACGTAGAGCAGGAGCGTCGGCGCCGTCGCGTAGCGAACGTGGCGCGGCATCGCCAGGCCGGCGAGCTCGGTCACGTAGGCGCTGCGGGCCAGGCTGAGCAACAGCATCAATACCGCGGCGCCGAGCAGGATGGCGGCGGTGCGGGCCGCCGCCTGCGCACGGCGGCGCCAGAGCCAGGCGCAAAGGGCGGCGGCCACGCCGCCCATGGCGAGGTCCAGCAGCAGCGGGGCGGCGCGGGCCAGGAAGCCGGCGAGCTGCGGGCCGAGCAGCCCGGTGCCCAGCCAGCCGCGCAAGACGAGGCGGTCGACCGACCGCACCACCTCCAGCCTGGCGACCGGCGCGGTGCGCACCGCCCCCGCCGCCCGAAGCATGAGCAGCGCAACGGCCGACATCGCGAGCATGGCGAGGATGGCGGCAAACTGGATGCGCGCGGCACGATCGGACGAACGCCACCAAGCCAGCGCGGCAAACGGCAGCAGCACGAGCGTCGAGGGGGAGGACCAGACGCACAGGAAGGCGACGCCGAGGTGGGCGTAACGCGCCACGGGCTGCGCCGGCACCGGTGCGACGAGCAGGAGCGCCAGCAGGAAGGCGAGGTACCAGTGCAGCCCGAGGAGGAGGCCGAGGTTCTCGGCATTGGGCGCGAGCGCGAGGAACAGCACGACGGCCAGGCGACCGGCGTCCGAGGGCAGCACGCGACGAAACGCCGGCAGGTAGAACGCGCTCAGGATCGCGGCGTTGAGGATGAGTCCGGTCAGGGCGAACGCCCCGGGCTGGGCGACGAGGGGCAGCCCCGACTCCGCCGCGGCAATGAGGCGCGGCAGCAGGTGGAAATAGCCGGCGTAGGGCAGGAGGAGCGAGGCAAGCCCGGGGTGATTCCACGCGTCGGCGAAGAACACCCAGCCGTCTTCCGCCACGAACTCGCCCGTCTGCCAGAGCCGCGGCACGCGGGCCAGCAGGACGGCCAGCACGAGCACCGCGCAGAGGATTTGTTTCCAGCCGCGGTGCTCAGCCCAAGTCATGGCTTGAAGGTGGAACATGCACTCGATGCCGGTCTATGGCGGGGAACCCAGATCATCGCAAGCGACGAGCAAGAATGCAAAGCCACACACCCCGGCGCTTCGCGCCACCCCTCTTTCCAGAGGGGAACCTGACCTGCGTTCGCGAAGGTTCCCTCTGAAATGAGGGGTGCCTGTCAGGGCGGGGTGTGTTGGCCTGTCTTCAGGCCGGCAGATCTCGACAGCGAAGCAGTTGTGGTTGGCGAGCGTCCGCCATCGCCTGCAAGCAGGCTCCTACAACCTCACTTCGCCGGCATCGCGCCGGGGACGGTCCCGGCCTTGATGAGGACCATCTGGTCGGGATCGAGGTGCTTCTTGATGGCGCCGTTGACCTGCGGGAGCGTGATGCCGTTCACCTTGTCGGCGAAGTCGTCGATGAAGGACAGCGGCAGGTCGCGGTTCATGGTGTTGAGGATCGTGCCGGCCATGCCGCCCGTGGTCGAAAGGCCGATCTTGTAGCTGCCCACAAAATCGCCCTTCACCCGGTCAAGTTCGACTTGGGTGATGCCGTTCTTGTACCAGTCCTCGAGTTGGCGCCGGGTGGACGCGATGCCCTTTTCCATCAGTTGCGGCGCGAACTGCGCGCCGATGCGCCAGTCGCCGTCGGCATAGGTGTCGTTGGTGACAACCGAGTAGATGCCGTACGTCAGGCCCTCCTTGTCGCGGACATTGGCCATCAGGCGGCCGGTGAAGCCGCTGCCGAGCGCAGCCGTGCCGAGCCGCAGGGCCATGGTGTCGAGATCGCCATAATGCAGGCCGGTGGCCTGGCCCCAGAGGACCGACACGCTGGCCTTGTCGGCCATGAACACGTTCTGGTCGTGCGCGACATCCATCGGGCCGGCCTTCGGCACCTTGGGTTGCGGTGAGCCGCCGGTCCAGCCGGCGAAGTCCTTGCCAAGATCGGCCATGGCCGCCGCGGCGTCGACGTCGCCCACGATCACCAGCTTCATGCCGGCGGGACCGTAGAACTGCTTGTAGAACGCCTTCACCTCGTCGAGCGTCGCCTTCTCGACATCGGCGAGGAACTGCGTCGTGCTCGGTTCGCGGTTCGGGTGGCCGGGGGCGTAGATGGCGTTGCTGAAGGCCTTGTCGGAAATGAAATCGGGATCCTCCATGGCGCGCAGCCGCAGGCCGGCGACCTGCTTCTTGACCTTGGCGAACTCCTCGGGCGAGAACGCCGGGGAGCGCAACTGCTCGGCGATGAGGCCGAGCACCATCGGCAGGTCCTTGGTCAGGCACTTGCCGTTGACGAAGAACGCGGCCGAGGTGGAGCCGAAGTTCAGCGTGGCGCCGGCATCGCCGAGCATCCGCGCGATCTGGAACTTGTCGTGCTGCGTCGTGCCCTTGTCGATCATGTTGGCCGCGAGCTTGGAGAGCGCGCTGTTGCCGTCGGGATTGCGGTCGCTGCCGGCGGCCATGGTGCCGGCGATCGTCACGACATCCTTGACGCCGGTCTTGAGGACGACGACGTCCAGGCCGGCGATATTCTGGCGCACGGCGTGGTCGGCGACGCCGGCGCGGGTGGAGGCAACCAGGAAGCAGGAGCAGGTGCCAAGAAGCAGGGCGCGGAAGAAAGTTTTCATGGGGATATCCTCGAGGATCATTTGGCGGGGGCGGTTTTGACCGGCACGAACCAGCCGGTCGTGCTCTTGTTGGCGTCGAGGTACAGGCCGGCGACGCGTTTCACGTCGGCGGCGGCGACCTTGCGGGTGGCCTCGGGAATGGTGAGGTAGAGCGTCCAGTCGCCGGCGGCGATGTCCTCGTTGATCACGCCGGCGATGGCGAAGGAGCCGTCGCGGGCATAGGCGACGGAGGCGTCGAGCTGGCCGATGGCGGTGGCGACCTCGGCGTCGGTGACGCCCTCGGTGCGGACGCGGGCGATCTCGTCGAGGAGCGCCTTCTCGACGGCCTCGTGGGCGACGCCCGGGGCGATCTCGGCGTAGACCTGGAAAAGCGAGGGATCGTGGTAGAAGCCGGCGGAGGCACTGACCGTCGTCGTGAGGTTCCGGTCGGTGAGGCCCCGGTAGAACCGGCTGGTCTTGCCGGTGGCGAGGATGGTGGCGAGGACGTTGAGGGCGGGCCAGTCGGCGTCGGAGCCGGCGGGGCTCTTGTAGCTGATGCCGACCACGCCGACCTCGCCCCCGCGCTGGACCATGACGCGGCGCGGGCCGGTCTGCTCCGGCTCCTCGGTGTACATCGGCGGGATCGGGTGCGGCGCCTTGGTGTAGCCGCCGTAGTATTTCTTCACGAGGCCGAGCGCCGCGGCGGGATCGAAGTCGCCGATGATCGTGGCGGTGGCGTTGTCGGGCCAGTAGAAGGTGTCGTAGAAGGCGCGGAGTTTCTCGATCGGCACCTTCTCGATGTCGCTGCGCCAGCCGATCGTGCTGTGGTGGTACGGATGGGCCTGGAAGGCGGCGGCGAAGATCTCCTTGTCGAGCGCCTGCTGCGGGTCGTTTTCGCCCTGCTCGAATTCGTTGCGCACGACGGTCATTTCCGTCTGCCGGTCGGACTCGCGGATCCAGAGGTTGCGCATCCGGTCGGCCTCGATCGCCAGGTAGCCCTCGAGCTTGTCGTTGCCGACCTCCGCAAAGTAGTTGGTGCGGTCGAGCCAGGTGGTGGCGTTGTAGTTGCCGCCGATGCTCTCGAGGAACTGCTTCACGCTGTTGCCCTTCGCGTCGTTGTAATTCGGCCCGCCCTTGAACATCAGGTGCTCGAGCAGGTGGGTGGAACCGGTCGAGCCGGTGACCTCGTTGCGGGAGCCGACATGGTAGGTGACCATGAAGGTGACGACCGGCGCGGTGCGGTCGGGCATCAGCAGGACGGAGAGGCCGTTGGCCTCGAGCCGGTATTCATCGATGCCGCCGAGGGATTTCACGAAGGTGAAGCCGTCGACGGCGACGGGCGCGGCGCGGAGGCCGCCCGAGGGGCCCAGGGCGGGGATCGCGGCCGACACGAGCAGGGCGAACGGGGCAAGGTATCGTTTCATCAGCGTGGGAGGTTAGGGGATGGAAGCCGCACAGTAACGGCGGGGCGCCCGCAGGCAACAGGACAAAGGGAAAAAGCGACGATTCGCACCGGCGCGCAAACCGGGGCTTTCCTCGGGCGGAACATTCGGCTTGGCTGGGCGACCAACTTCCCCATGCGCCGCCCGACCGCCTGCGTCCGCCTGCTGTTGCCCTTCATCGCCCTCGCCGCCGCCGCCGCGCTGCCCGCGCGACCGATGCAACTGGCGGACCTGTTTCGCCTGCACCGCGTGTCTGACCCGCAGCTCTCGCCCGACGGCAGCCAGGTCGCGTTCGTCGTGACGGACCCGGACCTCGCGGAAAACTACACCAACAGCGACATCTGGCTGGTCTCCACGGTCGGCGGCGAGGCGCGGAAGCTCACGAACTCATCCCGCCAGGACCGTCACCCGCGCTGGTCACCCGACGGCCAGTGGCTGGCGTTCGAATCGAACCGCGACGGCGACTTCCAGGTCTGGATCGTGCCGGCGACGGGCGGCGAGGCGCGGAAGCTGACCGCGATCGCCACCGAGGCCACGCAGCCGGTGTGGTCGCCGGATGGCCGCGCGATCGCGTTTGTCTCGGCGGTGTTTCCGGAGTTTTCCGACCGGCCCTTCGCTGAGTCCGACCGCCTCAACCGCCAGAAGCTCGACGCCCGCGAGCACGGCCGGGTCAAGGCCCGCGTCATCGACCACCTGCTGTACCGCCACTGGAACGAATGGGTCGACGACCGGCGCCAGCACCTCTTCGTGCTGCCGGTGCGGCCCGGCCTCGCGGCCGGCGGCGCCGACGGCCTGGTCGGCGGCGAGCCGCGGGATGTGACCCCGGGCGACAACGACGGCGTGCCCACGGCGTCGACGTTCACCGGGGGCGACGAGTTCACCTTCTCGCCGGACGGCCGGACGCTGGTGTTCACGGCGCCGCCGGTGCCGGTGCGGGAGCAGGCGTGGAGCACGAACCACGACCTCTATGCGGTGGACCTGGCCACCGGCCGGCGGACGCAGCTCACGACGAACCCCGCGGCCGACTGCACGCCGCAGTTCTCCCCCGACGGGAAGACGCTCGCCTATCGCGCGCAGACCCGGCCCGGTTACGAGGGCGACCGCTGGCAGCTCATGCTGCTGGACCGGGCGACGGGCGAAAGCCGGAGCCTGACCGCGGCGCTCGACCGGTCCGTGCACGATTACGTGTGGGCGCCGGATGGCTCGCGGCTGTATTTCTGTTCGCCCGACCAGGGCGGCACGACGGTGTGGAGCGTCGACCGGCAGGGCCGCGCCGAGCGCGTGCTCGTCGGCGGCACCAACAGCGAGGTGGCGATCGCGGGCGACGGCAGCGGCCTCGTTTACACGCACGCGCGCTTCGACCAGCCGCCCGAGGTCATGTACTGGCGGCCGATGCATGGCGCCCCGGTGACGCTGACGCACATGAACGACGCGCTCCTGCGGGAACTGGAACTCGCCGCGCCGGAGTCGGTGATGGTCGCCGGCGCCGGCGGCACCTCCGTGCAGATGTGGATCATCAAGCCGCCGGGCTTCGACCCGGCGAAGAAGTACCCGCTCGTCTTCTGGGTGCATGGCGGCCCGCAGGGCAACTGGGGCAACGGCTGGTCCACCCGCTGGAATCCCGAGGTCTGGGCCGCGCAGGGTTATGTCGTTTCGCTCGCGAATCCCCGCGGCAGCACCGGCTTCGGCCAGGCGTACGCCGACGAGATCTCGCGGCATTGGAACGGCAAGGTGATCGACGACCTCTTCGCGTGCCTGGCGTACCTCGAGAAACAGCCGTGGATCGACGCCACGCGGATGGCCGCCGCCGGCGGCAGCTACGGGGGCTATGTGATGAACTGGTTCGAGGGCCACACGGATAAGTTCCGCTGCCTCGTGAACCACGACGGCACCTACAACTTCGACTCGATGTACGGCACGACGGAGGAGCTGTGGTTTGCGGAGTGGGACACGGGCAAGCCATGGGAGGCGACGGAGGCCGAGCGCACCGCCTCGCCGCACCTTTACGCCGCGAGCTTCAAGACGCCGATGCTCGTCATCCACGGCGAGCGCGACTTCCGCGTGCCGATGAGCGAGGGCTTGCAGGTATTCACGGCGCTGCAGCGGCAGGGCGTACCATCTAAGTTGCTGCTCTTTCCCGACGAGGGCCATTGGGTGCTCAAACCTGCGAACAGCGAGTTGTGGCACCAGACGATCTTCGCGTGGCTGGCGGAGTACTTGAAGAAGTAGCGAGTGGCGGGCAGCCCGTGGTGAGCAGGCGAGGGCTTCGGGTGGACACGGATTGATTCAGGGCGGGGTACTCGGGCTGCATGTTGAGGCTTGGGAGGGTCGGTCTCCTGCCCGACCGCAGCCGGCCGGGAGGCCGGCCCTCCACGGCGTGTTTTGGATGAGGTTGGGCCATTCATGCTGGCGGGGTCCGGAGACCCCGCCCTACAACGGAGGGATGTTGTCTCGTTTCTTCCCGCGCCTCACCGCCGACTGCCCGCCGGAGGCGCGGGCCTTGGGCCTGCTGCGCGAGCATGGCGACATTGCCCAACGGCACGCGAAGGTGCGCGGCGCCTGGGCGCCGCACCTGGCGGCGAGCCAGGCCGCCATCGTCGCGGCGGCGGAACGCTGCGGGCCTGGTCGCTCGGTGCTGGTCATCGGCGCGGGCGACTGCCTCGACGTGCCGGTGGCGGAGCTGGCGGAGCGATTCGAGCGGGTCGTGCTCGCCGACATCGTCATCGGCGCCGGGGTCCGAACCTGGGTGAGGAAACTCGGGGGCGGAGTGAAGGGGGTTTCGTGGGATGCCAGCGGCGCCCTCGCCGCCGTGGCGGTGCGGCGCGACACGCTCACGCCGGCGGAGGCGCCGAAGCTTTTTGCGCAGGCGGATCCCGGGCCGCCGCCCGGCGGCGAGCCGGATCTCGTGGTTTCGGCCAACTGCATTTCCCAGCTCGGCCTGGTCCCGGGACACTCGCTGGCGGCGGCACGGCAGGACCCCGACCTGCCGGAGCGTTGCGGTCGCGCGGCGGCGAAACGCCACCTGCAGTGGCTGGAAGCCCGGCCGGGCGCGCGGCTGCTGCTCGGCGATGTGGCGCGGCTGAATCTCGCGGCGGACGGCCGCGAACTGAAGCGCGAGAACCTCGCCTCACGTTATGGTCTGCCGAAGCCCGACCGGCTCTGGCGCTGGGACCTGGCGCCGATCCCCGAGTGGTCGCCCGACTTCCACCGCGTCCACGAGGTCGGCGCGTGGTTCTGGCTTTCCAGCGGGTAGGATTTGGCACAAACGTGGCGCTGTCATGAACGAAGGTACCCGGGAGACCGCTGCCTCGGGCGAGCGGCGGCTCGCGGCCATCGTGTTCACGGACGTGGCGGGCTACTCGGCCCGGATGCAGCGGGACGAGGCCGGCACACTCGCGCTGGTGCGGGCTGATTTCGCACAAATGCGCGCACGGGCAGCGACGCATGGCGGCGAGGTGCTCAAATCGACCGGCGACGGGCTCTTGCTGTGTTTTTCCAGCGTGGTTCAGGCAGTGGCCTGCGCGCAGCAGATCCAGGCGGGGTTTGCCCAGCGTTCGCCCGAGGCGCTGCAACACCGCATTGGCATCCATCTGGGCGACGTGTTTCGCGAGAGCGGCGATGTCGTTGGCGATGGGGTGAACATCGCCGCGCGGCTGCAGACCAAGGCGCGTCCCGGGGCCATCTGTGTGAGCCAGTCCGTGTACGACGCAGTGAAGGGCAAGCTGCCGATGACGGCTGCGTCGCTCGGTCCGCAACGTTTCAAGAACATTGCCGAGCCGATGCCGATCTACGAGATCGCCGTAGACGGCAAAGTGAGGTCGCCCGTGGTCCGCGGTCGGCGCCGCCCGTGGCCGATCCTTGCCGGCTTGGCCGCCCTGCTGGGCGTGCTGGCGGTGGGCTACGGACTGAGACGGCCGGGTGGGATGCCGGCGACGGTCGTCCGGTCGGTCGCCGTGCTGCCGTTCGAGAACCTGAGCGAGGCCCAGGACAACGCCTTCTTTGCCGACGGTGTGCACGAGGACCTCCTGACCAACCTGGCCAACATCGGCGCGTTCAAGGTCATCTCCCGCACGTCGGTCATGCAGTATCGCGGGACCACGAAGACCATCCGGCAAATCGCCTCCGAGCTCGGCGTGGCTTATGTGCTCGAGGGCAGTGTGCGTCGCGCCGGCAACCGCGTGCGGGTCACCGGTCAGCTCATTCGCGCGGCGACCGACGAGCACATCTGGGCCAAGACCTACGACCGCCAGCTCACCGATATTTTCGCCACCCAGTCCGACCTCGCGCAGGAGATCGCCGGCGCTCTTCAGGCTGCGCTGAGCCCCGGGGACAAGGAGCGCCTCGCGCGGCGCCCGACGGACAACCTGGAAGCCTACGATCTTTACCTGAAAGCCCGGACGATGCTCGGCCAAGGAGGCAGCCGGCGCGAGACCGGGTTGGCCGCCCGATCCCTCCTGGAGGAGGCCGTGCGGCGCGACCCGAACCTTGCGCTCGCCTGGGCCGAGTTGGGTCGGTTGCGGTTCGACACGTACGAATTCCTCGGCCGGGATCCCGCTGATCTCGCGGCCGCGCAAGCCGCCTTGGACACCGCGGACCAGGTGACACCCGGCCTGCTGGAGGTCCTGCTGGCGCGTTTCCGGATGGCCCGGGTTGCCAACGACATTGCCGCCATGGGCGGGGTGGCGGCGCACATCGCCGCCAACTATCCTGGCCGGGCGGAAAACTTCGCCACCCAGGCGGCCCTTGCCCGGGCGCAACACCGGTGGCGCGACGCCATCGCGGCGGGGCGCGAGGCCGTGGCGCTTGATCCGCGCGGCGATTTCACCCTGTACAGCCAGTGGGACCTGCTGACGAGCCTCCGGCTTTACGACGAGGGGGAGCCGTTGGTGAGGCGCATCGCGGAAATGCATCCGGGGTCGAACATCTACGCCTACTCCGTCGCTCAGCACGTGCTTTGGGCCAGCGGGTCCACCAAGATGATGGATGAAATCGTGGCGGCCATCCCGGCGGCCGACCGCTTGAGCAAGGGCGATGCGATCAGCCTGGAGGCCAGGACCGCCTTTACCGAAGGCAATGCGGAGGCCGTCGTCCGGTTGTGGCGGGAGGCCGGTCCACGTTGGCGCTTTGGCACGAGCTCCAATCGCGCGGACAAATTCACCGTGGCCGCGGCGCTGGTGGTCCTCGGCCGGGCGGATGAGGCCCGACCCTTGCTGGAGTCGGATCGCGACCGGATCCTGGCCATCGTCGCCGCGGGCGGCGACACCGCGGCGATCGAGTCGGATCTCGCGCTGGTTTACGCGTTGATGGGGCAGGGGGAGCCGGCGCACCAAGCCAAGGCGCGGGCGGAGCGATTGCCGACAATAAACCCCTTGGACACCGCCCAGTTGGTGGTGGTCGACGCCTGGCTGGGCAACACAGCGGCGTCGCTGGCGGAGCTAGCCGGGATGCTGCGCACCGCGCCCGTGGAACCTCGGCTGCAAAACGTGCACGAGATCCGCCACAATCTCCTGTTCCACCCCCTGCAAGGTGATCCTCGCTTTCAGGCCCTGCTCGACGACCCGGGAAACAACGCCCCGTTGTTCTAGCCAGCCGCGCGGAGGATTTTCTCCCGGAGGTGCGTGCAGCGCAGCTTCGACTCGGCGTTGCGGACGGCCATGCCGTAGGCGGCGGGCTCGCCGACGATGAACACCTTCTTCCGGCCGCGGGTGATCGCGGTGTAGATCAGGTTGCGCTGCAGCATCACGAAATGGGCCTTGAGCAGCGGCACGATCACGACCGGGTATTCGCTGCCCTGCGACTTGTGGATGCTGATGGCGTAGGCGAGCGCGAGGTCGCCGAATTCGCCGCGCTCGAAGGTGTGCCGCGCGCCGTCGAAGTCGGCGGTCAGCGCGCCCTTGGCCGGGTCGACGGAGAGCACGCGGCCGATGTCGCCGTTGAAGAGGTCCTTGTCGTAATTGTTGCGGAGCTGGATGAGCTTGTCGCCCGGCCGGTATTCGCCGCTGACGGTCTTCAGGCTGAGCCGCGAGGGATTGAGCGCGGCCTGGAGCTGGGTGTTGAAGTTGCCGACGCCGGCGACGCCCTTGTGCATCGGCGCCAGCACCTGCACGTCGGCCACGGGGTCGAACCACTGATAGTGGGCGGGAATGTAACGGGTGCAGAGCTCGATGACCTTTTGCAGGCAGTCTTCGGCCGAGTGCGCGGCGATGAAGTTCAGGTCGCTCCAGGCCTGGGCCTTCGCCACCTCGCCGGCCACGGGCGGCGGCGCGGCCTCGCCGCCGTTGATGGCGTGCGCGACCGTGACGATCGCGCTCTGGTCCTTCTGGCGGTAGACGTGGTTCAAGCGCGTCACCGGAATGGCGGGAGGTGGGGTGCCCACTTCCCGCGTTGACGAGCGGGGCGAGGGCACCCCGCCTCCACCGGCGATGAGGTCTTTCAGGACGTTGCCGGCGCCGACGCTCGGGAGCTGGTCGGTGTCGCCCACGAGGAGCAGGTGCGCGCGGACCGGCACCGCCTGCAGCAGCGCGGCGGCGAGGCGCGTGTCGAGCATCGAGGCCTCGTCCACCACGAGGAAATCGGTGGCAAGGGGCGACGACTCGTTGACGGTGAAGCCGGATTTCGCGCCCTCGAACTTGAGCAGCCGGTGGATGGTCTGCGCAAACCCGCCGGTGGTTTCGGCGAGCCGCTGGGCGGCGCGGCCGGTCGGCGCGGCGAGATGCACGCGGGCCTTCTTCGCCTTCAGGATCTCGACGAGGGCGCGGAGGATGGTCGTCTTGCCGGTGCCGGGGCCGCCGGTGAGGATGCTGACCTTGTGGACGAGGGCGTGCTGCAGCGCATCGCGCTGCAGCGGGTGGAAGGCGATGCCCGCCTTGTCCTGCGCCCACGCGATGGCGGCCTCGACCTTGATCGGCGGCAGGCCCGACGGCACGGCCTGGAGGCGGTGGACGACCTCGGCGATCTTGCGCTCGGCGCGGTCGGTGGCCGGCAGCTGGAGGAACGATTGGGGATCGCGGACGTTGGCTTGCGGAGGGGAGGGGTGTGAGACAACCGCCTTCGCGGCGATCAGGGCGTCGATGCGGGCTTCGAGGAAGGTGGCGGAGGTCTCGAGCAGCGCGGCGGCGTATTCCACGAGGGCTTCGCGCGGGTAGGCCGTGTGGCCCTCCTCCTCGAGGGTCTCGAGGGCGAAGACGAGGCCGGCGTCAAGGCGCGGCGGGGCGTCGTTGGCGTACCCGAGGTTGATGGCGATGCGGTCGGCGGTCTTGAAGCCGATGCCCTCGATCTCCCGCGCGACGCGATAGGGCTCGGCGGTGATGATCTGTTTCGCCGCCGGGCCGTACCGGTTGACGAGCTTCACGCACTGCGCGGTGGTGACGCCGTAGGTCTGGAGGAAGATGTGCACCTCGCGCAGCGTCTTCTGCTCCTCCCACGCCTGCTTGATCGAGGCGGCGCGGACCTTGCCGATGCCGGGTACCTTGCGGAGCTTGCCGGACTCCTCGCTGAGGACGCGAAAGGTGTCCGTGCCGAAGGCATCGACGATCTTGTTGGCGTAGACCTTGCCGATGCCCGGGACCAGGCCGCTGCCGAGGTATTTGCGGATCCCGTAGACGGACGAGGGAAGCTCGGACTTGAAGCCGGCGACCTTGAACTGGGCGCCGTGCTGGGCGTGCCGCGTCCATTCGCCGGTCAGCCGGAGCGTCTCGCCGCATTGCACGCCGGGCAGCGGCCCGACGATCGTCACGCGGTCCTCGGCGGTTTTGGCGCCGTCGGGCCGCAGTTCCGCGATCGTGTAATGGTTCTCCTCGTTGAAGAAGATGATCCGCTCGAGGACGCCGGCGAGGGAAACGGGAGGAGGAGGGGCCACGGCAGACACGGTTAAGCACGGCCGCGGCGAAGGAAAGCGCGGAACGGACCCCAACGCGCGGAGGAAACGGCGCTTGACCGGCCCGGGCGCACCCGGGCCGGGCGCCGGCCTACGGGTTGGTCTTCGCCTCGTCGGCGAGCTGCTTCATCTTGGGCATGAGGTCGCGCTGCATCTCCTGCACGAGCGGCATGATCTGGGCCATGACCTGCGGCTGCTTGGCCAGCATCGATTGCCCCTCGGGCGAGACGAAGAACGCCTTCATCGCCTTCAGTTCGGCCTCGGAATAGACGTTGGCATAGACCTCGTCCATCTTCGTGATCAGGCTTTTGACCGAAGCCATGGACAGATCCAGGGCCTTGGCCTGGATCTCCTCGAATTTCTTCCGCTGCTCCGGTGTCGCGGTGGCGGGCAGCGGGGTCAGCTGGCCGGCCATCTGCTTCATCTGGGCGGCCATCGCGTCGAACATCTGGTCGGCGTGCATGGCGGCGATCGTTTCACGGGCCAGGGCCAGCTTGGTGGCATGGTCATCGGCGGGCGCGGCCGTGGCGACGGCGAGGCCCGCGAGGAGGAGGAGGTATCTTTTCATGTTGGGTGTGGCCGGACCGACTGGCCGGGTCACGGCCCCGGCAGCCTGCACCGGCGCGGGGCGCGGCGCAATCGCGAACGGGCGCGGGAAGGATTGCGCCGGCCCGGCGGCGGCGTAGGCTCGGGCCAGCCATGACGAACTCTCGCTGGGAAATCTTCGCCGACGGACTCGTCAAGCGCGCGCTGTTCTGGTCGCCGCTGCGTTCGTACCTGCTCTACAAATACCGGTATGCGTTCACGCCGGCGCAGCTGGCGCGGCTCACGGCGCTGGTGACCGAGGCCGTGGCCGTGCCGGGCGACCTGTGCGAGGTCGGGTGCTATCGCGGCTACACGACGGTGTTCCTCAACCGGCACCTGGATGCCGTGGCACCGCACAAGCGCTACCTTGCGCTCGACACGTTCGGCGGGTTTGTCGCCGGCGACGTGGCGCATGAGCGGACGCAGCGCGGCAAGGATTCCGCGGACGACCGGCGGGCGCTGGCGAAGTTCACGATCAATTCGCAGCACTGGTTCGACCGCACGATGCTGGCCAACGGCATCACCCGCGTCACCTCGCACGCGGCGGCGGTGCAGGACTTCGAGTTTCCGGCGGAGGTCCCGTACTGCTTCGCGCTGGTCGATGTCGACCTGTACCTCCCGACGAAGGCCGCGCTGGAAAAGCTCTGGCCCCGGCTCAGCCCCGGCGGCGTGATCGTCATCGACGACTGCCATCCCGGCCATGTCTACGACGGCTCGCGCCAGGCGCTGGAGGAATTCAGTGCGGCGAACACGCTGCCGTTCGAGGTGGTCGAGACGAAACTGGCGGTGCTGCGCAAGGCGCGGTGAGTTCAACTGCAGGGCGGGATCGCTGATCCCGCCTTTGGCGGCGGGGGCCGTTCGACCTGATGGAGGGCCGGCCTCCCGGCCGGCCGCGGCTGGTCGGGAGACCAGCCCTCCAACAATCGCCGAGGTCGATCACGCCAGCAACACCGGCTTGAGCGCCACAAGGTCCGGGTACACGTGGACGGCCCCGGCCGCGCGCAGCTCGGCGGCGGAATGCGTCCCCGTCAGGACGCCGTAGAATTCGATGCCCGCGTTGCGCGCCGCGGCGCAATCGTACACCGAGTCGCCGACCAGCGCGGCGGTGGCGGCATCGGCGTGCAATGCGGCGAGGACATGGCGCGCGAATTGCGGGTCGGGCTTGAGCCAGGGCGTGTCCTGCGCGCCGAAGACGCCGGCCAGGTGCGCGGTCAAACCCAGGTGGTCCGCCAGGCGGCGCGAGGAGTCGCCGCGCTTGTTGGTGAAGATGGCGCAGCGGCCGCCGGCGGCGTTCAACGCCAGGATCAGCTCGCGCGCGCCGGGATACAGCTCGACGTCGTCAAGCATCGTGGCATCCCAGTGCGCGCAGTAGATCGGCAGTGCCGCCGCGACCCGCTCCCGCCCGACCAGGCGCTCGATCGCCACCTCGAGGCCGGCGCCGATCGCCCGGTGCACCTGCTCCATGGTCGGCGGCGGCAGGCCCAGCTGGCGCATCGTGTGCGTGTGGCAGCGGTGGATCGCCTTGAAGTGGTCGAGGAGCGTGCCGTCCAGGTCGAAAAGAAAGGTGCGGAGGCGCATGAAAGGAACAAGTTTCCCGAAGCGCGCACCTAATTGCACGGACAAAAAACACCGGGACCACGCATCGCGCCACGCCCGCCCGACCGCAAAATCAGTCTGGCCCGCCGGGCGGCAGGGCCCAACACTTGCTCCAGCCATGGCTGCCGCCATTCCTGCCCAACCCGCCCGGGTCGAAGCCTCGCGTGAAGGCGAGACGATGGTGCTGCGGATCGGCGGCGACTGGCGCATGGCGGCGACCCACCCGGTGTGGGCGGACACGGTCGTCGGCGACCGGCCGGCGCGCGTGGTGCTGCAGGCCGCCGGCCTCGGGTCGTGGGACAGTTCGCTGGCGCTGTTCGTGAGCGCGGCCCGGGCTTGGGCCGGGAAGCACGGCGTTCCGCTGGAAGAGCAGGGGATCCCGGCGGGTGCCGCCCAGCTGGCCCGGTTGCTGGGGCGAAAGCCCGCGAAACCGCCGGCCAAACCACGGGGCCTGCCCAACCTGTTCGCCTTCGTCGGCAAGGCGACGGTGGCCGTGGGGACCGAACTCAAGAACATCGCGTGGCTGGTGGGCGAGTGCGCCTTCAGCGGGCTGCGGTTCTTCCGCGGGCGGGCCCAGTTCCGCTGGAGCGACTGCTTCATCGAGATGCAGGAATGCGGTGCCATGGTGCTGCCGATCGTCGGGCTGATCAGCTTCCTCGTGGGCATCATCATGGCGTACCAGGGCGCGGTGCAGTTGCGGCAGTTCGGGGCGGATATCTATGTTGCCGACCTCGTCGGCCTGTCGGTCGTGCGCGAGATGGGCCCGATGATGGCGGCCATCGTGCTGGCGGGCCGCACCGGGGCGGCCTTTGCCGCCACCCTCGCGACGATGAAGGCCAACGAGGAGATCGACGCGCTCGAAACCCTCGGCGTGTCGCCCGTGGACTTCCTGGTGATGCCGCGCCTGACGGCGCTTTTCCTGATGATGCCGCTGCTGGCGGTCTACTCCAACTGCCTCGGCATCCTCGGCGGCATGGTCATCTCGTGGTCGATCCTGGACATTCCCACCAGCCTCTATTGGGCGGAGACGAAATCCATCATCGATCTCTCCGACCTGAGCACCGGCCTGATCAAGGCGGCGACCTTCGGCGTCATCATCGGGCTGTCCGGTTGCCTGCGCGGGTTGAAATCCGACCGCAGCGCCGCCGGGGTCGGGCAGGCGGCGACCTCCGCGGTGGTGACGGGCATCCTGCTCATCATCGTGTCCGATGCGATCTACGCGGTGATCTTCAACGCCCTCGGCTGGTAACCCGACCATGAACCCCGCCGCCGAAACCGCCCCCCTGCCCGCCATCGAGGTCGACGGCGTCGAGTGCCGTTACGGCGACCGGGTCGTGCTGCAGAACGTGTCGTTTGCGGTGAAGCGCGGGGAGATCTTCTTCATCATCGGCGGCAACGGCTGCGGCAAGAGCACGTTGCTTCGCCACCTGATCGGGCTGCGGCAGCCGGCCCGCGGCACGGTCCGGTATTCCGGCCACGACTTCACGCACGCCGAGGCGGCGGCGCGCAAGGCGCTGCTGCGCACCTTCGGCGTGCTCTACCAGGGCGGGGCGCTGTGGAGCTCGATGACGCTGCACGAGAACGTCGCGCTGCCGCTCGAGCTCTACACCGACCTGGCGGCCAAGGAGCGGGCGGAGGTGGTCGAGCTGAAGCTGTCCCAGGTCGGCCTCGCGGGCTACGGCGACTATTTTCCCGGCGAGCTGAGCGGCGGCATGCAGCGGCGCGCCGGCCTCGCCCGGGCGCTGGCCCTCGACCCGGAGATTGTCTTCTTCGACGAACCCTCGGCCGGCCTCGACCCGATCACGTCGCTGAACCTCGACGACCTGATCCGGCAGATCCACGAGACGCTGGGCACGACCATCGTCATCGTGTCGCACGAGCTGCCGAGCATCTTCGGGATCGGGGAGCGGGTGGTGATGCTGGATCGGGACGCGCGCGGCGTCATTGCCGAGGGCGATCCGCGCGCGCTGCGCGACGGCTGCGACAATCCGCGGGTGCGGGGGTTTTTGAATAGACGCAGCAACGGGGTTCCCGCAGAAGGAGAGGCGTAAAGCGTGAAAACCAAAGTCAGTCCCTCGGCCGTCGGCATGTTCGTCATGGGCGCAGTGGTGCTCGGGGTCGTGGCTTACCTGTCGTTTGGCGGCACGAACGTGTTCTCGAAGCCGGCGCGCTTCCTGATGTATTTCGACGAATCGGTGAGCGGCCTCGACCCCGGCGCCGCCGTCAAGCTCAACGGCGTGCGCATCGGGCGGGTTGCCGCCATCAACATCCGCTACGACGCCGGGACCAAGCAGTCGCTGGTCCGGACCGTCTGCGAGGTCGACCGCAACATCGTCACCGACAGCGCGGGCAAGCTGATCGACATGACCAACGCCGGCGAATTCCAGAGCCTGATCGACCACGGCCTCCGGGCGCGCCTCAACCTCACCGGCATCACCGGGTTGCTGTTCGTCGAACTGGACTTCGAGGACCCGCGCAAATATCCCGCGGACCCGCGCTTCATGGCCGAGCAGTACCCCACCGTGCCGACCATCCCGTCCCCCATTTCCGAGGTGCAGCAGAGCATCGTCGAGATCGTGGGCAACCTCAAGAAGGTGGACTTTGCCGGGCTGGCCAAGGACATCCACGGCGTGCTGGCGGCGACGAACCAAAAGATCAACGACCTCGACGTGAAGGCGCTGAGCGAGCGGGTCGGCCGGGCGGCCGACGCCGTCAACGCGTTCGTCAGCTCGCCCGAGGCGAAGCAGACCTTCGCGAACCTCAACGGCGCGATCACCGAGGTGCGGGCGGCGCTGGCCAAGGTCGACCAGAACACGGGCCCGGTGACCGACCAGTTGAAGCAGACGCTCGCCGATGCCCAGGCCGCCTTGAAATCGCTCGATGCGGCCGCCGTCACGACGCGGAGCTTCGTGCGCGACCAGGGCCAGGTGGGCGACGACGTCGCGGTGGCGCTGCGGCAGGTGGCCGACGCGGCCGCCTCGCTCGAGCGCCTGGCCGACGCCATCGAGCGCAACCCCAGCTCGATCCTGGTGGGCCGGAAGAAGAAATGAACGCCGCTTTCCACCGATGAAAATGGACAAGCATAGTTGGACGGCGCTGGCTTGCAGCCTTCAGCTCTCGGCCCTCGGCTTTCTGCTCGCCTCCTGCGGCCTGCCCGAGCCGCAGGCCGACGTGGTCCGGCATTTCACCCTCGGCGGCGAGGTCGGGGCCGGCCCGGTCGCCAACGCCACGCAGGTGCGGCCCGTGCGCGTGGCCGGGCACCTGCACGGCCGCTCGCTGGCCGTGCGCGTGGCGTCCAACGAAATCAACTACCTCGAGGAATTCCGCTGGGCCGAGCCGCTGGACGAGGCCTTGACGGAGATCCTGCGTGCGCGGCTGGAGACGATCCCCGGCGGCGCCACGGTCAGCGTCGAGGTCGTCCGCTTCGAGCTCGTCCGCCCCGACGGCAACAGCGTGGAATTGCAGGCGGATTATTCGATCCTGCCGGCCGGCGCGCGCCGCGCGGACGCCGTGCGGGGCGTCTTCAAGTCCGGACCGCGGACGTGGGACGGCAAGGATCCGGCGGAACTCGTGGCGTTGATGCGGGCGGCGGCGGGCGAACTCGCCGACGCGCTGGCGGCGGCGGTGACGGCGGTGAAGCCGCCCGGTCCGGGCTGAGCGGAGGCGAGGCGGCCCGGGGCGAAGTTTGGCGGCGCGCCGCCCGGCGACGGGAGCCGTGGCGCAGACGAAATCTGGATTGCGCTCGGAGTCCCGGCTGGCATGGTTCCGCCAGACGACGGTTGTGATGAGCCTCCACGCATGAACAACGGATTCTCGGTCTTCCGTTTCGGGCTGGAAAAGGATCCGGCCGGCAGGATGACGCAGCGCGTCAAGAACTGCGGAAAATTCGCGACCGTCGAATCGGCGTTCGCGACCGCCCGCGCGGCGGCCTTGCGCGAGTGGGAGGAGGCGCTCAACCCGCCCGACGGCGAGGGGCAGGTGAACGAGGTCCGGCTGACGGACACCGAGTGGGGTTACGACCTGAAGCACGATCACCTCGTGGTGGCGCGCTTCTGGGTGCATGACGGCCGGCCGGCGGAGCTGACCTGATCGCGGTGCGATTTCGCATATGGTGGAGCCCGCAATCCGTGCGGGCTGAATACCACCGGTTGGAGGCGGGACGCCCTCGTCCCGCGGGTTGCCATTCGCGCCTGCGTCTCGCGGGGTGAGGGCACCCCGCCTCCACCGGCAGCAAACCGGCACGGAATTCCGGTTCCACCTTCAAACCGCAGCGCCGGCTCAGTCGCCGGGATTCCCGTCCAGCGAGAAGCGGATGGGTTGGAGCAGGCGGGTGTTGACCTTGCGGCCGTCCTTCATGCCCGGGCGGAACTTCCAGCGGCGCACGCCGTCCAGCGCCGCGCGATCAAAGCCCGGATGAGTGGAGGAGATGATCGAGGCGGATTGGACGGTGCCGGTGGTGTCGACGATGAACTCGACCACGACTTCGGCGGAGACCGCCTGGTTCTGCATGTCCCGCGGGTAGTGCGGCGCGGGTTGGGCGACGATGCGCGGCGGGCGGTCGAGCTGTTCGGGTCGAAAGATCCCGGGCGGTGGTGTGGGGGAGCCGGAGTTGCCCACGTTCGTCGGGATCTTCGTCAGCCGCTCACCCGTGATGGCCGGCGGCGGGGTGGTGGGCTCGAGCTTTTGGATAAAGTCGTTCCGCAGGTCGAGGTGGGCCGGCACGTCCGCGAGCCGCGGGACGCTCACGACCGGCGGGTCGTCGAGCGGCTTCGTTTCCGCTGGCGCCGGCGGCTCCGGGTCGCTCGGCACCGGCCACGGATCCACCGGTGAGGCGGCCGGCGGCGCGAACCGGATGAGGCGTGGCGCATGGCCGTTGAACGCCAGCAGGAACGCCGCGTGGAGGCCGGCGGAGACGGCGAGGGCGAGGAACGGGAAGGAAGCCTTGGGCAGCTGGTCGAGCCGCCAGTTGCCCGCGGCACGGCAGACCGCGGCTGCGGGACGCATTGCAGGGTTCGGCAGGGTGGGGTTCATGCCCAGACAACGATCGAGTCGGGGAATTCTTAGGCGGACGCATGCCGTGCGCCGAGCTGTGCGCCCGCCAGCGTGATGAACTTTTGGGTGGACCCGCACTCCGTGCGAGCTGAAGACCGGTGTTGGAGGAGGGACGCCCTCGTCCCGTGGGTTGCCATTCGCGGTGGTGCCTCGCGGGGTGAGGGCACCCCGCCTCCAACCGCGCACACGCCCCTACCGTCGAAGGTGGCTTTGGGGCAAAACCGGTCGCGGTACCGTCAAGCCCTAACTCTCGCGTTTTTTTAGGAAACAGAGCGCTTACGTTTCGCGCGCGTGGTTCGCAAGGTGCGGGCATGAAACCACCGGCTGCGCCCGCCTTCTCGAACCTTCGCCCGAAGGCGGCGACGGGAGAAATGGCCGCCGTGCCGCGCCGCGATTGCTCGCTGCAGCCATGAACGGAAACGCGACAATCCTGATTCCGGCGGAGATGGGCGTGGATACGGTCGAGAGCCTGTTGGCCGAACACGGCCGGCAATTTCCGTGGACCTACTGGCTCGTGTTGGCGGGGGCGTCGGCCGGTCTGGCCAGCCTCCCGCTCCTCAAGGTGGACATCTCGGTCCGGGCGGCGGGGCTGGTGCGGCCGGTGATGGAGCGGACGGAACTCAGGCCGGCTGTATCCGGGCACATCGCCGAGGTCCTGGCGCGCGACAACGACCGGGTGCGCGCCGGGCAGGCGTTGCTTTTGCTCCGTTCGCGCGACGTGGAGGAACGGTTGGCGCGCAACCAGCGGCTGCAAGCGGAGGCCCGCGACCTCATCGCGGATCTGGAGACCTTAACCACCGGCATTCACATGCCGCCCGCCGAACCGGCGGGCAACAGTCAGGCGAGGGAAGAGACCACCGGCCCGTTGTCGCTTCCCCCGCCGCCCCATGGGGTGCCGGTGGTTAAAACTCTCTTCCGCACCGCGGCGCTGCGCCGGGACCAGGCCGGGGTGCTGGCCCAACTGGCATCCTATCGTCTCGCGGAGTCCAAGGCGCGCGGCGAGCTGGACCGCTACACCCAACTGTCGGCCAAAGGCATCGCCACCCGCCAGGAATTCGACAACGCGCGTTACGAGGTGGATCGGCTCGCGGCCGAGACCCGGCTGCTCGAGGCCCAGGTCCTGGCGCGCTGGCAGGCCAGGCTGCGCGAGGAGACGACGACGCTGGCCGGGCTCGTCTCCGAGGCCCAGCGCCTGCACGAGGAACTGGCCCAATACGCCGTGCGGGCTCCGACCGACGGCGTGCTGGTGGGATTCCGGGGCCTGAGTCCGGGCGGTTTTGTCGCCGCCGGCGACACATTGGGCGAAGTTTCACCCGAGGGCGGCTTGATGGTGGACACGTACGTTTCACCGCACGACATCGGGCTCATCCACGTGGGCCAGCCCGTCCGGTTGCAGGTCGACGCCTATCCCTACACGCAATGGGGCCTGCTGGACGGCACGGTCACGGCGATCGGCGGCGACCTGTTGAACCGGGGCGGGGGAGGACCGGAAGCCAACGCCTTCGAAGTCATCGTCCGCCCCCACGCGACCGCGCTGCTCCTGTCCAACGGCGTGCGCGGTGAGTTGAAGAAGGGCCTGACGCTTACGGCCCGCTTCCTTGTGGCCCGGCGAAGCATCCTTCAACTCCTCTACGACGACGCCGATGCCTGGCTCAATCCGCAGGGCAACGCGTCCGCCACCTGATCAGGTCACCCGCAATCCGTTCGTTGGCAATTCCGCCGCGAATAAACAACACAAGAACATGAAAGACATGACAGAAAACGAAATGCAATCCACCTCAGGGGGCCTGGGTTTTCTCGCAACGGTTGCCGTTGGGCTCATCGTCGGCGCGGCGGTGAATATCATGAACAACTGGGACGATTTCAAAGACGGCCTGGCCGGTCGCCCGGTGCAAAAATGCTGACGCCTTTTCACCATGAACACGAACCTTGCACAGGAACTGACGGCGGATGAGCTTCCGGCGATCGAGGGCGGCAACTTCGCCTATGATGTGGGTCGGGTCGTTCGCTTCATTGTCTTGGCGGGCGGCGGGGAATTCGCCGGCCAGGCGGTCGCGGACTGGGTTGCGACGGATGCGATGATGCAGGCCTGAGTTTGCCGTTCCTCAACCAAATCATCACGGGGCCCACCAGCGGGCTCCGTGATTGTGCACCGAATGCAGAATCAGAAGACACCAAACAAAATGGTCGAACTGCTCAAACTGGGGCTCCTCGTGTTGACTGTGTTTGTCACGTATTCCGTTTTGGAGAAATGGGACCAGATCAAGGCGTTGGTGGCACGGTTCTTTCAATAAGGCGAGGGATGGGCTCTGCGCTTCACGACGGAGCGATGGTGGACCCTGCCGCGGCTGAGAATGGATCGCTATCGCCAGCGCGATGTGACGGATTGCGGGGCGGCGTCCCTGGGGTTCGTCGCCGCGCATTACGGAAAGGTCCTGTCGATTGCCCGGCTCCGGCAGATCGCGGGCACGAACCAGCGGGGATCGACCGCATTGGGCTTGGTGGAGGCGGCCCGACAGCTTGGCTTCACCGCGAAGGGCGTGAAGGGCCCCGTTGAGGCGCTGGGGGCGATCCCATTGCCGGCCATCGCCCATTGCCTCATCGACCAGCGCCTCCTGCATTACGTCGTCCTCGTGGACTGGACACCGCGGTACGCCCGGGTGATGGACCCGGCGGTTGGCCGGGTCGAGAAATGGCCGCGCGCGAAATTCGAGTCGGTCTGGACGGGGATTCTCATCCTGCTCGCCCCGGACGGCGGTTTTCAACCGGGCCACCACACGGAATCGCCGGCGCAACGGTTGTGGCGGTTGCTGCAGCCGCACCGGGCGATGATCGCCCAGGCGTTCTTTGGCGCTGTCGTCACCACGATCCTCGGCCTCTCGATGGCGATTTACGTCGAGAAGATCGTCGACCAGGTCATCCCGGACGGCAACCGGCAGCTGTTGAACCTGCTTGGGGTCGTGATGCTGTGCATCCTCGGGTTCAAGCTGCTGCTGGGTTGGCTGCAGTCGCTCCTTTCGATCCGGACGGCGCAGCGGATCGACGCGACCCTCATGCTCGGCTATTACCGGCACCTGCTGCGGCTGCCGCAGGCTTTTTTCGACACGATGCGGGTGGGTGAAATCACGTCCCGGGTGGGGGACGCCATCAAGATCCGGAATTTTCTCAACGTCTCCCTCCTCAGCCTGCTGCTCAATCCGCTCATCCTGCTGTTCACGCTCGTGGCGATGTTCTTCTGGTCGTGGAAACTGGCCGTGCTGTCGCTCGCCGTCTTGCCGGGCAACGCCGCGATCTACTGGCTGGTCGACCGGTTGAACGGCCGCTACCAGCGGCAGCTGATGGAGCGCGGGGCCGACTTCGGGGCCCAGCTGGTCGAGTCGCTCCACGCCCAGCCGGTCCTCCGCCGGTTCCGCCTGGAGGACTACGCGGCGCTGCGCACCGAGAATCGATTGGTCCGCTTGTTGAGGATCGTCTGGCGCACCTCGCTCGTCGGCGCGGGGAGCAACACGGCGGCCACCTTGGTCAACCAGGCATACCTGATCGGCTTGCTCTGGCTCGGGGCCGGCCTGGTGCTCCGAGCCGGACTCAGCCCCGGCCAGCTCATGTCGTGCTACACGCTGGCCGGTTACCTGACGGGTCCGGTGGGCGCGTTGATCGGCCTGAATGCCTCGGTCCAGGAGACGCTCATCGCGACCGACCGGCTCTTCGAGCTGATGGATCTCGAGCTGGAACCCGACCAGGGCACGATCGAGTTCACGGCGGCGCATGCGCAGGAGATCAGGTTGGAGCAGGTCTCGTTCAAACACGCCGGCCGCGCGGCCACGCTCCAGGACATGACGCTCTCGCTTCCGCCCGGCCGGATCACGGCGCTCGTCGGCGCGTCGGGGTGCGGGAAAAGCACCCTGCTGGCCCTGCTCCAAAGGCTGTACCTGCCGGTTGCCGGGCGGATCCTTATCGGCGGGATCGACGTGCGCTATTTCCGGCTGGCGAGCCTGCGGCAACATCTCGCCGTGGTGACGCAACAGACGCACCTCCTCTCCGGCACGGTGCTGGAGAATCTCGCCCCCGGGGAAAACCAGCCCGACATGGAGCGCCTCCTGGGCATCTGCCGCGACCTCGGGCTCCTGGGTTTCATCGAGCAATTGCCGCAGGGCTTCTTCACCTATCTGAACGAAAACGGCATGAACCTGTCCGGCGGGCAACGGCAGCGGCTGGCGATGGCCCGTGCGCTCTACTCCGGCGCCCCCATCCTCCTGCTGGACGAACCCAGTTCGGCCCTCGATGCCGGATCCGAGGAGGCGCTGGCGCTGCGCCTGCGCGAACTGTGCGATGGCAAGGGGAAAACCATCATCCTCGCGGCGCATTCGAGCCGATTGACGGCCGTGGCCGACCTGGTGGTCACCCTGGCCGAAGGGAGGATTCTCTCCGTTTCGGCCGCCTCGCCGCGGACCGGCATCGCGTCCCAAGCAACCGGGTCGTCGGCCCCGGTGGATCACCTCCTGGCTGAGCGCTTGCCGGCCGCCGTTGATTCTGCCGGATCGACGCCGGCCGGCCCGGCACCGCCACAACGGGAATCCACGACGGCACCTCTCGATCCGCGCTCGCGTGCATCATGAACCCGAATCCAAAACGGAAAGTGCTGCTGTTCGCGACGATTCTCGCCGCCTTCCTGCTGGGCTCCCTGGTCTTTGCACACTGGGACGAGATCCGGGAGGGTTTCCGCATTGGTTACTCTGGAACCCCCGAGGCACGAAAATAGGGCATTGGGAAATCAACCTGCAGGTCGGGCTTAGCGCCCGATGTGTAGCGGCGCTCGGTGAGCGTCGCATCACGACCACGGCGGTCACAAACCGCCGCTACAGTCCCGGGCACGCCGGGCGCAAAGCCCGGTCCACCCCATCCACCGGCCCGAGGCCCGCGGACTACTTCAGCGCGGCGGCGATCCGCGCGAGCGCCTGCACGACGTTTTCCCGCGAATTGAAGGCGCTGATGCGGACGT
The DNA here is from genome assembly GCA_035545835.1 of Lacunisphaera sp. Lineage (GTDB taxonomy): Bacteria > Verrucomicrobiota > Verrucomicrobiia > Opitutales > Opitutaceae > Lacunisphaera. The sequence continues at coordinate 139,852 of DASZXO010000080.1, forward strand.
GGCCCTCGCCGCAGCGGCCGAAGCCGGCTCCCGGCGTGCACACCACCTGCGCCTCGGTCAGGAGCAGGTCGAAGAACTCCCACGAGTCGCGGCCGGTGTTCACCCAGATGTAAGGGGCGTTGTCGCCGCCAATGCAGCCCAGGCCGAGCTTTGAGATGGCGGCGCGGATGAGCGCGGCATTGCCCAGGTAGAAATCCGTCAGGGCGCGGGTCTGCTGGCGACCCTCGTCGGTGTAGACCGCGGCCGCGGCCCTTTGGACCGGGTAGGAAACGCCGTTGAACTTCGTGGTGTGCCGGCGATTCCACAACCCGTGCACGGCGTGCAGCCGGCCGGCCGCATCGCGGGCCTGGAGTGACTTCGGCACGACGGTGTAGGCGCAGCGCAGGCCGGTGAAGCCGGCGAGCTTCGAGTAGCTGCGGAACTCGATGGCGACGTCCCGGGCCCCCTCGATCTCGTAAATCGAGCGGGGAATGCCGGGCGTGCGGATATAGGACTCATAGGCGGCATCGTAGAGGATGACGGCGCTGTGCCGCCGCGCATACTCGACCCAGGCCGCCAGCTGTTCGCGCGTGGCGACGGCGCCGGTGGGATTGTTGGGGAAGCAAAGGTAAATCAGGTCGGCGGGCTCGGCGGGCGGGGCCGGAACGTAGCCGTTGGCCGCGGTGGAATCGAGGTACCGGATGCCGGCATACCGGCCGTGGTCGTTCGCACCGGTCCGGCCCGCCATCACATTGGTGTCAACATACACCGGGTACACCGGGTCGGGGATGGCGAGGCGCGTGTCCTGCGCGAAGATTTCCTGGATGTTGGCCACATCGCACTTCGAGCCGTCGCTGACAAAAATCTCGTCGGGCTCGATCTTCGCGCCGTGCGCCTGGAAGTCGTGCTGCGCGATGGCCTCGCGCAGGAAGCCATAGCCCTGCTCGGGACCATAGCCCTTGAAGGTGGCGCGGTGGGCCATCTCGTCGGTGGCAGCATGCAACGCCGCGATGCAGACCGGCGGGAGCGGCTCCGTGACATCGCCGATGCCGAGGCGAATCACCGGCTTGTCGGGATGGGCGGCGGTGAATGCGTTCACGCGGCGTGCGATGTCGGCAAAGAGATAGGAGGCCGTGAGCTTGGTGAAGCTGTCGTTGATGTGGATCATGGAAAAGCGGAGGAGACCGCAACCCGCCTTCGCCCGCAGGGCTTCGGCGAGGCTCGTCGCCGGCGATGCGGGGACGAGGAGGCTTGATAAAGGTAAGGGCGTTGGATAGTTCAAGTCAGGAACGGGCCATGCAAAAAATCGAAAAGATCGAGGAGATGCGGGAGGCGGCGGGCGCGTTGCGCCAGGGCGGGCAAAGGGTGGCGTTGCTCCCCACGCTGGGCGCCTTGCATGCCGGCCACGTGAGCCTCATCCGGCTGGCGCGGGCCCGCGGCGACGCCGTCATCGTGTCGGCCTTCGTCAGTCCGCTGCAGTTCGGGCCGAGCGAGGACCTCGCGCGCTACCCGCGGACACCGGCGGCGGACGCCACACTTTGCGCGCAGGAAAAGGTGGATCTGTTGTTTACGCCGACCCCGGAGGCGATGTTTCCGCGGGGCTTTTCCAGCATGGTTTTGGAGGACGCCGTCAGCCGCAACCTGTGTGGCGTGTCGCGTCCGAGCCTGTTCAAGGGCGTGCTGACGTGCTGGCTCAAGCTGATCAACATCACCCGGCCCGACACGCTCATCATGGGGGAGAAGGACGCCCAGCAGGTGGCGGTCGTGCGCAAGGTCGCGGGCGACTTGCTGCTGCCGGTGGAGATTGTCACGGGTCCGACGGTGCGCGACCCGGACGGCCTGGCGGTGAGCGCGCGCAATGGCTATCTTTCGCCCGGGCAGCGGGAGGAGGCGCTGGCCGTGTACGGGGCGCTCCGGCGCGCCACGGAAATGGTCGAGGCCGGCGTGCGGAGTCCCGACCGCCTGGTTGCGGAGGTCACGCATTTGATCGCCCAGAAGCGCCGGCTTCGCGTCATCTACATCGCCGTCGTCGACCGTGTCACCATGGAGCAGATGCGCGAGGTGGTGCCGGGCCAATGCCTGCTCGCCATGGCATTTTGGGTCGATGAAATCCGTCTCACGGACAACATGCCCCTGTAGCCAGGGCGTGGGAGCGGTGTGAATAACTTGTCAGTGACGGTTGGTTTTCGCTCTCGCTGAGGACGAGCGGCGGCGTGTGAACAGGACGGGAGGGTCTTGGCGCCCCGATTCCGGAAGCAGTATTCGGAAGACGACTAATCCTGAATGTGCGTGGGATTAGTGGACCTGATGTTGTTCATCTGGAGTTTAACTCGCTTACAGCAAGAGAGTAATTGCCGCGGGTGCGGCGAAACTGCGCCTGGAATGGCGAAAAAACGCGTACTTGGCCGCCGCTGGAGCCGATGGCGCCAGTGACGCTGACATCGCCGACTGGGGCGTCTCGCCAGCCATCGTGCGGACGCTCGGATGCGTCGTGAGGCCAGTGTGAAGAAATCCGGCCGCTCGGAAGAACGCGCGACCGACTGAGGGGTTGAGTTTTCGAATTATCTTTGTGACGAAATGGGGCTTGTGAGTGCCCAGTTTCCATCCAAACCCCGCATCGCCGTCATCGGTGCCGGTGCCCTCGGCTGTTATTACGGGGCTAGGTTGGCGAAGGCGGGTGAGGACGTTCATTTCCTCGCGCGGAGTGGGCGGGCGGCATTGATCGCTCGCGGGATTCGCGTAAAAACGCCGACCGAGCGCATAACAATTCGCAAGGTGCGGGTTTATGGATCACCGGCTGAGATTGGGCCGGTTGACTTGGTGGTCATTGCGACGAAAGCCACGGCCAACGACGCCCTGAAGACCCTGCTCCCGCCGCTGTTGGGTCCGAACACCACGGTACTCACGTTGCAGAACGGGCTCGGGGTCGAGGAGCCGGTGGCGGAAATCGTCGGGCCGGGGCACGTCCTTGGCGCCATTTGTTACATCGGCTGCATCCGCACGGCCACCGGGGTGGTCGAGTGCAGCTTCCCGGGGCTGATGACCATCGGCAAATTCGGCCAGCCCGCCGGTGAGCGGACCCAGGCCATCGCCTCGTTGTGGCGACGGGCCGGGGTGAAGTGCGAGGCGCAGAACAACCTCGAGGCCCAGCGCTGGCACAAGCTCGTGTGGAATGTCCCGTTCAACGGGCTCTCGATCGTGGGCGGCGGGATCACCACCGACGTGCTGCTCGCCGACGAGGGACTGCGAACGCTCGCGCGGCGGCTGATGGAGGAGATCGTGGAGGCCGCCGCGAAGTTCGGCCACGACATCCCGCGCTCGTTCGTGGACCTGCAGTTCGAGCGCACGGCGAAAATGGGCGCGTACCGGCCGTCGAGCCTGATCGATTTCACGGAAGGCCGCGATGTCGAGGTGGAGGAGATCTGGGGTGAGCCGGTGCGGCGCGCGAAATCCGTGGGCGTGCCCGTGCCGCGCCTCGAGATGCTTTACTGGCTCATCAAGCGGATGGTTGCCGCCCGGGACCGGGGCGCGAAGAAACGGTCGTGATGGATGCCGCTGACCGCCGGCTGTAGGGCGGGGTCGCCGAACCCCGCCTGGTGCGGGTGCGCGGCCGATGCGAGGCGGGATGGGGCGGTCCCGCCCTGCGTTTCTGCGGAATTGCGCCGGCATCCCAAGGCTTGCTGACTGGCGGACCGGTCCGCAACCTGCGCCATGCAAAAAGACCAGGATCTACGCGAACTCACGGTGCGGGGGGTGGTGCTGGGCGGAGTCATCACGCTCGTCTTCACCGCGGCCAATGTTTATCTGGGGCTGAAGGTGGGCCTGACCTTCGCCACCTCGATTCCGGCGGCGGTCATCTCGATGGTGCTCCTCCGGATGATCGGGAACTCCAACATCCTTGAGAATAACATTGTCCAGACCATCGCTTCGGCCGCCGGCACGCTGTCCGCCATCATTTTCGTGCTGCCCGGCCTCATCATGGTCGGCTGGTGGCAGGGCTTCCCTTATTGGATCACCGTGGCCGTCTGCGCGCTGGGCGGCATCCTCGGCGTGATGTTCTCGGTGCCGCTGCGGCGGGCCCTGGTGACGACTTCCGACTTGCCGTATCCGGAGGGCGTGGCCGCCGCCGAGGTGTTGAAGATCGGCTTTGGTTCCGCGGAGGGCAAGGAGGAGAACGCCAAGGGCCTGCACATGATCATCCTCGGCTCGCTGACCTCGGCGGGTTACGCGCTGGTGTCGGCGATGCGCCTCGCCGCGGGGGAATTGGCCGTCAGCTTCAGGGTTGGTGCCGGGGCTTCCGCGGCATCGACCAGCTTTTCGATGGCCTTGATCGGGGTGGGACACCTCGTGGGGTTGTCGGTCGGGGCGGCGATGTTCGTCGGCCTGCTGATCTCGTGGGCCGGACTGGTGCCCCTCCTGACCGCGATGCACGGCGTGACAGGCGACATCGACCACGTGGTCAACACCACCTTTCGCAACGAGGTGCGATTCATCGGCGCCGGCGTGATCGGCGTCGCCGCGCTCTGGAGCCTGCTCCGCATCGTCGGGCCCATCATGCGGGGCATCCGCGACGCCATGGCGGCGTCGAAGGCCCGCCAGGCCGGCGCCCAGCTCGACCTCACGGAGCGGGACATGCCCATCGGGATCGTCGGTGGCAGCATTCTCGCGTTGATGGCGCCGATCGCGGTCCTCTTGTGGTATTTCTGTTCCAGCACGGCCATTGTTTCGGGCATCTGGCCGGTCATCCTCGGCACGCTCGTTTTCATCCTCATCATCGGGGTGATCATCGCCTCGGTCTGCGGCTACATGGCGGGCCTGATCGGGGCGTCGAACAGCCCGGTGTCCGGCGTGGGCATTCTGTCCGTGATCGCCGCCTCGGTGCTCCTGGTGCTTGTCTACGGCCACGACGGCGCCCCGGACAAGGTCGCGGCGCTCGTGGCCTACGCGCTGTTCACGACCGGCATCGTGTTCTCCATCGCGACGATCTCGAACAACAACCTGCAGGACCTGAAGACGGGCCAGCTCGTCGGCGCCACGCCGTGGCGGCAGCAGCTGGCGCTGGTCTATGGCGTCATCTTCGGTTCGCTGGTGATCCCGCCCGTGCTCGACCTGCTCAACAAGGCCTTCGGCTTCGCCGGAGCGCCGGGCGCGGGCGAGCACGCCCTCGCGGCGCCGCAGGCGGCGCTGATTTCGGCCCTGGCCAAGGGCGTGCTCGGCGGCGACATCAGCTGGAGCCTCATCGGCTGGGGGGCGCTGCTGGGCGTGGGCACGATCGTCCTCGACGAGGCGCTGCGCAAGGCCGGCAAGATGCGCCTGCCGCCGCTGTGCATCGGCATGGGCATCTATCTGCCCATGGCGCTGACCCTGCTCATCCCGGTCGGCGCGGTGCTCGGGCACTACTACGACCGCTGGGCCGATCGCCAGTCGAATCCGGATTTCGGCAAACGCATGGGCGTGCTCGCCGCCACCGGCTTGATTGTGGGCGAAAGCCTGTTCGGCGTGGCCTTCGCCGGTGTGGTGGCAGCGACGGGAAAAGACACGCCGCTGGCCGTCGTGGGCGACAGCTTCGACAAACCCGGCATCGTGATCGGCCTGCTGGCGTTCACGGGTGCGGTCGTCTATCTCTATCGCTCGGCGCAGCGGACGTGCCGGACGGGTTGATCCGGCCGCAGGATAAGGGGGCATACTAGTCGCCCCGGACGGAAAAAACCCTTCGCAACCGGGCTTGAAGGTGCTTTTTTGCAGCTATCGCTACCATGAAAACCACGCGCTTCCTGGCGATCTTCCTGTTCGGGATGGTGGTGCAATCATCCCTGTTTGCCCAGACGGTGAACTTCCTCACCGCGGAAAAATTCCACAACTACACCCAGACGGATGACTCGACCGCCGTGGATGCTTCGAATCCGTGGAGCTTTTCAGCGCATGTTGAGGCTTCCGCTGGTGATCTGAGCGGAGCGGCTGCGACCCTGACCATTCCTTCCGGCACGGGCTCGACGACGATGACGTATAATGCCAGCGGTCCCAAGTGGAGCGTGACGGCCTCCTTTGCCAGCCAAGCCGCCCTTGATGCCGCCTATGGCAATGGAGATTACAGCCTGACCGCGTATGGCCAGACGGTCTCGCCGATATCGCTGACGGGTGATGTTTATCCGGTCGCGCCGATCGCCAGCCTGAGCGGTGGCACCATCGTGGGCGGAGTGCTGGCGTGGGACCCGAGCCAGGCCTTGACCATTACGATTTCGGGCGCGTCCATCAGTCACATGGCGATCAACGTCGACGGGACCGGCTTTAACGGGAGCGACGAACAGTTTGGCGGGTCGACCTTCTCCTACACCATTGACGCGAACTCGATGCTGGCCGGCAACAACTACAACGTGGAACTGGATTTCGACAATATCGTAGGCGGGACCCTTGGGACCTTTGGGTCCGGGACCGGGCCCATGCTCAATGCGAACTACGCGGGTGTTTATTCCGCGACCACGACCTTCGCTATCCAGGCCATCCCCGAGCCCTCGACCTATGCGGCGATCCTCGGCGCGGTCGCGCTGGCCGGCGTCCTGCTCCGCCGCCGGCGGCTGCAACGGGCCTGAGCCTCCCGCGGTGGTTTTCCTGAAGCCGGGTGGAAACGCCCGGCTTTTGCTTTGGCCGCTCAGACCGGCTCGTTGATCACCGGGTTGGTGAGCGTGCCGATCTTCTCGATCTCGACACTCACCGTGTCGCCGGCCTTGAGCCACACCGGCGGCTTGCGGGCAAATCCCACGCCATGCGGCGTGCCGGTGAGGATGACCGTGCCAGGCAGCAGCGTCTTGCTGCCGCTCAGGAACTCGATCAGCGCCGGCACGTCGAAGATCATGTCGGAGGTGGTCCAGTCCTGCATCACCTCGCCGTTGAGCACCGTCTTGATCCGCAGGTCGTTCGGGTTGGGAATCTCGTCCCTGGTCACGAGCACCGGCCCGAGCGGGCAGAAGGTGTCGAAGCTCTTGCCCTGGCACCACTGGCCGCCGCCGCCGTCGCGCTGCCAGTCGCGCGCCGACACGTCGTTGGCGCAGGTATAGCCGAGCACGAAATCGAGGGCGTTCGCCCGCGTGGCGTTCTTGCAGCGGCGGCCGATCACGATCGCGAGCTCGCATTCGTAGTCCACGCGCGAGCTCGCCAGCTGGACGGGAATTTCAATCGGCGCGCCGGGGTCCTGGACGCTGGCGGTGTTCTTGAGGAACAACACGGGGTGCGCCGGCGGCTCGCTTTTGCTTTCGGCGGCGTGCTGCCGGTAGTTGAGCCCGATGCAAAGCAGGTTCACCGGCGGGAGCGGCGCCAGGAGCCGGCCCGGCCGCACCCCGTCGGTCGTGACGCGGAAGTCGCCGAGGATGTCGCCGGCGATCGCGCGGGCGGTGCCGTCGGGTTGCAATGCCGCCCAGGCGGGCCCGGCCGGGGTGTGGTGACGGATGATCTTCACGCCAGCAACGAAGCGGGCGGCGGCCGCCGACGCAAGCGACACTTGCCCGCGCGTTGACGATGCGCCCTTCCGGTGGCACACTCGCCAGCTCGCATGAAACTGTGTCTTCCGTCCCGCCGGCCGATCGGCGAGGGCCTGGCGGTCCTTGCCGCGCGACTCGTCGCGGCGGCCGCGGCGGAACTGGGCCATTTGGAGAAGCGGCCGGTCGACTCGGTGCACCAGGCGCGCGTCGCGCTCAAGCGCGCCCGGTCGGTCCTGCGGCTGCTGGAGAAGGCCGGGGCCGATTGGGCGGCGATGCCGCGCGTGCGCCTCGTGGAGCTGGGCGGCCGGATGTCCGCGGCCCGGGAAGCGGCAGTGACCGCCCACCTCGCGCGCAAGCTCGCCCGGCGGCTGCGCGGGCGCGAGCGCGACGTCGCGCTCCTTCTCGCCGTGCGGCAGGGCGCCGTGGTGCCCGAGGGGAGCGAGGTCGTGCGGCGCGCACTGGTCCGCGAGGCCCAACAACTGGGCTATGCCCCCGTGCCGGCGATCACGCCGAAGGGCCTGCGCGACCTGCTGCGCCAGGCGCTGGATCGCACCAGCCGGCGTTATTACGAGGCGGCGCTGAAACCAAGCCGGCGCTCGGTGCACGAGTGGCGCAAGGCCGTGATCGTGCTCCGCGACCAGGTGACGCTGGCCGCGGGCCGCTGGCCCGACGGCGCCGGCGAGGCGCAGCCGCTGCTCGCCCGGTTGGGCCGGCGGCTGGGCCGGCTCGGCGACCTTTCGCTGTTGCTGGCCGGCCTGCAACGGCCGTGGGTGCCGCCGGAGCTCGAGGCGGCGCGGCGAGCGCTCTACACCCAGCTCAAGGCGCGGCGAGAAGGCGAGACGCTCCTCGCCTTGCTGCGCTGGCTGAAATTGGAACGGGAGCTCACGCAATTGCTCGCCGAGGAGAACCGGCCACGGCGGGCCGCGAAAGCGTAGGCCGGGCTTCACGCCCGGCCGGCAGGTGCACGACGCGTCAGGCTTGCGCCGAGGATATCTTAGCTCCCTCGGCGTAAGCCTCCATCCCGACGCAGGAGCACACCAGGTTCCGGTCGCCATACACGTTGTCGACGCGGCCGGTCGCGGGCCAGAACTTCGAGGCGCGCGTCCATTTGTCCGGGAAGGCCGCCATCTCGCGCGTGTAGGGGTGATTCCAGTCGGTGGCGCAGACGGCCGCCGCGGTATGCGGCGCATGCTTCAGGGGATTGTTGAGCTTGTCGCTTTCGCCGCTGGCGACGGCCGCCATCTCGCCGTGGATCGACGCGAGCGCATCGCAGAACCGGTCGAGCTCGGCCTTGGTCTCGCTTTCGGTCGGCTCGATCATGAGCGTCCCTGGCACCGGGAACGACATGGTGGGCGCATGGTAGCCGTAATCCATCAAGCGCTTCGCCACGTCCTCGATCTCGAGGCCGTGTTTCTTCCACGAGCGGAACTCGAGGATGCACTCGTGGGCGACGAGGCCGGAGCCGCCCTGGTAGAGGACCGGGAAGTAGCGCTCGAGCCGGCGCGCCACGTAATTGGCGTTGAGGATGGCGGTCTGGGTCGCGCGCGTGAGGCCGTCGGGTCCCATCATCCGGATGTACATCCACGTGATGACGAGGATGCTCGCGCTGCCCCACGGCGCGGCCGAGACCGCGCCGTTCGGCCGGGAGCCGGGCGCCGGGAGCCGGGCGCCGGCGTGCGGGACGACCGCATGGCCGGGGAGGAAGGGCGCGAGGTGTTTGGCCACGCCGATTGGCCCCATGCCCGGGCCGCCGCCGCCATGCGGGATGCAGAAGGTCTTGTGGAGATTGAGATGACAGACGTCGGCGCCGATGAACCCGGGCGAGGTGAGCCCGACCTGCGCGTTCATGTTGGCGCCGTCCATGTAAACCTGACCGCCATGCGCGTGGATCGCCGCACAGATGTCGCGGATGCCCGGTTCGAACACGCCGTGTGTCGACGGGTACGTGACCATCAGCGCGGCCAGCTGGGCGGCGTGTTCCGCGGCCTTGGCCTGCAGGTCGCCCACGTCGATGTTGCCGCTGGCATCGCACGCGACCGGCACGACCTTGAAGCCGCACATCGCCGCGCTGGCGGGATTCGTGCCATGGGCGCTGGTCGGGATGAGGCAGACGTTGCGATGGCCCTCGCCGCGGGACGCATGGTAGGCGCGGATGACCAGCAGGCCGGCATATTCGCCCTGCGAGCCGGCGTTGGGCTGGAGCGAGACGGCGGCGAACCCGGTGATCTCCGCCAGCCAGGCCTCCAGCTGGGCAAACAGTTCCGCGTAGCCGCGCGTCTGCTCGGCCGGCGCAAACGGATGCAGCCGGTTGAACTCCGGCCAGGACACCGGGAACATCTCGCTCGTGGCGTTCAGCTTCATCGTGCACGACCCGAGCGAGATCATCGAATGGCAGAGCGAAAGGTCGCGGGCCTCGAGGCGCTTGATGTAGCGCAGCATCTCGTGCTCCGTGTGGTAACGGTTGAAGACCGCGGCGGTCAGGAACGCCGAACTCCGCTGGTGTGGTTCCGGATAGGGACGGACCGCCGGGCCGTCCGGTTTCTCCGCCGGCGGGCCCAGCGGTCCCGCCCTACCTGCGAAACAACCGAGCAACGCTTCGACCTCCTCGACGGTCGTGGCCTCGTCGAGGGACACGCCAACGGTCGCGTCGTCCACCACGCGCAGGTTCACCTTCGCGGCGCGCGCCGCGGCGTGGATCCTGGCCGCATCGACGCCGGAGACGGTGAGGGTGTCGAAGATCGGCTCGGCGTTGAGCTTCGCGCCCGCGGCCTGGAGGCCCTGGGCCAGCCGGCCGGTGAGCCGCCGGATTCGGTCCGCGATCCGCTTCAAGCCTTCGGGGCCGTGGTAGACGGCGTACATCGAGGCCATCACCGCGAGCAACACCTGCGCGGTGCAGATGTTGCTGGTGGCCTTGTCGCGGCGGATGTGCTGCTCGCGCGTCCCGAGCGCCAGCCGCAGGGCCGGGTTGCCGTGCACATCCTTTGACACGCCGACGAGGCGGCCGGGCATCTGGCGCTTGTAGGCGTCGCGCGTCGCGAGAAACCCGGCGTGCGGCCCGCCAAAGCCCAGCGGGACGCCGAAGCGCTGCGCGGAGCCGACGGCGACATCGGCGCCGAACTCGCCCGGGGGCCGCAGCAGGGTGAGCGCCAGCAGGTCGGTTGCGACGACGGCCATCGCCCCGGCCGCGTGGGCCTGTGCGAAGAAGGCCGCGAAATCGTGGATGCTCCCGGTGGTGTCGGGATACTGCACGAGCACGCCGAATACGCCGGCGGTGACCTGGAAGGTGCGGTGGTCGCCGGTGACAACCTCGACGCCGAGCGGCGTCGCGCGGGTGCGGACGATGTCGATGGTTTGCGGGTGGCAGCGGTCGGAGACGAAGAACCGGGCGGGTGCGTGGCTGTCACCGAGCTTGACCCGATGGCAGAGCATCATCGCCTCGGCGGCGGCCGTGCCCTCGTCGAGCATCGACGCGTTGGCGATCTCGAGGGCCGTCAAATCGGTCACCATCGTCTGGAAATTCAGCAACGCCTCGAGGCGGCCCTGGGCGATCTCGGCCTGATAGGGGGTGTACGCGGTGTACCAGCCCGGGTTCTCAAGGATGTTGCGCTGGATCACGCCCGGCACCGCGGTCTCGTAGTAACCCAGGCCAATGAAGCTGCGATACAGCTGGTTCCGGGCGGCGAGCGAGCGGAGCTCGGCCAGGGCGGCGGTCTCGCCCAGGGCGGCGGGCAGGTTCAGCGGGCGCGGCAGGCGGATTCCGGCGGGCACGGCGGCGTCGGCCAGGGCATCGAGCGAGTCGTAGCCGACGGTGCGCAACATGTCGGCCGTTTCGGCCGGGGCCGAGCCGGTGTGGCGGCGTTCAAAGGTGTCGAGAGGTGCGAGGTGGTCGCGAGGGGACTCCATGGGCGGACGGTAGGCGCGGGCGAGGGGGGCGCAACTGAGATTTGGGCGGCGGCGCGGACATTAAGAACCGTTGTGGTCCATGCCGCCCGGCCTGCTGGCGGAGCGTGCGGCCGCCACGGAAAAGTCACGCTTCGTGGATTGATTTGCGCGCATCGGCTGGTCAATAAATCCGCCTACACATCATCCCCACCATGTTCCTTGCCTCCCTACGATCGAACGCGTGGCGCCTCGCCGGCGCCCTGCTTGCCGCCAGCCTCCCGACTGTTTCCGCCCTGGCCCAGCCAACCCAGGTGTCCCTGGGCAGCGGCACCTACGTGCAGACGTTCGACGGCTTGGCGGGCGGCCTGCCCGCCGGCTGGGCCGCCTACACCGGCGCGTCCGCCACCGCCCTGGGCACGGCCGCGACCGTGAACCTGGCGGCCACGAGCTGGGCGAACACGACCGGCCAGTGGCAGAACAGCGCCTCGGCCACCGGCCTCAACAGCAGCGACTCGGCGACCGTGCAGGCGGCCTCGGCCAACCGCGCGCTGGCCGTCCGGCAGGCCGGCTCCTTCGGCGACCCGGGGGCCTCGGCCAACTTCTATTTCTCCACGATCGGGCAGCAGATCACGTCGATCTCCTTCAAGGCCCAGATGCTCTCCGTCCAGACGCGCAGCACCGTTTGGTCGCTGCAGTACGGCCTCGGAGCGACGCCCGCCACGTGGACCACCCTGGCAACCTATTCCGATCCGGGCGCCTTCGGCTCGACCAACGTGGTCGCAAGCGGCTTCGGCACGGCCCTCGACAACCAGCCCAATGTCTGGCTGCGGGTCGTGGCGCTGGCCGGTTCCTCCGGCTCGGGCAGCCGGGATACCTTCGGCATCGACGATTTCACGATCGTCGCATCGGCGACCAGCAGCGCGACGCCGCCGTCGATCACCACGCCGCCGGCGTCGCAGACGGTCACCGAGGGCGACACGGTGCACCTGGCGGTGGTGGCCGCGGGCGATGCGCCGCTTTCGTACCAGTGGCGCAAGAACACTTCCCCGCTTTCCAACGGGGGCGCGGTGACCGGCGCCACGTCCGCCAACCTGACGCTCACGGGCGTCGTGCCGGGTGATTCGGGCAGTTACGACGTGGTGGTCACCAATGTGGCTGGCAGCGCCACCAGCGCGGCGGCGACGCTCACGGTCCAGCCGTTGCTCAATGCGCCGGCGATCACGGGACAGCCGGCCTCCCAGACGGTCGCGGTCGGCGGCAATGCCGGCTTCACCGTCACGGCCACCGGCACCGCACCGCTGGCCTACCAGTGGCGCAAAGCCGGCGCCCCGCTCGCCGACGGGGCGAAATACACCGGCAAGACGACGGCCAGCCTTTCCGTGCATTCGGTCACCGCCGATGACGCCGGCGCCTACGACGTGGTCGTCAGCAACGGCGTGAGCCCCGATGCGACCAGCAACTCGGCCACGCTGGCGGTCGCCCCCTTGGTCACGCCGTCCGGGCAGGTGGCCTACGCGGGCGGCAACTATGCGCAGAGCTTCGACACGCTGCCCTCGGGCGGCACCTACACCCTCACCAGCGCCGGGCCGCTGGCCTTCGACGCCGCGCCGATCGGGGCCTCCGGCCTCGGGGGCTGGAGCTTCGCCAAGTACGCGGGCTCGGGCACGGTCGCGCTGTTCCGCGTCGATGCCGGCACGGGCACGTCGGGCAGCATCTACTCCTACGGCAGCGCCGCCGCGACCGACCGCGCGCTGGGCTCGCTCAGCAGCGGGTCGACGGTGTCGCGCTTCGGCCTGACGCTCGTCAACAGCACGGGTCAGGCGATCACGCAGTTCACGCTCAGCTACACGGGTGAACAGTGGCGCCGCGGCTCGGGCGCGGCCAACCGGCTTGCTTTCGAATACGCCCTGGACGCCACCGACCTCAACACGGGCGCCTTTACGGCGGCGACCGCGCTCGACTTCATCGCGCCGGTGACCACCGGCTCCGGCGTGTCCCTCGACGGCAACGCCGCCGCCAACCGCACCGCGATCGGGGCCACGATCACCGGCCTCAACTGGGCCCCGGGCCAGGCGCTCACGCTTCGCTGGACGGATGTCGACGACACCGGCAGCGACGACGGCCTGGCCATTGACGACCTCAGCTTCAGCACACCGGTCGCGGCGGGCGCCGTCCTGCCCGCCGTCGTGTACACCACGCCGGCATCGGGCGCCGTCAACGTGCCGACCGCCTCGGCGGTCACGGTCGCCTTCAACGAGGCCGTGCAGGTCGCACCGTCTTCGTTTGCGCTCACCGGCGCGGTTTCCGGTGCCCACGCCTTCACGCTGGCGGGCGGCCCGACGAGTTACTCGCTGACGCCCGACTCGCCGTTCGCCGAGGGTGAGCTGGTCACGCTGACCGTGAGCGCCGCGGGGGTGACCGACGCCGCCACGGGTTCGCATCACCCGACGACGGATTACACCGCGACGTTCATCACCTTCTCCAGCGCGCCGCTGCCGATCCATACGGTCCAGGGCGCGGGCCTCACCAGCCCGTACAAGGGCTACACGGCCACCGTGCAGGGCGTCGTGACGGCGACCTTCCAGGCCGCGGGGTTGATCGGCGGCTATTACCTCGAGACACCCGATGCGCAGCAGGATGCGGATCCGGCCACGTCGGAGGGCATCTACGTCTTCGACAACACCAATTCGGTCACGGTCGGCGACCTCGTCACCGTGACCGGCACGGTGACCGAGTATCTCTCCTCCGGGGCGCCGGCCACGATGACGCAGACGGAGTTGTCGGCGATCACGACCTTCACCGTCGTCAGCTCGGGCAACCCGCTGCCGAGCGCGGTGCCCGTGACGCTGCCGTTCGCCAGCGCATCGGCGGCGGAGCGCTACGAGGGCATGCGCGTGACCTTCCCGCAGGCGCTGACGGTCACCGACAACTACGACCTCGGGCACTTTGGCGAGGTGCTCCTGAGCAACGGCCGGCTGCCGCAGCCCACGAACATCGTGGCGCCCGGCGCGCCGGCGCAGGCCCAGGAGGCGGCCAACCTGCTCAACCAGATCCTGCTCGATGACGGCTCGAGCGTCACCTACCCGTCGCCGACGCCGTTCCTGAATGGCTCCGATCCGGCCACGGCCACGCGCCGCACCGGCAGCCTGGCCACGAGCGTGACCGGCATCCTCGACACGCGCTTCGGGCTGTACGTCGTCGAGCCGACGGCGGCGCCGGTGTTCGCCGACGCCAACCCGCGCGGGGCGGCGCCGGCATCGCTCGGCTCGCTGCGCGTGGTGTTCGGCAACGTCGAGAACTTCATGAATGGCGACGGCCTGGGCGGCGGCTTCCCGACCTCGCGCGGTGCCACCACCTACGCCGAGTACCAGCGCCAGCTGGCCAAGGTCACGGCCGCGATCCTCGGGCTCGCGCCGGACATCATGGGCCTGAGCGAGGTGGAGAACGACCGGGTGACCAACGGTGCGCCGGACAGCTACGGCCCGACCAGCGCCATTGCGCAACTGGTGGCCAGCCTCAACGCCGGCGCCCCGACCGGCACCACCTACGCGTTTGTGAATGCGGCGGCCGTCGACATCGTCACCGACGACATCCACTCCGCGATCATCTATCGCGTCGAGACGGTCGAGCCGGTGGGTGCGCCGGCCATGCTGGACAACGTCTACTTCAACAACCACGCGCGCAATCCGCTGGCCCAGGCGTTCCGCCAGAAGTCGACCGGGGCGAAGTTCACCTTCTGCGTGAATCATTTCCGGGCCAAGGCCAGCGCCTCGAGCCTGACCGACGGCATTTCGCCCAACCCGAACAACGACCAGGGCGACGGCCAGGGCACCAACAACTACATCCGCACCAAGGAGGCGCAGGCGCTCACCGCCTGGCTGGCAACCGATCCAACCGGAAGCGGCGACCCGCGCGTGTTGATCGTCGGCGACCTGAACTCCTACGCGAAGGAGGACCCGATCACGGCCCTCACCGGCGCCGGCTACCAGAACATGGTGGAGCACTTCGAGGGGGTCGACGGCTGGTCGTACGCCTTCAACGGGGAATTCGGCCACCTCGACCACGCCCTCGCCTCGCCGAGCCTCGCCGCCGAGGTCGTGAGCGCGGCGACGTGGCACACCAACTCCGACGAGCCCGTCTACTACGACTACACGCTCGCCAACAAGGACGCCGCCCAGCAGGCGATCAACGCCGGCACGCCCTATCGTTACTCCGACCACGATCCGGTGGTCGTCGGCCTGAACCTCAGTGCCGCGCCCACGATCACGGCCACCCTGAATTCGCAGGTCGCGGTCGTCGGGACCAACGTGACCTTCTCTGTCACGGCCATTGGCTCGCCGGCCCCGACGTACCAGTGGCGGCGGAACGGCATCGCGATTCCGGGGGCGACGGGCTCGACCTACACGATTTCGGGCGTGCTCACCGCCAACGCCGGCGATTACGATGTCGTGGTCTCCAACAGCGCCGGTTCGGCGACGTCGAACACGGCCACGCTTGTGGTCAACCCGGCTCCCGCCGGCCTGACGCTGTCCAACCTGGTCTCGGCCTACGATGGCACGCCGCACCCGGTCACGGTCACGACGGCCCCGGCCGGGCTGCCCGTGACGGTGACTTACAACGGCGGCACCAACGCACCCACCAACCCCGGCACGTACACCGTGGTGGCGACCAGCGGCAGCGCCGATTACACGGGCAGTGTCACCGGCACGCAGATCATCACGGTCACGGCCCTGGTCCGGCACGCCCCGACCTTGAACGGCGAGCTCGATGGTTCCATCCAGGTGCTTTCGGCGGAGGGCATCACCCTCAACGGCAATGCCGCGGTCACCTCCGACTTGCTCGTGCCCGGCCTGCCGGCGGTGAAGCTCAACGGGCATCCGGTCTACGGCGGGACGATCGACGGCAGCGGCGCGGCGACGCCGACGAACTTCACCGTCACGCTCAACGGCAACGCGGCCCTGCGCCATCTGGTCCGGCGCACCGACCCGATCGCGATGCCCGTCGTGGCGGCTCCGCCGGCGCCGGCGGGCACCCGCAATGTCTCGCTGAACAAGGCCAGCGACAGCCCGGGCGATTTTGCCACCCTGCGCAACCTCACCCTGAACGGCAATGTCGGGCAGGTTGAAGTGCCGCCGGGCACCTACGGTGACTTCACCGCAAACGGCAACAGCAGCTTCGTCCTCGGCGTGGCCGGTTCATCGAACCCGGCGGTCTACAACCTGCAAAACCTGGCGCTGAATGGTAACAGCCGCCTGGTGATTGCCGGTCCCGTGGCCCTGACGCTCGCGAACGGCGCGTCGCTCAACGGGAACGTCGGTTCACCCGATCACCCCGAATGGTTGAGCCTCGAGGTCGCTTCGGGCGGGATCACGCTCAACGGTGGCACGTCGCTGGCCGGGTTTGTCGTCGCGCCCAATGGCACGGTGACGATCAACGGCAACAGCCGGCTGACCGGCAATGTGACCGCCGACCGGCTCACGATCAACGGCAACGGCGTTCTCGCCGAGCCGCAGTTCTGAGGCGGTCCTGGTTTGGCGGTGGAACCTGCATGCCGTGCAGGTTCTGCCGCACCGGGAGGCGGGGTGCCCTCACCCCGCGAGGCGAACGCGCGAATGATAACCCGCGGGACGAGGGCGTCCCGCCTCCAGCCGGCGATCTTCAGCCCGCACCGGAGTGCGGGCTCCCCCTTGCTTTTCGTGCCCCGCCGGATTGGCTGGCGGCCATGACCAAGATGGAAAGGGCCGCGTTTGTCGCCCGTCGCCTGGCCGGGCTTTATCCGGAGACGCCAATCCCGCTGGACCATCGCGACGCGTACACCCTCCTCGTGGCCGTGCTGCTGTCGGCGCAATGCACGGACAAACGCGTCAACCTCACGACGCCGCGCCTGTGGGCGCTCGCGGACGATCCGGCCGCGATGGCGCGCGTGCCGGTGGCGAAGATCCAGGAGATCATCCGCCCGTGCGGGCTGGCGCCGCAAAAGGCGAAGGCCATCGCCGGGTTGTCGCGGCTGCTGGTCGAGCGACACGGCGGCGCCGTGCCGCGGACGTTTGCGGAGCTTGAGGCGCTCCCGGGCGTCGGCCACAAGACCGCCTCGGTGGTGATGAGCCAGGCGTTCGGGTTCCCGGCCTTTCCGGTCGACACGCATATCCACCGCCTGGCGCAGCGCTGGAAACTGTCGGACGGTCGCAGTGTCGAGCAGACGGAGCGCGACCTGAAGAGACTTTTTCCGCCGGAGAGCTGGAATCAACTGCACCTGCGCATGATCTTTTTCGGGCGCGAGCATTGCACCGCCCGCGGGTGCGACGGGACGGACTGCGAGCTGTGCCGCGCGTTGTTCCCGCAACGGAAGCGCGCCGTGCCGACACGAAAGTAATGGTGGGAGCGAGCTTGCTCGCGAGGTCGCCTGAGATCGCGAACAAGCTTGCTCCCACCAGGATCCGGTCCGATCGAGGCGGGACCACCAGGCCCGCAATTCCGCGCCTGGCAACCGGTGCGCAGCACGGGGCAACGGCTGCGCAGCACGGGGCGCTGGCCGGGCGTACCATGGCGGCGTGAAACTGAACTTCCATCCGCTCGCCGGGCTGACGAGGTTCGAACGCTGGTTCCTTGGCGTGGCCTGGCTGGTGATCGCGGTGAAGTGCGTCCTCGTGGCGTGGGCGATCCCGCGCTACAGCGTGCCGATTGCCCCCTGGGTGATCATCGGGCCCACGCTGTTCTTCGCCGGGTTTGCGACCTGGCTCTGGACCACGCATCACGAGTGACTTCCGGCCTGGGGCCGGTGCCGTTCTGCCCGCTCCGCGCCGGCGGATCGCCGGGTCGTGGGGGCGGACCCGCGCCGTGGAAAACAAGGGTTGATTTTGGGTTCCCGCCTCCTAATCGTCTGCCTCCCTTTTCGGGCGCTTAGCTCAGTTGGTTAGAGCACTAGTATCACACACTAGGGGTCACTGGTTCGAGTCCAGTAGCGCCCACCAGCCTTCGCCGAGCGAAGCGAGAGGCGAAGGCTGTCCTCCGAAGCTTCAGCGGAGGAGGACATTTCATTCGCGAGGAAGATCGAGTGGCTACGGCTGGCACAGCCATCTTCGCCGAGCGAAGCGAAGGGCGAAGGCTGCCGCGCCGGACCCAGCCGGCGGAGGCGGGCCGCCAACCCGGGTCTACACCACTTGTCGGGGCGGAGGCATACCCGGCTGATCTTCGGGTCCGAAATGATCTGGATTTGAGGAATGCGGGCGGACGACTCAATTTCAGGACATGAGTTTATCGCCCTTTCCACGCCTGGGTGGATCCATCGTGTCCGTGATGACGGCAATGCTGATGCCATGCGCCCTGGTGCGGGCGGCCGATGCCGGGTTCGCGCCAACGGTGATGAACAAGCTTGTTCCCGCCGGAGCGGCGCCCGCGGGCATGGTCTGGATCCCCGGGGGCGAGTTCTCCATGGGCACGGACGATCCGACCAACGAGGTGTGCGGCGGTCCCGACACGATGGACGACGCCCGCCCGATTCACCGGGTTTATGTCGATGGGTTCTGGATGGATCGCACCGAGGTGACGAACGCCGAGTTTGCCCGATTTGTGGCCGCCACGGGTTATGTCACCGTAGCGGAGCGCAAGCTGAACGGGGAGGACTATCCCGGGGCGGACCCGGCGATGCTGGTCCCGGGGTCGGTTGTCTTCACTCCACCCGACCATGCCGTGCCGCTCGGCAATCCGCTGGCATGGTGGCGCTATGTCCCGGGGGCAGACTGGCGCCATCCGCTCGGCCCGGGCAGTTCGATTGCCGGGCGCGAGCGGGAGCCGGTGGTGCAGGTTTGCTACGAAGATGCGGCGGCGTTCGCGCGGTGGGCCGGCAAGAGGCTGCCGACCGAGGCGGAGTGGGAATTTGCCGCTCGCGGCGGTCGCGCGGGCGAGCGCTACACGTGGGGGAATGAGCTGCAGCCCGGCGGGAAATGGATGGCGAACATCTGGGAAGGACATTTTCCCAACCAAAACACGGGGGCCGACGGTTTCACGGGCCTTGCCCCGGTCGGAAGCTTCCCGGCCAATTCGTTCGGCCTTTACGATATGGCGGGCAACGTCTGGGAGTGGTGCAGCGACTGGTACCGGCCCGATGCCTACGAACGAGAACTCAAGGCCAGCGCCGGAAAGGTGCTGCGCAATCCGCCGGGACCCACGCGTGCCGAGAGCTTCGATCCGCAGGAGCCCGGGGTGTTGAAACGCGTGCAGCGCGGGGGCTCGTTCCTTTGCACCGACCAGTATTGCACGCGCTACATGCTCGGTTCGCGGGGCAAGGGCGCGCCGGACACCGGGAGCAACCACCTGGGCTTTCGCTGCGTGCGCTCGCCGTAGCGGATCAGTGGAATCGGGATGACACTCCGGCGGCCGCGACGGGCCCGGCGGAAATCAGAAAAACCCGTTGACAGAGGCGCCTGGCGTAAGCACTTATGCCCCTCCCATTCGTTGCAGGGTGGAGCAGCCTGGTAGCTCGTCAGGCTCATAACCTGAAGGTCGTTGGTTCAAATCCAACCCCTGCACCCAATCAAGGCCCTGAGTTCGATGCTCAGGGCCTTGTCCTTTTGAGGGTTGGAGTTGAGCCAACGCGTTGGTTCTCACGAGCGCCGCGAGTGGATCGACAATCCGCCCCGGCACCCGACTTAAGGCCTTCCCCCTGCTCGGGAGGGCTGGGGGCTGGCCGGCCTCCGGCCCGCCTGGCCCTGCCGGAATACCTATTTGCATGGCGCCCGGGCGCGGCCAAGCATCGGCGCCTCCGATGAAGACCCACACCTCCGTCCAGCGCATCAAATTTCAAGGCTTCGAAGCGGTGGAGCTGCTGACCCCCGCGTTGCGCCTTGTAGCGCTCACCGCGATGGGCCCGCGGGTGGCGTTCATCGGCCGGCCGGGCGGCGACAATCTCCTGCTGTGGACGCCGGGGAAATACCGGCGCGGCAAGTGGGACCTCATGGGCGGTCACCGGCTCTGGGTGGCGCGGCCGGGAGCGGACGAGGCGGAGGAGACCTACGCCGCCGACAACCAGCCGTGCCACTTCGACATGCACCCGGACGGGTTCACCATCACGGCGCCAGTCGATCCGGTGCACAAGACCCGGCGGGGCGTGCGCGTCGGTCTCGTCGCCCCGGACCGGGTCGAACTCGAACATTTCGTGCGCAACGAGAGCGACATGCTCTGGAGCGGCGGCCTGTGGACGCTCACCTGCACGCTGCCGGGCCGGAAAACCACCTACACCGTGCCGCTGGGCGACGGCTCGTCCTGGGATTATGCCACGATCGTGACGTTCCGCACCTGGGGCGGCGGGCATGGCGGCGTCGGCTTCCAGGATCCCCAGTTCAAATTCACCGACGACGCCATGGTCCTGCATCCGTCCGGCCGCGAGAACAAGCGCATGGTCAAGGCCGACGCCGGCATCATCGCCCTGCACGACCCCGCGCGCCGGGTGCTCTTCGCCAAGCACACGGGTTATCAGCCGGACGCCAGCTACCCGCTCGGCACCAACCTGGCACTCTATGTCGGGCCGAAGAATTTCATGGTCGAAATGGAGGCCATGAGCCCGGCCGTGACACTCAAGCCGGGGCAATCACTTGCCTTCCGCGAGACCTGGGTGCTGCGCGAGTCCCGGGGCGCGCCGACCGCGAAGGCGCTGCGGGCCATGTTCGCCCCGGAATAGGGCGGCGGGCTGGGGCTGGGCCTTGGTGGGAGCGAGCTTTGTCGCGATGGCACCATGCTCGCGCGCAAGCCCGCTTCCACAGGAATAGCGGCGCCGGCCCATTCAGCGATACACTCGCTTGCCCTGTGCGCCGGATTTTTGCACGCGCCGCGGCGGCGCCCGCACCGACTGTCCGTCGACCCAGCTGGCCCCGATCAGCGTCGCGCGCGGGAAGGCCGGGATGCCGGACTCGTTGTGGTGGATCTGGCTGACGACCATGTCGACCGCGGCCTCGCCGACGAAATCATTGTGCTGGTTCATGCCGGAAATCTCGGCGTGGCTGGCGCGCCACTCGAGCTGGATCACGCCCACGTCCCCCGGCACGTGCAGGCCGCGTTCCTCCAGCCAGGGATAGACGATGTTGTAGAGCGAAAGCAGCACGTCGGGCTCGTGGCGCTCGAACCAGTCGTGGAACAGGCTCCGCCGGGACCGGGCGCGATCAATCTCCATGAACGCCGGCACGCGGCGGGCCCGCGGCAGGCCTTGTTGGGCCGTCAGCATCGCCCCGGAGAACCGGCCTTCGACCAGGCGGTCGATGCGCTCCTCCACGACCAGCGCGGGGCGCTGGTAGCCGAGCGCCAGGGCGCGCTCGAAGGCCTGGATGACCAGGTCGTGGTGATCGACGCAGCTGAAGGACAACGCCGGGTCGCGTGTCCGCACGCCCGTGACCACGCAGGGAAAGCTTTCCCACACGGGCAGCAGGTGCGGCGGCAGCCGGTTCTGGTCCATCATGCCGACGATGATGATGCCCTTGATGGCGCGGGTCCGCAGCACCCGGATCCAGCTTTCCGCCTTCAGCTTCGGGTCGTGAAGCCAGAAGCGGTCGAAGGAATACCCGAGCCGCTGGGCCCGGCGCTCGCAGCCGTCGACGTAGGCGGGAATGGTGGCATGCGTGCTGAAGGCCTTCGGGTCGCGGTGCGCATTGACCAGCGCGAGCTTGGCCTGGAACCCCGCGGTCTGCGTCGAGCGCAGCTGCGCCATTAGGTGCGACACGATCGGATTCGTGCGATAGCCCAGCCGCTCCGCGATCGCCCGGATGTGCGCGCGGGTCGATTCCGGCAACTGCGGGCTGCCGCGCAACGCCAGCGAGACCGTGTTCTTCGAACAGCCGGCCTCGGCCGCGATCATGCTCATGCTGATGCGTCCGGTGGCCATGGGGGAAAGGAGGAGGTCGGTTTGCGGCCGCAACGCCGGTCGGAAGCGCCGCTAGGCCGCGGCCACTCCCGCCATCAGCCGCATGAGCGCGGCCTCGCTGAAATCGGCGCGCGGCACCTCGCCCGCGAGCCGGCCGGCGCGCATCACCAGGATGCGGCGGCAGAGGCCGATCAACTCGGGTAGTTCCGAGGACACGACCAGCAGCGCCTTGCCCTCGCACGCGAGCTCGTCGAGGAGCTGGTAGATCTCGGCCTTTGCGCCCACGTCGACGCCGCGCGTGGGCTCGTCGATGAGGAGCACGTCGCAGGACCGCGCCAGCCATTTGGCGAGGGCGATCTTCTGCTGGTTGCCGCCGCTCAGGCCGGCGGTGATGGCTTCGAGCGACGGCGCCTTCACCCGCAGCCGGTCGGCATAGCGCTTCGCCAGCGAGCGCTCGGCGGCCCGGCGCACCCAGCCGAACGCGGACAGCGCGGGCAGGGCGGAGAGAACGGTGTTTTCCCGGCAGTTCAGGCCGAGCACGAGGCCCTGCCGCTTGCGGTCCTCGGGCACCAAGCCGAGACCGGCGGCCAGCGCGGCGTCGATGGACCCGAGCGGAAGCGGTCGGCCCGCGACCGCCACCTCGCCCGTGGCCTCGGGGTCGAGGCCGAAGATGGCCTGCGCCATCTCGCTGCGGCCGGCGCCGACGATGCCGGCGACGCCGACGATTTCCCCTGCGCGCACCTCCAGGTTGATGTCGCGAAAGAGGGTGCCCGAGGTGAGGCCGCGGACAGCCAGCCGCACGGCCCCGGGTTCGCGCCCGAGGTGCGCCGGGGTCGAAATCAGGAGCTCGCGGCCGATCATCTGCGTGACGACGCGGTGCGGGTTGGTCTGTGCGACCTCCTCGGTGATGACATGCCGGCCGTCGCGCAGCACCGTGATGTGGTCGCACAGGGCGAAGAGTTCCTCGAGCCGGTGCGACACGTAGATCAGCGTGATCCCGCGGCCCTTGAGCTCACGGACCAACTTGAAGAGCTCGGCGGTCTCGGCGGCGGAGAGCGAGCTCGTGGGCTCGTCCATCACGACGACCTTGGCGCCGGTGCCAACCGCCGCGGCGATCTGGACGAGCTGCTCGCGGCCGGTGGATAGCGTGCCGATGATGGCGTCCGGGTCGATGTCGGCGTTGATGGTGGCCAGCATTGCCCGGGCGCGGCGGCGAAGTTCGGCACGATCGACGAAGCCGCCGCGGCGCGGCAGGTCGCCGAGGCAAAGGTTTTCGGCGACGGAGAGGTTGGGGCAGAAGGCAAGCTCCTGGTGCACCATGGCGATCCCGAGCTCCCGCGCGGCCAGGGGCGTGTGCGGGCGGATGGCGCGGCCCTCGAGGCGGATCTCACCGGCGTCGGCCGTGTGCACGCCGGCGAGGATCTTGCCCAACGTGCTTTTGCCGGCGCCGTTCTCCCCGATCAGGGCGTGGCACGTGCCGCGTTCCACGGCGAAGCTGACCCCGTCGAGCGCCAGCACGCCGGGAAATCGCTTCGAGATGCCGTGGAATTCGAGGAAGGGCATCAGCTGAACAGTTGAAGGTAGAGAGTTGAAGGTTGAAAGTCCGCGCAAGGTTGCACGCGGCTGCCGGCGGTGTTCTGGCCTTGGACTTTCAACTCGAGGCTTTCAACTTTCAACCGTGAGCGCGCTCCGCGCGCTCACTGCGGCAGCCACTTCGCCCAGTTCTTGGCGTACTCGTCGACGTTGGTTTTCGTGACCGGAATCAGCGCGCTGATCTCCTTCACGGCCGGCGGGTTCTTGTGGCTGACGATCTTGTCGATGAGCAGCTGGACGGTGCGATGGCCCCACTCGTAGCACTGCTGGCCGAGGAGCTCGGAGACGGTGCCGTTGCGAATGTAGCCGAGCTGGGCGGGCAGGGCGTCGACCGAAACGCATTTCACGGTGCCGGGCTGCCATTTGATGGCATCCTCGGTGAAGAGCGGCCAGCCGCCGATGAAACCCCAGCCGGTGATGTCGGGATTGGCCTGCATGACCTGCTCGACGCGCGCGGCGGCGTCCTGCGGCGTTTCCTTGTGGTAATAGACATCACGGATCGTGATGCCCGGGTATTTGGCCGCCTCCTCGCGGACGCCCTGCACGCGCTTCTGGAGGTTCGGCGCGTTCGGGTTGCCGGCGAGGACGGCGACGATGCCGCGGCCGTTCATGACCTTGGCCAGCTCGGCCATCACCTGCTTGCCGCACTCGATGTCGTCGACGCCGTAAGTGACGAAGCGTTTCGAGGCGGGGGCGTCGGAATCGAAGGTCGCGACGGGCACGCCATTGTCGACGGCCCGGTTGATGGCATCGGTGAGCTTGTTGGCGTCGGAGCAGCTGACGGCGATGCCCTCGGCGCCGGCGAGGACGAGCTGCTCGATGGCCTCGGCCTGCTTCTGGGCGTCCTCCTCGTTCGGCGTGCGCCAGTCGATCCTGATGTTCATGCCGTATTGGGCGCTGAGTTCCTTGGCGGCATCGTTGGCGCCGACCCGCGCGGCCTGGAACACGGGATTGCCCTGGGATTTGGCGACAAGCCCGATGGTGATCGTGCGCGGCGCGGCGGTGGCGAGCACGGCGCCCGCCAGCGCGAGGAGTAGGGTGGTGGTTTTCTTCATGTGGTAAGGGTTCAAGGGCGTTGGGTAAGCCGGCGCCGGGAGAGCCAGGTGTTGAAGTTGTCCAGGACGACCGCGGCGATGACGACGGAGCCGATGATGATCTGGCTGTAATTCTGGTCGATCCCAAGGATGACAATGCCGCTGCTGATCATCTGGATGATGAGCGCACCGAGCACCACCCCGAGGGCCGAGCCGCGCCCGCCGCTGAGGCTGGCGCCACCGACCACGGCCGCGGCAATGACGTTGAGCTCATAGCCCTGGCCGTCGCCGGAGGTGGCCGCCCCGTAATAGCCAATCGAAAGCAACGCGGCGATGCCGGCGCTCAGGCCGGAGATCAGGTAGACCCCGAGCTTCACCCGCTCGACGCGAATGCCGCTGAAGCGCGCCGCCACCTCGTTGCCGCCGATCGCATAGACCCGGCGGCCGGCGGCCAGCCGGGCCAGGAAGATCCAGCCGACCACGAGCACGGCCACCATCACGAGCAAAGGCACGACGCTCAGCCCGTCGCCCACCTCGAAGCGCACGAGGTTGCGGAAAACCTCGGGAAAGCCGCCGACCGACTGGCCCTTGGTGATGACGAACGCGATGCCGCGCAGGATGGCCATGGCGCCCAGCGTGATGATGAACGGGTGCACGCCGAGCGCGACGATGAGTCCGCCATTGGCGAGTCCGCACAGCGTCCCCGTCCCGACGCAGGCCCCCATGCCCAGCAGCGCGCCGAGCCAGGGCGCCGTCGCGGCGGCGGCGCCGTCCGGCCCGTAGTGCCGCAGCACGATGGCGCCGGCGACGGAGGCGAGCGCGTAGATGGCGCCGACCGACAGGTCGATGCCGCCGGCGATGATGACGACCGCCATGCCGACGGCCATGATGGCGGTGAAGCTCGTGTCTTTGGCGAGCTGGGCGAAATTCTGGGCGTTCAGGAATTTGTTGCGCACGACGAAGGCCGGGACGCGTTCGCCGTCGGCGTTGACGGTGAACACCCGCCGCCGGCCGCCGTCGGGCGTGCGCTCGAACTCCGGAATCCGCACCGTGCCGCTGAAGACGGTCAGGAGCAGGCCGAGGCCGACAATGACGATCAGGAGGCCGCTTTCCTGGAAGCGGAAGAGGTTGCGCAGAAACGGGGGCATGAGGGATCGACCGTCTCAAGTATGCACCGTTCCGCCCGCAGCACGTCAACCCTTACCCGTGTCCAATGGAATCCGACCGTCCGCGGGAGCGAGCTTGCCCGCGATCTCCGGCGCATCGCGAGCAAGCTCGCTCCCCCGGATTTGCGCCGTTGGCTTTGCAGCTTGCCTCGCCGGCGCGTCGCCGGCATCAATGCGGCGTTCGTGGCCGCCGGGGCACCCCCGATCATCCGCTCCCGGGCGGTCTTATCCCTATGCATGTTCTCTCCGCCCCCTTGTTCGCCGAGACCGGCGGTGCCGGTCCGGTGCTGTTGAAGCTCGCCGCGGTCGATTACCTGATCCTGGCGTCGTACTTCATCTTCGTCATCGCGATCGGCTGGGTGATCCGGCGCTCGATGAAGACGAGTTCCGATTTCTTCGAATCGGGCCGTTCGCTGCCGGCGTGGATCTGCGCGCTCGGCTTCATCGGCGCGAACCTCGGCGCGCAGGAGGTCATGGGCATGGCGGCCTCCGGCGCCAAATATGGCATCGCGACCAGCCATTTCTACTGGGTGGGTGCGATCCCGGCGATGGTCTTCGTCGGCATTTTCATGATGCCGTTTTACTACGGCTCCAAGGCCCGCTCGGTGCCCGAGTACCTGAAGCTGCGCTTCGACGAGAAGACGCGCACCTTCAACGCGCTTTCCTTTGCGGTGATGACCGTGTTCTCGTCGGGCATCTCGATGTTCGCGCTCGCCAAGCTCCTCAACGCCATCCTCGGCTGGAACTTCGATGCGTGCGTCATCTTCTCGAGCCTGATCGTCCTGATCTACATCTACTCGGGCGGCCTGACCTCCGCGATCTACAACGAGGTGCTGCAGTTCTTCCTGATCGTGCTGGGCTTCCTGCCGCTCGTGATCCTCGGCCTGCAGGACATCGGCGGCTGGTCCGGGCTGATGCACAACCTCGATGCGTATTCCGCCGCCAAGGGCATGCCCGGCGCCTGGAGCCACTCGTGGCAGTACATGGGCGACGCCAAGGCCAACCCGATCGGCATCGAGTGGTTCGGCCTGGTCGCGGGCCTCGGCTTTGTGCTCTCCTTCGGGTACTGGTGCACGGACTTCCTCGTCATCCAGCGCGCGATGGCGGCCCGCGACATGAACGCCGCGCGCCGCACGCCCTTGATCGCCGCCATCCCGAAGATGATGTTTCCCGCGCTGGTCATCCTCCCCGGCATGCTCGCAATCGCGCTCTACCACAAGGGCGGCACGGCCGGCATCGGCCTGCCCGTCGGCGCCGACGGCAATCCCGACTACAACATGGTCGTGCCTGCGATGCTCGCGAAGTATTTTCCCAACGGCATGCTCGGCATCGGCCTGACGGCGCTCATGGCGTCGTTCATGTCGGGCATGGCGGGCAACGTCACCGCCTTCAACACCGTCTGGACCTACGACCTCTACCAGCGCTGGATCAACGCCGACGCCACCGACGCGCACCTCATTCGCGTCGGCCGCGTGACGACGGTCGTCGGCCTGATCATCAGCGCCGTGTGCGCGTACGCGGCGGCAAAATTCAACAACATCATGGACATGCTCCAGCTGGTGTTCGGCTTCGTGAATGCGCCGCTCTTCGCCATCTTCCTGCTCGGCATGTTCTGGAAGCGCGCCACCGGCCACGGCGCGTTCTTCGGCCTGCTGCTCGGCACGCTCTCCGCGGCGATCTTCCAGGGCAGCACGCTGCCGGTGGGCGAGACCGCCGGCCTGCTCAAGGGCGGGTGGCTCGGGGTCCAGCACACGTTCGTCAGCTCGATGGCGCAGAATTTCTGGATGGCGATCTTCGCCTTCAGCGGCTGCTTCCTCGGCACCTTGTTCATCTCCCTCGCCACGTCACCCAACCGCACCGACGACCAGCTCCGCGGCCTCGTGTACTCGCTCACGGAGAAGCACAAGGATGCCCACGGTCCGTGGTACGTGCGCCCGTTTCCGCTCGGCATGACCGTGCTCGGCGCCACGCTCATCCTCAACATCGTCTTCTGGTAACCCCGAACCGCTTTCGCCCATGCAACTCGACATCCGCCTGCCCATGGGGCTCCTCTTCCTGATCCTCGGCGTCATCCTGCTCGCCTATGGCTTCGCCTCGGATCCCGCCATCTACGCGGCCCACTCGCTCGGCCAGAACGTCAACCTCACCTGGGGCGTGGTCTTCGCGCTCTTCGGCGCGTTCATGCTCTACCTCGCGCGCCGGAAGAGGGCGTAGAGGGATTGCTGGAGGGGCGCGGCTTGACCGCGCCCTTGATCGAACGCCTGGCGGGCGTGCACGAGGCACGCCCCTGCAGGACTTGGGCCCTTACTTCTTCTGCCCGTAATACGCGCCCGGCCCGTGCTTGCGCGTGAAATGCCTGGCGAGCAGCGCCGGCTCGATCGGCTTCAGGCGCGGCTCGAGCGCCAGCGACATGAGTGCCATGTGTGCGCAGCACTCGAGGGCCACGGCGACTTCGACGGCCTTGGCGACGGTCTCACCCCACGTGAACGGCGCATGCCGGTTCACCAGCACGCCGGGACATTCAAGCGGGTCGAGCTTTCCCTTCTGGAAGCGCTCGATGATGACGTTGCCGGTCTTCCACTCGTAGAAGCTGCCGATTTCCTTCGGGGTCATCTTCCGCGTCACCGGGATCTCGCCGTGGAAATAGTCGGCATGTGTCGTGCCGAAAGCGGGCACCGGCCGGCCGGCCTGGGCGAAGGCGGTCGCGTGCGAGCTGTGGGTGTGCACGATGCCGCAGACCGCCTTGAAACCGAGGTAGAGCCGGCGGTGGGTGGGCGTGTCGGAAGAGGGATTGAGCCCGCCCTCGACCTTCCGGCCCTCGAGATCGACCAGCACCATGTCGGCCGGCTTGAGCGCCGCATAGTCCACGCCACTGGGCTTGATGGCGAAGATGCCGCGGCCGCGGTCGAGCGCGCTGGCGTTGCCGAACGTCAGGTTGATCAACCCGTGGGCCGGCAGGGCCAGGTTGGCCTCGTAGGCTTCGCGTTTGAGTTCAGTCAGCATGGGGCAGAGTAGCGAGTAGCGGGTAGCGGGTAGCGAGTAGAAAAACGTCGAGTTCCGCCATACTCACTACTCGATGCGCACTCCTCGCTACTTCGGGATTCAGACCCGCAGCCCCTGGGCGAGGGTGTAGTACAGGTCGTTGTGCCGGAGCTGCTGCTTGAACGC
Source organism: Lacunisphaera sp. (assembly GCA_035545835.1). Classification (GTDB taxonomy): domain Bacteria; phylum Verrucomicrobiota; class Verrucomicrobiia; order Opitutales; family Opitutaceae; genus Lacunisphaera. The sequence continues at coordinate 168,998 of DASZXO010000080.1, forward strand.
CCGCAGCTCGGTCTTCGCGTCGATGACCGCCAGCTCGATGCCAGCTATTTCCGCGAGGTCCTCGAGTTGCTCGGTCGTGACGCTGTAGCTGTATCCGGTGTGGTGCGCCCCGCCGGCGTGGATCCACGCCGCGCAGGCGGTCTTGAAGTCCGGCTGGCACTCCCACACGGCGCGGGCGACCGGCAGCTTCGGCAGCCGGGGCGTCTTCACGGCGGTCACCTCGTTCACGAGCAGGCGGAACCGGTTGCCGAGGTCGATGAGGGAGGCGTTGAGCGCCGGGCCGGCGGGTGCGTCGAACACGAGCCGCACCGGGTCCTCCTTGCCGCCGATGCCGAGCGGGTGGATTTCGAGCGACGGTTTCGTGGCGGCGATCGATTCGCAAATCTCAAGCATGTGCGCGCCGAGCACCTGGTGTCCGCCGGGCGCGAGGTGATAGGTGTAGTCCTCCATGAACGAGGTGCCGCCGGGCCGCCCGTCGCCCATGACCTTCATGGCGCGCAGCAGGGCCGCGGTCTTCCAGTCGCCCTCGGCGCCAAAGCCATAGCCGTCCGCCATCAACCGCTGGACCGCGAGGCCCGGCAGCTGGCGGAGGCCGTGCAGGTCCTCGAAGGTTGTCGTGAAGCCCTTGAACCCGCCCTCCTCGAGGAACGCGCGGAGCCCGAGTTCAATCCGCGCGCCATACCGCAGCGATTCGTGGCGGGCACCGCCCCGGCGCAGCTCCTTCGCGACCTTGTAGCGGTCCTCGTATTCGGCGCAGAGCCGGTCGACATGGCGGTCGTTGATGCCGACATCCGAAATCTTCGCCACCAGGTCGCCGACGCCATGCCCGTTTACGGCAAAGCCGAAGCGAATCTCGGCCGCGACCTTGTCGCCCTCGGTCACGGCCACCTGGCGCATGTTGTCGCCGAAGCGGACGAACCGCGCGCCCTGCCAGTCGTGCCAGGCGCGCGCCACCCGGACCCAGGCGCCGAGCCGCTGCTGGACCTCGTCATCGCTCCAATGGCCGACCACGACCTTCCGGCCGAGGCGCAGGCGCGTGTGGAGGAAACCCGCCTCGCGGTCGCCGTGCGCCGCCTGGTTGAGGTTCATGAAGTCCATGTCGATCCGGTCCCACGGCAGGTCGCGGTTGAACTGCGTGTGCAGGTGGCAGAACGGCTTCTTCAGCGCCGTGAGGCCGCGGATCCACATCTTCGCGGGCGAGAACGTGTGCATCCACAGGACCAGGCCGGCGCACTTCGGGTCGGCATTGGCGGCGAGGCAAAGCTGCGTGATCTCGTCGGGCGTGGTGAGCAGCGCCTTGAACTCGATCGGGATCGGGACGTGCTTCGACCGGCCGAGCGCGGTGGCGACGGCGCGGGCGTTGGCCGCGACCTGCTTGAGCGGGCCGGGGCCGTAGAGGTGTTGCGAGCCGCAGACGAACCAGATTTCGGCGGGAGCGAGATTTTTCATGGGAGAATAGTTATTGACCACGGATTACGCGGATGAGCACGGAACCAACCCAGTATACCTGTCATCCTGAGCGCAGCGAAGGATCCACGGCATCGGGGGCAACATCATCTTCGCCGGCATGGATTCTTCGCTTCGCTCAGAATGACAGGAAGCGGATGTGAGAATTTACTGCAGCGTCAGCACGACCACGGATTTGGCCGGCAGCTCGAGGCTGAGCTTGCCGTCGGCGAGCTTCGCGCCCGTGAAGGCGGCCGGCTCGACGGTGTGCGGCGCGTCGAAGGTGTTGTGGCTGGTGATGGCCGGCGCCGTGAGCACGCGGCCGGTCACCGCTTTCGCGGTGAGGCCCTCGAGGGCGCAGGACACGCTGACGGCGTTGTGCGGGTCGGCATTGGCCAGGGAAATGTGCACGACGCCGGCGCCGTCGCGCGAGGCCGAGGCGCTGACCGCGGGGATCTTCTGGTCGCCGCTGGCGTAGTCGGGGGACGTGACCGCGAGCGGCAGCGACGTGGCGCCCTGGTGGACGTTGAGCATCTCGAAGACGTGGTAGGTCGGCGTGAGCACCAGCTTGTCGCCGTCGGTCAGGATCATGGCCTGGAGGACGTTCACCATCTGGGCGATGTTCGCCATCGTGACGCGATCCGCATGCGCCTGGAAGATGTGCAGGTTGATGGCGGCGAGGATGGCATCGCGCAGCGAATTCTGCTGGAAGAGGAAGCCGGGATTGGTGCCGGGCTCGACATCGGTCCAGACGCCCCACTCGTCGACCACGAGGCCGACGCGCTTCTGCGGGTCGTATTTGTCCATGATGGCCGAGTGCTTCGTGATCAGCTCCTCCATCTTGAGCGTCCGGTGCAGCGTCGCGAAGTATTCGGCCTCGTCGAAGTTCGTGGCCGAGCCCTTGGCGCGCCAATTGCCCGTCGGCACCGTGTAGAAGTGCAGCGCGAGTCCGTCCATCTGGCGGCCCGCTTCCTTCATCAGGGTCTCGGTCCACTCGTAGTTGTCGCCATTGGGCCCGCAGGCGATGCGCTTGATCCGGTTCTCGGGTCCCGGCGCGTAGTTTTTGACGAACGTGTTGTAGCGCTTGAAATTGTCGGCGTAGAACGACGCGGTCATGTTGCCGCCGCAGCCCCAGCTCTCGTTGCCGACGGCGACGAACGGCACCTTCCACGGCGCGTCGCGGCCGTCCGCGCGGCGCATGTTGGCCATGGGCGAGCTGGCCGGGGAGGTCATGTACTCGACCCACTCCATCGCCTCCTGCACGCTGCCGCTGCCGACGTTCAGGCACACGTAGGGTTCGATGCCAAGCAGCTCGCACAGGTTGAGGAATTCATGGGTGCCAAAGGCGTTGTTCTCGACGACGCCGCCCCAGTGCGAGTTGAACATCGACGGGCGCTTCTCGCGCGGGCCGATGCCGTCCTTCCAGTGGTATTCGTCGGCGAAGCAGCCGCCCGGCCAGCGCAGCTGCGGCACCTTGAGGTTTTTCAATGCCGCGAGGACGTCGTTGCGGTAGCCCTGGGTGTTGGGAATGGGGGAGTCGGGGCCGACCCAGATGCCGCCGTAGATGCAATGGCCGAGGTGCTCGGCGAACTGGCCGTAGATCTCCTTGTGGATGACCGCACCGGGCTGGTCGGCCCGGAGCGTGAGCGTGGCGGTTGGTTCAGCGGCGCCGAGGCTGAGGCCGAGGGCGAGGCCGAGGGCGCACGCGCCGAGGGGTTTCGGCAGGGTGATGGGCATGGACGGGCGGGGTTAGCTTTTGAGCGCGAGCAAATCCTTCATCACGCGCGTGAGGTCGGCCGACTGGTTCAGGCCGCCAAAGGAATCGTGCAGCTGCCGGTAGAGGGCATAGAGCCGGTCGTAGGTTTGCCGCGCCGCGGCGCGCGGCTTGTACGACACCTTTTTCAGCGAAGTCATCTTGCGCTGCGCCGTGGGGAAGTCCGGGTGCGCGCCCGCCAGGACGGCGGCGGACACGGCCGAGCCCAGCGCGCAGGCCTGGCTGGAACCGGAGACGAGCATCGTGCAGCCGGTCACGTCGGCGTAGATCTGCATCAGCAGCGGGTTCTTTTCCGCGATGCCGCCGGCGCAGACGACGCGATCGATCGGCACGCCGTATTCGCGGAAACGCTCGATGATGGCGCGCGCGCCGAAGGCCGTCGCCTCGATGAGCGCGCGGTAGATCTCGGCCTGCGTCGTGTGCAGCGTGCAGCCGAGGACCAGGCCGGTGAGCAGCGGGTCGACGAGGATGGTGCGGTTGCCGTTCTGCCAGTCGAGGGCGAGCAGGCCGCTCTGGCCCGGGCGCAACTTCGCCGCCTCCTTCGTCAGCCGCGCATGCCGGGCGGCGTCGCCCTCGCAAACAACCTCGACCCACCACTTGAAGATGTCGCCGACGGCCGACTGGCCGGCCTCGAGTCCGTAGAAGCCGGGCAGGATGGCGCCCGGCACGATCCCGCAGATGCCGGGGATGTCGGGCACCTTCTTCCGGGCGGATACCACGCCGCAATCGCACGTGGAGGTGCCGATGACCTTCACCAAGGTGCCTTCGGCCACACCGCAACCGATCGCGCCGTAGTGCACGTCGAATTCGCCGATGGCGATCGGGATGCCGGCGGGCAGGCCGAGCCTGGCCGCCCACTCCGGGCACAGCCGGCCGGCGCTGGCGGTGGCATCGTGCGCCTGGGTGTAGAGCCGGTCGCGCAGGTCGGCCAGCGCGGGATCGAGCCGGGCGAGGAATTCCTTGTCCGGCAACCCGCCCCAATCTTCCGAGTACAGCGCCTTGTGGCCGGCGGCGCAGATGCCCCGCTGCACCTGGCGCGGATCGGTGACGCCCGCGAGGACGGCGGGGATCCAGTCGCACAGCTCGACCCAGGAGTAGGCCGCCTCAAAGACCTTCGGCGCCACCTGGCGGCAGTGCCAGATCTTCGACCAGAACCACTCGGAGGAATAGGTGTTGCCGCACTTCGCGATGAACTGCGGGCGGTGCTGCGCCGCGAGCTCCGTGATGCGCGCCGCCTCGCGATGGCTGGTGTGGTCCTTCCAGAGCCAGCATTGTGCGTGCGGGTTCCTGCGCCACTTCGCGCCGAGTGCGAGCGGCACGTTGCGGGCGTCGACCGGGATCGGGCTGGAGCCGGTGGTGTCGACGCCGATGCCCACGACCTGCGCCGGGGTGAAGCCGCGAACCTTGCGCGCGGCGGCCAGGACGCCGCGCACGCTCTTTTCCAAGCCGAAGAGATAATCGCCCGGGTGCTGGCGGGCGAGATGATGATCCCGCGCATCAAGCAGCACGCCTTCGCGGCCGCTGGGATAGCCGACGACGCAGCTGGCCAGCTCGGCGCCATCCGCGCAGCGGACCACGAGGGCGCGCACCGAGTTGGTGCCGTAGTCTAGGCCGAGGGTATACACGCGGGCAGGGTAGCGGCTCCATCTGGAACCGGGGAACCACCCTGCTGTTTGACAGTCACGTCGGGCCGGCGCGAACGGGAACGCCCCGGCCGGGCGCGCTCACTCCTCGGGCCGGCGAAACTCCTTGTGGTTCTCGCGCTGGGCGGCGCCCATCTTCTTCACGAGGTCGGCGGCGGCGGCATTGTCGTTGGCCTTCAATGCGGTTTCGAGCTGGCTGACCAGCCCGAGAAAATCCTTCAGGTGGGCGCGGTAGGATTCGACGAACTTGGCGCGCTCGGCCGCGGGCACGTCGTTGGCGCGGACCGGCTCCAGCTGCAAAGCCTTCTCGAGGTTGCCCTGGATCTCCGTCACGAGCGCAAGCGTGGCGGCGTTGTCGGCGGGGTTCTCCACCTGCTTGCGCACGGTGCGCCAGGCGTGGCCGACCTTCTCCATGACTTTGCCGAGCTCGGTGTCGGGCTCCTTGTGTTCGTGCTTTTGTTGGGCGCGCAGGAGCGGCGCGGCCGGCAGGGCGAGGAGGAGGGTGAGGGCCAGGCGGAGCAGGGGGGTCTTCATGGATGGGATGAGTCGCGGACCGTAGGGGAAAATCGCCCGATGGCCAGAAAGAGTTGCAACGTCCGTCAAACATGACTGTCACACCGAGTGAGCATTGTGGCGTTGCGACGGTGGAAAAATAGTCTTTCTTCTTTCGTCCGGACGCCCTCCACCGGCATCGATTCCACCCCGTTTCCCCGTATGAAATCCTCCTTGTTGTCCAAGTCATTTGTCGTCCTCGCCGCCGGTCTTGCCGCCCTCCCGGCCTTGGCCAAGCCGCTGAAGATCGGGTTCGCCCAGACCGGGGCCGAGAGCGCCTGGCGCACGGCCAACTCCGAGTCGATGAAGGCCGAGGCCGCCAAGCGCGGCATCGACCTCAAGTTCGCCGACGGCCAGGGCAAGCAGGAGAACCAGATCCGTGCGATCCGCTCGTTCGTGACGCAGGGGGTCGACGCCATCGTTGTTGCACCCATCGTTGAGACCGGCTGGGACCCGGTCCTGCGCGAGGCCAAGCGCGCCCACATTCCCGTCATCATCACCGACCGCACGATCCAGACCGCGGACGAGTCGCTCTACACCTGCTTCATCGGTTCCGATTTCTACAAGGAAGGCGAGATGGCCGCCGACTGGCTGGCGAAGAAGGTCAACGGCAAGGGCCGGATCGTCGAGCTGCAGGGCACGCCGGGTTCCGCGCCGGCCAACGAGCGCCGCAAGGCCTTCGCCGATGCCATCGCGAAATATCCCGACCTGAAGGTCATCGATTCGCAAAGCGGCGACTTCCGGCGCACCGGCGGCAAGGAGGTCATGGAGGCCTTCATCAAGAAGCACGGCCGCGACATCGACATCGTCTACGCGCACAACGACGACATGGCGCTCGGCGCCGCCCAGGCGATCGAGGAGGCGGGCCTGAAGCCGGGCAAGGACATCATCATCGTCAGCATCGACGCCATCCGGGAGGGCGTGCAGGCGGTGGCCGACGGCCGCATCAACTGCACGGTGGAATGCAACCCGCTGTTCGGGCCCAAGGTCTACGACACGGTCCAGAAGATCCTCGCGGGTGAGAAGGTCGAGCGGAAGTCCTACAACAAGGACGAGCTGTTCGATTCGACCAACGCCGCCACGGCGCTGCCGACCCGGCAGTATTGAAGGCTTTGAACCCTCGATGCGTGTCATTCTGAGCGCAGCGAAGAATCCACGGCAACGAGGTTGGCGCCACCAGCGGGTGCGTGGATCCTTCGCTGCGCTCAGGATGACAATCGTGATTTGAATGAGCGCGGCCCTGCTTGAACTGCGCGGGATCGGGAAGAAGTTTCCCGGCGTGGTGGCGCTGGCCGGCGTCGATTTCACGGTCCGCGCGGGCGAGATCCACGCCTTGCTGGGCGAGAACGGCGCGGGCAAGTCGACCTTGATCAAGGTGCTCACCGGCGTGCACCCGGCCGACGCGGGCGAGATCCGGCTCGACGGCCGCGTGATCCGGCCCGACTCGCCGCGCGAAGCCGAGGAACTCGGCCTCAGCACCGTCTACCAGGAGGTGAATCTCGTGCCCTCACTCTCGGTCGCCGAGAACATCACCCTCGGGCGCCAGCCCGGCCGGGCCGGCTGGCTCAACTGGCGGGCCATCCGGCGCCGGGCCCGCGCGGCGCTGGCGCGGCTTGAGATCGACTGCGACGTCGACGCCGAGCTGGGCTCGCTGTCCGTGGCGTTGCAGCAGATGGTCGCGATCGCCCGCGCCCTCGACACGGCGGCGAAGCTCCTCGTGCTCGACGAGCCGACGGCCAGCCTCGACGAGCGCGAGGTGGCCGAGCTCTTCGCCGTGATGCGCAAGCTCCGGGGCGACGGCCTCGGCATCGTGTTTGTCACGCATTTCCTCGACCAGGTCTACGCCGTGACCGACCGCCTGACCGTCCTGCGCAACGGGCAGCTCGTGGGCGAGTTCGCCACGGCGGAGCTCTCGCGGCTCGACCTCGTCGGCAAGATGCTCGGCCGCGCGGTGACGGTCGCGGACTTCTCGCCGGGCAAGCCGGCGGAACGCGCCGCCCGCGAGGCGCCGGTGCTGCTCGCGCGCGGGCTGGCGCGGGCGGGCGCGATCGCGCCGACCGACCTGGCGTTGCACGCCGGCGAGGTCACCGGCCTGGGCGGCCTGCTCGGCTCCGGCCGGACCGAGACGGCCCGCCTGCTCTTCGGCATCGACGCGGCCGACGCCGGCGCCTTTGAGGTGCAAGGCCGGCCGGCGACGCTCCATTCCCCGCGCGACGCCATCCGGCAAGGCCTCGCCTTCTGTTCGGAAGACCGCAAGGCCGAGGGGATCCTGCCCAACCTGTCGGTGCGCGAGAACCTGCTCGTCGCCCTCCAGGGCAAGCGCGGGGCGCTCCGGGCCTTGTCGACCGCCGAGCAGGCGCAGCTGTGCGACCACTACATCCGCGCCCTCCGCATCAAGACGGCCGACGCGGAGACGCCGGTGAAGAACCTCTCCGGCGGCAACCAGCAGAAGGTCCTCCTCGCGCGCTGGCTGGCGACGCAACCCGCGGTGATCATCCTCGACGAGCCGACGCGCGGCATCGACATCGGGGCCAAGCAGGAAATCGAGCAACTGGTGGCGAAGTTGCGGGACGACGGCCTCGCGGTGCTGTTCATTTCCTCCGAGATCGACGAGGTGGTGCGCAACTGCTCGCGCGTCCTGGTGCTGCGCGAGCGCCGCCTGACCGGCGAGGTGTCCGGCGACGGCCTGACCTCGGAGAACCTGATGCACCTCATGGCGGGCACCCATGAAGGCTAGGGCGCCCGTTTTCTGGCCGCTGGTCGGGCTCGCCGCCCTCGTGCTGCTCAACGCGGCGTTCGATCGCGGTTTTCTCCGGCTGACCTTGTTGCACGGCCACCTGTTCGGCGTGCCGGTGGACATCCTCACGCAGGGCTCGCGCACGATGCTGGTCGCCCTCGGCATGACGCTGGTCATCGCCACCGGCGGCGTCGACCTGTCGGTCGGCTCGGTCATGGCGGTGGCGGGCGCGGTCAGCGCGGTGATGCTGCAGGGCGGCCACGGCCTGGGGCTCGCGCTGGCGGCGGCCGTCGGGGCGGGCCTGCTCGCCGGCGGCGTCAACGGCACGCTGGTCGCCCGCCTCGGCGTGCAGCCGATCGTGGCGACGCTGATCCTGATGGTGGCGGGCCGGGGCGTGGCCGAGCTGATCGTCGGCGGGCAGGTGATCATCATCGCCCACGACCGGTTCGAATTCCTGGCCAACGGCTTCCTGCTCGCCCTGCCGTTCGCGCCGTTGCTGGTCGTCGCGTGTTACGCCGCGACGCACCTGCTGCTGCGCCGGACGGCACTCGGCCTGTTCATCGAGGCGGTGGGCGACAACGAGACGGCGAGCCGTTTCGCGGGCCTGGCGGCCGCGCGCATCAAGGCCTTTGCCTACATCTTCTGCGGCGGGTGCGCCGGGCTGGCCGGCGTCCTGGCCGCGGCGAACATCCGCGCGGCCGACGCCTATCGCGCCGGCGAAAATGCGGAGCTCGACGCCATCTTCGCCGTGGTGGTCGGCGGAACGGCGCTGTCCGGCGGCCGTTTCACCGTCCTCGGCTCGGCGGTCGGGGCACTCCTCATCCAGACCCTGACGACGACGATGTACAACCTGGGCGTGCCGCCCGCGGTCGCGCCGGTGCCGAAGGCGCTGTTGATCATCGGGGTGACGCTGCTGCAATCGGACCGGGTCGGGCGCTGGCTGGGCGGGCTGCGCCGGAGGGCGGCGGCATGAACCGCGGAACCCCGGGAGCCGCGGCCCGACCGGCCGCGCTGCGCCCCATCCTGCGCCGGCAGTTGCCGCTGGTGGCGACGGCGCTCATTTTCGCGGCGCTGTTCGGCACCGCGGGCTGGCTTTACGACGGCTTCTTCTCCGTGCGCGTCGCGACCGGGCTGCTCGCGGACAACGCCTTTCTCGGCATCACCGCCGTTGGCATGACGCTGGTGATCTTCTCCGGCGGCATCGACCTGTCGGTGGGTGCGGTCATCGGGTTCACCTCGATCTTCACCGCCACGCTGGTCGAGAAACACGGCGTCGCACCGGGCGTGGCCTGGCTGGCGGCGCTGGCGCTGGGCGCGGCGCTCGGCGCCGGCATGGGCGCGTTGATCCACTGCTTCGGCCTGCCGCCCTTCCTGATCACGCTCGCGGGCATGTTCCTCGCGCGGGGCGTCGGCTTCTGGATCAACCAGGAATCGGTGGGCATCACCCATCACGTCTACGAACGCATTTCGGGCTTCGAGCTGGACGTCGGGCCGGCGTTCCTCACCGCCAACGCGCTCATCTTCGTCGCGGTGATCGTGGCGGGCTACGCGGTCGCCCACCACACGCGGTTCGGCCGCAACCTTCTCGCGATCGGCGGCAACGAACAATCCGCGCTGCTCATGGGCCTGCCGATCGGCGCCGCCAAGATCGCCGTCTATGCGGTCAATGGTTTTTGCGCGGCGCTGGCCGGCATCGTGGCCACGTTCTACACGGGCTCCGGCAACCCGTCGATGGGCGTCGGCCTAGAGCTCGACTCGATCGCGATCGTCGTGATCGGCGGCACGCTCCTGACGGGCGGTCGCGGCCACATGCTCGGTACCTTCCTCGGCGTGCTGATCTTCGGCACCATCCAGGCCGCCATCCTCTTCGACGGACGCCTGAGCGCCTGGTGGATGCGGATCGTGGTCGGGGCCCTGCTGCTCGTGTTCATCCTCTTGCAGCGCTTCTTCTTGCGAAAAAAGCGCTAGGGCGCGATGGCGAGGGTTTCGAGCGCGACCCCCTTCCGCCGGAAAAAGGCAAAGAATCGGTCTTGCCAAGGGTGGGGGCGGTCTCTCTTTTCGGCGGTTCCCGTTCCTTCCACCTCCAACCATCAACCGCAGTCACGATCGCAAGGCGGCCCAGTTGGCCGACCTGTGTCTCGTAACGACATAGATCCCATGAACATCACTCCGAAAGACCTCCTCGACGCCGGCGTCCACCTCGGTCACCAGACCAAGCGCTGGAACCCGCGCTCGAAGCCCTACGTGTTCGATCACCGGCAGGGCATCACCATCATCGATCTCGAGAAGACCTACGCCGCCCTCGAAAAGGCCTGCGCGTTCCTCGAGACCCTCGTGGCCGGCGGCGGCGATGTGCTGCTGGTCGGCACCAAGCGCCAGGCCCAGGAACTCATCCGCGAGGCCGCGGCCGCGACCAACATGCCCTACGTGACGACCCGCTGGATGGGCGGCACGCTCACCAATTTCGAGACGATCAAGAAGTCGCTCGCGAAGTTCAAGAAGTACCAGGCGATGGACACCAGCGGCGAGCTGGCCAAGCTTTCCTCCAAGGAGGAGTCCGCCGTCCGCCGCGAGATGGCCCGCATGACCCGCAACTTCGACGGCATCGCCAACATCACCGGCCTGCCCGGGGCGGTGTTCGTGATCGACACCTCGTACGAGGAGATCGCCGTCGCCGAGGCCAAGCGGATGAACATCCCGTGCATCGGGCTCGTCGACACGAACTCCGACCCGACCCAGCTCACGTACCCGATCCCGGGCAATGACGACGCCACCAAGGCGGTGCGCATCATTGTCGAGACGATCGTCGACGCCATCACCAAGGGCCTCGCCCACCGCGAGACCCGCCGCGTCGCGGCCCATGCCGAGGCCAGTGCCGCCGCCGCCGGGACCCCCGGCGAAGGCGAGGTCGACCTCGACAAGGTCGTGCTGCCGGGCAACCTCAAGGAGTTCGTCGAGGAGGAGAAGCCGGCCGTCGCGCCGCGCAAGCGCCCGAGCCGCGCCGGCGCCAAGAAATCGGCCGTCAGCACCGAGGAAATCTAACCCACCAACCTGCCCACAATGTCAGCCACCACCGCAAACATGGTCGCGGAGCTCCGCGAGAAAACCGGCGCCGGCCTGCTCGACTGCAAGAAGGCCCTCGATGAATCCAAGGGCAACATGGAGCAGGCGGAGACGATCCTGCGCAAGAAGGGCGTGGCCTCCGCCGCCAAGAAGGCCGGCCGTTCCACCTCGGACGGCCTGATCGAGGCCTACATCCACTTCGGCGGCAAGGTCGGGGTGCTCGTGGAAATCAACTGCGAGACCGACTTCGTCGCGAAGACCGACGAATTCAAGACCTTCTGCCGCGACGTCTGCCTGCAGATCGCCGCCGCCAGCCCGCTGTACGTTCGTCGCGAGGACGTGCCCGAGGCCGACCTGGCCAAGGAGCGCGACATCGCCGCCGCGCAGGTCCAGGGCAAGCCGCCGGCCGCCGTGCAGAAGATCGTCGAGGGCAAGCTCAACAAGTTCTACGAGCAGTACTGCCTCCTCGACCAACCCTTCGTGAAGGACAACACGAAGACGATCAAGGATGTCCTCACCGAGAAGATCGCGAAGCTCGGCGAGAACATGCAGATCCGCCGCTTCTCGCGTTTCCAGCTCGGCACCTGATCCGCCGCGCGGTCCCGTGATTTCAGGCGCGCCCATTCGGGCGCGCCTTTTGTTTTTCGCCCTGCGAAAACATTCTCCGAAGCCTCGGCGAAGGGGGATCCGATGGAGGCGGGGCCATCAGCCCCGCGACCGGCCAGCGCGAATCGTCACCCGCGGGACTGATGGTCCCGCCTCCACTTCGCCGGGCCAGCCGGACGATGACGCTCCAAATTATCCGTGCGCAACCGGGTGATCCGTGGTCAAAATATGCTTCACCATGAAAGTCACCGCCGGCCAGATTATCCACCGGGGCCTCACCAACCGCTGCCCGAACTGCGGCGGCAAGCATCTGTTCCAGCCCGGCAAGCTCTTCGCCCTGGCGGATAACTGCCCGGACTGCGGGCTAAAGTTTGAGAAGGACGAGGGGTTCTACCTCGGCGCCCTGTCGCTCAACTATGGCGTGACGCTGGTGGGCTGGCTCACACCGGTCGCGCTGCTTTGGTATGCGGGGGTACTGGGACCGAAGGTGGCGATCGGCCTGGCCGTGGCCGGCGCCCTGGTCGTGCCCGTGCTGCTTTACCGGCCGTCGCGCAGCTGGCAGCTGATGCTCTATTACTCGTTTCTCCCGCAACATTTGCCCGCCAACCGGCGAAAGCTCGACGCCCTCGAGGACGAAAACGTCTGAAGTTTCTGCTTCCGTTTTCGGAGGCACATCCTACGTTTTCGCCCCTTGCCCTCCGGAGCCTTGGCGAAGGAGGGATGTCACGGAGAGGTGGCAGAGTGGTCTATCGCACCGCACTCGAAATGCGGAGTGTCGCAAGGCACCGTGGGTTCGAATCCCACCCTCTCCGCCATGTTCGATGCTTGGACAAATTGGGACAAGCTCAGCCACCGCAGGACTTTGTGTCTCGTCGTGCATACCTTGGACTTGGCCAGCTTTGGCCAGAAAATCCCCAGTTTTCCCTGCATTTTGTGTAACAGTTTGTGATACCTGCGGCCGAGGCAACTTCTGGACCTCGGAATAGAGCGGCAGCAAGTTGGCATCGGTGTAGACGGTCGCCGTCAAGCGCGGCTCACTGTGCCGCATGAGCTCTTGCGCGACACGCTGCGGCACGCCGGCGGCATGCAGGAGCGAGCAAAACGTCTTTCGCAGCGCGTGAATATCCACGCGCCGGCCATTTTCGTCCTCAAAAGGAATACCGCATTGGGCGAGGTCTGCGCGAAGGGTTGCGGCCGTCGGCACCCCTCGTGGGAAGACTTTGCCTTGGACGAGCGGGAGTAGTGCCCGGCGCTGTTTTAACGCGGCAACCAACTCGGGCAACAACGGCAGCGCCGCATCCTTCTTGTTTTTGGTGGTCGCCGCCCGCGCCAGGACAAACGGCTGCGGGACGTCTAGATGCAGGTCAGACCACAGGAGCGCCTGAATCTCGCCGCGCCGCAGGCCTGTGTACGCAGCCAACATGTAGAACAACCCGCGATTGCCGGATACCTCGACGAGCCGCGTGAATTGCTCCCATGTCAGGGCGCGACGTACCCGCCGCTCCCGTCCGCGGGTCTCGGATCTTCCAACAATCGCGAGAGGGTTCTTTGCCACTCGGCCGGCACTTTCCATCCAAGCGAGGAAAGCAGAGGCGAGCCCGAGATAGTGATTACAGGTCCTTGCGGCAAACGACTGCCGCGCACGCCAGCGGGTGAAGCTGTCCGGAGTTATATCCCGAAGCAGCCGCCACCCACATTCGCCGCAAAGACGCGTCACGCGATTGCGGGCAAGTGCGACGTGTTTCTTTGACGCACCCTTGGCCGCAAGGTCTGAGACATATTCGGCCAAGTGCTCCGCGATCGGTTGCTGCGCTGCATCCCGGAGTACCTTGGGCGGCAGCCAGCCAAGTAACTCCTTTTCCTTCTCCCGGACCAGTTGAGCAAGTCTCGCATCCGCCAGTTCCTTTTGCTCGACCCGCAGGGCCACGTCGTGCCACTCGGGGCTCGTGCTCAACCGATATTTGCCGCGGTAATAGCGGCTCCTTGCCGGCTTGTAGGTGAACATCGCGCTATTGGGTTGAAGTTTGGACCAGCGCCATCAGGTCACTCTGGCGAATAAGCCGAAGACCGCGGATTTTAACGCTGCGCAATTTGCCCTCGATGATGAGACGCCGCACTGTCTTGTCAGAAGATCGAAGACACGCGGCTGCTTCCTTGATTCGTAGAAGTGATTCGCCATTGGGGAGTGGGGCAGGGGCATTCATTTCTTGGCCCTCTCCTTTTGCTGTTTAGCCCAACGTGAATTCCAGAAGAGGAAGTCTCCGTGCCAGTCGGGCTTGTCTCCCTCGAGTTCTTTTCGGGTTACCGAGCCTTTCTCAATCGCGCGTTTTTCAATCTCGGCCCGCCATGCCTTGCATTCGCTGACCGGAATGAAGCCCAACGCCAATTCTCGCGTGCTCAGGTCGAGACCGAAGAGGTTCCGCTTGCGATGGGTAATGGTGAAAAAGAATCCTGTCAGTTTCCCTTCTTTCAGTCGCTTGTGCACGGCCGCCCGTGACACCGGCGCGTACATAGATACTCCACCCGGCGAAACGCATTGGCCGGCTACGCTGAACACGGCATCCGACCAATAGCTCGTCTCTTCTTGCGGTCCTTCCTTTTGATAAACCCGTGTGCCGGGTACGGGGACTCCGAAAACTTTTTGGAGCTCCTCCGGAACCTGAATGAAGGGGAAGTCAGTTAACATGGCATTAACCAAACTCCGGTTAACGCCACGTCAACCGAAAAACACTTCCAGCCCCTAGTCAGGGGGTTTTGCGTCGGCCGCTTTCTTCTTCCTTTATCGGAAATCCTGACTCTACCAGCAGCGGAAACATTGAGGTCCGGTATTCCTTAAAATTCCACTCTTTCATCGTTTCCCGTAACGAATTCACAACCGTTCTCCGCGCGGCAAATTGGTTAACGAGAATACCTCCGCCGGACTTATTCGGCACTGCCTCAAAAAAATTCCACTCAATGACTCCTTCGGTTAAATCCGAAGGAAAAATGATATAGTCAACGATCCAGCCACCGGTTTTGTGATTTTCAAAGATGGCGAACTGATTCAGCGGGAACCGGCGCTTGTATTCGGCCGCCATATTCAAGATGTATTCCTTGGGCGACGTGAGCTTATTAAAAATCCGAACACCAATAAGGGTTGTCCAAGTATCTAACGATTCAGAAGGCTGAACATACTCTCGCAAACTGCCGTCCTTGTTTTCTTCCCTGTAAGCTTCGAAATAGACCTTCTTCCCAATTGTGATCGAGTTCGCTGCCGACGCCCCGCAGGAGAGTGTTAGTAAAACCAACAGGAGGGTTGTGGTTCGCATCTTAAGCTTGGGCCAAGAACTGTTGAAACGCTGTGCGACGAGTTAGATATTACCTCGGCTCCGTTCGCTCAAGGTTGAAGGAACGGTATAATTGCTCGCGATGACGCTGATTAACAATTGCCATTCCTCCCGCGAGGCTAGCGTTATGGATTCTCGCAGTTGATACGCCCACCTCCTGCCCAGGCGTTGTGCAATTCCACTGAGGTCCGATGCGCCGACAGCAAGCGCAATTTCGCCAACGCGGTGTCTCCAAGCGGTCATCCCCACTGAGTGCCACGCGAAGACGCGCGTGCAAGCGAGCCACCCAGTCTTATTACGTCTGTCGAATTCCACACGCCGGCAGCCCTTCCACGAGTGTTTGCGGATGATCAGGCCGGCCTCGAGATATTTGCCGATGTACTCGGAGATCGCTTCTTTGCCCTTTCGAATCGGCAGCAATTCGGCTCGGCCGAGTCCATAGCGCGGTAGGATTTTTCGCAGGAGCGTCCACAACGCCACCAGTTCCGGTGCGGCTGACACTTTGTAGCGCGCTCGCAGCTCGCGAAACTTCGCGGTGGTCCCGTTCTCGCGCCGCTCTTGTTGACACGCATCAAACGCCGCCCAGTCGAATGAATCCGGCCGAGTATCCCACGTCACCGCGACCAACAGATGATAGTGCGGATTGCCGCGCTTCTGCGGTTCAAGTACTCGGATGAAACTGACAATCCACGAGCCGTGCCGCCGCAGGTAGTTATTCCAGCGCCGAGCGAATTGGGTCGGGTGCAAGTTGGCTTCATCGGTGACAGTGAAAAACAGGCAGTGATCGCGACCCCAATGCTGGATGAAGGCCGCGACATTCAGCCGCAGATGAAACGCCGCCCGCGCCTCTGCTCCCGTCGGCATTCCCATTCGATAAAGGGTATCCTCGTCGCGTTGGTCCCAGACGCGTTTGCCGCTCCGATCGGTGAACACGCCCTCCTGACCGGCCACCACTTTCATGCGATAACGAAGGGGTGGCTTGTCGGAATTGTTACTATTCTGACAAGGAAGGCCGGCTGGCGCCGGCGCGGCCGCTCCGCGGCCGCATCCGTCGGCCAGCACGGCCCCTTTCCGCCAGTCTCCGTCCTGCAATTCGAACGAGGCACCGTCTGGCCCTTTCTGAATGGCTGTTGAGGGACGGCTTTGCCGGTGCTGGTCAGCGCTTGGCCCGTTGCATCCCGGGTGCGGCAAGATGTCCGCGAGTCCCGCAGCTTTGACGGCTACGGCCTGCGGCCTATCTGGGGACACCCCAGCCCC
This sequence comes from Lacunisphaera sp., assembly GCA_035545835.1. Classification (GTDB taxonomy): domain Bacteria; phylum Verrucomicrobiota; class Verrucomicrobiia; order Opitutales; family Opitutaceae; genus Lacunisphaera. The sequence goes on from DASZXO010000080.1 coordinate 185,402, forward strand.
CGCGCTACTCGATGCTCCGTCCTGCATCGCCACCTTTCGCCGCGCGCGCGAGCGTCAAGATCGCCGCGCGAACGGATTGAGGTAGCGTTGTCCAAATTGAGACGATTTCGGTCAGCTCGTCCCGATTCGCACCCGGATTTTGTATGACAGTTTGTGATACTATTTCCTTCTCGCTTTCACAAACCGCGATAACATCGGAGCATGGCGGATTTCGGCGGAGCCGAAACAGCTGCACAGCAGCAATGAGGTGGGATAGGGGCAAACGCCGGCTGGGCGGCGTTTGGGCTGGAGGCCCGAACGAAGTGAGTCAATCCCACCCTCTCCGCCATCCTTCGCTCGTTGAGCTTCGGATGGCACGGCCATCCGTCAATTGAGGTAGAATGGTCGGGGGCAAACCACGCACCGCAACGAAGGATGCCCTGCGAAGCTTCAGCGAAGCAGGGCATGCACTACGTCTACCTCATGGAGAGTATCTCAATCGCGGACGCCAAGTATGCCGGCTACTCGGATGGCCGGCCGGTAGGACAATCTCTCATCGTCCGCCGGGCGCGAAGCGCAGGGCAGGTTTCGGCAGCGGGATGCCGATTCCCTGGGGTGAATTCCTGCCCCCGGTACGGCATTCGGACCTTGCGCCCGGAAAATCCGGCCCGACATCCTCTGGGCTCTCGTAGTCGACAGGCCGGATGAAGACCTTTCGCGAACTCTATTGCGAACGCCACGGCATCGCGCCGGACCGGTTCGAGCACGCGCTCGTCTGGCGCTGCCTGCACTGGCAGGCCCGGCCGTTCTTCTGGCTCCAGCGACTGAACCGCGAATACTATTCGCCGGACTTTGAATTCGTGCGCGGGGTGGGCGAACTGCGCAGCCGCCGGGGATTTCGCACCGAGGCGGCGGAATTTCATTATCACCCGAGAAACCGCGGGCTGCTCCGCTCGGTCCTGCGCCTGCGCGTTTCCACCCAGCGCCTGCAGTCGATCTTCGAGCGCGAGATCCGCGAGAGCGTCACCCAGCCGCCGTTCGGCTCGCCGCTGAAGCGCGACAGCTAAAGCGGGCGGCAGCTGACTTGATGGGCTGACGGGGTAGGGCGCGGACTCCGCTCCGCGCCGATCACACGGCGCGCAAGGGACTGCGCGCCCTACCCCGGATGGGCGTTCGGTCGCTTAAGGGTTGAGCCGCGGCGGGAGCTGGGTCTCAGTAAGGGCCAACATTCCCCATGCATACTCCCCAACGTTTCCTCCGTTTGTTCGTTGCCCTCCTGGCGCCGATGTTCGCGCTGGCCGCCGCCCGCGCCGAACCGGCCGCGCGGCTGGCGGACTACCAGGCCCTCGCCGCCAAGGCGAAACAGCACCTTGAGCTGCCGACCTACCCGGTCACCGCCGCCGAAGTCCGCGCCCAGGCCGACCGCGCCATCAAGACCGCCGATGCCGAGCTTGCCGCGCTGGCGGCACAGGACCCGGCCAAGCTGAATTTCAACAACACGTTCGCCGCCTTTGACGCCATCACCGCCAAGGTGACCGACGCCTATCTCGTGCTCGGCACGGTGGCCGAGTCGGCGATCGACAAGGACATGCGCGACGCCGCCAACGAGATGACGGTGAAGCTCCAGGAATGGGGGGTCGGCCTCGACTACCGCGACGACCTGTACCGCGTGCTCAAGCAGGTCGCCGACGCCAAGCCGCAACTCGACCCCGAGGAGCAGCGCAATTTGAACGAACAGATGCGCACGTATCGCCGCGCCGGGCTCGCCCTGCCGCCGGCGGAGCGCGCCAACGTCGAGCGCCTGCGCAAGGTCCTCGCCGGCCTCAACACCCAGTTTGCCGTCAACATCAACGAGGCGCGCGCCCCGATGGACTTCACGGCGGAGGAACTGGCCGGGATGCCGCAGAGCTTCCTCGACAGCCCCGGTATCCGCCAACCCGATGGCCGCTATCGCGTCATGGTGAACGTGACCTGGCAGTACGTTGCCGTGGAGGAGAGCGCCGACAGCGCTGACGTCCGCCACCGCGTGATGCTCGCCCGCTACCGGCTGGCCCGCGAGGCCAACCTGCCCGTCCTCAGCAAGCTGGTCGCGCTCCGCGCCGACATCGCGCAGCGCCTGGGCTACAAGAACTGGGCCGATTACCAGACCGAGACGCGCATGGCGAAGAACGGCGCCACGGCGCTCAAGTTCGAGGAGGACCTCGTCGCCGGCCTGCAGCCGAAATACGCGGCCGAGGTCGAGACGCTGCGCCAGCTCAAGGCGAAGGCGACCGGCCAGCCCGACGCCAAGCTCGAGCGCTGGGACGTGCGCTACTACTCGAACAAGCTCAAGAAGGAGAAGTACAACGTCGATGCCGAGGCGCTCCGCGTCTACTTCCCGTACCAGGCGACGCTCGAGGGCATGTTCGCCATCTACCAGAAGATCTTCGGCCTGAAGTTCGTCGCCATCGAGCCGCCCTACGTCTGGGCGCCGGGCGTGCAGCTCTATGTGGTGCTCGACGCGAAGAGCAGCGTGCCGATGGGCGCCTTCTACCTCGACATGTTCCCGCGCGAGGGGAAGTTCAACCACTTCGCCTGCTTCTCGCAGAAATCCGGCGGCTGGATGAAGGGCGGCGAATACGACCTGCCCGTCGAGGCGCTGCTCTGCAATTTCCCGGTGCCCTCCGCCGACAAGCCCTCGCTGCTCAAGCACAGCGACGTGGAGACGCTCTTCCACGAATTCGGCCATGTGATGCATGGCATCATGAGCCGCTCGAAGTTTGTCGCGCAGGGCGGGTTCAATGTCCCGCAGGACTTTGTCGAGGCCCCGTCGCAGATGCTGGAGAACTGGGTCTGGGACAAGACGGTGCTCGACACCTTTGCCGCCGATTACCGCGATCCCACCAAGAAGATTCCCGCCGAGACGATCGACGCGCTCGTGGCGGCCCGCCAGGCCACCGAGGGCTGGATCGAGCGCCGGCAGCTGTCCATCGGCCTGCTCGACCTGGGCCTGCACACGCTGTCCGCGGACGACGCCTGGCTCGCCGATGCGGCCAAGATCACCAACGACGCCATCGCGCGCGTGACCATCGCCGCGCCGGA
>DASZXO010000081.1:0-14765 GCA_035545835.1 Lacunisphaera sp.
GCCGGAGGTTGGCCACAAAAGACACGAAGAACGCGAAGCTGGAGGCGGGGTGCCCTCACCCCGCAGCATTCGCAATGTGATTTGGCCACAAGAAGCGCGAAGAACGCAAAAAGGGAGGGTCGGCATCCCGCCGACCGGACGCTTGGACACGATTTCCCTGAACGGCTAAGGAACCGGACCAACCACGGAATTCACGGATGCCACGGATGGATGGCAGGGCGTCAGATGCCGCCGATTCCTTAACGCGGTTTGGCCACAAGAAAACATCGGCCAAACTCGGCTATTTCTCTTCAGTCGGTTGTACGGCCAAATCCTCGCGCGGGCCGCAACCTTGAAAAGCTCAACTCAGTTGAGGTGAATGTACCGATCGGCGAAGGAGAGCATTTTGATGGCGCTCATTGCTTGTCCAGATTGCGGAAACCAAGTTTCAGACCGTGCTGCTTTGTGTCCGGAATGTGGCGCACCCGGCTTCGCGATGCTGAGTTTGCTGAAAGGGTTGTAGCGATTCATGGGGCTGATGTCGCTTATCGGGTCGTGCACACGGCTCCATTGTGGAAGAGCGGAGAACGCCCGCGGATGAAGACCGCGGTGCTGGAAGGTGACGTCGGGCTCGCGATGTGACGCAATCACGGTGCTCGATTCCGGCTTCCGGGCTGGCACCCCGCGCCGGCTCGTGCTAGGCAGCCGGTGTCATCGAGTTTCCGAAACCAATGAGCTCGCCCTCGCAGTATCTCAATTCGCTCGGCCTTGATCCGCTGCTGCTTGGCCTGGTCGCAGGTTCGCTGCTCACGCTTTTCGTCCAGTTCATCGTCAGGAGCGGGAAGATGAAAACCAACGGGTTTGCCGCTGATCCCTTTGCCGCCGCGCCGGCCCGGCCGTCGCCTCTGTCCGTCTCGACCAAGAAATCCATCCACTTTCGCATCAACCTCAATGGTGCGGAGCACTCCCTCACCGATGAACAGACTTCAGCGGTGATCGGGGCGATCAAGTCAGGCGATCGTGAGGCAGCGATTGGCTCGGTGCAATCGGGTCTCGGCGTCAGCCCCGAGGTGGCGGGAAAGATTGTGGACGCCCTCGCCAAGGCGCACCTGGCCTGATTCATCGCCCGGACTGTCGCGAAAAGGAATGTCTGCCCGGGATGGAATCAGCAAGCTGACGGCGCCGGGACGAAACCGCTTTCCCGCCCTGTTGAGTTGTCGACCCCGGAAATGACTCCTGAGTCCAAGTCCAGGAACGTACTCCTGCTGCCGGCGGTAGTCTGCGGCCTGGTGAGTGCGTTCTTCGTGTTCTATACCGCGCGCCTCCTGGTCGTCACGCGGGGCCTCACCGCGGTTCGAGCGGGCGGCAAGGGGGCTTACCTCGGGGCGGTGGCGTTTCCGCTCCTCGCCGCTGGTTTGGGCTGGGCATGCGTTCGCCTTTTCAAGAAATCACGCCCTGCGAGTTTAAATCGATAAGTTCCCATGCCAACCAAGCACCGCATCTGCACGACGCCCGTCGCAAACGTTTACCCTTACTACGTCGCCAAGGCGGAAAGGAAGGGACGGACGAAGGCCGAGGTCGACGCCATCCTTTGCTGGCTGACCGGCTACACCCCGCGCGGGCTGGCGGCGGAGTTGAAAAAGGGGACCGACTTCGAGACCTTCTTTGCGCAGGCGCCCAAGCCGAACCCGGCGCGCAAGCTGATCACCGGCGTGGTGTGCGGGGTGCGCGTGGAGGACATCAAGGAGCCGACGATGCGCGAGATTCGCCGTCTCGACAAATTGGTCGACGAGCTCGCCCAGGGAAAGGCGATGGAAAAGATACTGCGGGGTTGAGCCCTTGCGAATTTCCGTGGGAGCGAGCTGGCGCGCGATCCGGATCCCGCGATCGCGATCAAGCTCGCTCCCACCTTGTCCACTCGTTGCCGGCCGCGACGGTCATAGACCGCCGCCACACGGCTGGCGCCGGCGCCGAGCCTACAAGGCAGCTGGCTGCACGGACGGAAGTGCTGGGCCCGGAATGCGGGGTGAGGGCACCCCGCCTCCAAGCAAGGTCAGCCGCGGCCGCGGGTCGGAATGCCCGCCCACTTGGAGAGTTCGCGATGGATCTTCGCCACGCGCTCGACCTGGCCCTTCGCCGGGAAGCGTTCGTAGAAGCCCTCATTGCGGAACTCGCGGGTCTGGTCGGTCCAGGGCGAAAGCTTCACCGTCCAGCGATCGACGCGGCCGTCGGCGCCTTCGTTGTCGCCGGCGGTCAGGTCGGCACAGACGCGGAGCATGGCCTTCAACGTGACGGGCTTGGTCACCATGTAATTGGCGTTGCCCCAGACGTCGCCCCAGACGCGCGCCGAGGCCTTCAGGAAGTCGCGCACCATCTCGTAGTACGGCGTGGCGGCGCGCTTGTCGGTGCCATGGCGTTCGATGCGCTTCCAGTCGAGGCGGACCCAGCGATGGATCTCGTTGAAGAGCTCGGCCTGCAGGATCCATTTCTCCTTCTGGCTGCGGCCGCCGAGCCGGTTGATGCGGTACTGCAGCGGACTGTCATCGGAACGGTACAGCAGCTCGGTGATGTGGGCGGCGAAGCGGCGGTCGGGCTCGGCCCAGGAGACGCGCTCGTAGAGGTCGATCAGGTGGCTCTTGTTGATGCGCGTCGGGGTGGAGTTGATGATGACGAACATCTCGGTGGCGAAATCCTCGCTGCGACCGTCGAAGATGACGCACGGGACGCTGATGTTGCGGGCGTCGTCGGGGTGCGTGCGGGCGAAGAACTCGAGCGCGGCGAGCCGGTGCTGGCCGTCGATGATGAGGTATTTCTCGGACGGTTCCTGCAGGCGGCCGACGCCGCTGCCGTCGGACCAGGCCTCGAAATGGAGTTTCTGCGGCGTGAACAGCAGGACGGTCCCGGGAATGGGCGGCTGCGTGACCGCGGTCTCGTAGAAATTGCGGATGGCGCGGATCTTCGCCCGCGACAGCTCGCGTTGGAAGGCCTTGTCGCTGCGCTCGACGCGCGAGATGAACGTGGCGACGTCGTCGTCAGCCGGGGCCTCCTCGGGCTTGATGTGGCCGGCCTCGTCGTAATAGCGGCTGATGAACCGGACCTGCTGCAGGAGCTGCTCCGAGGAGCAGGAGGCGAAGTAGAAGATCGCGTCTTTCTGGCGGATTTGGGTGGCGATGAGGCTCATGGTCGGAAAATCGGCTGGAGAGATCGCGGGCGGAAGCCCGGCGCGGAATCTTACCACATGACCCAAGGAGTTGGGTAACGTTCCGGCAAAACGTCGCGGGGCGGGGGCAAGGCAAAAGCCGATTTGCCTGCGGAGGGGCACGGCTGTAGCGGCGGTCTGTGACCGCCGCTACAGCCCGAGATTCGGGCGTGAAGCCCGACCTACACCTCCTCGCGCCAGGCGCGCCGGGCCTCGAGCCATAACCAGGCGGCGGTGGCGAGCAGCAAGGGCGAGGACCACACTCCCGGCATGAGGGTGTGCGAATAGATGGAGTAGCCGAGGTGCGTGGTGCCGTTGCCGAGCATCAGGAGGGCGTAGACATGCGCGACGGCGACGATCCAGCGCCGGCCGTGCACGACCACCGGCGTGAAGGCAAACAGCAGCATCACCCCGAGGATCAGCCCGGAGAGCCAGACTCCGAAGTTGAAAGTGGGCAGCGGCAGCCAGGGCGCCACCTCGCGGATCGCGCGCACCGCCGGGTTGTAGACCGACAGGAAATCGTGGGCGGCTTCGTCGGCGACGTGCAGGGCGAGCGCCGCGGTCAGGGAGAGCCAGGCCCGGCCCAGCGGATAGCGCGGGACGTTCACGGCAGCACCGGATTCAGGCGACGGACACGTCCTGGCCGTGGGTGCCGTCGGCGCGGTGGTGGAGGATGACGACGTTGCCGTCGGGGTCGAGCAACTCGAGATGCCGGCAGACGCCGTGGTCCTGGGGCGGGCAGACGATGTTGACACCGTGGGTTTTCAGTTCCTTCCAGGCCGCGCCGACATCGTCGACCGCGAGCGCGATGCGCGGGGCGTGGTCGCCGGGAATGATGTCCTCGCCGCCCTTGAGCGCGAGGGTCACGTTGCCGCAGTCGAATTCCGCCCACTGGTCGGCATCGCTGTAGGTGGTGAGCGGCAGCGCGAGGATGTCGCGATAGAACATGACGGCCGCGTGGAAGTTGCCGACGTAATAGGTGACGAAGTCAGTACCGAGTATTTTCATGGGGAGACGAAAAGGATTTTAGCCACGGATGACACGGATGGCACGGGAGTGAACCGGCCCGGTGCGATGGGACTTGGGTCAGTGCGCGAGCTTGGCGGCGAGGAACGCGGTGAGGAGCCCGGGGTCGAGCGTTGCCCGCGTGAACGTGAAGGCGGTGCCTTCGGGGTAGCGCTTGGCGCCCTTGAGCAGCGCGGGCATCTTGCGGGCGTGCGGCCCGGCCTTGAGCTCGGCGAGGGCCTTGCCGCCGAGGATCATCATGGCGCGGAAGTCGTCGTGCCGCGGCACCAGGTACAGCAGGCGGCGCTTGCGGCGCTGGAGCAGCTGGTACCAGCCGGAACGGGGGGAGAACTGCCAGACGATCGTGATGTCCGGGTGGGCGGCGCACACGGCGGCGATGACGGTTCCCAGCGGTGCGGCGGCGGGGCCGAGCGCGGCATGGAGCTCGGCGGTGGTGGGGCGGGTCTTGGCGTCGGGAAACGCCGCGGCGGGGTCCATCGGGACGGGTGTTTTCATCGGTCAGGAAAGGTGGGCGATGAGATGGCAGGTGGCGCCGCCGCGGCGGATGGACTCGACCAGCTCGACCGGGACATGGCGCCCGAGCGCGGCCTCGAAGATCGCCTCGTGGGAGAAGCGCGTGCATTCGCAATGGAGGTCGTGCGGCCGGGCCGGCCGGTTGCGGGCGGCCGGGCAGAAACAATGGTCGCCGTACCGGATGTGCACGAGGTCGCCCTCGCGCTCGACGCGGAAATACCGGCGGTAGGCGGCGACCAGTTTGTCCGCATCGCCGTGTCCGGCGGCGGCGAGATCCTGTTTGAACGGGTGGCGTTGGTAGCAGCCGCGGCCGCAGGCCCGCATGAGCCTGAGCTGCGCGGCGGGATCGACCTCGGTGTCGACGGCCGCGAAGAGGTCGGTGAGCCAGTTGGCCGTGAATCGGTTCTCATCGCGCGCCTGCTGGAGGGCCTCGTCCACCGGGGTGACGGGATCGGGGGCGGGGGACGAGGGCAGGGCGGAGGCGCGGCCGGGGATGAGCAGTGCGAGGCAGGAGCCGCAGGCCCACCGGGCCGAGCAGGTGAGAAATTCGGCGCGGTTCATGGGCGGATCAATATTCGGGCGGCTCTTCGTGCAGGTGCACGGCCGGTTCCGCCGCGGCGCCGAACAGGCGTTCGAAGCCGTCGTAGGGGCGGAGCTCGTGCAGGGTGAAATCGATGACGCCGGTGCGAACCAGCGGGAGCGTCGCGAGGTGCTCGCGGGCCTCGAGGAGCGAGGTGCACTCGAGCATCAACACGGCGCGGCGATCGTCGGCGGTGAACCAGATGTCGCGGATGAGGCCGAGCTTGGTGAGGGTCCAGACGCGCGCGGCTTCGTCGCGGAGCAGGTCAGTGATGTCGGGCCGCGCCGGTACGGGCGGGTCGCGTTCAAGGGCGAGGATGCGCATGATGGTTGGAGGTTGAAGGTGGGAGGCGGGAGGTGTGAGGTCTGAGGTGTGAGGTGGGAGGTGGGAGAAGTACTAGGTAACAGGGATCGAGTATCAGGTGGGGTGCGAAGGCGGCAGATGAGAAGAGTGGGCGGTTTCACTTGGTACTTTGATACCTGTTACTTTCTCCTTGGCGGAGTTCACTCCGCCCTTAGCGCTTCCATGGGGTTGACGCGGGTGGCGCGCCACGCCGGCAGGCAGCTGGCCAGCAGGGCGACCAGGCCCAGCGCCGCCGGGACGGTGAGGAACGTGAGCGGGTCGAGCGGGCTCGTGCCGTAGAGGAAGCTCGCCAGCAGGTGAGTTACACCGAGGGCGATCACCACGCCCGCCGCGACGCCCGCGCCGGTGAGCGTGAGCCCCTGGCGGACGACGAGCCAGACGACCTGCCCGACGGTCGCGCCCAACGCCATGCGCACGCCGAACTCCTGCGTGCGCTGGTTCACGGCAAACGCCATGACGGCATAGACGCCCAAGGCCGCCAGGGCCAGCGCGACGCCGCCGAGCAGCGTCAGGAGCAGCGACGCGATCCATTGCGCGAAGAAGACGGCCTCGATGTACGCGGCCAGCGGCTTGAACCCAAGGATGTCCACGCTGGGATCGACCGCCGTCACGGCCTGGCGAATGGCGGGCACCGCGGCCAGCGGGTCGCCCCGCGTCCGCACGCAGAGCCCGAGGTCGAGGTCCGGCGTGCCCATTTGATAGGGCACGTAGATGAAACAGGCCGGCGGCTCGTTCAGCCGGTTGTATTTCCCGGTGCGCGCGATGCCCACGATCGTCAGCTCGGCGCCGCCGCTGCGGAATTTCCGTCCCAGCGCGTCCTGGCCCGGCCAGAAGCGGCGGGCGAACACCTCGTTCACGATCGCGACGGGCGCCGCGGCGTCGTCGCGCTCGGTGAAGTCGCGTCCCGCCACCAGCGGGACGCGCATGGCGGAAAAATAGCGCGGCGAGACGATGGCGAACTCGTAGGTGGCATCCTCCTGCGGCGGGCGGACGTAGCCGGCCACCTGCACGCCGGTGCCCTTGCATCCGGTGAGGCCAAGCGGGATCCAGCTGGCGAGCGCGGCCTCCTCGACGCATGGCAGCGCGGCCAGGCGTTCCCGCACCTGCCGGTAGAACCCGGGGCCGGTTTGCGGCGTGTAGCCGTTCATGCCGATCCGCATGCCGCCAAGGAGCACATGGTCGGGTTTGAAACCGAAATCGACGCGCCGTGCGCCGGCCAGGCCGCGCAGGCACAACCCAGCGCCGACCAACAGGACGAGCGCCAGCGCGATCTCGCCGACGACGAGCAGGCGGCGCGCGCGCTGGGCCGACCGGCTCCCCGCGGTGCCCCGGCTGCATTCCTTCAAAACCTCGTTCAGGTCGGTCTGCGACGCCTGCCAGGCGGGCAGCAGGCCAAAGGCGATCCCGGTGACCAGCGCCAGCGCCAGGGTGAGGGCGGCGATCCGGCCGTCCAGGGTGAACCGAAGCGCCAGGTCGGGCGACGGCTCGGGCAGGAGAAGCGGCAGCGTGTCGATGGCCCAGCTCGCGAGCACCAGGCCGGCGAGCCCGCCGAGCGTGGCGAGCAGAACGCTCTCGGTCAGGAGATGGCGGACAAGGCGGGCGCGACTCGCGCCGGCGGAAAGGCGGATGGCGATCTCCTTGCGGCGCCCGACCGCGCGGGCGAGGAGCAAGCTGGCGATGTTGGCCACCACGATCAGCAGCACGCCAGCGCACACGACCAGCAACAGCCGCAGGACGGGCCCGACCACGGCGGCCGCGCTCCACGGGCAGCCGGACAAGGGCACGACGCGATGGAGCACGTCGCGGTTGGTATTCGGGTGAGCGGCGGCGAGCCGGGCGTCGAGGGCCGCGACCGCCGCGCGGGCCTGCGCGACCGACACGCCCGGGCGGAGCCGCGCGAGATTGAGCCAGCCGCGCCAGCTGCGCTGGTCAAGGAAGCCGGCGCCCTGGTTCCGCACCTCCCAGATCATCGACGCGGGGGCCCAGGCGTCGATGATCGTCGGCGGCACCGTGCCGAGGAACGAGGCGGGCGTGACGCCGACGATGGTGAAGGCATGGCGGTTGAGCTCGACGGTGCGGCCGATCACGGCGACGCTGCCGCCGAAGCGCCGGCGCCACAGGCGCTCGCTGATGACCAGGACCGGGCTCGCGCCGGCCTTGCGATCCTCCCCGGGGAGGAAGCCCCGGCCGAGAATCGGCTTCACCCCGAGCAGGTCGAAGGCATTGGCCGAGATGATCTGGGCGTTGACCCATTCCGACTGGCGGCCGACGGTCAGCGATGCCGGGGTTGGCATGGCCACGAGCGCGTCGGCAAAAACCCCGCCTTGCGCGACGATGTCGTCGAGGTCCGGGATGGAGACGTTTCCGCCACCCTGGTTCGAGACGAGCATCACGAGCTCCTGCTGGTCGGCGACGCCGGACAGCGGCCGGTCGACCAGATGATTCAGCCAGCACAGCACCGTGGCGGTCGCCCCGAGGCCGAGCGCAAGCGAGGCGACCGCGGCGAAGGTGAAGCCGGGTGACCGGGCGAGCTGCCGGAGGGCGAGGCGGAGGTCGGCGTACATCGGGTTGGGGGACCGAGGGCTGGAAACTGGGATTGGGGATCTGGGGGAGGGATGGAGTCGTTCTCTCAATCATCCATGCGGGTTGGGGCGGAATTGGCGGCGTCAGGAAGGGCGACGAGAACGATTACGAGAATGAGAACGAAGGCCGGGTCGCCTCTCGTCGCGAACCGCGGGCGCGCAGGTCCGGCGGCAGGCATCCAGGCGCAATCCCCGACGGATGAACGCTGGATGCCGCCGCCGGTGGCGCCGAGTGCGTTGCGGGCACCAAAGGAAAGGCCGGGAGAGATGGCGCTGGATACGTGGCGCCAAGGCGTCGGTCTAATGCCGGTGTTTGGGTCGGACGCCGACGCTGAACTCTCCCGGCCCAAGTGATGGGCCCCCCGGGTGGCGGGAGGACGAGGCGGGCATGCGCTGGCTGCGGTGACATGGAGGGGACGAGGGGTGGTTCGCCTATTCGGCACGGAGCGCATCCACCGGGTTGACGCGGGTGGCGCGCCGGGCCGGCAGCCAGCAGGCGAGCAGGGCGACGCCGCCGAGCACCACCATGGTGCTGCCGAGCAGCCACCATCCCGGCAGGCGCATCTCCGGCAGTCCGCGACGGAGCACGAGGCTGAGGGCCCAGAACAACGGGATGCCGGCCAGGAGACCGACGGCCAGCATGCGCGCACCCTCGCCGAGGATCATGCGCTGGATGCTCCCACCGGTGGCGCCGAGGGCGATGCGCACGCCGATGTCGCGCGTGCGCTGGAGCGTGAGTTGCGAGACGACGCCAAACAGGCCGACGCCGGCGATCAACAAGCCCATGCCGGCGGAGATGCCGAGGTTGACGACCACGAGGTCGAGGTTGGCGAGGTCGCGTTCGAGTTCGCCCCGCAGGGAACCGCCGCGGGACACGGGCAGGTCGCCGTCGAGCGCGGCGACGGCCTCCCGCACGGGCCGGTCGAGGCTCTCGGGCGCGAGCGGGGTCCTGATCACGATGGCCACGTAATGCGAGGGCATCTGCACGAGCGGGCGGTAGAGCTGCAGCGGCGTCTCGGGCGTGTCGAAGCGCACGGTCATCCCGGTGTCGCCGACGACGCCGACGATCTCGATCCAGCGATCCGATTCGGTGAAGCGGAGGCGCCGGCCAACGGCGGAGCCGTCCGGCCAGAAGCGTCGCGCGAAGGCCTCGTTCACGATCGCCACCGGGGGATCCTCCGCCTTCAAGGAGGCGGAGAAGATCGCGCCCTGTTTGAGCGGGATGCGCAGGGCGGCGAAGTAGGCGGGCGAGATGGCCGCGGTCGCGGCGGTCGGCTCGCGCCCGGCGGGCTGGGGCGGCTGGCCGGCGATGACGATGCGGTTGGCGCGCCCGAGCTCGTAGACCGGCAGGCCGGTGGTCAGGACGGCGTGGCTGGCGCCGGGCAGCGTCTCGAGGCGCGCGAGCAGGGCGCGATGGAAGTCCCGGGCCTTGGCGTCGTCGGTGTAGCGATGGTAGGGCATCGCGATGTAACCGGCGTAGAGGCCGTCCATGTCCCAGCCGACGTCGCGGTTGACGAAGGTGCGGGCGCCGACGCCGAAGGCCGCGGCGATGCCGACGAGCGCCAGGGCGAGCGCCAGTTCGGCGATGATGAGACCGCGCTTGAGCCGCAGGTGCGAGGGGGAGCCGGTGGCGGCGTGCGAACCCTCCTTGAGCGACTCGGCCGCCGGGGCGCGGGCGGACAGCCAGGCCGGGGCGAGGCCGAAGGCGAGGCCGCTGAGCAGGGCGCTGAGCCCGTCGAACAGGACGACGCGCCAGTCGAGCGGGATGGCGAAGCCCGGCTCGCCATTGATGAGCAGGAGGCGGCCGATGATGGCGTTTGACCATGAGGCGACCATCAGGCCGAACGCGCCGCCGAGGACGGCGAGCAGGAGGCTCTCGAGGAGCAGCGGGCTCATCAACTGGCGGCGGCCGCCGCCGAGGGCGGAGCGGATGGCGAATTCGCGGCTGCGCCCGAAGGCGCGCGCCACCTGCAGGCTGGCGAGATTGGCGCACGCGATCAGCAGCATCGTGAGCGAGAGCGCGGTCATCAGCCAGAGCAGGCTGCGGGTGACGCCGTCGAGATTGGAGTCATGGAGCGAGACCACGCGGAGGCCGTCGGAGCCGTTTTCCTTCGGGAAGGCGCGGTCGAGCCGGGCGGCGATGGTGGCGAGTTCGCCCTGGGCCTGGCCGAGGCTGAGGCCGGGCCGGAGGCGGCCCACGGCGTTCATCCAGGGATTCGCGCGTTCGGTTGGGAAGCTGGCCTCGAGGTAGCGCGGGACGACAAACTCGGTCGGGCCCCAGACCAGCGGCGCGTCGAAGTTCTCCGGCAGGACGCCGACGATCGTGAAGGGTTTGGTGTTCAACCGGACGGTGCGGCCGAGCACGCCGGGGTCGCCGCCGTAGCGGCGCACCCAGGCGCGGTGGCAGACCAGGGCGACGGCCGGTTGGTCGGGCTGGTCTTCGCCGGGCAGGAACGCGCGGCCGAGCACGGGCTTGACGCCGATCAGGTCGAAGAAGCCGGCGGTGACCGTGAGGCCGGACACCTGTTCGGCGGGCCGGCCGGGTTCCCCGAGGGCGAAGCTGTCGTTGTTGTAGATCTCGAGGCCGCTGAACGAGGCCGCGGTCGCCCGGAGATCGAGGAGGTTGCCCGGCGAGTGGCCGAGCGATGGCGATTGCGCGGTGGTCCGGAAGATCCGGACGAGGCGTCCCGAGTCGGGGTACGGCAGGGTTCGCAGCAGGAAGGCGTTCGCCATGCTGAAGGACGACGCGCTGAGCCCGATGCCGAGAGCGAGGGTGAGAACCGCAACGACCGTGAAACCGGGCGACTTGCCCAGCTGGCGGAGCGCGATTTTCAGGTCGGACATGAGCTGGTTCCGTTCGGGCGGCGAACCAGCGTGGAATGATTCAACCCAACTCTAGCCGGCGGCTCGGGGGTGTCGATGAACGAGACGCCGGGCCGGGGGGAAAGTTGGGAATTGCATACCGCCAAGCAGAAAACCGAATGGACGGGCGGCGGAAAGGGAAGTGCTCGCGACCACACACAATCGCGAGCACTTTGGTAACCTGGCCCCGCCTCCGTTCACTTAAGGTCGGGAAGAGCCCAGGAAAGCTGGTCAGATCGGCGGCCGCGAACCGGGGCGAGGACGCAGTGCCCGGGCCAGCGCGGCATCGCCGCAAACGGCCTCGAGGCCGTCATCCGGCGTCGGAACCGGGCCGGCCGCCGGTGAAGACTCAAAGGGGTGGTGGGCGGCGGCGGATTCCATCACCAGCGAGACGAAACCATCGCCGGTCTGCACACCCGGGAGGTTCGATTGATTCTCGCCGGCGTTGTAGGAAGTGCCGCCGCCGCCGCCCGGATTGCGCAGCGTTCCGCCCCGACCGCCAAAATAGCCGCCGCCGCCGCCGGACCCGCACCCGAAAAACGCCCCGCCGCCGCCGCCGCCGAATCCGCCCGAGCCGCCGCGCATCTCATTGTAGATGGCGCCGCTGCCGCCGTGCCAATGGGCGCCGCCGGCGCAAAACGTCGGGGCCGAACCGGAGGAGCCCTCCACCAGCCAGCCGGCGCCATCGCCGCCGCTGTAGTGGATGCCGTCGTGCGCCGTATCCAGATCCACGCGGGCGTTGGCGGTGGCGTTCGCGACCGGGTCGCGGCTGATCACGCCGGGCCCGCCGCTGCCGCCGCCCCCGCCGCCCGCCACGAGCAAAGGCTCGAGCGGGGCGAGGCACCGCCGGTCGAATTTCCAAACGAAAGACCCGCCGCCGCCCCCGCCCCCGGCGCGCGGCGCGAAGCGACGCCCCACGACGGCGGCATCATCCATGAACGCCGAGGCGATGTCGGCCGGGTGGTGCGGGGCCGAGCCGGCGCCGCCCTGCTGGCCGACCACGATTTGGAGCACGTCGCCTTCGTCGAGTTGGAAGGTTCCCCGGACCCGCGCGCCCCTGCCGCCGGGACCGCCCCCGGCGCCGCCCTGCGCCCCGGCGGCCTCGATGACATACCGGCCGCTGGCGGGCACCAGGTAGTAAACGATCTTCCCCATGGGCGGGAAATGGATCTTGGAGTTCATGGTCGTGCCGGCCCCCGGCCGTGGTGGACCGGTAGACCCGTCTGACCCCAATGCGCATTTTCCGGGCAAAAGGTGCCATCGACGGTGAAAATTTCCGCGACGACAAACGACTCCCGGCGGGGGAGCGCTTAAACCCGCGGCGCTGACGGGTCGGCCTTCCGGCCGGCCGCAGCCCGCCGATCCGGCCGGTCAGGAGACCGGCCCTCCACCGGCCAAAAGCAAAAAGCCCCGGGGCGTAGGGCCCCGGGGCATAACGGCAGATTGAACTGTGTGCCCGCCTCAATGCTCGGGCTCGTTGGTGATATCGGGGTCGATCATGCCGATTTCACCGGTGGCGATGCTTTGAACGAGAATGACGTAGCCGTAATGCTG
Organism: Lacunisphaera sp.; assembly: GCA_035545835.1. Taxonomy (GTDB): domain Bacteria; phylum Verrucomicrobiota; class Verrucomicrobiia; order Opitutales; family Opitutaceae; genus Lacunisphaera. Next base: position 12,659 of record DASZXO010000081.1, read on the forward strand.
CTTGCCGACCGGCTGCGGCTGGTCGGTCACGGTCATCGTGCTGGTGTTGGCCGGGCCCTGGCGATTGATGAGGATCGTGGGGAATGTGTGCATGCCGACGGTGAGATCCACCTGGTTGGCGGCAAAGGCGACGCCCAGCAGGACGTGGCCCGGTCCGTCGCCGGGGTTGGGCAGTTCAAACGTCAGCTGCAGGGCGCTGTTGCTGCACACGGCGATGTTCTTGCCGGAGATCGTGACGCACTTTGGATTGTCCGGGGCGGGCGTGATCGAGGCGCTGATGGGGAACACGCCACCGAGGGGGCGGAACGTGTTGATCGCGATGGTGAACTTGGCACAGAGCATGGGCTTGGGCATTGAGGTTCAGGGTTGTTGTTTGGGTGGAAGGGGAGGGGGTCAGGCGGCGGGGAGGCCGGCAAAGGGATCGAGGGGGTGATAGCCGCTTTTGCGCAGCTGCTCGACGAGCGGGCGGGCCTCGTCACCCCGGCCGAGCAGGTTCAATGCCTGCACCGCCGGATCCAGCAAGCGCCAGTCCCGGGATCCCGGCAGGCGCGGCGCCAGCAGTTCGATGGCCCGCTGCCAGTGACGGCGCGCCTCGTCGTCGCGGCCCTCCCCCGTGGCGATCCGCCCGGCCAGCACGCACGACTGGGCCAGCTCGGCCAGGGCGCGCTCGTCGGGCTGCGGGCCCTTGACCAGGGGTTCGCCGAACTCGATGGCGCGCGCGATCGCCGCAGCGGCATCGGGCTGTTGCCGCGCCAGGCGCACGCGGGCTTCGGTGCGCCACGCCGTCGCCAGCAGCCGGGTGAAGGTCTGGAAGGAAGGTTCGGCCTGAACCAGGGCCTCGAGCTGCCGGCGATTTTCGGCGAGCAACGCCGCCGCCCCGGCCCACTGCTGCTCCGCCGCGAGCAACACGGCCTGCTGGAGCCCGACGTTCAGGGAGGAGACGAGCCAGCTCCGGTTCTTGGGATCCTGGCGGACGAGCTGCGCGAGCAGGCTCTCCGCCCGCTGGTAGCGAGCCGCGGCATCGTCCCGGAGCCCGCGCACGGCTTGCACATCGCCGGCGAACACCAGGCTGCGGGCCAGCTCGAGCTGCCACCGGGCCACAGCGGGCTCGGCCTGGGCGAGTTCGGCATACCGCGAGGTCATCTCGTCGAATTGTCCCAGCGCCGCGGCCAGGTCACCGCCACGTTCGGCGACGGTGCCGCGCCACGAGGCCACGTCCGCCAGCCGCCCGCGCAGCTGGGAGTCGCCGGGTTTGGCCGCCAACATCAGCTCGATCGACGCCGTTTCCGCGCGGAAGCCGTCGGCGGCGCCGGCGAGGTTGCCGCGCTCAAGTTCGAGCACGGCGAGATTGTGATGGCCGGAAGTGAGCTCCCGCCGGGCGCGGAGCTTGTCGCCGTCGATCGCGACCAGGGCGAGGGCCGAGTCGCGGTAGCGCGTCAACCAATCCCGTTCGGCCTGCGCCTCGCCCCGGCGGCGCGCGGCGAAGCCGAGCCAGAACTCGGCTTGGGCGCGCTCGAACAGCATGTCGGCGTCCCGGGGATGGCGCGCGGCGAGCGCGGCGGCGCGATCATAGGCGGTCTGGAACGCGGCGGCGGCTTCCGGATAGCGCGCTTCATCCAGGCGGGTCTCGCCGATCTGGGTCAGGGCCTTCGCCTGCCGGGCGAGGGCGGTGTCGGTGAGGTCGCGGGGATCAAGGCCGGCGAAATAATTCATGGCCTCCTCGCCCACCCGGTCGAGCAGGGTGAGCCGGCCGATCTTCTGCAGCTCGGTCCGGAAATCGCCGAGCATGAAGGTGAGCAGGTTTTCCGCCTGTTCCTGGCGGCGCTGGGCGTCGGCGCGAGCGACCGCCTCGGCGCGGCCGGCGGCATTGGCCGCGTCGCGCTCGGCGCGGGCGACGTGCTCAGCGCGCGTGGCGCGCACGGCCTGGCGGACGCTGACGATCGTGCCGATCACCAGGGCGGCGGCGATGGCCGCGGCGCTGAGGCAGGCGAGGCGGTTGCGCGCGTAGAAGTTCTGCAGGCGGTACGCGGCGGTCGGCGGGCGGGCGACGACGGGCTCCTGGCGCAGGTAGCGCTGCACATCGTCGGCGAGCTCCTGGGCGGACGCG
>DASZXO010000082.1:0-157031 GCA_035545835.1 Lacunisphaera sp.
AAGAAAGCCACCCGGTTCGTCTTCGCATCCTTCGCGCCTTCGCGTGACACCGGTTCGGGATCGTTCCGATTCCTGATTTCCTGGGTTCCAGATCGATGGATCAAAGCCGATGCAGGTGGAAGCCGCCGTCGACGTCGAAGACCGCGCCGGTCGAGAACGGGAAGCGCCCCTCCGCGATCGCCCGCACCGCCTGGCCGATGTCCTCGGGCTTGCCCCAGCGGCGGATCGGCGTGATGCCGCGTTCGTCCTGGATGATCAGCTTGTCGTATTTCTCCTTCACTCCGCCGGTCATGTCCGTCGCGATCACGCCCGGGCGGATCTCGTAGACATTGATCCCGTCGTTCGCGAGGCGGTCGGCGAACAGCTTCGTCATCATCGCCAGTCCGGCCTTCACCATGCAGTAGTCGCCGCGGTTGATCGACGCCGTGTACACGGAAATGGACGTGATGTTGACGATCCGGCCCCGGCTGCCGGTGACATCGGGAGCCTGCGCCAGCATCTGCTTCGCGACGAGTTGCGTGAGAAAAAAGGGCCCTTTCAGGTTGATCGCATAGAGCCGGTCGAAGCTTTCCTCGCCCGCCTCGAGCAGATCCGCGCGGACCGACGGAGCGACGCCGGCATTGTTCACGAGCAGGTCTATCCGCCCGAACTTGGCGACCGTCTCCGCCACCATGCGCTGGCGGTCGGACGCGACCGCGACGTCGCCCTGCACCGTGAAGCCGTCTCCGCCCGCCGCCTTGACCAGCGCCAGCGCCTCGGCCGCCGCCGCGGCGTTGCCGGCGTAGTTGATCGCGACGCGCGTGCCCGCGCGGGCCAGTTCGATGGCGATCCCGCGGCCGATGCCGCGGGACGCTCCGGTGACGAGGGCAGTCTGGGGAGATGTCATGCCCGGCCAGCAAAGGCCCGGTCAGGAGAATTCAGAAGCCAAAAAAGCCAGGTTTTTCATGGCTTCCTGGCTTCTGAACTCACGCCCGCCCTCCTCGGCTCCCCCCTCGGTTTTCCTCCTGCAAAAAGCGGCGCGACTCGGCTGCCCGGGTTTCCCGTCGCAGAACAATCGCCCCATCCGCGAGAACCAACGTCCGACTTTGCGGTCAGTCGCCCGCGCAAGCCCCCGCTTGCTCCATCTCTTAGCCATTCTCATCCGCCTACATCCACATCACATCTCCATGAAAACCTCCCTTCTGCTTTCCACTTCGTTCCTCGCCCTCGGTCTTGGCATCGGCATCGGCGCCGCCGGCTGCCACAAGAACACCGCCGAGTCCGCCATGGACAAGACCAGTGACGCCGTCGGCAACGCCTACGACAAGACGAAGGACGCCGTCGCCACCGCTGCCGATAAGACCCGCGATGCCGCCGTCGACACCAAGAACGCCATCGCCGACAAGCTCCGCGACTGGAAGCTCACGCCCTCCGACCTGAAGACCGACATGCAGAAGGGCGGCCGGGTCGTACGCGACAAGACCCAGGCCGCGGGAGAGAAGGTCGGCGGCGCGATCGACAACGCCCGCATCGTCACCGTCATCAACGGCAAGTACGTCGCCGATTCCGACCTCTCCGCCCTCAAGATCAACGTCGATGCCGACAACGGTGTCGTCACCCTGAAGGGCACCGTGAAGTCGCTCGACGCCGTCGGCAAGGCCATGGCCCTCGCCCTCGACACCGACGGCGTGCACCAGGTCGTCTCGCTCCTCACGGTCGAAAACCCGTAAGAAATCGGCCCGGCCCGGAGGTTGGCCGCCAAAGGCGCAAAGAGCGCAAAAATCAGGAGGCTCCGCTCCGAATTCTGTTTTTGCGGTTTCTGCGCTTTTTGGCGGCCAACCTCCGACCTTGTGAAACTCGGCAGTTAAGCTTCGATTTTTCCCCTCATGAGAGGCGCCCTTATCTTCTTCCTGCTCGGAGCGATCGCCGGAGCGTTCGCGTTGAACTACTACAACCAGCGCGAGGCCCGGCGCGGAGTCGCACCCCCGCCCACCTCGCTCGCCGACAAGACGCGCGACGCGGCCAGCGACGCCAGGGACACGATTTCCACCAAGCTGCAGGAGTGGCATCTGACCTCCGACGACATCAAGCGCGACCTCGCCCGCACCGGCGAAGTGGTCCGCTCCAAGGCCGCGGTCGCGGGTGAAAAGATCACCGACGCCCGCATCGTCACCGTCATCAAGTCCAAGTACGTGCTCGATCGCGATCTCTCCGCCATCGACATCAACGTGGATTGCAAGGATGGCGACGTCGTCCTCAACGGCACCGTCGCCTCCGCCGACCTCATCGGCCGAGCCGCCGTGCTCGCCCTCGACACCAACGGCGTCCGCAACGTCACCTCCCGCCTGACCGTCGCAGCCAAATAAGCAAGCTGCTCTCCCGAGCCGGTTGCACGCGGAGGACGCGGAGAACGCAATGATGTCCCCTTAGGAATAGAAAATTCTCCGCGTTCTCTGCGTCCTCCGCGTGCAACTGGCTCGATGCCTTTCGTTTTCGCCTTTTAACCGCGGCTCGGGCGCGACAGGTTGCCGCGGATGCGTGCCCTGATCGCCTTCGATAAATTCAAGGACTCCCTCACCGCCCGGGAGGCCTGCGATCTCACCGCCCGCGCCCTGCGCGACCGCCATCCGGACTGGTCGCTGGACCTCTGCCCGCTCGCCGACGGCGGCGAAGGCTTCGCGGAAATCCTCACCCGCGCCACCGGCGGGAAAATGGTCCGCCACCGCGTCGACGGCCCCCGTGGCACTCCACTCGACGCCGCCTTTGGCCTGGTCAACTGGGAAAAAATTCCGCCCGCTGCCCAACACCTGCTCCAACTCCAAACTCCATACTCCGTACTCCAAAGTTCTTCCGTCGCCGTGATCGAGATGGCTGCCGCCAGCGGCCTGGCGCTGCTGCCGACGGACGCCCGCGATCCCTGGCAGGCGAGCACCGCCGGCACCGGCCAGCTGATCCGCGCGGCCGCCGAGGCCGGCGCCATCGGCGTGCTGCTTGGCGTCGGCGGCAGCGCGACCAACGACCTCGGCTTCGGCGCACTCAACGCGCTCGGTTTGGATTTCCTCTCCGCGGACGGCCAAGCGGTGCGTCCTCCGATTCCCGCCCATTGGAATCGTATCACGAAGATCGACGGCGCCGCACCGCGCTCGCTGCCGCCCATCCGCATCGCCTGCGACGTCACCAATCCGCTGCTCGGACCGCAGGGCGCTGCCGCGATCTACGGACCGCAGAAGGGCCTCCGCCCCGAGGACCGCAAGCGCATCGAGCACGAAAGCGCCCGGCTCGCGCTCATGCTCTGCAATCACTGCCGTCAGTCCGATTCCCTGATGGATCTGCCCGGCGCCGGCGCGGCCGGCGGACTGCCGTTCGGATTGATGGCCGCCACGGGCGCCCGCCTGCTGCCCGGCTTCGACCTCGTTTCCACCTGGCTCGACCTCGAGGCGAAAATCGCCGCCGCCGATGTCATCATCACCGGTGAGGGCCGCTTCGACCAAAGCTCCCTCAGCGGCAAGGGTCCCGGCGCCGTCGCCGCCCGCGGCCGCGCGCTCGGCAAACCCGTCCATGTTTTCGCCGGCGCCGTCACCGCCTCCACCCAGGACGGACTCGCGCTCCATGCCATCACCCCGGCAGGCACGCCGCTGCCCGAAGCCCTGCGGACCGCCGGCACTAATCTGCAAACGGCCGTGGCCGCGAACTGCTGATCTCAGCTTGGAAGGTAGGGACGGGCGGCCCGCCCGTCCGGTTCGACTCGGTCAAGCTTCGAACTCGATCCGTTTTCACAGGAGGAATACCGAGGGCAAACCGAGGATCGGATTTCAGTTCCCAAATACCAACGACTAACTACCAACTACCAGTCCCCGATCGCCTCCGCCCCATGCCTGTCTCTTTCCGTCTTTTTTCCCGTGGGTTCCCCCTCCTGATTTCCCTGTGCGGACTCCTCGGCTGCAGCGCCAGCGCTCCCTCCAGCCGGCCCAGCGCGCAGGCGACGCTGCCATCCATCACCCTGCCGCCGCCCGCGACTCCCGTCCCGCCGGCCGAGTCGTTTCCGGTCATGCTTGGCATCGATGTGCTCGAGGCGCAGGGCTTCGCGGCGATCCGCGGCAAGACGATTGCCCTCCTCACCCATCCCGCGGGCGTCAACCGCCAGGGCGTCAGCACCATCGACGTGCTGCGGCGCGCGCCGGGCGTGAAGCTGGCCGCGCTCTTCGGCGTGGAACACGGCATCAACGGGGAGTTTCCCGCGAGCCAGAACTACAACGACTACGTCGACAAGCGCACCGGCCTGAAGGTGTACTCGCTCTACGACGGCAAGAACGGAGGCCATCCGAGCAAGGCCCAGCTCAAGGGCATCGACGCGCTGGTCGTCGATCTCCAGGACATCGGCTCGCGCTCCTACACGTTCGCCGTGCGGATGAAGTACGCGATGGAGGGCTGTTTCGAGAACGGCGTCGAGGTGATCGTCCTCGACCGGCCCAATCCCCTCGGCGGCCTCAAGGTTTCCGGTCCGCTGCTGGACGTGAAATACATGAGCGGCGTGGGTGCGTTCCGGGTCCCGTACGTGCACGGGCTCACCATCGGCGAGCTGGCGCGGATGGTGAAGGACGAGCTGCCGCCCGGCGGCCTCGCGATCTCCGCGGCCGCCCGCGCGCGGGGACGGCTGACGGTGATCCCGATGAAAGGCTGGCATCGCGCCATGCGCTGGCCGGAAACCGGCCTGAAGTTCGTCGGCACGTCGCAATTGGTGCAGACCTACGAGGCGACCGTCGGCTATGCCATGGTCGGGCTCGGCTGCGAGCTCAGCGGCTTCACCCACGGCATCGGCAAGGATTTCCCGTTTCGCGGGATCGCCTTCAAGGGCCCGACCGTCGATGTCCTCGAAAAGGAATTCAACGCCCTCAACGTCGCCGGGGTGAAATACCGGAAGGTGATGGGCACCAATTCCACGACGGGCAAACCCGAGCCGGGGCTGTATGTCGATGTCGTGAACTGGGACGAATGGGACCCCACCGAGCTGAGCTTCCGGATGATGCAGCTGGCCTGCCGGCTCAATCCGCCCAATCCCTTCGCGCGTCTGTCTCCCAACGACCTCCGCCGCTTCAACATTCACGTCGGCTCCGAGGCCTGGTCGACCGCGCTCGTGCGCGAGGGCGCTCGGATCAACGTCAACGCCTTCCTGAAGGAGTGGCGCGAGCGCGATCAGATCTACCAGCAGCAGACCCGGAAATTCTGGCTCTACCAGTAGCCCCGGTCTACCACTTTTCCCGTTTCGTTCCGTCAGTTCGCTTGGTCGGCTTCCCCCGGGGTCGTCCCGTTCCGTCTGTCTCTGCTCTGTCCGTCAATCCCCGCACCCCATGCCCCGCCCCGTCACCCTGTTCACCGGCCAATGGGCCGACCTGCCCTTGGAAAAACTGGCCCCGCTCGCCCGACGAATGGGCTACGACGGCCTTGAACTCGCCTGCTGGGGCGATCACTTCGACGTGGATCGCGCGCTCGCCTCCAAAAGCTACGTCCGCGAAAAGTGGGAGTTGCTTCAGGCGCACGGACTGACCTGCCAGGCGCTGTCGAGCCATCTGGTCGGACAGGCGATTTGCGACCCGATCGACGAGCGTCACCGCTCCATCCTGCCGCCTGACGTGTGGGGCGACGGCGAGCCGGAGGGCGTGCGCCGCCGCGCCGCGAAGCAGATGATCGCCACCGCCAGGGCCGCCCGCGCGTTCTTCGACGCCCGGCCCGACCGCCGCCGCGCCGACGATTTCCCGGCCGTGATCAACGGCTTCACCGGCTCCTCCATCTGGCATTCGCTCTACGCCTTTCCGCCGACCTCGCAGGAATACTGGGAGGCGGGTTTTCAGGATTTCGCCCGGCGCTTCGGACCGATCCTCGAGGCCTTCGAGCGCGTGAACGTCAATTTCGCCCTCGAGGTGCACCCCACCGAAATCGCCTTCGACCTCGCGTCGGCGCAGCGCGCGGTCGCCGCCGTCAAAGGTCATCGGCGCTTCGGGTTCAACTACGATCCCTCTCACCTCGGCTACCAGGGCGTGGACTATGTGAAGTTCATCCGCGACCTCGGCCGCCGGATCTACCATGTGCATTTGAAGGACGTCTGGTGGGGCCACGGCGACGGTGCGGCCGGTGTCTTCGGCGGACACACGAGCTTCGGCGATCCGCGGCGCTTCTGGGATTTCCGCTCGCTCGGCCATGGGGACATCAAGTTCGGGGAGATCATCGTCGCCCTGAACGACATCCGCTACCGCGGCCCGCTTTCGGTCGAATGGGAGGACATCCACATGGACCGCGTCCACGGCGCCACCGAGGCCGCCGCCTTCGTGCGCCGCCTCGATTTTCCCACGAACGCCGTGGCCTTCGACGCCGCCTTCGAAAAGAAAAATCGCGGCCGTTGATCCGAACGTCGGCCAGGGCAATCAGATGCTGATCTGGAACTCAGGAAATCAGGAATGCCATGGTACGACCCGCCGATCCGTATCCGCGAAACCGTGAAAGGGAGAGGGCGGGTTCATCTTTGCGCCCTTCGCGGCTTCGCGTGAACCGGATCGGGATCATCCTGATTTCCTGAGTTCCAGATAATTTCCTCTGCTGCCTCTTCTTCAATTCCATGAATCGCAAACTTCGTTTTGGCATGATCGGCGGCGGCCGCGGGGCCTTTATCGGGGCGGTGCATCGCACGGCCGCCATCATGGATGGCCAGGCCGAGCTGGTCGCCGGGGCCTTTTCCTCCGACGCGAAACGTTCCCGGGCCTCCGGGGCGGATCTCTTCCTCGACCCCGCCCGGGTCTACGGCAGCTATCGCGAGATGGCGGTGGCGGAAGCCAAGCTGCCGAAGGCACAGCGGCTCGACTTCGTCAGCATCGTCACCCCCAACCACCAGCATTTTCCCATCGCGAAGCTTTTCCTCGAAAAGGGCTTCAACGTCGTCTGCGACAAGCCCGCGACCTTCACGCTCGCCGAGGCGAGGCAGCTCCGCGCAATCGTCCGGCGCACGCGGAAAGTTTTTGTCCTGACCCACAACTACACCGGCAACGCCATGGTCCGGCAGGCCCGCGAGCTGGTGCGGAGCGGCTTTCTCGGGCAGCTGCGCAAGGTGGTGGCGGAGTATCCCCAGGGATGGCTGAGCACCCCGTTGGAAAAAACCGGCCAGAAGCAGGCCGGGTGGCGCACGGATCCGAGACGCAGCGGGGCCGCCGGCTGCATCGGCGACATCGGCACGCACGCGGAGAATCTCACCCGCTACATCACCGGCCTGCGGCTCGACTCGCTCTGCGCCGATCTCACCACCTTCGTGCCGGGACGGAAGCTCGATGACGACGGCAGCATTCTTGTCCGGTTCCGCGGTGGCGCGAAGGGCGTGATCCACGCCTCGCAGATCAGCGTCGGGGAGGAGAACGCGCTCACGATTCGCGTGTATGGGACGAAGGCCGCCCTGGAGTGGCAGCAGGAGCATCCCAATGAGCTCGTCGTGAAATTTCCCGACCGTCCCCGGCAGGTCTGGCGTCGCGGCAACGGCTACGTCGGCGCGGCTGGGGCCGGCGTCACCCGGATTCCCGCCGGCCATCCCGAAGGTTATCTCGAGGCCTTCGCCAACATCTACCGCTCCGCCTTCCCCGCCATCGCCGCGGAAGTCGAGGGCCGGAAGCCGCCGCGGAACCCGGATTTCCCGACCATCGACGACGGCGTCGAAGGCATGACCTTCATCGCCACCGCCGTGAAATCCTCCAAGCTCGGCGCCAAATGGGTAAAATTCCCGCGATAGCGAAGCTGAAATATCCCCTCCTCCACTCTCGTTAGTAGAGCGGGTCTCAGACCCGCTCTACGACATCCCGAGTCTCCACGCGCGTCGCGTGAAATTTCGCGAACACAAATGTCGTTTAGTAGGGCGGGTCTGAGACCCGTCCTACGATGCCTACGAGGCGACTGATTCGAACGCTTCGCTTCCGCCGGGGGCGGCTGCCTCACTGGGAAGTCGAGGGCGGCCGGTATTTTATCACCGCCCGGCTGGCCGACAGTCTTCCCCGTGAGGTCGTGCTCAGGCTGCAAGAAATCCATCTCACCCTGCAGAAGATCATCCCCAAGTCCTCGCAGTTCTATGCGCTGCAGCGTCAGCATTTTCTCACCATGGAAAAATATCTGGATGCAGGCTCCGGCAGTTGCCTCCTCCGAAATCGTTCTGCCGCTGAATTGGTCGTGCGGGAACTGACTGGCTTATCGGAATGGCTGGCTGACGTGCCCCACTACTCAATCATGCCGAATCACTGGCACGCGATCCTTGTTCCCCAACCTGGATGCCAGCATTCGCTGACCGAGATGATGAAGCGTGTGAAAGGCCGCAGCGGGCGCTCGCTCCGACAAATGGATCACACCCAAGGCCCAATTTGGCAGCGGGAATGGTTCGATCGCTGGTTACGGGATGACAGCGAATACGACAAAACCGTGCGATATATTCATGAAAATCCCGTGAAGGCAGGCCTGGTTTCACGATGGGAAGACCATCCCTGGACTCATTGAAGCAGCAGCGGCAGAACGGTGAAATTCCTATCCGCTCTCATGCGTTATCGTAGGGCGGGTCTGAGACCCGCCCTACTTATTTTTTGCCAGCCAGGCGTCGTATTCGGCGCGCGGGAGGAAGCGCAATGAGGCGCTGTTGATGCAGTAGCGCAGGCCGGTCGGCCCGGGGCCGTCGGGGAAAACGTGGCCGAGGTGGGCGCCGTCCACGTTGCTGTGCACTTCCGTGCGCCGCATGCCGTGGCTCACGTCGGTCGTCTCGCCGACCAGCGCCGGGTCGATCGGCCGCGTGAAGCTCGGCCAGCCCGTGCCGCTGTCGAACTTGTCGCGGCTGTCGAACAGCGGCGTGTCGCTGCAGGAGGAGAAATACACGCCATCGGCATGATGATCCCAGTATTCGTTCCGGAACGGCGGCTCCGTGCCCTGCTCGCGCGTCACCCGGTACTGCAGCGGCGTGAGCACCCGGCGCCACTCCTCCTCCGACTTGCGGACCTTGGTCTCGCCGAGGTCGATCGCGACATTCGAAGGCAGCGCACAGGCGGATGGATTGGCCGCAGACGACTCGGAGATCTTTTTCATGCCGGTACGCAACGTCATTCCTCCGGAAGGGCAAGCACCCGCCGATCACCGAAAATTAGCCCAGGGAACACACGGATGACACGGAATTCGGACCTGCTGTTTTCGGTGTATTCTGTGGGATGAACCTCTGGATTTTTTCTCACCCTTCGCGTCTTCGTGCACCCATTCCGAAGGTAGGGCGCGTTATCCCTAACGCGCCGGTTGGACTCCGTCGGTCGTAAAACGCGGACGATCCTTTCGGCGCGTTGGGAACAACGCGCCCTACCTCACTCCGCCCGCAAGGGCGCCCGGCCGTCGGCAAACTCGGCGCTTACCGCCTGCCCCGGCCGCAGGCCCGCCCGCCGCGCGATCGGCTGGTTGCTTTCGTCGCGCAGGATCACGTAGCCGCGCTTCAGCACCGAGGCGGGGCTCGCGGACTGCAGGCGTTTCCAGAGCGCGAGCAGCCGCTGCGACTCCTGCTGCACGCGGGTCTCGGGCGAACGGTGGGCGAGCCGGGCCCGGGCCTCGGCCAGGTCCTGCCGGCGCTGCTGCGTCGTGGCGCGCAGCGTCGCGCTCAGCCGGTTGGAAAGATCGTCCAGCCGCAGGTAGCCCTGCTCGATCTGCGCCGCGGGAGCCAGCAGGCGCAGGCGCGAGCGGGCGTGGTCGAGGCGTTCCTTCGCCTGCCCCACCGCGCCGTGAAGCAGGTCCGTGAGGTCCGCGCGGATCCGTCCGATCCGCTCGAGGCTCGCGACAAAATGGCTGGTGATGAGCTCCGCCGCCGCGCTCGGCGTCTCGGCGCGGACGTCCGCCGCGAAATCACAGAGGGTGAAATCGATCTCGTGCCCCACCGCGGAAATCACCGGCACCGTGCAGGCCGCCACGGCGCGCACCAGCGCCTCCTCGTTGAAGGCCCACAGGTCCTCCAGGCTGCCGCCACCGCGGCCGATCACAAGCAGGTCGAAAATCTCCAGTTCCTGCGTCACGCGCAGCATCTCGATGATGTCCGCCGCCGCGCCCTCGCCCTGCACCCGGGCCGGCAGCACCACCACGCGTCCCCGCCAGCCCCGGCGGTGGAGGATGCGGAGGAAATCCTGCACGGCCGCGCCGGTGGGGGACGTGATGAAGCCGACGCTGGCCGGCATCGACGGAATCCGCCGTTTTTTCTCCGCCGCGAACAGGCCTTCCTCCGCCAGCCGGCGCTTCAGCGCGTCGAATTCCCGCTGCAGCCGGCCCACGCCATCCTCCACCACCACGCGAACGATCAGCTGGTACTGGCCGCGCTGCTCATAGACGCTCACTTCGCCGTAAACCAGGATCTGCTGGCCGTCGCGCAGCGCCACCTTCTGCCGCGCCGCGTCCCCGCGGAACAGCACCGCGCTGAGCTGCGCGCCGGCGTCCTTGAGGGAAAAATAGACATGTCCGCTCGCCTGCGCCCGCAGGTTCGACACCTCGCCCCGCACCCAGCCGGGCCGGAGGCCGCTTTCGAGCAGCAGCTTCACGCGGCGGGTGAACTCGGAAACCGACTCGACGCGTTCCGACGCCTCCCCGGCAAAAAGCGTGTCCTCGGCCGGCTTCATGCGGCGGAGCGCTTCCGGCCGTAATGCCGCCGCAGCAGATGCGTGCCCGAGACGATCGCCACGATCGCCCCGCCGGCATAGAGCAGCATCTTGCCCTTGCCGTGCAGCAGGGCGTCGCCGAACAGGATGAAGGCCGCGTTCTGCGGCATGCAGAGCACGAACGACCACAGGAAGAATTTCCCGAACGGCACTTCCGCGAGCCCGAGCAGATAGTTCTGCACGCAGAACGGAATGCCCGGCGTGAGCCGCAGGATCAGGATCATGTCGGTGGTGTCGCCGGCATCGACCTTGGGCAGCTCGTAGCCCAGGCGCACCACCAGTTTCTCGAGCAGCGGCCGCAGGGCCTGCCGGGCGAGCCAGTACGCGAAGACGTAGTTCACCGTGATCGCGAGCATCGAGAGCAGGATCACGTTGGTCATGCCCAACCGGTCGGCGAACGCCGGTCCCGCCGGCAAAATGAAGGTCAGCGACGGCACCCCGAGCGCCGGCGCCAGGGCCATTGCGGTGAAAAACGCCACCGGTCCCGCCGCGCTGATCATCGCCACGCCGCGGTTGATCCACTCGCTCACCCGCGCGATGAGCCCGCGCACGTCCCCGCCGCTCACCACCAGCAGCACCGCCACCCCCGCCACCGCCGCGATCACGGCCAGCTTGAGGAGCGGGAGTTTCTTCTTCGGGGTTGGAGTCATGGGTGAATTAGGAGACGGGAGACAGAGGACGGGAGACAAGGTGAAATCGGGGCGGGAGTCATGGACCAGGGAAAATTCAATCCCGGATTTGGCCACAAAAAGGCACAGAACTCTCAGGCTGCGAAGACGTCTCCCTCGCGCTTGTAAGCGCGAGGGCGATTCGAGCCGCAACCGGAAGACTTTCGCGCCCTTTTTGTGGCTAAAAAACCCCACCTCCGGGGCCGCACCCATTTCACGCTGGCGGCCAAGTTGAACGCGACCCGACCAGGTTCCCGATGAGAAACGTAGCTGCACCAGCGGCTTGCCCGCCGGTGCAGCCGTGTTTCTCATCCGGCAATGACCCGCGCGCCCGCTCCCGACCCCGCCCCGGCGGGAGGTGCGTTGCGGCGCACCTCCACCGCGCTGGCGTGGCTGGGGCTGGCGGGATTGGCCTTGATCACGCTCACGAGTCCCGGAGCGACGCGGGTGTACGCCTCGCCGTGGTCCACGATCTATGGCACGACGCTCGCGCTTCCGCTGCTCATGCTGCTGCTGCGCGCCTGCGATGTGCGCCAACCCCTGGTCCTGCCGGAGCGTTCCTGGCTGATCCTGACCCTCGGTGTCGCCGCGGTCATCCTGCTGTCCGCCGGAATGAGCCCCTACGCCGGCCCGAGCCTGCTCTGGTCCGCGCCGCTGCTGGCGCCGCTGGCCGTGTTCCTCGTGATCTTCGACTGGCTGCAGGCGGGGCCGCCGGAAAAGGCGATCGACCGGCGCGGGCGCCTGCTGACGGTCGGCGGAGTTTTTTTCGCGCTCGTCGCCCTCTGCAGCCTGGTGCTCTGGATCCTGAATCTGCCGTCGTCCGTCTCTCCCGGCGGCAGCGTGCTGGATGCCCGCAATCCGTTTCCGCTCGGCCACTCGAATTACACCGCGGGCCTCGCGCTCCTCATGCTGCCGTGCTTCGCCGCGCGGGCGAGGCGGACCCGCGGGGTTCCCCACGTGAGCTGGGTCCTCGCCGTCCTGCTCGCCCTCGCCCTGCTGTTCACGAGCGGCAGCCGCGGCGGCTGGGTCGGACTGGTCGTGCTCGTTTTGGCCTTCGTCCCCTCCGCGGCGCGGGCGCTCCGGTTGAAACCCTGGCTGGTGATGCTCGCCGGCGCGCTCCTCCTCGCGGCCTTGCTCGGCTTCAATCCCCGCCTGCGCGCGATGATCGGCCGCACCCCGCCCGGCGCCGAGCCGAATCTCAGCAACGTGCAGCGGGCCGCGATGGTGAAGGCCGGCTGGCTGATGGGCCGGGACCGTCCGCTGCTGGGCTGGGGCCCGGGAACCACCCCCCTCGCCTATCCCCGCTACCGCGCCCAGCTCGACGGCGGCGCGGAAAATGTCCTGCAGCTCCACAGCCTCCCGGTCCAGCTCTGGGGCGAACTGGGCGTCGCCGGCCTCGCCGCGGCGCTGGTCCTGCTCGCCCTCGCCGTCCGGGCGGCCTGGACCACGCCGGCGGCCCGCCCGCTCCTGTTCGCGGCCTCCGGCTACGCCGTGTTCAGCCTGACGGACTGGCAGTTCGATGTGCCGGTCTTCTCCGTCGCGCTCGCCGCGGCCTGCGCGTGGATCGCATCGGCCGGACCCACGTCCGTCCGCTGGCGACTGGCCGTCAGCGGGGCTGCCCTCGTCGCCGGGGCGGTGATTTTCTTCGCCGGCCGGCGCGACCCCACGCCCGAGCTCGACGTCCGCGCCCTGGACCTGGCGCAGAACGCCGGCGAAGTGCACCGGGCCATCACCTTCCTCGAACGCTCGCTCGAGCAGAATCCCGACCAGGAGATCGCGCATTTCAACCTCGGCTGGCTGCTGGTGGTGGCGGAGCCGGCCACGGCCGAGACGCATTTCCTCGCGGCGGCGCATCTGGTGCCCGACAAGGGCGGGGTCTACTTCGGCCTCGGCCTCGCGCGGCTCAACCAGGGCCGGCGCGAGGAGGCCGCGCGCGCCTTCGCACTCGAGACCCTCAACGATCCGCTCTTCCTCACCTCGCCCTGGTGGCGACAGCCGACGCTCGCCGCGCTCCATCCCGCGACCCGGGCCGCGACCCTGCAGTTGCTCGATCAGATCGAACCTCGCCTGCCGCCGGCATCCTTCGCCGCCCGCGAGGCCGCCTGGCTTCGGGCGCTGATTCCCTGGCTGGCCGGCGAAGGGACCCCGGAGGAAATCCGGGCCAGGGCGGACACCCCCGAGCGCCGCGCTTATCTCGCGCGACAGACCCTGCCGCCGTCCTTCTCCATCGCCTCGGTCACCGCCTACCGCCGCGAGCGCACCGGCTATCCGGTCCTGATGCGCAATCTCGACCTGCCCCCGCCCACCGATCTTTTCGACGTCCAGGAAAACACCCTCGCCGCCGGGGAGCTGCGCTTCCTCTTCCCCCGCAAAGGCTGGCTCCCCGGGCCGCTGGCGGTTCTGCTGCTCGATCAACGGAACTGACTTCCGCCCGTGCCCCGCAACGCCTCCCACACCCTGCGCGAAACCGTGCTGCCGCTGAGCCTGCTCGCCGGCGACACGCTCGTGACCTTCGGCGGCCTCGCGCTTGGCTGGTGGCTGCGCTACGCACCGTCGTCCCCGGTCAGCCGGCTGGGCCTCGACGTACCCGACGCCGCGTTCGCCCAGTATCTCCCGCTGCTGCTCGTGGGCGTGGCGCTGCTCGTCGCCGCGTTTGCGCAGCTCGGCCTCTACGACACCCGGCTGCTCCTCCGCCGCTACCAGAGCCTCAACGCCATCCTCAAGGGCTCGGGCTTCTGGCTCGCCGCCTATCTCGGGGTGTCGCTCGTGCTGAAATTCGATCCGCCGATCTCGCGCCTCTTCGTGGTCGTGGCCTTCCTCTGCGTCGTCGTCCTCCTCTATCTCTGGCGGAGCCTCGCGTACCGGTTCATCACCCATGGGCCGCTGCTGGCGCGCCTGCGGCGGCGGGCGGTGCTGCTCGGGTGGAGCGACTCCGCCCGCGCGCTGGCGGCCGGGATCGCCCGCGATCCCGCGCACCCGTTTGTCCTCGTCGGCGTGGTGAGCCTTTCCAGCGAGACGTCCGCCTTCCTCGCGGTGCCGTCCGAGCGTCCCCCGCTCCTCGGCCACGTGAGCGAACTCGAGGCCGTGCTCACCCGCGAGCACGCCGACCTGCTCATCGCCACGCGCCTCGACCTGCCCCGGCCGGAAATCCAGCGGATCGTCGAGACCTGCGAGCGCGCCTACGTGGAATGGAAAGTCGTGCCGGGCGCGTTCGACATTTTCCTCAGCGGCCTCCGGCTGCAGACCATCGGCCGCGTGCCCATCCTCGGCGTCGAGGAGCTCGCGATCAGCCGTCTGTTCAACCGCGCCCTCAAGCGCGGCATCGACGTCGCCGGCGGCCTCGCTGGCCTGATCGCCGCCGCGCCGGTGATGGGCGTGCTCGCGCTGCTCATCAAGCGCGAGTCGCCGGACGGGCCGGTGCTCTTCCGCCAGACCCGGGTCGGCGCCGGCCATCGTCCCTTCACGCTGTACAAGCTGCGGAGCATGGCGCCCAACGCGGCCGCCTCCGATCACGTGCAGCAGAGCACCGCGCGCGACGACCCGCGCCTGCTGCGCATCGGCGGATTCCTGCGGCGCTGGAACCTCGATGAGCTGCCGCAGTTCTGGAACGTGCTCCGCGGCGACATGAGCCTCGTCGGTCCGCGTCCCGAACGCCCGCATCACGTCGACCAGCTCGCCGGCCTCATCCCCCACTACCTGCCGCGCCATCTCGTGAAACCCGGCATGACCGGCTGGGCCCAGGCCAACGGGCTGCGCGGCGACACGTCGCTCGAGCTGCGGATCCAGCACGACATCTATTACATCGAGAACTGGTCGCTCTGGCTCGACGTGCAGATCCTCCTGCTGACGCTGCTGCGCTGGAAAAATCCGGCCGAGCAAGCGGCGTGACGATTCACCAGCTCAACGTCCAACGCTCAACGTTCAACGACGGCATCGAGCCGGGGATGCGAGGTTCGAGTTGAACGTTGGAAGTTGAGCGTTGGACGTTGAACGTTGAGCTTGGCGGATCGAATCTCCTGCCTCCCGTCATCCGTTCCCCGTCTCCCGCCCTTCGATGTCCGCCGACTCCGCGCCCAAGCCCTGGGTGATCGCCTGGATCGCCGCCGGTCTCGGCGTCCTGCCGTTCCTGCAGGCCCTGCCGACGGACCAGGATCGGATCGCGCCGCTCCTGATTCTCCTTCCCGTCCTGTGGGGCTGTCATCGCCGCCGCGCCCGGTTTTCCCCGCAGCCACCGCGGCTGACCGGCATGGAGCAACTGCTGATCGGCTGGCTGGCGCTCGCGGCCGTGATCGCGGTGGCCGCGTCGCGGCACGCCGCGGCGTCACTCGTCATCGCGGGCGGCTGGATCCTGCTCGCGCGCTTCTCGCTCGAGGCGGCGTTCCTCGCCCGGCGCGAGCCGCGCGCCGCGCGGATCTGGCTCGAAGCCCTCGTCGCGGGCGCGGCAGTCGCCGCGGTTTCCGCCCTGACCTCGTACGCGATCGAGGGGAACGACGTGATGTTTCCCTACCCGCATCACCGGCTGATCGGCTTCTCCACGATCGTCGGCATCTGCGCCGCGAGCCATCTGCTTTCCACCTGCGTCACGGGCTCGGAAGGTAGGGACGGGCGGCCCGCCCGTCCGGTTCAGTTCGGCCAATCCTCGAGCCCGGACCCGCGGGCCGCGCGTCCCTACCTCACACCAGGAAGGCTGCGTTTTTTTCTGCTGCTGCTCGGAGCCAGCGCGATCTGGACGGCCGGATTGTGGTCGGGCAGCCGCGGTCCGCTGGCGGCGCTCGCTGGGACGTTCTTCATCTGGTTCCTGCGCACCCCGGCCGGCGGCCGCTGGCGGCTGACCTGGCTCACCGCCCTGCCCTTCGCGATCGGACTCGTCTGCGCCACGCTCCTTCCCTCGCAGGGCGCCCATCTCGGCGTCTGGAACGCGGTGGAACGCACCACGACCGCCACCGGATCGCTTTCGGAGCTGAGCTCGACCCGCTCCGATTTCTGGCTGGCGAGCTGGCATCACTATCTCACCTCACCGGTGTGGGGACTCGGGCCGGATGCCTACCGCTATCTCACGCCGTCGATGGACGGACTCCAGCCGCACAACTTTCTCCTGCAGTGGCTGCTCGACTTCGGAATCCTCGGCGCGCTGCCCCTGCTCGCCGTCGCCCTGCTCGCGCTCCGGCGCGGCTGGTCCGCCGCCGCGGGAAATGACCCCAAGCCCTGGGCGGCCATCTTCACCGCCTCGCTGCTGGCGGGATCGCTCGATGGCAATCTCTACCATTTTCTCGGCCTGTTTCCGGCGATGCTCGCCACGGGGTTCTGCCTGAGCGCCGGCAACCCGGCCGGGCCGCGACGCGACGCGGCCGGTTTCGTGCAGTGGCTCGCTCCGGTCGCGACCACGCTCGCGATCGTCCTGGGCCTGGGATTCACGGTGCTCCAGTCGGTGATTTCCTTCACGCCGACACCGCGCGGCTGGGACGCGCCGCTCCCCCGCGCGCTCCGCGCCTTTCCTGTCACCACCCTCGGCGTTTCGCGGGAAGTTTCCCGCTGGGTCACCGACTGGACGGAACGGCAGCCGGCGGATGCGCTCGCCGGCAGCCGCTGGGCGCAGGACAACACCTCGATCCCATTCCTGTTCCATCTCCACGCCGCGCAGATCCTGCAGCGGCAGGGCGATGGCCCCGGCACGCTCCGCGAATTGCAGGCCGCCTGGGAAAAGGCCCACCGGCTCGATCGGCCCGACATCGAAAAAATGATCGATGGCCTGACCGGCGGTTCGCACGCCTACGCTAGACCCAGGTGAGCCGCCGTGTTCCCGCCGGTGCTCCCGCGGGAACGTCCGCTTCGCTCGCGGCCACGAACCAGGGTGAGCCGACCAGGCGGAGCATGGGCAGGTCCGACGCCTCGTCGCCGTAGGCATGGCTGCCCGCCCAGTCGACTGCCTGGCCGGCGAACGTTCGCCGGAGCCACGCAGCCTTCGCCTCGCCGCGCAGGAGAGGCGTCGCCAGACGCCCCGCGCAGCGATCGCCGTCGAAGGCCACCGGCGTGCCCGCCCAATGCCTCAGGCCGAATTCGGCCGCGAAGGGCGCGAGCAGCACGTCCCACGCGGCACTGACGACGACGACCTCGTGGCCCTGCGCGCGATGCCGCGAAATTTCCGTCAGCGCCGCCTCACGCAACCGGGGCCGCAGCCGGGTCGCGTAAAACGCACGGGCCTGTTCCTCCACCGCCGATCGCGGGCGTCCTCGCCACGCGGCCAGCGCCCGGTCCTGCAGCCACTCCGCCGACGCCAGGCGGGCCCGCCGGATCGCCAGCGCCGTCAGCAGCCACGGGGCCCGCGCCGGCCGGCGCAACTGCCGGCTGAAAACGAGATGCCAGGTGTTGCCGCGCAGCACCGTGCCGTCGAAGTCGAACACCGCCAGCTTCATGGGGCGGCGGGACGGCAGCGTTCGAACCGGGCCAGCGCCGCCTCGCGCTCGGGACTGTCCGAGGACCAGGGCAGGCGGCTGTTGCGCTCACGCACGTAGAAGTCGACCGCGGCCCGCGCCTCCGCCGTCGTCGCCGTCAGCACCGCGCTTCGGATGAGCGCCGGGTCCGCGCCCTGCCGGACGAGTTCCTCGCGGACCGCGGCGATGGTCCCGCCGGTGTCCGCGGCGTCGTCCACCAGCAGGATCGCCCGGCCGCGGAGCTCGCAGGTGGCGCAAAACTCCACCGCGCGCCGGGTGCGGCGGTGCACGCCGCTGCGCTCCTCCAGCTTGCGCAGCGCGCTCGTGACCGCGGCCGGCAGGCGGGCCGTGACGAACGCGAGCCGACGCTTGAGTCCGTGTCCGCGGCGCCGCGCCTGCGCCGGCAGCCCGCTCACGCCGAATTCCCGGCACAATTCCCAGGCGACAAGCCGGGCCCCGGTCTCGATGTACACGAGCAGATCGGGCCGGAAGCCCGCGGCCCGCACCCGCTGCGCCAGCTCGCGCGTCAATGCCGGCACTTCCGCCAGCGTGATGACCGGCACGAGATGGGGCGAGGGAGAAGGGGCCTGGCTCAAAAGGAGAAGGAGGATTCCACGCCCAGCGCGCCGTTGCACGGGCGATTCGCGTCTGTTCTAGTGGCGGTCGCCTGCATGTCAGCGCCCTTTTTCTCCCTCATCGTCGTCTGCCGCAACGCCGGTCGCACGCTCGCCGGCACGCTGGAAAGCGTGGCGGCCCAGACGGAGACCGAGCGCGAGCTGGTCGTGATCGACGGGGCCTCGACCGACGGCACCGCCGGGATCCTCGCCAGCCATCGTCAGGTCATCACCACGCTCGTCAGCGAGCCCGACTCCGGCGTGTACGCCGCGATGAACAAGGGCGCGCGGCTTGCCCGCGGACGCTGGCTGCTGTTTCTCGGCGCCGATGACGTGCTCGTCGCCGCGGACACGCTCGCCCGCGTGCGTGCGGCACTGACGTCCGCATCCGACAACGAAGTCGTCGCCGCCGAGGCGGCCTTCGACGACGGCCGGATCTGGCGGCTGCATCCGCGCCGGATTTATCGCAGCTTCGTGCACCACCAGGCGACGTTCTACCCGCGCGACCTGCTCTCCCAGCATCCCTACGACGAAACGCTCCGCATCCAGGGCGACTACGACCTAAATCTGCGCCTGGCGAAGGCGGGTGTCACCTTTCGCGCGCTGCCGCTCCTCGTTTCCCGCTGCGGCTCGGGCGGGCTGAGCGACGGCGGGCGCTGGGCGAACTACCGCGAGGAAATCGCCGTGCGGCACCGCCACTATTCCGCCCCGGCCTGCTGGTTCTGGGACCTGCTTTCGGTGCTGCGCTACGTGCGCAAGCGCTTCGTCCGCGGTTAACGGAATCAGGGCTGGCAGATGGCCGTCGACCTCCGGGCGACGGTGGCTTGCGTGTGAGCAAGGCCCAAAGCGGACAAACCGCGCCCGGAGGTCGCGGTCCACCTCGGAGGCGTTGGCCTTCCGTCAGTTCCGGCCTGCGATTTTCCTCAGGCCGGCGAGAAACCGGCCCGACCAGCGGCCGAGCCCGAGGCGGCCGGAGATGAAGTGGTCGCCGAACCGGAACCAGTCGCTGCCAAAAATGAGGCGCAGCGGCAGCTCGCGCCAGAAGGCGCGGTTCAGGCGCAAGGGCCGGCAGGGCGGCATCCATGCCGGCGCCTGCTCGCGCAGTTCGTCCTGCACCGCGGCCAGCAGCTCCCAGTAGGGTCCGTAGAGCGCATGGCGCAGCCGCCGCGGCATCACGCCGTAGTCGAGCTGCCCGGACTGCCACCACCAGTCCCCCGCCAGCGGGCGGAAGCGCGCGAAATGAAAGAGAATCACCGGCTGCCCCTCCACCCTCACGCCGTTCCGCTCCCACGTGTAACGGTAGTTCATCCAGTTCCAGGGCGCCAGGTTGACCCCGGGATGATCCAACACGAGCAGCGCCGGCCCGAGCAGCGCCGGCCAGGCATCGAGATACTTCTGGTCGGCATAACGGTTGTCCTCCAGCCGGTCGTAGCACCAGTCCAGGCAGCGCCTCCGCCAGTCGTCCAGGCAGGTCCGGCCGGATGCGTCGTTGCGAAACACGAGGATGCCCACGTTGTATCTCCCGTGCCGCTCATAGTGCCGCTGCCACGCGGAAAACCGGTGGGGCACGATCAACACGCTCGCGCGCGCGGCGTCCATCGCGGCGAAAATCGGCTCGGGGCTGGCAAAAAATGCCATATCCGCATCGAGGTAGGTGACGCGTTCCACCTCCGGATTTTTCGCCAGCAGCCAGCGCGGCCAACAGGGCGAAAGCGTGAAATAGTACTCCACGCGACTCCGGTTCGCCTTCGCCGCCACCAGCGCCGGATCGCCGGCCTCCAGTTCGGCGAGCGTCACCACCCGCATCCAAGTCCCGCCGGTCCGGCGGAGAGTTTCGGCAGTGAAGTCGTCCAGCGCCAGCACCCAGAGCACCGCATCCCGATCATGCGCCGCCAGCGAGCGCCACAGCGCCAATCCCTGGGCGAGGAAACCGCGGTCAAAATAAGTGCAGTAGTGGTTCATTTAAGCCGGACCCACGCGGCTGCAGGCAGGGGCGTTCCCGTCGGACGCCCACCCCCCGGCCGTTTCGTCCGTTTCATCGGTAGACCCGGCGGCGATTGCATGATTCCGGTTGAGAACGGAGGCGACCCGTTCCGCGCCCCGCGACGGCGGCCCGACAGCTTGGAACGCCCGCGCGGCCGAAGATCAATGTGCGCCGCCGGAAGCATTTTCAGAATCTGGCTGGGGGCGTTCATCGTGCCCTTTTCGCTTCAGCAAAAGTCCCGTGGAGGGATATTCCCGCCGGTTCACCGACCAGACCGCCTCCGAGGCGAATTCCCGCACGAGCTCGTAACCGGACGAGAGCTGATCGAGGAAACGCTCCCGGTTGAAGAACCAGACGGGATAACTCCCCGGATAGATTTCCGGCGGCACCCGCTGGACCGCCAGGCGATCGGGCAGCCGCCTGTGCAGCGGCAGATTGTTGAAAACGATGAAGGGCCAGCCCGGGGACATCCAGGTGCCCAGCACCGCGTGCGGCGCCTCGAGGTATTGCAGCGTGGTCGAAACCAGCAGGGCGTCGTGCGGGCCCGTGCGCTGCGCCTCCGCGATGCTTTCGAAAAAATGCAGCGCTCCGCCGCTGAAATGCCGGCGGCCCGCCGCCGCGAAAGGCGCCTGTTCCACGACATCCCAACGCAGCGCTTCCAGATCGGACAACGCCGCGCGATGCCGCCAGTAGGTCGTCCCGAGGCCGCCGCCAAAATCCAGCAGCCGGAGACGTCCGCGCCGGGCGGAGGCCACCTCACGCAAGGCCGCAATCAGGCCGGGTTCGGGCTTCGGCTCCGCGAAAAGCACCCCGTCCCGCTCATAGGCGCCGCGGCCGGCGGCGACCAGCAGGGTCGTCTGCAGGACTTTTTCCACGATCCGCGCGTCGTCATAACCGCGGCATTTCGCCCGCGCCTCGGCCCAGGTTCCGTAATCGCCCTCGAACCAGCGCCAGCCGAAACGGAGCCGCCACCAGGTGCGGAACGTGCGCGGAACGAAGGGCCGCAGCCGGCGTTTCCACGTCTCCTTCATCCTGTTCCCGGCCGCACCTCGCCGACGAAGAGCACGCGGTTCTCCTCCAGCCGCTCCTCGCGCAGCAATCGGAACCGTCGCTGAAAGTGGTCGCGGAACCAGTCGAGCGTGTACCACGGAGGAACCGGCGGCGCGGTTTTCCCGTCCCAAAGGCCGAGCGGCATGAATTCGACCAGAACATGCCGCCGGGCATAACTGCCGACGGCGGCGAGAAACCGGTCCACCGCGATCCGCTGGGTCAGCAGGATATGATGGCTCACCGCGAGAGCCAGGACCGTGTCGGACAAAAATCGCGGCGCCGGCGGCGTGCCGAACGACGTCGCGAGGGGAAAGATGAAGTCGAGGACGGCGAGGTGCAGGGAGGCGCCCTGCGGCCGCTGCGCCAGCGCCGCGTGCGCCCGGTCCACCGCCTCCTCGTCGGCATCCGTGCAGATGACCCGGGCCGCGGCGCCCGCCGCGAGGAGCTGGGCCGAGAGCCAGCCTTGGTTGCCCGCCAGTTCGAGGACGGTGCGCGGCTGCAGTTCGCGAACCGTCTCCACGATGCGTCGGAAGCGGGGGGTCGGAACGCCGTAGTCGCTTTGGTAATCGCCCCACGCGGAGCCGAGCCAGCGGCGCTCCCGCGCCATCAGCCGGCGGCGCCGGCGGGCGGAATTGAACGACTGCGCCGGCAGCCACGGCAGGGCTTGCAGCCAGAGGGCGAAGGCGGCCGGTCCCGGGGACAGATGGCGGCGAATTTTCTCCTCCGGCGCACCGCTCAGGCGGCGGAACCGGAACCACGCGCGCAGCATCCGGCCCCACGTGGGAGCGCCGCCGAACCAGCGCAGGAAAGGATGCCGGTACAGCAGGAAGCTTTCGTGCTGCAGGCTATCGGCCGCACCCAGCCACCGGCGCGCCGTAAACCCGTCGCCCTGACGCCAGATCTCCAGAGGGTATTCGTAGCAGCACCGGAATTCCTCCGCCGCGCTCCAGCCGCGCTGCCCCGGCGGGATCGGCACCAGGCTCCCCAAATCCACATACCGGGGGTCCGGCCCGTCGAACAACACGTTGAAGCCGTGGCAGTCCTTGAGTTCCCAGCCATGGGCGTTGGCGAGTTCGTTCACCTGCAGCACCAAGGCCGCCGCCGCCCGGAACATCCGATAACTCCATTCGTAGGGATAAGTGACCACCGGCAGCCGATCGTGCTCGACGACCAGGGCAAATCCCTCGAACCGCAGGTCGGTCAGCCGCGCCGCCGGAATCAGGCCGCGCTGGTGCAGCGCCGCCACCAGGCCGGAGGCGAAACGGTCACGCATCTCCTGCGCGCGGTCCGCGCCGACGGCGCGCAGGACCCGGCCGCGCCAGAAGAAAAGCCGCCCGCTTTCATCCGCCAGGGAGAGCGGAGAAAATTCCACCTCCGCCGGATCGATGGCCTGGGGATCGCTCATGGTCGTGCCGGGGAAAGGAAAAATTCCCGCGCCACGCGACGCAGTGGCGTGAAAAACCAGGGCGCGATCAAGGCGGAAAAGCCCCAGGCCGCCACCGCCGCCCAGGCGGCTCCCAGCGCACCCCACCGCGGAACGAGCAGCAGGTTCAATCCCACGCTGAGCGCGGCCGCCGCTCCCGCGAGCACGGGCAGCCAGACGCCGAGCTTCTCCAGCACCAGCAGACGGCCCCGCAGGGAAACGATGAAAATGCCGCAGATGGACCAGATATGGATGCTGAGCAAAGGGGCGGCCGCGGAAAACCGCTCGCCGAAAAGCAGGCGGACCAAGTCTTGCGCGCGCCAACTCACCAGCCCGGCCGCCAGTATTCCCGCCAGCGCCGCCAGGCCCAGAAGGCGCCGGGCCTGTTGCCAATAGAGCGTCCGATCGATCTCCCGCTGCCGCGCCAGGGGCGGAATCATCGCCATGCCGAACGCGATCGGCGCCGCATAGAACAATTCGCTGATGCGCGTCGCCGCCGAATAATATCCCCCCGCCTGATTGCCGACGATTTTAACCACGATGATCTTGTCCAATTGCATCGTCACCAGCACCAGGAGCCCGGAAAGCAGCAGCGGCCCGCCTTCGGCCAGCAAAGTCCGCGCCCAAGGCCAGGAAGCGCCGCCCAAGCGCAACGAGACGCCCTCGCGCCGCGCGACCCAAACCATGGCCGCCGCCACCAGGATCGGCTCCAGCGCGGTGGCCGCGGCCAGCAGGGGCAGCGAGGCTCCGCAGAAAATGAGGCCCAGCTTGAGGGCGGCCGTGGACAGAAAAGCCCCCAGGCGCGCCGCCACCGGCGGCCCCATCGTCGATTTCGCCTGAAAGCGCCAATCCAGCACGTCCCACGGACTCGCCAGCAAGCCACAGGCCAGCAGACCGACCACCAGCCAGACCAGAGGATGGGACGGACGCAGGAAAATCACGGTGGCCAGGGACAGCGCCATTCCCACGACCGCCCCCATCCCCTTCAACAGCGCGGCGCTTCCCAACAGCTCGGTGTGCTCCGTCCCCGGCCGCCTGACCAGTTCTCGTATGACCACTTCGTCCAGCCCCAGCCCGGCGATGGCGCCACACAGCGCCACCGTCGCGAGGCCAAAGCTGAATACGCCGAAATCCGCGGGGCCCAGATAACGCGCCAAAAACGCGGTGACCACCGCCTGCCCCACCGCCAGCCGGACGGCGCGCTCGAATAAAAGCAGGCCAAAATTGGCGGCATCACGCCCTACCCAGCGAACAAGATAATTTGGGCCGGCCGAAAACAAGCAGCGCAAACTGCGCAATGGGTTCCCGACAGTCAACGCTCGCGGCATCCCGGCGTCCGCCGATTCCGCTGCCGGGAAAAGGCTTCCGTCCCGTCCAGCCGCACGTAGCGTCGTCCCACGCTCCGCATGAAGCTCTCCATCGTCATTCCCTGCTACAACGAGGCCAAGACCATCCGCCTGATCGTCGATCGGGTCCGGGCCGCGCCGGTGGCGGAGAAGGAGATCATCATCGTGGACGACTGTTCGCGCGACGGCACGCGGGACCTGCTCCGGACGCAGATCGCGCCGCTGGTCGACAAGATCGTCTATCACGAGGTCAACCAGGGGAAGGGCGCCGCCCTGCGCACGGGTTTCGCCGCCGCCACCGGGGACGCCGTCATCATCCAGGACGCCGACCTCGAGTACGATCCCCAGGAGTATCCTCGCCTGCTGCGCCCGATCCTGGAAGGCAAGGCGGACGTGGTCTTCGGCTCGCGCTTCATGGGCGGCGAGGCGCACCGCGTCGTCTATTTCTGGCACATGGTCGGCAACAAGTTCCTCACGCTGCTCTCGAACATGTTCACCGGCATCAACCTCACGGACATGGAGACCTGCTATAAGATCTTCCGCCGGGAGGTGCTGCAGAAAATCCAGATCGAGGAGAACCGCTTCGGCTTCGAGCCGGAGATCACCGCCAAGGTCGCGCGCCTCGACTGCGTCATCTACGAGGTGGGCATCAGCTATTACGGCCGGACGTACGCCGAGGGAAAGAAGATCGGCTGGCGCGACGGCTTCCGGGCGCTCTACGCGATCGCCAAGTACAATCTGCTGAAGTGAGCCGCCGCGCCCCATGACGATCGCCGCCATCCTGCTCGCGATCGTCCTGTTCCTCGGGCTCGTGTTCGGCCTCGGGCTGCCGTGGACTGCCGCCGGCCGCTTCGATCCGGTGGAAAAGCTCGCCCTGGGCGCGGCCGCCGGCGTCCTGCAGCTCTATCTTTTTGCCGGCCTGGTCTATGTCACGGGCCTTTCCGCCCGCGCGTTTGTCGTGCTGCCGTTCCTGGCCGCGATCGCGATCGCGCTGCGCTTTGGCGCGGTCAAGGCGCTGGGGCGGAACGGTGAGGTCCGCGGAATCCTGGGCCGGCAGCTGCTCTTCACCGCGTGGTGCGTCGGCTGGCTCGCGCTCGTTCATTCGTACAGCGGCGGCGAATGGAGCGCGGACTGGCAGGAGCATTACGAGCGGATGCTGTTCTTCCTCGAGCACCGGCCGCTCGCGATCACGTTTCTCGACCTCTACTCCCTCCCCGCCCGCCCGCCGCTCGCGAATCTCGCCGACGGGACCCTGGTGGCGCTGACCGCGAAGGATTTCGCCCATTTCCAACTCTGCAACACGCTGTTCAGCACCCTTTGCTGGCTGCCGGCCCTCGCCTTGGTCCGTCATTTCGGACGCAAGCCGTCGTCCGTCGCCGACGCGGTGCTGCTGCTGGCGATGATGCTCAACGCCCTGGTGATCCAGAACGCGACCTTCGCCTGGACCAAGCTGCTGGCGACCTTCTTCATCCTGATCGCGGTCGTCTTCCATGTCCGCGGGCTGGGCGAAGACGCCCCGGGGCGACGGATCGTCGCCGCGGTCGCCGCGACGGCCGCGCTGCTGACGCATTATTCGGCGCTGCCGTACGTCCTGCTGCTCGGGGTCTCCCATCTCGTCTTCGCCTGGAACCAGCGGCGCCGGCTGCCGGTCGGCCGGGAGTTGATGGCGGGTGGAGCGCTCGCGGCCGGGTTGGCGGCGACCTGGTTCGGATGGGCCGTAGCACACTACGGTGCGGCCGGCACCTTCCTCTCGTCCACGACCGGGGCTCCCCGTCTCCCGCCAGGGGCATGGATCGCCTGCCGGCTCTGGAATCTGTTCATCACCTTCGTGCCGCATCCGCTGCGCCCGACGGACTACCGGTTCATCGCCCAGACCAATCCGCTGGGATTCGCCCACGACTACTTCTTCACGATCTATCAAACCACCCTGCCCGGGGCATTTGGGTCGGCGGGACTCATGCTCTGGCTGTGGCTGGCCCGGCATGTCCGCGGGCCGGCCGCGCCGGCGGCGGAACGCGGGTTCTGGCGCGGGTTCATCCCGGGCGCGATCCTGCTCAGCGTGGCCACGGCCTACTGGCGGGACCGCTGGGGCGTGGTGCACATCGGTCTCTCGGCCGTCGTGCTGATCGGACTCGCCTGGCTCGCGGCGCGCTGGGAGGAAACGCCGGCCAGGGTCCGCCGATTCTGGGCAATCGCGCTCGGCCTCGATGCCGCGCTCGGGCTCGCGCTCCATTTCTATCTCCAGCACATCCTGCGCGTCCCGGCGCAGGACCTTCCCGCCCTGCTGCGCGGCCAGCCGATCGAGTTCAGCGCCGTCTCGAGCAAGAATCTCCTGCTCAAGCAAATCCTGGGCTACCGCTTCGTCGGTGACGACGGTCCGCCCGCCGCCCTGGTCCTGACGCTCCTCGCCGTCCTGGTCGTGCTCGCCCTCCGCCAGGTCGCGATCGGCGCCGCGGCGGCCCGCAGCGCTCCGGCCTCCTCCCATGCGCGCGGCTGAACCCACGCCCCGGATCGGCGCCTTCATGGCGGGAATCGCGCTGGTCCTCGCGCTCGCCTGGCTGTGGCGCTGCCTTTGCCTCTATCCCGCGCACGGCTGGAACGAAATCCGGCTCGCGCCGACCTTCATGCTGGCGCACGGGCTCTCGCCGTACCCCGGCGAAAACGGCGGGCCGGCGACCACGTGGATCTACGGGCCCCTGCCCCTGCTCCTGCAGTTGCCCGCCGTGCTCGCCTCCAGCGCGGCCGGCGCCCTGATGCTGTCGGGCCTCATCAATGCGGCCGTCATCGTCGCCGCCGCGGGCATCGCGGTCGTTTCCTTCTCCCGGCACCAGGGAAATGCCAGCCGGATGGACGCATTCGCCGGCATCGTGTTCTGCCTCGCGCTCTGGCCGGTGACGGCGTTCGAGTTCACCCAGGCCGACAATGCCGCGGTCGCCGCCGGCCTCCTGTCCCTGGCCTGCCTGCAGGATTCCACCCCGGGCCGCCGCCGCCTGGCCGCGCTTGCCTGCGCCGCCGCGATGGCCTGCAAGCAGACGCTCCTCGGGCTCGCGCTCGCGGAATGCGTTTACCTCCTCCATCGCGAGAACCTGCGCGCTGCCATCCGGCACGGCCTCTGGATCCTCGTGCTCACCAGCCTCCTGCTGGGCGGCGCCGCGCTGGCTTTCGGCGCCTCGGCTTTCGGCCACGTCCTCTTCTCGCTGCCGTCGCGGCTGCCGTGGGCGGCGTCGATCCCGGGCCGGCTCGCCGAATTCTGGCCGTACCTGGCGGTGCATGTCGGGATTCCGCTCGCGCTGGCGCTCGGCCTGGGGTCGCGCCTCTGGCGGAAGGATTCACCGTGGCTGCTGCCTTTCTGCGCCTGGGCCGCGGCGCTGCCGCTCGATCTCGCCGCGCTGCTCAAGACGGGCGGCTCGATCAACTCGCTCCACGGCTGGCTGCTGTTTCTCCCGCCCGCCACGGCGATCGCCCTGGCCGCCGCCCGCCACGCCGCGCTCGGCCGGACCCTCCTGGTGACCGCCACGACGGTCATCCTGACGCTCCGGCTTTTCAGTTTTACCCCGCCGGTCTGGCGCCCTCTGCAAGGGCAGCTGGGCGAAGGCGACTTTCTCGCCCGCCAGCTGCCCGGCGAAATCTATTTTCCCTGGCATCCGCTGCTGACCTTTTTCGCCGATCGCCGCTTCGATCATACGGAGGACGGCTTGTTCATCCGCCGCCTCGCGGGCGCGCCGGTGTCCGGCCAGACCCTGGCCGCCCACCTCCCTCCGCATTTCCATGCCGTGGCGTTTCTGCGCAGTGAAATGGACTGGGGAATCGCGCGCGAACTGATCCCGCGCGGCGCCCAGACGGCGACCCTGGGAAACTGGACGATCTATTCCTGGGTCGGGACGGAGCCGTCAGCGCCCTTCCCGAAGTAGGGCGAAATTTTGGATTTTGGATTGCTCCTGGCCGTGCGCGCGAAAGCACCCGTTCGAGTTGGTCCGTTCCTGATTTTCTGAATTCCGGATGATGACCCTCGCCGCCAAAGTCCTCACGCACGCTCCCACCCTCCCTTTTCCGCCCGGTTTTTCATTTACCGGCTTCGCGTCGCACTTACCGTAGGCGGAATGCCTCCGGTGTCATCCGCGCCCGCCGTCGCCCTCGTCATTCCGGTGTTCAACGAGGAGCCGGTGCTGCCCGAGTTAATCGCGCGGCTGAGTGCGATGTTCGACGCGCATCCGGCGTACCGCTGGTCGGCGATCCTGGTCAACGACGGCAGTCGCGACCGCTCGGTGGAGCTCATCTTGGCCGCCCACGCCCGCGACCCCCGCTTCAAGCTGATCGAGCTGTCCCGCAACTTCGGCTTCCAGAGCGCGCTGACCGCGGGCCTGGCGGCGGCGACGGCGGCCGACGCGGTCGTGACGATGGACGCCGACCTGCAGGATCCGCCGGAGGTGATCCCGGCGCTGGTGGCGGCCTGGCGCGGGGGCGCGGACGTGGTGCGCGCGGTGCGGCGCACGCGCAGCGAGACCGGGCTGCGCCGGCTGGCGTTCGATCTCTTCCACAAGCTTTTCAGCGCCCTGAGCGCCTATCCGGTCGAGCCGAATTCCGGCACCTTCGGCCTGCTCGGCCGCGCCGCGCTCGATGCCTTCAACCAGCTGCCGGAGCGTCATCGCTTTTTTCCCGGCCTGCGCGCGTGGGTGGGCTTCAACCGGGTCGACGTGCCGTACGACCGGCAGGAGCGCGCCGCGGGCCAGCCCCAGCAGACCCTGCACCGCCTGATCCGCTACGCCGCGGACGGCATCTTCAGCTTTTCCTATCTGCCGCTGCGCGCGCTGACCGTGTTCGGCGCGTTCGTCGCCTGCATGGGCTTCGCCGCGGCGCTGTTCTTCATCCTCTGGCGCCTCACCGGCAGCGAGCGGGCCCCGACCGGCTTCACCACCGCCGTGACCTTCGTGCTGTTTCTCGGCGGCGTGCAGCTGATCGGCATCGGCGTCCTCGGCGAGTACCTCGGCCGCGTGTACGACGAGGTGAAGCAGCGCCCCAACTTCATCGTCAAGCAGAGGACCGGCCTTGACTAAGCGGACGCTCGCCTGGACGGCCGTGGCGGCCCTGGCCGGCGCGCTGGGCCTGGCGGGCTTCTGGCTGCTGTTCAGCACGTTTCAGGTCTACGACGACGAGGGCTACGTGCTCCTCTCGCTGCAGAATTTCTCCCTCCACGGCGGCCTCTACGATCACGTCTACAGCCAGTACGGCCCCTTCATCTACCTGCTCTACGATGGCCTGCACCGGGCTTTGGGCTTCGCCTTCACCAACACGAGCGGGCGCTGGATCACGCTGGTGAACTGGCTGGGCGCGGCCGCGGCCTGCGCGGCGCTGGTGGGCCGCCAGACGCGCTCCGCCCGCTGGACGGCGTTCACGCTCGCGGGCGTCTTCACGTATCTCTGGGTGATGATCAACGAGCCGGTCCATCCCGGCGGCCTGCTGGTGCTGCTGGTGGCGCTCGGGGCCTGGCTCGGCACGGAAGCCTGGACGGCGGGCCGGATCGGCCGCTTCGCGGCGCTGACCGCCGCGATCGGCGCGGCGCTCGCGCTGACCAAGATCAACGTCGGCGTGTTCTTCCTCGGCGCCGCCTTCGCCTGGCTGGCGCTCAACACCGCGGCCCCGCGGCCCGCGCGGGCCCTCGCCTGGCTGGTGGCGCTCGGCGCGGCGGCGCTGCCGTTCGCGCTGATGCGCGCGCTGTTCGCCGAACCGTGGGTGCGGACCTACGCCGTCGTGTTCACCGCCGGACTGCTCGCGCTGCTGCTCGCCGCCCGCGAAACCATCCGGCCCGCCGTGGGCGCGCGCGCCTGGGCCTGGTTCGCCGGCGCGCTGCTCGGCGCGGCCGCCGTGATCGCCGGCGCCGCGCTGATCCGCGGCACGAGCCTGCGCGGCCTCCTCGACGGGGTGGTGATCGAGCCGATGAAGCACCCCGGCGTGTATTTCTTCGCGATGAAATGGCGCATCGGCACGGCGCCGCTCGCCCTCGCCTCGGTGGCGCTCGCGGCCGCGGCGACGCGCGCCGGCGGGACGCGCCGTCCGGGTTTCCGCGGCTTCGTCGCCGCCGCGCGGCTCGTCGCCGGCGCGGTGTTCCTCTGCTGCCCCCTCCAGATCATCTCCACGAGCCTCGCCGCATGGGGCATGTGCTACGGCATCGCCCTCGCCTGGCTGTTCGTGCTGCCGCTGCGCGACGACGACCGCGGCGCGCCGGCGCGCGCATGGATCGCGCTGCTGCTGGTCTTCCAGTTCCTGCACGCCTATCCGGTCGCCGGCAGCCAGGTGAACTGGGGCACTTTCCTGTGGATCCCCCTGCTGGCCCTCGGGCTCCGGGATGCCGCGCCCGTCTGGCAGACCTGGGGCGTCGCGGCCGGCCGCTGCTTCCGGTGCGCCGGCACGCTCGTGCTCGTCGCCGTGACCGTGACGATGCCCGCGCAGCTCGCGCGGATCGGCTGGACGCAATACTCCCGCAATCCGCCGCTTGGGTTGCCAGGGGCCGAAAATCTCCGCCTCACCAGCGACATGGTCTACTCCACGCGAATCATGCGCGAAAATCTCCGGACGCACGCGGACCTGCTCTTCAGTTTCCCCGGACTCTACAGCGCCAATCTCTGGACCGGCCTGCCCACCCCGACACTCAGCAACGCCACCCATTGGTTCTCCCTGCTGCCGCCGGCGCGTCAGCAGGAGATCGTCGACCGGCTCGACGCCGCGCCGCGTTCCGCGCTCCTCGTGCAGCGCGACGTCCTCGACTACCTGGCGAAGTCGGGATTTCACCCCTCGGGCCCGCTGCTCGACTGGCTGATGGCCCACTACGAAAAAACCCTGGCGCTCGACGGCTACGAGCTGTGGCTGCGGCACGGACGGCAGGTCGCGCTGTTTTCCACCGGTCGTTTGACCACCACCGCCTCTGACGCGCCCCAGGTCCTGGAGCTGACTCTCGCCCCGACCACCGCGCCGATCACCCGCATCGAACTCTGCGACTACTTCGCCCCCCGGCTGCCTCTGGCGGAAATCGGCGGGGCCGAGCCCGACATCTCCCTGCAGCCGATCTCCCCCGACGGTCGCCCGCTGGGCGCGCTCCAGTCGGCGCATTTCCCCGTGACCCTCACCGCCCCGGTCCGGATGACCATCCGGTACCGCGGTGTAAATACCCCAATCGCGCGCAATCATGGCCTCGCCGTGCTGCGTGACTCCACGGGTGCGATCGTGGCCGAAGCGCGCCTGCTGGACTAAAAGCGCGCGAGGCGCGCAAGTGACAGGGAACAAGTGCCAGGTGACAAGAGAGTCCGCGTTACGCGCTGGATGGAAACTGGTGTTTGACGGCCCGGGAGGCGCTTCGACGCCCACTTTGGCATTTGGACCGTGGGATCTAAGGTCCGGTTTCCTGTTACTTGTTACCTGGCCCTTGTTCCTTCGTCGCGCGCCTGCGCGCGACGAGCAGGAGACTGACGCCAAAGGGGAACGGCACGCGCACGGTCGCGAGGCCGACGAAGACTCCCTGCAGCATGCGATTGAGCCATGCCGGCGGGAGCCGGTCCTCGGTGCGCGCCTCGCCTCCGTCGGTCGGGACGCCGCGGCGCACGGTCAGGCGGCGCCATTTGCGCACGACCCAGACCGCGGGATAAACGACGACGTTCGTGTAGTTGAGATAAAGGATCTCCCACTGCTCGTCGGGGAAGAGCGCGCGCAACTGCGGGCGGGCGTAGCGGCGGTAGTGATGGAGCGCCTCGTCCCAATCACCCCAGAGCGCCATGCCGGCGGGCACGGTGACGACCGCCAGGCCGCCCGGCTTCAGCAGCCGGTGGAAGCCGCGCACCACCGCGGCATCGTCCGGCACGTGCTCGAGCACGTCCAGCGCGGTGACGTAATCGAGCGCGCCGTCGGGCAGCGGCACCTGGTCGCCCGCGAGGCTGAGAATCTGCTCCGGCCGGAAGCGGGCGCGCAGCAGGCGCAGCGCCTCCTCGTGGTCGTCGAGGACGAGCACCCGGCAAAGCGCCTCCATCTCCAGCGCGAACCGGCCCGTGCCCGCCCCGCAGTCGAGCAGGACCTGCCCGGCCTGCGGCGGACCGCACCGCTGCAGCCAGCCGCGCACGATCTTCCGCTTGCCGGCGTAGTACCAGTGGTCGCGCTCGACCGCATCCATGTTGGCGTATTCGGCGGAATTCATGCAGGGAACGACAAAGCATTGTTTTGGCCCCTCGGCATGTCCAAGGTGAAAACATGGCTGAGTCCGCGCCGGACCGCTTCCTTCCTCTTCCGTTTGGCCCCCGCCGGGTGGCTTTTCTGGCCGCCATTCTGCTCGCCCTGCATTTCACCCTCGCCGTCGGCAGCAAGCGCCATGAAAGCACCACCGCCGACGAGCTGATCCACGTCACGGCCGGCTACAGTTACTGGAAGAACAACGACTACCGGCTGCATCCGGAAAACGGCAACCTGACGCAGCGCTGGATCGCGCTGCCGCTCTGGCTGGCCGGCGCCACGTTCCCGCCGCTCGAGGGCAACGCGTACTGGCGGATCAGCGACTTTCACGTGCTCGGGCACGAGTTCTTCTATGAAACCGGCGAGGACCATTTTCCCCGGCTGATGAGGGCGCGGGGCATGGTCGCGCTGCTCAGCGTCGGCCTCGGACTGCTGATCTTCCTCTGGTCGCGGCGGCTCTTCGGCGATCCCGGCGGCCTGATCTCGCTCGGGTTTTATGCCTTTGCCCCGGCCTTCCTGGCGAACGGAGCGCTGGCGACGTCGGATGTCGGCATCGCGTTTTTCCTCCTGGCCGCGGCGGGCGCCTGGTGGCGTCACCTGCACCGCGGCGACGGCGGAGCCTGGGCGGCGAGCGCCCTGCTCTTCGGGCTGGCGCAGGTCGTGAAGTATTCCGGCGTGCTGCTCCTGCCGGTGATGGCCGCGACCGGACTCGTCCGCGCCGTCGCGCCCGCGCCGCTGACGCTGGCCGGGCGCACCTTCGCCACGCGATGGGCCAAGCTCGCGGCGATCGGCCTGTCGCTGCTCGCGCACGGCGCCGTGGGAGTGCTGGTGATCTGGACCTGCTACGGATTCCGGTATTCCGCGTTCAATCCCGCGCTGCCCGGAGCGCTCCAGTTCATCCGCCCGTGGAGCGACTTCACCGGCACCCCCGGCCTCATGAACGAGGCCATCCAGGCCGCGCGCGCGTGGCATCTGCTGCCGGAGGCCTATCTCTACGGCTTCGCCTACACCCTGGAGACGGTGAGGGTGCGGGCCGCGTTTCTCAACGGCGAGTACAGCAACACCGGCTGGCCGAGTTATTTCCTCTGGACCGCGATCCTCAAGTCGACCGTGCCGTTCCTCCTCGGCTGTGGGCTGGGCGCGGGACTGCTGCTGCGGCGCTGGCTCACCGGGACGGCGGAGCGGATGCGGCAGGATCTCTACCGGACGCTGCCGCTGGCGGCGCTTTTCGTGGTCTACTGGATTTCCGCGCTCACCAGCCATCTCAACATCGGCGAACGGCATCTCCTGCCGGCCTACGCGCCGCTGTTCATCGCGCTGGGCGGGCTGGGCGCGCTCGCCGCGGGCGGCTGGCTCCGCCGTTGGGCGGTCGGAGCGGGGCTCGCCCTGCTGCTGGCGTGGCACGTGGGCTCGGCGGCCCGCATCGCCCCGCATTTTCTCGCGTATTTCAACGAGCTCGCCGGCGGACCCGGGCACGGGCGCTTTCATCTCACCGACAGCTCCCTCGACTGGGGCCAGGACCTGCCCGGACTGAAAGACTGGCTCGCGTCCCATGCCGGCTCGGATCCCGTCTACCTGTCCTATTTCGGCGCCGGTGAGCCGGGTTATTATGGCATCCATGCCCGTCGGCTCGCCTTCCTCAACAATTTCAAATTCCTGCCCGTGCTGGAAAAGCTGGAGCCCGGGACCTACTGCATCAGCGCGACGATCCTGACCCAGGTCTACGGCCCGGGCCAGGGACGCTGGACCCCCGTCGAGGAAGCGGAATACCAGCGCCTCCGGATCCTCGAGCCCTTGCTCGCCGACTATTCGCGCAATCCGCAGCGCCGCGCCGAGCTGGAACGCAACGCACCCGCGGTCCACTGGCAGATCGCGCTGCAGCGGTACGACGAGCTGCGGCTGGCCCGGCTCTGCCAGTACCTGCGCGTGCGGCCACCCGACGCGGACATCGGGTACTCGATCTACCTCTACCGTCTGACGGCGGAGGAGATCGCGGGCGCGACCGCCGGCCCGGTTTCGGCGCTCTCGGCCCTGGTCGAGAAAGCCGTCCAGGCGAATCCGTGAGATTTATGTCCACATCGGCCGCGCTTCGATCCTAGCTCTCCGCCGCCGCATGAATCCCGCCTGGCCGCCTTCGCGCAAGCTGCCGTCGGCCCTGGTCACGGGCCTCGTGGCGCTGCTCCTCGCGGCGCAGTGGTGGCTGGGGGTTTCGGCGGTGCGGGAACTCGGCGTGACGACGGACGAGCTCGTCCATGTGACCGGCGGATTCTCCTACTGGAAGTTCAACGACTACCGGCTGCAGCCCGAGAACGGCAACCTGCCCCAGCGCCTGGCGGCCCTGCCCTGGGTGCTCGACGGTGCGCGAATGGATACGACCGGTCCCGATCCCCAGGCTTGGCCGGAATCGGATGTCTGGCACATCGGCCACGCATTCTTCTTCGGCAGCGGGAACAACACCGACTACCTGCTGCTGCTCTCCCGCGCGCTCATGGCGCTGACGGGCACCGCGCTCGGCCTCCTGATTTTCGCCTGGTCACGCTCGCTCTGGGGTGATGCCGGCGGGCTGTTGTCCCTCGCCCTGTACGCGTTCTGCCCGAACTTCCTCGCGCATGCGCCGCTCGCGACCTCGGACGTCACCATGACGCTGTGCCTGCTTGCGGCCAGCGGCGCGTTCTGGCGCCAGACCCGGGTCCTCGACGGCAGGTCGCTCGCGGCGAGCGTCGTGCTCACCGCGCTGGCCACCGTGGCGAAGTTTTCCTTCGGACTGCTGCTCCCGGTCTTCGCCCTCATGGCCGTCGTGCGCCTCGCGTCCGCCGAGCCGCTCCTCGTGCAGTTCGGCGGACGGCGCGAACTGCGGACCTGGCGGGGGAAGCTCGGCGCCCTGCTGGCCTCCGCGGCGATTCACGGGGTCGTGGCGTGGATCGCGATCTGGGCATGCTTCGGCTTCCGGTTTTCGGCCGTCGGTCCCGGCATGCCGGCGCAGACGGATTTCTTCTGGCCCTGGTCGGTCGTGCTGCCGGCGCAGGGATTCTGGCACGATTTCCTCCAGCTCGCCCACGACTGGCGTCTCCTGCCGGACGCCTTCCTCGACGGCTTCGGGACCGTGCTGCACGCCTCCGCCGAGCGCGGCGCGTTTCTCAATGGGGAATATTCGAACACGGGCTGGGCGTGGTTCTTTCCCTATTCGTTCCTCGTCAAGACCCCGCTCTCGCAGCTCGCCGGATTCGCCCTGGCCGGCATCGCGGCCTTCGCCGTGTGGCGGAATCGGCGCGAGGGACGATGGGCGCGGGTGCGGGCGGATCTCTATCGGGTCACCCCCCTGCTGGCGCTCTTCGCCGTCTATTGGGTGGTTTCGATCCGGACGCATCTGAACATCGGACACCGGCACATCCTGCCGACCTCTCCGGTGCGGGTCATCGGCGCCGGACTGCTGTGGCGCGCCGGAGGCTCGCGCCTGTTCGCGGCCCTGGCGGTCCTGCTGGCGCTCGGAAACGCCGTCGAGTCGGCGACGGTGCGGCCGAGCTACCTCGCCTATTTCAACAGCCTCGCGGGCGGACCGGAGAACGGCTGGCGGCACCTCGTCGACAGCTCGCTCGACTGGGGCCAGGATCTGCCGCGACTGGCCGCCTGGCTGCGCCAGGAGGCGCAGCCGGGCGAGCGCGTCTATGTGTCCTACGCCGGCAGCGACGATTTCCGCTACGAGGGGATCCGGGCGCGGGAACTGGCGTTCGTCTACAACTTCAACCAGCCCCGCGAGTGGTATGAACTCGAGCCCGGCCTCTACTGCATCAGCGCGACCGCGTTGCAGAACGTCTACACCGGCTGGCGCGGCACCTGGACGCTCGAGAAGGAGCGGAGCATGCTCGCGTTCCGCTCGATGCTCGCCGCGGCGCCGGCGCCGCAGACCTTCGCGGAACGCAAGCTGCGGGCGGACCGGCTCTTCGCGCTGGACCAGCTGCGCTTCGTGCGCCTCTGCAACTATCTGCGCGTCCGCGGGCCCGACGCGATGGTCGGCTACAGTTTCCTCATCTTCCGCCTGAGCGGCGCCGAAGTGCACGCCGCGGCCTACGGCACGATGAACGAGTTCGCCGCCATCATGGACCAGGCCATCCAGGCCAAGACGAAGGGCCCGTGACCTGGTTTAGGGCAGCTGCTTGAACCAGCGGTCGATCGCCTCGGAGTCGCCCTTCCTGATGATCGACTTCAGCTGCGGGGTGATCGGCACCGCCTTGCCGCGCCGCTGGGCCCACTCCTTGAGCTTGGCCTCGTCGACCGCCGTCACCCGGCTGATGCGAATCCGGTAGACCGGGGAAAAGATCTTCTCCGCCACCGGCTCGAGGGTGACCCCGTCGCCGAGATCGTCGTCCATCGACGGAAACAGCGTGCCATGCTCGAAATCCACGCCGATCCGCTGCACGGCGAAGAAATGGGCGAAGCTGTGGTTGCGGAAATGGAAAGCATAGTTCTCCGGGCTCCGCGCCAGCGTGTCCACCGGGATGCTCGATTTCCGATGGATGAACCATTGCAGGCCCGAGCCACCGTCGACCGCGAGCGCCGAGTCGTCGCCGAGGCCGTCGATGAAATCGGAGAGCCAGGCATTCGTGCGGGCCGCGAAGTTCTCCTGGGTATAGCGGTGCATCGCCACGCTCGGCAGCGTGAAGCCGATGATGAAGACGCCCGTCACCGCCAGCAGCGACTGCCATCGCGCCCGATGCGAGACCAGGCGCGGGAAAACGAACAGGAAGGTCAGGATGAGCAGCAGGTGCGACGGCAGGCTGAGCCGGCGGATGATGATGTCGTCGAACTGGCCCCAGAAATAGCAGAGCATCAGGACGGTGTGGAGCATCAGGCCGAGCATGAAGATGCAGAACACCGCCAGCGCCGCCTGGTGGCGAAAGAGCTCGCGGTGCTCGCGATAGAGCACGAGCACGAAGAACGCCACGCCCACGACCCCGAGCAGGGACACCAGCAGCGAGTTCGGCTGGGATCCGTCGGTGGCCAGGAAAAAGTTCATCGCATGCGCGACGTTGTCGTAGAAAAAGCGCGGGCTGAAGGGGGTGTCGGAGCCCGGGATGTCGTTCAGCTGCCAGGTGGCGCTCGCGACCTTGAACACGTTGAAGTGCAGCGGCACGATCACCAGCAGGAGCGGCGCCACCAGCACCGGCCAGGACAGATCGACCGCGCGCTGGCGCCACCACTGGTAGAGGATCACGATGCCCACGGGCAGGATGAAGAGCGCGGATTCGTAGCGGGTCTGGGCGAGCAGGATGCCCGCGAGCACAAACGCCCCGAGACGATCGGTGTCCGGCCGCTCGACGTAGCGCATGCCGAACCAGAGCGCGGCCAGGATCATCACCAGGTTGAGCAGTTCGAAGCCGCTGCTGGCGACGTTCTGGTGGACCAGCGGAATGGAGACGACGAGCAGGACGGCCGCCACGCCTGCGGAGAGGCCCGCCAGCCGCCGGCCGACGAGAAAAACCAGCGCGACGAAGACCGCGGTGAGCAGCCCGTTCAGCACGAAGGCATTGCTCACCCGATAGCCGGTCAGATCGTGCAGCACGGAAAGCAGGAAGGGGAAAAACAGCGGGCGCTTGTCGACATAGACGTGGAGCGCGGTGAAATTGCCGGCCAGGTCGTAGCCGCGCACGGTCGCGGCCGCCTCGCGCTCGAAATGCATGCGCATCGCGGTGTCCTGCAGGACCACCTCGTCCATCACCATCTTGAACTCATGGCGTTCCTGGAGATGCAGGAACGCCGTTCCGGCCAGCACGAGCGCCACCGGCCCGAGCCAGCTCCGCCAGTTTCTCCCGCCCGCCGCCGCCTCCGTCCGCAGGCTGCGCACCGCGCAGAGGATGAAAAGGACGGTGACCAGCAGGATTTGCCAGTAGCCGTATTTTTTCACCAGCGCCACGGCCTCGGCCGGAGCCTGATGATAGCTGACGAAGCCGAAAACGACCGCAAGCGCGACGATCAGCCCGAACAGGATGCTTTTGCGGAGCATAAAAAAACCGCCCGTTTTGCAACGGGCGGTTCGAATTTGGAAACCCAAAAGATTACTGATTGTACGTCAACGTACGGGCGCCGGCGATGTTCGTGACGACGATCGGGGTGCCCTGGGTGAAGTTCAGCGGATAGGACTCGTTGGCCACCGTGTTCAGCGCCTTCACGTAGTTCGAGGAACCGATGAGGTCGGCGATGCCGGCGGTGGAGGTGCCGTTCTCGAGGAAGTACTGGTCAGCCGCGGCACCGAGCTGGCGCATGTTGTTATACACGGCCTTGTCCTGCGAGCTGGAGCGAACCTTCTGGAACGCGGGAATCGCCATGGCGGCCAGGAGGCCGATGATGACGACGACGATCATGATTTCGACAAGGGTGAAGCCCTTGGAGGATTGGTTAACGGTCTTCATGGGATGCGTATTTGGTACTGTTGGATTATGGATGATATGCGTTGTCCGAATGGACAACCCGCCCAGTGAGTTGCAAATCCATGGCGCTTGCAAGCCCTTTGTTCAGACTTCTGCGGTCCACGCGTTGCCGGAAAAATGCGGTCTTTCACCGGCTGACGGGTATCGACTGTCGCCCGCCGACCCTCCTCCGGGCCCTGCCTGAATCAGCCACAAGCTATTGTCCTAAAGGATGATAACTAATTTCCGTAGGTGAGTGTCCGATCGCCTGCGATACCGGAAACGATGATGGGGGCTGCTGCGGTATAATTGACGGGATAGGTCTCACCCGCCACCACGGTGAAGGATTTCACGTAGCCGGTCGATCCCACGAGGACGGTGAAGAGGACGGTGTTCGTGCCTTTCTCCGTGAAGTACTGGTCCGCCGCCGCGGCCAGAAGCCGCATATTATTCAGAACCGCCTTGTTCTGCGAGGCGACCCGAACCTTCTGGAAGGCGGGGATCGCGAGCGCCGCCAAGAAACCGATGATCACGACGACGACCATGATTTCGACCAGCGTGAAAGCTTTGGGGCGCGGGGATTTCGTAGGCTTCGGGAGGCTAGCTCATCATCCCGGGGCGGAAACGCCCTGCAAAACAATTTTACCCGAATTTTATTTCTTCTTCTTCCTCGGGGAGCTGGCCTTCTTTTTTGGCGCGGCCACCGCGCGTTTTTTCGGCGTCTTCGCGGACTTGGCGGGTTTCGCCTTCGGCTTCGGCAGGGCCAGCAGCTCGTTGACCGACATCTCCTTCGCATCCTTCCACAGGCTCTCGAGGCGGTATTTTTCCCGGTTCTCCGTGGTGAACAGGTGAATCATGACGTCGAACGCATCGACCACCGTCCATCCGCTCTCCTGCGCCGTCTCGATGCCGACGATGTGCGCCTGCGCGCCGTCGAGCGCCTTTTCCAGCTCGATGCGCAGCGCGCGGAGATGCGGCTCGGAAGTGACGGTCGCAACGATCAGATAGTCCGTGATCGAGGACTGCTCGCTGATGTCCAGGACGCGCAGGTCGCCGGCCTTCTTGTCGGCGAGCACGGCGCAGCAGAGTTTGACCAGCGAGAGCGAATCGGGCGCGGCGTTCATGTCGATTGGTAGAGTTGGTGTTGCTTGATATAGCTGATCGCCTTGTGCGGCACGAAATAATCGAGGGACAGGTTGTGTTTCACCCGCTGGCGCAGTTCGGTCGAGCTGATGGCCAGAAGATGTCCGTCGCACCGGTGGAGACGCAATCCTGCGGGCGTGGCGGGCGTCGGTTTCACCGGATAGCCGGGACGCTCGAGGAAGATGAACTCCACCAATCGGGCGAGCTCGTCGATCTCCTTCCAGAGGTGCAGCTTGGGCAGCTGGTCGCCGCCGATGATCCAAAAGAGGTCATCCTGGGGATAAAGCGCGCG
The DNA here is from genome assembly GCA_035545835.1 of Lacunisphaera sp. Taxonomy (GTDB): domain Bacteria; phylum Verrucomicrobiota; class Verrucomicrobiia; order Opitutales; family Opitutaceae; genus Lacunisphaera. The sequence goes on from DASZXO010000082.1 coordinate 40,234, forward strand.
GAAATGGCGGGCTGAATCGATCGTGTAGCTCACTCCGCCGCGGCTGAGTTCGTAGTCCGAAATTTCAAAGCGCCGGTCCCACTCGGTCGCCGCCCGGAGCATCGCGAGGCGGTCCTCCGGGGACGAGATCACGTCGTTCGGCTTCAACGGCGCCTGCGCCGCAGGCACAAAGATGAGCCGGTCGAGCTTGTGCTGCTCATAGGCATCCTGGGCCGCCATCAGGTGCCCGAAATGCACCGGGTCGAAACTCCCGCCGAGAAAACCGATTTTCACAAGCCGTGCACCGTGCCGAACCGATTTGGAGCCAGCAAGGTTCAATTCAAGGCATGGTCTCGCACGGAGACGCAGAAACACAAAGGTCGGATCGTTTCCGATCCGTCTCCGTGTTTCTGTGCTTCCGTGCGAGATTTTCCGCAACATTGACCCTTGCGGTCGGGCCTCTGAAAGTCGCCGACATCACTGCGCCCGGGTGGCGGAATGGTAGACGCTGGGGACTTAAAATCCCCTTTCCGTAAGGAAGTGCGGGTTCGAGTCCCGCCCCGGGCATTAAAATCAGGAGACGGGAGCCAGGAGACAGACGACAGGAGGAAGCAAACCGCCGAAGAGCCGGCCTCTTCTTCAACCCGAACTCACGGCTGACTTCCCCGGTCGCCCGACCTCTGTCTCTCGTCTCCTGATTTTCTAAGCCGAGGCCACAGCGGGTTCCGGCAGCAGCGTTTCGGTCACGTTCTGGCACAGGCCCACGAAAGTCTCCTCGGCCAGCGCGAGCCGTCGGCCCTTGAGATGCGCCACGCCCCACTTTCGGCGCAGCTTCCGATTGCCCAGCGGCAGCGAAACCAGCGAGCCGTTTTCGAGTTCGGCGCGCACGACCCACGGAGCGAGCACGCCAGCACCGAGGCCGACTTTCACCAGCTCCTTGATCGCCTCCATGCTGCCCAGCTCGATGACGTTGCTGAGAATGATCTTCTCCTCGCGGAAGTAATCGCTCACGAGGCGGAAGGTGTAGCTCGTCTTGTTGTAGAGCACGAGGGTCTCCTCGCTGATCGCCTCGCGGGTGAGCCGCGTCGCGCGCGCCCAGGGATGCAGCGGCGCGACGGTGAAGCGCAGCTCGTCCTGGAACAGCGGGATGAACGTCAGGTCCGCCGTGCCCGGCGGTTCGAGCATGATCGCGAGGTCGATGTGGTTTCCCCGGAGCAGCTCGCACTGGTGCAGATGATCGCCGGGCTCGATCTTGATCACGCACTTCGGGAAGCTCTGTTTGAACTCCCGCAACACCGTCGGCAAAATGTACTGGCACGTCGTGGTGCTCGCGCCGAGCCGCAGGCGGCCGTGGCCCCACTTGGTCAGCGTGTCGAGCCCGGCGCGCGCGAGCTCCATCTCGCGCAGGATTTTTTCCGCATGCCGGAGAAACTGCTCCCCCGCCTGCGTGAGCAGCACGCGCTTGCCCGTGCGGTCGACCAGGCGCGAGCCCACGTCCTCCTCCAGCGCCTTGATCGCATGGCTGATCGCCGACTGCGTCAGGAACAAGTCCTTGGCCGCGAATGTGAAGCTGCCCCGCCGCGCCAGGGCGACGAAGGCCAGCAGCTGCCGACTGTCGAGAATGGACTTCATGGATGACTCCGGCTCATCGCCGGGATGAATCGATTCAACAGCAGTAATTACGCCAGACCCCTGCCATGGCACGCCGGCGGCTATTCCGCAGGCCTCATCGCGCCCATGGAACCGCTCCGCCGCCCGTCCCCGCCTGCCGCCGCTCCCGCCCCGTCCCGTCCGCGTCCACTGCGGCTGGGATTCGTGCCGCTGACGGATGCCGCGCCGCTGATCGTCGCGCAGGAACTCGGCTGCTTTGCGCGACGCGGACTTGCCGTCCAGCTCAGCCGCGAAGCCGGTTGGGCCACGATCCGCGAGAAAATCATCTACGGCGAGCTCGACGCCGCCCAGGCGCCCGCGCCCATGCTCTGGGGCACGCACCTCGGGATCGGCTGCCCGCCCAGCGAGGTGCTGACCGCGCTGGTCCTCAATCGCCATGGCAACGCGCTCACGTTGTCGCAGCGGCTGCGCCCCGCCGACGTGCAGGATGCCGCGTCGTTTCGCGCGCTCGTCCGTTCCCGGCAGGGCGAAAATCGGCTCACGTTCGGCGCGGTCTTTCCATTCTCCTCCCACTATCTGCTGCTGCGCCGCTGGCTGACCGGGCTTGGCGCGCATCCCGACCGCGACGTCCGCATCGTCATCGTCCCGCCTGCCCAGATGTTCCGCAATCTCGCGGCCGGCACGATCGACGGCTATTGTGTCGGCGAGCCCTGGAATTCCCTGGCCGTGCGCGAGGAGGCCGGCTGGTGCCCCCTCTGGAGCGCCGCCCAGGCGCCAGGCCATCTCGAAAAAATCCTCATGGTCACGCGGCGTTTCGCGGAAAAGCGCGCGCCCGAGCATGAGGCGCTCGTCGCGGCCGTCGCGGAGGCCTGCGCCTGGTGCGACGAGCCGGAGCACCGCGAGCCGCTCGCCACGCTGCTTTCCGGTCCCCGCTATCTCAATCTGCCGACCCGCGTGATCGCTCCCGCGCTGCTGGGGCGCTTCAGCTGCGGCCACGGGCGGACGGAAATCGTCCCTGACTTTCACGTGTTCCACCGCGGCAACGCCAATGTGCCCTCGGTCGAACACGCGCGCGCGCTGCAGCTCGATCTCGCCGCTGCCGGTCTGCTCGAGCATCCGCCCGCCACGTTGCCTGCGCTCCTGTTCCGCGAGGATCTCCACCGTCGCGCCCTCGGCGGCCACGTGCCGCCCTCCGCTCCGGCCGCTCCGCTGCCGTCCGCGTCAGTCGCCCTGACCGGCTGAAGCCGGCCACGCTCCGTCCTGTATTTCGGCGCTCATCCGCGCCGCCGGGGTTTCCCTTGCCCATTTTTCACCATGCACCATCGCCCACCCGAACTCGATCTCCGCGCCTCCGCTCTTCGCCGCGGAGCCGCATTTCTCGCGGCTTCCGCCTTGCTCGTCTTCACCGCGGCGGCGCGCGCCGTCGCCGCCGACTCCCCGATTGCTCCCGCACCCTTTGCCGGTGGGAAGCTCAGCATCCAGAGCCGGCTCCGCTGGGAATATGCCGACCAGGACAATCTCCGCGACTCCAACGCCTTCACGCTGCGCACCCGGCTCGGCTTCACCAGCGCTCCGTTCGACGGCTGGCAGGCGATGATCGAGGGCGAGAACACCGCCATCCTGGGGCCGTCGGAAAACTACAATGCCGCCGGCACGAATCCGGGCGGGGCCGGGCGCACCGTCATCGCCGATCCGCCGGTCACGGACGTCAACCAGGCGTGGCTGAGCTACACCGCCCTCGACGCGACGCTCAAGGGCGGACGCCAGCGACTCGTGCTCGATAACGCGCGCTTCGTCGGGGATTCCGGCTGGCGCCAGAACATGCAGACCTTCGACGCGGCCACGCTCTCCGCCAAACCCGGCAAAGACGTTTCCCTTTTCTACGGCTACGTCTGGCGCGTCAGCCGGGTCTACGGCGACAAGCCCGGCCAGCCCGATTTCAAATCGCGCTCGCACCTGCTCAATCTCAGCTACGGCGGTTGGTCCGCCGGCAAGCTGACGGCCTACGCCTACCTGCTCGACTTCCGCAATTCCGCCGCGAACTCCTCGGCGACCTATGGAGCCAGCTTCGTCGGCGCCGCGCCCGTGAGCCGGGACGTGAAGCTCACCTATCGCGCCGAGTACGCCACGCAGCATGACGCCGGCAACAATCCCGTGCGGTACTCCGCCGACTATGGAGACGCCGAAATCGGCGTCGCGGTCGCCGCCTGGGATTTCGGGCTGGGCTGCGAAGTGCTGGGCAGCGACGGCGGCGGCAAGGGTTTCGCCACGCCGCTTGCCACGCTGCACGCCTTCGACGGCTGGGCCGATCTGTTTCTCGCCACGCCGGCCCGCGGCCTCCGCGACACGTTTGCGTCGATCGGTTTTGGCGCCGCGGGCACATTTCCCACGCGCCTCGTCTATCACGATTTTCGTTCCGACAACGGCAGCTTCGACTACGGCCGCGAATGGGACGCGCAGATTTCCCACAAGCTCGGGCGCTTCTGGACCGTGCTGGCCAAGGCCGCGCACTACGACGGCAAGCCGCCGTACTTCGACACGGACCGGCTGTGGCTGCAGACCGAGTTCTCCTTCTGAGCGCGGCGCCGGGCATGAACCGGCCGCATCACCGCGATTAAAACATTGCGCCCGCCTTCACGGCGGCGGCGCCGGAGCTGGTACGGCTCGCGCTAAAATCTCCGCAGAAAATTTCTCACCATGGACTATATCAAACCGATCGACGTCGTCAGAAACATGATCTCCACGGGCAACGCCAAGGCGGGGCTCTCGACCAAGGACCTTCTCATCCGGGGCTTTCTCTCCGGCGCCCTGCTCGGCTTCGCGACCAGCCTCGCCCTCACCGCCACCCTGCAGACGAACGTGCCGCTGGTCGGCGCCCTCGTCTTTCCCGTGGGCTTCGTGATGATCGTGCTGCTGGGCCTCGAGCTCGTCACCGGCAGCTTCGCGCTGGTGCCGCTCGCCGGGCTCACGGGCCAGCGCTCGCCCGGCCAGGTCGCCGCCAATCTCGGCTGGGTTTTTGTCGGCAATCTCCTCGGCAGCGTCGCCTACGGCATCCTGCTGTACATCGCGCTGACCAGCATGGGCACCGAGGCGCCCGCCGGGGTGGCCGCCAAGCTCGTGGCGCTCGCGGAAGCGAAGACCAACGCCTACGCCGCCCACGGCACGGCCGGCCTGGTCACGGTCTTCGTCAAGGCGATCCTCTGCAATTGGATGGTCTGCCTCGGCGTGGTCATGGCCATGACGTCGCAATCCACGATGGGAAAAATCGCGGCGATGTGGCTGCCTGTGCTCACGTTCTTCGCCCAGGGCTTCGAGCACTCCGTCGTCAACATGTTCGTCATCCCGACCGGCATGATGATGGGGGCGAAGGTCAGCGTGGCCGACTGGTGGCTGTGGAATCAGCTGCCCGTCACGCTCGGCAATTTCGTCGGCGGCCTCCTGTTCACGGGCCTGCTCCTCTACTGGACGTATCCCACCGGCAAAGAGGTTCCCGCTGCGACCACCGCCGTCGTTCCTCCCGCCGCCACTCCGGCCCGCGCCTGATCCGGCGGCCCTCGATCCATCGTCACGCGAAGTCGCGAAGAGCGGAAGGAGAGCGATTTCCGATCTGTCTCAGGTTTGATCTTCGCATCCTTCGCGCCTTCGCGTGACCCATCCGACTTCCGTCCTTCTTTCATGTCCACGTCTCCCACACCCACCGCTTCGGATCCCGGCTTCACGCCGGAACAAAAGCAGTATCTGGAAGGCTTCCTCGCCGCGCTGGCGGGGCAGCCTCCCTTCGTGGGACAGACGGCGGACGGACAGATTTCCGCGGCTCCCGCCAGTCCCGCTGACCGCAATCTCGCCGCGCCGCCGGGGGAGGAGACGGTTTTCGGCACGCCCCTCAGCGAGCTGTGCAAGCCCGAGCGCTGGAAATACGATCTCAATCCGCTCGACATCTGGGATCGGTTGGTGGCGCACGCGGATGCGGACAAATTCCCGGACGAAGCCGACACGTTTCGCTTCAAATTCCACGGGCTCTTCCACGTCGCGCCCGCCCAGGACAGCTTCATGCTGCGCCTGCGGCTGCCCGCCGGGGAGATCACCTCGCTCCAGCTCCGCGGTCTGGCGGACCTCGCCGCCGAGTTCGGCGGGGGCTACGCCCACATCACGACGCGCGCCAACCTGCAGCTCCGCGAATTCCGGCCGCGCGACATCGTGCACGTGCTCATGCGCCTGCAGGACCTCGGCCTCACCTCGCGCGGCGCCGGCGCCGACAACGTCCGCAATCTCACCGCTTCGCCGAACAGCGGCTTCGATCCCGATGAACTGATCGACGTGCGGCCCTACGCCAAGGGCCTGCACCACTACATCCTCAATCACCGCGATCTCTACGGCCTGCCGCGCAAGTTCAACATCGCCTTCGACAGCGGCGGCTCGCTCTCGGCCGCCGCCGACACCAACGACCTCGCCTTCCAGGCCTGCCTTGTCACCGAAAAATCCCTCGCGGCCCAGGCGGACGCCGCCGCCGCTCCCGGGGAACGGGTCGAGCCCGGCATCTACTTTCGCGTGCAGCTCGGCGGCATCAGCGGCCACGGCGATTTCGCCCGCGACGCCGGATTGCTGGTCAAGCCCGGCGAGATCGTCGCCGTCGCCGCCGCCATGATCCGGGTCTTCAACGAGCACGGCGACCGCACGAATCGAAAGAAGGCCCGCCTGAAATATCTCCTCGAAAAATGGGGCGTGGAAAAATTTCTCGAAGAGACCGCCCGCCGCCTGGCCTTCGGACTCCGCCGGCGGCCGCTCGCCGGCTGCGAGCCGCGGCGCCCGTATCTCAAGCACGGCTGGGTCGGCGCCTATAAGCAGAGCCAGCGCGGGCTCACCGCCCTCGGGCTCGGCGTGCCGGTCGGCCGGCTGACGGTGAAACAGATGCGGCAGCTCGCCGATCTCGCGGCCAACTACGGCCGCGGCGAGCTGCGGCTCACCGTCTGGCAGAATGTCATCATTCCGCACCTTCCCGACGCCTTCGTGGAAACCGTGAAACGCAGCGCGCTGCGGCAGGGTTTCGCGGTCGAGCCATCCAACGCCACCGGCGGCATCGTCGCCTGCACCGGCAGCTTCGGCTGCAAATACTCCTCCTGCGATACCAAGGGGCATGCCGTGGCGCTGGCCCGCGCCCTCGCGCAGCGCCGCTCCGCCCTGAGCCATCCGGTCAACATCCACTTCACCGGCTGCCCCCATTCCTGCGCCCAGCACTACTGCGGCGACATCGGTCTCGTCGGCGCGAAGCTCGCCGATGGCGGCGAGGCCTATCATGTCGTCCTCGGCGGCGGCATGGGCGACGAACAGGGCATCGCCCGTGAAATTTTCCGCGGCGTGCGGGCGGTCGAGGTGCCGGCCTTGGTGGAAACCCTGCTCGCCGGTTACGAGCAGCGAAAGACCGCCGGTGAATCCTTCGTGGCGTGGACGCGACGCCACACGGTCGGACAAATCCAGGAAATGTTCTCCTCCTGATTTCATTTTCCCATGCCTGCCCTCGTTCCCGTCATTCCCGAGTCCGCGCCGTTCACCCCCGAACAGCGCGCCTGGCTCAACGGCTATCTCGCCGGCCTCTGCGCCCGCGCCCCAGCGCCGTCCGCGCCGGCCCCGGCGGCCACCCCGGCCGCGCTCATGCCGTTGACGATCCTGTTCGGCTCCCAGACCGGGACCGCCGAGGGACTCGCCAAGCGCGCCGCCAAGGCGGCGGGACAGCGTGGATTCGCCGCGGCCGTCATCGACGCCGCCAGCTACACCACCGCCCGTCTCGGGCAGGAAAAGAATCTCCTGCTGATCACGTCGACGTTCGGCGAGGGCGAACCACCCGACAATGCGAAGGCGCTTCACGCCGCGCTCGCGGCTTCGGATGCGCCCGCATTGAAAGCGCTGCGCTACAGCGTCTGCGGGCTGGGCGACACGAACTACGTCCAGTTCTGCCGGTGCGCACAGGACTTCGATGCCCGCCTGGAAAAGCTCGGAGCGCGCCGCGTCAGCCCGCGGGTCGATTGCGATCTGGACTACGAAGCGCCCTTTACCCGCTGGCTCGATGCCGCCCTCGCCGCCCTCGCTTCAGCGGCGCCCGACTCCGCGTCCGCACCGCTGCCTGCCGCGGTTCCGATCCTAGCGATCACGCCGGAGTCGTCGCCCGCGGAGCCGGTTGGTTACGGACGCTCTCGTCCCTTTCCCGCCACGCTCCTCGTCTCGCGGAATCTCAACGGCGCCGGCTCGAGCAAACAGGTTCATCATGTGGAATTTTCCCTCGAAGGTTCCGGCCTGGTCTACGAAGCCGGTGACGCCCTGGGCGTGATGCCGCAGAATTGCCCGCAACAGGTCGCCGAATTGCTCGCCGCGCTCGACTGCGACGGAGAGGAAGCCGTGCCCGCGCCCGACGGCGGCACGCTCCCGCTCCGGCGCGCGCTCACGGAATGCTACGATCTCGGCCGGCCCACGCCCGAGCTCGTCGCCGCGCTGAATCCCGCCGCCGTATCCGCTGGCGCTCCCGCCGCTTCACCGTCCGCGGCGGCGTTCCATGTCATCGACGCCGTCCTCGCCGCCGGCGCCAGGCCGGCCCCCGCCGATTTTGTCCGCCGGTTGCGCCGCCTGCAGCCCCGCCTTTACTCCATCGCCTCGGCGCCGTTCGCCCAGGCGGATCGCGTCCACCTGACCGTCGGGGCCGTCCGCTACGAAAAGGACGGACGGCCGCGGCAGGGCGTCTGCTCCACGTTCCTCACCGAGCGTGCCCAGCCGGGCCAGTCCATCGTCGGTGTGTTCGTGCATCGCAACCCGGCGTTTCGTCCGCCGGCGGATGGCGCGACGCCCATGATCATGGTTGGACCGGGCACGGGGATCGCGCCGTTCCGCGCGTTTCTCCAGCATCGGGCAGCCAGCTCGGCCCGGGGACGAAACTGGCTGTTCTTCGGCGACCAGCGCGCCGCGACCGATTTCCTCTACCGCGACGAGCTGGCCGCCTGGCAGCGCGACGGACTGTTGACCCGGCTCGATACCGCCTTCTCCCGGGACCAATCGGAAAAAATCTACGTGCAGCAGCGCATGCTCGAGCAGGCGGACGAGCTCCATGCCTGGCTGGAAGCGGGGGCCCACTTCTACGTCTGCGGGGACGCGAGCCGGATGGCGAAGGACGTGGAGGCCGCATTGCGCGACGTGATCGTCAAGGCCGGAGCCAAAACCCAGGCGGAGGCCGAGGCCTACGTGCAGCGACTGCGGGAAACCAAGCGCTATGCGCGGGACGTGTACTGAAAATAAATTAAGAAGGAGGAAGGAAGAATTAAGAAAGGCAGGCCTCGATCCGGTCTCGCACAGAGGCGCGGAGGCACAAAGGTCAGCCGCAGAACCGTTTTCCTTCTGTGGTCGATCTCTGCGTCTCTGCGCGAAACCGGATCGATTTCTCAACTCTTCTTCCTCCCTCTTCCTTACTTCCCCGCGCTCCAGCCACTGTCGATCATCAGCGTGCTGCCGGTGACCATCACGGCCTCGTCGCTCGCGAGATAGAGCGCGGCGGCGGCGACCTCCTGCGGCTGGGCCATGCGGCCGGCCAGCTGGGTGCCTTCCATGTCGCGGCGCGCGGCCACCGGATCGGGATACTCCGCAAGACGCTGCGCCACCCAGGGGGTCTCGACGCGGCAGGGGCAGATCGCGTTGAAGCGCACGCCGGTCTTCGAGTGGTCGAGCGCGAGCGCCTTCGTCATGCCCACCACGGCGAACTTCACCGTCGTGTAGGCGAAGCGGTCGCGCAGCGCGACGACCCCCGCGATCGAGCCGAGGTTGACGACGCTCCCGCGGCCGCGCTCGAGCATCGCCGGGAGAAAGGTGCGCGTGACGAGATAGGTGCCGCGGATGTTGACGTTGATCAGCCGATCGAGGTCCGCGGGCGAGGTCTGCAAAATGGTGCCGACACAGCCGATGCCCGCGTTGTTCACGAGCACGTCGAGCGGCGCCTTCACCGCCGCCGCCACGGCGGCGATCTCGGTCTCGTTGGTGATGTCGAGCCGGAGAAAACGCGCCTTCCCGCCCGCCTCGTTGATGCGGGCCACGGTCGCCGCGCCGCCCTTTTCGTCCCGGTCGGTCGCCACGACCTCGGCTCCCGCCTTGGCGAAGGTTTCGGCGATCGAGGCGCCAATGCCCGAGCCGGCGCCGGTGACGAGAGTGAGCTTGTTTTTGAGCGAAAACATCGGGGGGAGAGGGTTGGGAGAAAGCGCGAGGACGCGGATTCGAGCGCAACGTTCAACGTCCAACGTCCAACGTTCAACCTCCAACATTCTGGCGGGCCGCAGATGCGCACATGCCCGCAACATGATGGGGACGCGACGTCCCCGTCGCGTTCGGACGGCGACCAGGAGGTCGCCGCCCCAGCTCCCCGCCGCGTCGCGTGCTGTCCATTGGACGTTGGATGTTGAGCGTTGGACGTTGAACGCTGCGTCTGGATTTCCGGCGCTCCGCATGCCGCGCCTCCGTGCGGGATTCCGGATTTTTCCCTACTCGGACCGATAAAAAACAGCTCGCCGCCCGACGCCCGACCCCACAAACACCTCAGACCCCTCGCCCCCTTTCCCTATGACCCTCCCCAAAAATTGGCAGTTGGGCGCCGCCGCTGTATTGGCTGCGTCCGTTTCCCCCACCCTCCGCGCCAGCGAATCCGACATCAAGATCCCCGACCTCACGCAGGTCAGTTTCTTCCACGGTTCGCTCAGCGGCCACGCGGTGCTGATGATCGGCCTCGCGGTCTGCGCGCTGGCCGTCGTGTACGGCTGGATGCAGTTCGTCCAGACCCGCAACCTCCCCGTCCATGCCTCGATGGGCAACGTCTCCCAGATCATCTGGGAAACCTGCAAGACGTACCTCTTCCAGCAGGGCAAGTTCCTCGCCGCGCTCTGGGTGCTCATCGCCGCGAGCATGATCTACTACTTCGGCGTGCTTTCGGGCAATTCCGCCGGCCACGTCGTCGTCATCCTGCTCGCGTCCATTCTCGGCATCCTCGGCAGCTACGGCGTCGCCTGGTTCGGCATCCGCATCAACACCGTCGCCAACAGCCGCGCCGCCTTCTCCGCCCTCAGGGGCAACCCGCTCGCCACGCTGCTCATCCCGCTCAAGTCGGGCATGAGCGTCGGCCTGCTCCTCGTCGCGATCGAGCTGTTCTTCATGATCTGCATCCTCGCGTTCCTCCCGAGCGAGCTCGCCGGGCCGTGCTTCATCGGCTTCGCCATCGGCGAGTCCCTCGGCGCCTCGGCGCTCCGCATCTGCGGCGGCATCTTCACCAAGATCGCCGATATCGGCGCCGACCTGATGAAGATCGTCTTCAACCTGCCCGAGGACGACCCCCGCAACCCCGGCGTGATCGCCGACTGCACCGGCGACAATGCCGGCGACTCCGTCGGGCCGACCGCCGACGGCTTCGAGACCTACGGCGTCACCGGCGTCGCGCTCATCGCCTTCCTCGCGCTCTCGCTCGCCGCCAACCCAGCGCTCGGCGCGACGCTGATCATCTGGCTCTTCGCCATGCGCATCCTGATGGTCCTCACCTCGCTGCTGAGCTACTGGATCAACGACGCGGTCGCCCGCTCGATCTGGGGCAGCGCGAAGGACTTCAACCTCGAGCACCCGCTGACGAATCTGGTGTGGATCACCTCGATCGTCTCCATCCTCGTCACCTACGCCGCCAGCTACCTGCTGCTCGCCAAGCTGCCGGATCACGCCGACCTCTGGTGGGTGCTCTCGACGATCATCTCGCTCGGCACCATCGCCGGGGCGCTGATCCCCGAGTTCACCAAGATCTTCACCTCGACCGAGAGCCGCCACGTCGCCGAGGTCGTCACGTCCTCCAAGCAGGGCGGCGCTTCGCTGAACATCCTGTCCGGCCTCGTGGCGGGCAACTTTTCCGCCTTCTGGACGGGGCTGGTCATTCTGATGCTGATGTTCGGCGCGTACCATTTCTCCGGTCACCCCGCCATCCAGGGGATGATGCCCGCCGAGTTCGCGTTCGCCGCGCCGATCTTCGCGTTCGGCCTCGTGGCGTTCGGCTTCCTCGGCATGGGGCCGGTCACGATCGCGGTCGACTCCTTCGGGCCGGTCACCGACAACGCCCAGTCCGTCTACGAGCTCTCGCAGATCGAGGGGAAGAAGGGCATCGCGGCCGAGATCGAGAAGGACTTCGGCTTCAAGCCCGACTTCGAGGGCGCCAAGCACCAGCTGGAGAAGGGCGACGGCGCGGGCAACACCTTCAAGGCCACCGCCAAGCCCGTGCTCATCGGCACCGCGGTCGTCGGCGCCACCACCATGGTGTTCGGCATCATCATCCTCCTCGAGAACCTCTTCGGCGGCGCCGTCGCCAAGCTCTCCATCGTGCAGCCCGAGATCATCCTCGGCCTGATCATGGGCGGCAGCGTGATCTACTGGTTCACCGGCGCCAGCACGCAGGCGGTCGTCACCGGCGCCTACCGCGCGGTCGTCTACATCAAGGAGCACATGAAGCTCGACGCCAAGACCGCCTCCGAGAAGGACTCCAAGGAGGTCGTCCGCATCTGCACGGTCTACGCGCAGAAGGGCATGTGGAACATCTTCATCGTCGTGTTCTGCATGGCGCTCGCGCTGCCGTTCTTCAACGCCTACTTCTTCATCGGCTACCTCATCGCCATCGCGTTCTTCGGCCTCTTCCAGGCCATCTTCATGGCCAACGCCGGCGGCGCCTGGGACAACGCCAAGAAGATCGTCGAGGTCGAGCTCCGCCAGAAGGGCACCGACCTGCACGCCGCCACCGTCGTGGGCGACACCGTGGGCGACCCGTTCAAGGACACCTCCTCCGTCGCGATGAACCCGGTCATCAAGTTCACCACGCTCTTCGGCCTCCTCGCCGTCGAGATCGCGGTCACGATGACCAACGTCACCGCCAAGCACGCCATCGGCGCGGTGTTCTTTGTCATCGCGCTCGTCTTCGTGTATCGCAGCTTCTACGGCATGCGGATTCCCGAGGGCGACAACGACGTCCAGCTCAAGAAAGCCTGATCGCGGATGGCGCGCTGACATCAACGCGCTGGATCCTACTGCGAGGCCGCGGCGCTTGCCGCGGCCTTGCCTTTGGGTTGGTCGGAACCACCGGGAAGCCGGGTGCACCAATCTCTCGCTGCGGCCTGCTCCCTCGTCTTTCCCCTCAGTTCCTCGCCTCCCCGCCTTTTCTCCGTCTCCCCAGTGTCTCGGCAGGTCACATCCGTCCTTGGTCCCCTGTTCCCCGTCTCCCGCCTCACGCTTCCTTCCACGTGCGCGGCGTGTCCTTCGGGATGAGTCAGTAGAGTCCCGGAATCAGCCGCGCCGTGCGGGCACGATAGTCGTCGTACGCCCGGCCGAAATGTGCCTGCAGGAGTCTCTCCTCGGCACGGATGCGCGCCAGGACCGGCGGAATCGCGAGCACCGCCAGCAGGACGCCGACCAGGGAGCGGAAGGCCAGGCCCCAGCCCAGCATGTTGACCAGCAGTCCGGCGTAACTGGGATGCCGGATGACGCGGTACAGGCCTTCCGTGACGAGCGCGTGTTCCGCCTGGACGGTCACCAGCGGACTGAACTGGCGGCCCAATGCAAAGGTCGCCCGGATACGCAACGCGCCGCCCGCAAGGAAAAGTCCGAGGCCGACCCAACGCACGGCGTTGCCTTGAACGGTCCAGAAGTCGTGACGGTCCGACCACGCCGGCAGAAAGGCGGTTAGCAGGCCCAAGACCACGAACGGCACGAATACCCAGCGGTTTTGCCGGTCTTCACGCACCCCCGGCCCGAACGTGACGCCGCTGAAAAGCCCGAACCCCATCAACCCGAGGGTGACGAGCGCCACCCCGGTGAGCGCCGGCTGCGAGAAAAAGCGCGCCGGCCCGCCCGCGCCCAGAAACGCGAGGCCGAAATTCACCACGGTTGCCGCCACGGCGGCTGCCACCAGTCTAAACGACGGCATCCTCACGAACTCGTCTCCTTGCGTCCCGACCCTAGCCGGGCGGCGGCCCGTTGACTACGCATCCCTTGCGCATGAACGACGCGCCGACTCGGTGTCCTGGAGTGAATTTCGAGTGCACCCAAGAAATGTCCTGTGATTCCAGGCTGCCTTTTCCCGGAATTTGGCGCGCCATGTCCTGCCCCCCATCTTCCCTCTCCCAGCTCGCGCCGGCCACCCTCCACAGACCTGGGCTCTCCTCCTCGCCCCGACCAGCCGTCAACTCGTCCCCATCGGCATGGCCGGCTTGTTCACCCGTGTTATCATTCCGGACAAATACCGTTCTCTCATGAATACGCGCGTTCTTGCCTCCGCCTTGTTCGTCGCCGGCCTCCTCGGCCTCGCCGCTTGCAACTACGATTTCCCGCTGACGGAGAAGCCGACGCAAAAGGTCGACCCGCGCCTGCTCGGCGACTGGGTGTCCATCGACCAGGACGAACAGAAGCTCGAGCAACTGAGCATCCGCCAGCTCGACGACCACGCCTACGTCGTCGCGATGGAGGGCGACCTCTATCGCGTGACGCATTCCGACTTCGCCGACACGGCCTTCGTCAGCGTCCAGGACCTGCAGCCCGGCGATCTCCACGGCAAATACGCCTACTATGCCTGGACGCTCTCGGCTGACGGGCACCAGCTCACCATCAAGGGCGTCCGCACGAAGCTCGTGCCCGAGGACACGAAGGACGCCGCCGCCGCGCAGAAACTGATCCGCGACAACCTCGCCAACCCGGCGCTCTTCGGCGAGGCGATCGTCTTCACGCCGAAGAAGCACTGATAGGCTCGAAGGTGGAGCCGGCGCGGAACCCGTGTTCCGCGAGGGTCGGAGGGTCGGCCTCCCGGCCGACCGTACCGCTCACGTTCGGCCGGTCAGGAGACCGGCCCTCCACCAGCGCCCGGTCGGTTCCGCCGCAACGTCCGCCACCGGCCCGGCGCAGAATCCGACTTGGCCGCGCGAGGCCGGCCTCACAGATCCGCCAGGCGCATCCGGGCGACGCCTTCCACGGCTTTGCCTGCCTCGAGCGCGGGCGCGAAGAAAACTTCATCAAGCGCGGCGTTCAGGCCCGCGTCCTCGACCGGCGACTGGCAGTCGCGGTCCTTGAAAGCGCCGCGCAGCGTGCCATCGGAGTCGACCTTCACGTACACCGTCCGGGTCAGCTGCGCCGGCGTGAGGCTGTCTCGCCGGGCAAGCGACAGCGTCCCCGCCACGGCGGCCGGCGGCAGCGTGGCGCCCTTGTGCGCGCCGACATGGTTCATCACCAGGTATTGCTGCGCCTCGGCGCGCGTGAGATTGACGCGTTTGCCCGAGAGGTTGGTCGCCACTTCGCGGCCGCGGTTGTAGATGTGGACCTCGCTGTCGACGTACTTGAACCCCACCGGCAGCCCGCCGCGCAGCACATGGACGTAACGCGGCGTGCTGTCGATCGGCTCGAGCGCCTGCGCATGGATGGCGAGCCCGTTCACGCCCGGCTTGGCGGCAGGATCGTGAAACCGGTACAGGATGACCATGTACGGCTGCTTGAGTTCGACCGGCGACGAGATCTTGAACGACACCTCCATCGCATCGAACTGGCCCTTGGCCTCCGCCATCCGCTGCGCGCCCGCGCCGATGCTGCTCGAATCGGAACCCGCGGCGATGGTCGAGTAATCCGAATAATGGTAGCTGTCCCGCACCTGCGCCTCGGCGGTGGCGATCTCCCGTTCGGTCCGCTCGGGGGTGCCAAACCCGCCATGCGCGGCCATTTCCTTCACCGCGACAAGGTTGGCTTCCGAGTGGTCGATGCCCGCAACGGCATAGTCCTGCCGGTCCGACGTCACCATCTGGTTCCGGTTGGCCTCCTCCAGCTTCCGCAGCGGATTGTTGCCGTAGGTGTAGCCCTCGGCGGCATGCAGCTCGTCCAGCTGCACGGACAGGCCGGCGAGCTTGAGGTCCGCGTCGACGTGGAGTCCGATCGCACGCCGCTGGGTCGGCACATACACGTCCTTTCCGTCGACCTTGATCCGGAACGCGCTGCCCTCGACGTCCTCCACGCGATAAAGCTTTTTCTCGTACTGCAGCATCAGGTCCGTGCCCATGAAGAGCACCTGGCCGGGCGCGGATGGCGGGGCGGGGTGGGTCGTTTCCGCGGCGGGCGCGAAGCCGGCCCCGGCCAGCAGGCAGAGGACTCCGGCGCGGGAGAAATTGCGGGGCATCTTCATGACAAAGGCGGGGTGCGGGTGCGACCGTCCGCGCGCCGTCCGGACGCGGGCGTCGCGCAAGCGTTGGTACGTTACGGGCCCGGCCTTGGATGCGCAATTCCAAGCTCCGGGAGCTGCACCGCCGCGGGTTCTGCAGCCCGGGATTCACCCCCGACGCCGACCCGTCGGGCACGAAGCCCGGCCTGCATGGTTAGCTCGCCCCCCCTGCGCGGCCTGCGCCGCGACCCCGCCTCACCGTCCGCCCAATTCCAGCCACGCCTGCGCGTACCGCCGGCCGAATTCATGCAACGCCGGCGTGTCGAAATGCAGGTGATCACCCATGTCGCCGAGGCCCTCCGCCGACACGAAGGCGCACCGCGGCACTCGCGCCGGCAGCGTGGCCAGCACCGCATTGATCGCGGCGCCATCCGGCCGGAACCGGCCGGTTTCGCCGACGATCACAGGCACATCTTCCGCGCCGAGGTCGGCCCGCAGCCGCGCGATCATCTGCGCAAATCGATCCGCGTACGTCGCGGCCTTGTCCGGCGCGCTGTCTGATTCGCCCTGGTGCCAGAGGATGCCCGCGAGCCGCCCGTGTTTCATCGCCTCCCTCGCGCGGGCCACGGCGTTGACGTAGTGCGGCTGGCCCGGGGCCCACTCGTCGAGCGCGCTGCCCCCGAAGGCGGCGGGGACCAGGCCGATCACCGCGCCGGGCTCGGCCTCGGCCACGATGGCGCCGAAGGTCTTCGCGAGGCCCGCGCCGATGCGTTCCGGCTTGTCGAAATGGATCGGGTCCACGGCCGGGACCCAAGCGAGTTCCTTCGTGAGCATGAACACGCGCGGGTGCGGCACCTTGTCGTCGGGGCCCACGTGCCCGCGGCCGGCCATGTTCGACTGGCCGATGAGGAGGAAAAGCTGCAGGTTTTCGGGCTTCATCGCGGCGCGGGCGGGGAGGTTCATCATGCCGGCGACCACGGCAAGGGCGAGGGGCAGGCGCGTGGGCATGCGGGCATTCTGCACAACGCGCCTTCGAGGCAAGTCCGCAGGGTGGGTCTCCGCACCCCGCCTGGAATTTCCCGCCGGACCGATGGTGGGGTCACGCCCCCGCGGCCCGCCTCACCCGGGCAACTTGTCCCCGGTGGCCCATTCCGGCCATTGCTGGGCGACGTAGCCCTGCATTTCCGCCAGCACCGCGCGGAGCAGGGGCGATGGCTCGCCGTGCCACAGGGCCGCGAGTTCCACCTCGCCAAATCCCGTGAGCGGCAACACCCGCACCTGGCGGTGCCGCACCACGGAGGGGATGCCGAGGTTCACGCCCACCCCGTCGCCATTGGCCACGAATTGCGTGACCAGCTCCATCGAGCTCGCTTCCACCGCCAGCGGCCAGGTGATGCCGCGCTTGCGCAGGCCGGCCTGGAACGCCTGGCAGATGATCTCGGTCGGCGGCAGGCAGACCAGGGGCTCGACCGGGCGCTTCTGCGCCAGCACCTCGGCCGCGGATTTGGTCTTCGCCTGCTTGTTCACGAGCAGCACCAGCGGCAGGCGCAGCAGGCGCAGGCAACGGACCCCCGGCGGCACCCGTCCGCGCAGCGGGACGATCGCCAGGTCGATTTCCCGCGCGTGCAGCCATGACTCCAGTTCCGGCTGGAAGCCCGAGCGCAGCGCGAGCCGCAGTTCCGGGTGGTCCTGCTTCATCCGCTGGATGACCGCCGGCAGGTGGTCGCGCAGCACCAGTTCCGAGGCGCCGATGCGCAGCTGCTCGACCCCTTGCGCGCGCAGGCGCAGTGCCATCGCATTCAGGTTCTCGAAGAACGGCCGGACAAAGTTGTCCAGCTCCACCCCCGCCGGGGTCAGCTTGAACGGGCTCCGCTCGAACAGCTTCACCCCGAGGTCCTGCTCGAGCAGGCGGATCTGGCTGCTCACCGCCGGCTGTTGGATGCCGTAGGGCATGTTGCGCACCGCGCGGCTGATGCCGCCGTGCCGCGCCACATAATAGAACAGTTCCAGGTGATGGACGTTCATCACCCGATCACAGCCGGGCCGCAAGGGGGAGGCAATGCCGTTCCGGGGATCCGGCCGGCCCGCCGGGCCCAGCCATCACTCCGCTCAATGGGTCCCATTGGCATTATCGATTAACCGGCCGGCGCGGGGTTGCGGTAAGCTGCCCTCCCTCCGCCCTCCCCCGCCCCGACGGACGATCCCCATGAAAACACTCCTCCGTTCCTCCCGCCTCACCCCCGGCATCGCGGCCGCCGCCCTTGCGCTCGGCGGCTGCATGACCGCGCCCCAGCATCGCGAGGCGGTGCGCGGCGACACCGTCGACCGCCTTACCGTCGGCACGGTGCAAAAGGAAATCCACCTCGGCATGAGCGGCGCCGAGGTGATCGCGACCCTGGGCGCACCCAATATCGTCACAACCGATGAGGAGCGGCGCGAAGTCTGGACCTACGATCGCATCGCCACGGAGATCGTGCACTCATCCAGCGGCGCCAGCTTCAGCCCGCTGGTGCTCGGCCGCGGCGGCTCGCTGCTCGGCGGCGCCTCCGGCGGCGTCGCCCAGTCCGCCGGCGCGGTGTCGCGCACGCAGCGGACCCTGACGGTGATCATCCGCTTCGACGAGCAGAAGCGGGTCCGCGACTTCGCCTACCACGCCTCGCAATTCTGACCGCGGCCTGCTCGCTTGCGTGCGTCACTTCATCGCCGGCTGCCGCTGGGGCTCGCCTTCACGGTGTGGCT
Source organism: Lacunisphaera sp. (assembly GCA_035545835.1). GTDB lineage: Bacteria > Verrucomicrobiota > Verrucomicrobiia > Opitutales > Opitutaceae > Lacunisphaera. The sequence goes on from DASZXO010000082.1 coordinate 58,736, forward strand.
CGCCGGCTGCGCCGGCATTCCCGCCGGGGCGCTGAAGCTCCCGCCCGACACGGCCGAACATCGCGAACTCCAGACGCACCGGTACGAGGGGGTCTCGGAGGCCCGCCTGTTGTCCGCCGGCGTGGGAGTGCTGCAGGACCTCGGCTTCACGCTCGAGGGCAGCGAAAGCCGCCTCGGCGTGATCACCGGCTCAAGGAAACTCACCTCGCGGCGCCCGCTGCATTCCGACGAAGTCCTCTCGCGACTCGCCTGGTCCGCCGCCATCCCTTACCTGGCCCCCTTTGCCGCCTACGGCGCCATCCACGGGGTCAAGGAACCGCAGGTCGTGCGGCTTTCCCTCGTCACGCACCCGGACCCCACCGGCCCCACGCCGGCGTGCCTGGTCCGGGTCACCGCCCAGCGGGTCGTCTACCTGGACGAACAGCTCACGACGGCCAAGACCCTCGAGGCGCTCAATGACCCGCGGTTTTTTGAGGAGTTCTTCAAGCGACTTTCGCTCAGCGTATTCCTGGAGGAGGGAAAATCATGAAATGCCCGTCCCTCGCCGGGCCGGCGGTCGCCCTGGTCGTCGCGCTCCTGCCCGGGTGCGCCACCGCTCCCGGCCTGGCCGTGTTTGACACCGGCAGCCAGGTCGAGCTGCGCAGCTACCAGTCGCGCCTGCTGCCCGGCAGCGATCGGGAGCAGTTCCTCCGGGTCGTCATCGGCACGATGCAGGACCTCGGCTTCGTCATCGACAAGGCCGATGCGGCGCTCGGCACCGTCACCGGCACCAAGCTCGCCGGCTACGAGGTGCGCATGACCGTGACGGTGCAGCCGCAAGGCCGCGCGCAGTTCATGGTGCGGGCCAACGCGCAGAGCAAACCCAAGCCCACGGCCGCCGCGGTCGCGATCGAGGAGCCCGGGCCCTACCAGGATTTCTTCGCGGCCCTCGAAAAGGCCCTGTTCCTCGCCGCCCACTGAGGATGCGCGGCTCCCGGCTGACCGGCGGCGCCGGCGACGCGCCCCCCGGCCATCACCCTGCTCAATGGGCCGGCGCGGTTTTATCGATTAACGGGCGGGCCGCTTCTTCCGGTACCCTTGGCGCCATGGTTCTCGCCGCCTTCATCCTGCTCCTGCTCACCGTGCTCGTCGCCACCGATTCGGATGCGAACGAATCGGGACCGCCGGCAAACCCCCACGATTCGCCGTGAGCCGGGCCGGCCGGCGCCGAAGCCAGCCTTCACTGCCATGAACCTTGCCTCCCCACTCCCCCGCCCGGTCGCGCTCGCATTCCTGGTTGCGATCCTCCTCGCCCTCGCCACCCGGTCCGCCCACGCCGCCGAGCGCGTCGGCACCTATGACTCGCGCGCCGTCGCCTTCGCCGCCTTCTGGGACGAAGCCAACCACGCGAAGCTTGTCGCCCTGATGCAGGAAGCCCGCGCCGCGCAGGCGCGCGGCGACACCGCCCGCCAGCAGTCGCTCGCCAGCCGGCTCTCCGCGCGTCAACATCAGTTGCACATGCAGGTTTTCAGCACCGCCCCGGTGGACGATGTCCTGGCCTCCCTCGGCGACCGCCTGCCGGCGCTCCGGCGCGACGCCGGCGTCGACCGCCTCGTGTCGCAATGGGATCGCCGCGCGCTTGCCGCCGTGCCGCCCGGCGACCGTGTCGATGTCACCGACCGCCTCGTGGCCGAGTTTCATGTCCCCGCCCCGCAGCTCAAGATGCTGGCCGACCTGCGCGCCACGAAGCCGTTGCCGCGCTGGAAAGTCTGGCTCATGAGCAAGCTCAACCTCGTCTGAACCGCCCGCACCATGCCTGCCGCCACGCCCTCGCCCCGTCGCAACTACCCGCTGCTGCTCGCCGGCCAGTTCCTCGGCGCGCTTGGCGACAACGCCATCCTGGCCGTCATCGTCGGCCAGCTGACCTACCTGCAGCTGGCGGGCACGATCAGCGCGACGCAGCTGCGCACCTACAACACGATCTACACGAGCCTGCTGTTCGTCCCCTACGTGCTGCTCGCGCCGCTGGCGGGCTACCTCAATGACCGCTACGCCAAGACCGCGTGGCTCAGCGGCGGCAACGCGCTGAAGGTCGGCGGCACGGCGCTGTGCGCGCTGAGCGTGTGGTTCGGTCCCGCGTGGCAGGGCGTCGGCTACCTCGTGGTTGGCGTCGGCGCGTGCTTCTACGGCCCGGCCAAGTACGGCATCCTGCCCGAGATCCTCCCGCGCGAGCGCCTGGTGAAGGCCAACGGCACCGTCGAGCTGCTGACGCTCGTCGCCATCCTCGGCGGCGGCATCGCCGGCTCGGTGCTGGCCGACGTGTTCAAGGATCGCGTCCTCGTGTCGTTCGCGGTCCTCCTTGGCCTCTACGGCGCCGCCCTGGTCCTCAACCTCGCCATGACGCCGACGCCGCACAAGCCGGACGTGCGGCTCGCGGAGAGCGTGGCCGCCTTCACCAGCCACCTGCGCGACCTCCTGACGACGCGGCGCCTCTGCCGGATTCTCGTCGGCACGGCCCTGTTCTGGGTCTGCGGCGCGGCGATGAAGATCAACTTCCAGCCGTGGGGTCTCGAGGTCCTGCACCTGCCGGACAACACCCGGATCGCGCTGCTGGGACTCTGGCTCAGCGTGGGCGTCATGGCGGGCAGCGTGCTCGCCGGCCAACTCCATGCCGTGGGCGACCTGCGCCGCACCCAGGCCTATGGTTTTGCCCTCGCCGGCATGCTGGCTCTGCTGTTCACGGTGAACTCGCTCGCGTTCTGGCGCACGCCGGTCGTGACGCTCGGTCCGCTTCATCTCGTCGTGCCGGTCGTCGTGCTTCTCGTCGCCACCGGCGTCGTGGCCGGCCTTTTCCTCATCCCTCTCAATGCCGCCCTGCAGGCGGAGTCCGACCCGACAAAGCTCGGCAAGACCATCGCCGTGCAGAACCTCGGCGACAACCTCGGCATGCTGACGGCGGGCGCCTACGTGTTCGTCGCCGTCCGGGCCGGCCTGAGCTCCAGCGCCGTGTTCCTCGGCCTCGCGCTCGGCGTCGCCGGGTTGGTGGCCTGGCTGCGGTTCGCCGCCCGGCCGGCCGCCCCACGATGAACGACCACTTCCCCCGCTCCCACCAGAAAACCCAAGGCCACATCGCCTGCGTCATGAGACTCCTGCTCCACCTTGTCGCGCGGGTCTGCTTCCGGTTCCGGGCGTATGGCACGGCGTCGCTCGCCACGCCGGGCCCCGTGCTGCTCGTGCCCAACCACGTGTCGTGGCTCGATTGGATCTTCCTCGGCGCCGTGCTGGACGCGGACTGGAAATTCGTCACCTCGAGCACCACCGCGCAGACGAGCTGGGTCCATCGCCTCCTGATGATCAACCGGCGCACGTTCCCGGTGGACAACACCTCGCCTTACGCCGTGCGCGAGATGTCGGACTATCTGGAACAGGGCGGCCGGCTGGTGCTCTTCGCCGAGGGGCGAATCACGCTCACCGGCAGCCTGATGAAGATCTACGACGGCACCGGCTTCCTGGTCCGCAAGACCGGCGCCAAGGTCATCACCTGCTACCTGCGCGGCGCGAACCGCGGCCGGTTCGTCCGGCACAAGGGCTGGCGGCGCTGGTTTCCGCGCGTGTCGGCGCATTTCAGCCCGGCGCTGTCCGCGCCGGTGCTCGCGGATGTCCCACCCGTCGCGGCGCGCCAGAAGCTCGCCACCTGGGTGCGTGACCGGATGACGTTGCAGCAGTTCGAGACCGAGATGGCCTTCGGCCCCGGTCACGTGCCCGGCGCCATCGCCGAGACCGCGGCCCACATCCCCGGCCGGCCCGCGCTCGAGGACATCAGCTTCAAGGAAATGACCTATCGCCGGCTGATGGTCGGCGCCGATGTCCTCGCCCTGGCGTGGCGCCGGCGCCTGGGCCCGGCCGCCGGCGAACGCGTCGGCGTGCTGCTGCCCAACGTCAAGGCGCAGCCGGTGACGCTGCTCAGCCTCTGGGCGGCGGGCAAGGTGCCGGCGATGCTCAATTTCTCCACCGGCATCCCGGTCATGCGCCAATGCGCCCAGCTCGCCGGGCTGAAACACATCATCACGTCGCGCGAGTTCCTCGCGAAGGCCCGCCTCGACCCGGCGCCGCTGGTCGCCGCCGGCATCGAGCTCATCCACCTCGAGGACGTGGCGCCGGCGCTCGGCCGCCTTGCGCAGCTGGCCGCGCTGGCGCGGCACACCCTGGCGTGTGGCGCCCGCCTGCGGGACCTGCCGCTCGCGCCGGAGGACACCGCCGTCATCCTCTTCACCAGCGGGTCGGAAGGTGCGCCCAAAGGCGTGGCGCTCTCGCACCGCAACCTCCTCGCGAACATCCGCCAGGCCATCGCGGTGATCGACGTCACCGACGATGACCGCTTCTTCAACGCGCTGCCGCTCTTCCACAGCTTCGGGCTGCTGGGCGGCACGCTCTTCCCGCTGGTGCGCGGCTGCTACACGTTTCTCTACCCGTCGCCCCTGCACTACCGCGTCGTGCCGACGCTGGTCTACGACCGGGCGTGCACCGTCCTGCTCGGGACGAACACCTTTCTCAACGGCTACGCGCGCAAGGCTCACGCCTACGATTTCAATTCGGTGCGCTACCTCATGGCCGGGGCCGAGAAGGTGCAGAGCGCGACGCTCGACACCTGGGCGCGCCGGTTCGGCGTGCGCATCCTCGAGGGGTACGGCGCGACCGAGTGCAGCCCGATCATCAGCCTCAACACCCGCATGGAGCCCTGCGTTGGCTCCGCCGGCCGCCTCGTGCCGGGGCTGGAACACAAGCTCGAGCCGGTCGAGGGCGTCGCCGATGGCGGCCGGCTCTTCGTACGCGGGCCGAACGTCATGCAGGGCTACCTCAACCCGGACGCCAATGAGAAGTTCCAGGCGCTCGGCGGGTGGTACGACACCGGCGACATCGTGGCGGTCGACACCGACGGCTTCCTGCACATTCGCGGCCGGATGAAACGTTTCGCCAAGGTCAGCGGCGAGATGGTCAGCCTCACCGCGGTCGAGGATGCGCTCGCCGGCGCCTTTCCCCAGTTCGGGCTCCGTTGCACCGTGGCGGTCATTGCCCAGCCCGATGCCGACAAGGGCGAGAAGCTCATCGCCGTCACGAACGAATCCCGGCTCCAGCTCGCCGATATCCGCGCCGCCGTCCGGACCAAGGGCCTCAGCAACCTTTGCGCTCCCCGCGAAGTCCGGCTGGTCACCAGCATCCCCAAACTCGGCACCGGGAAGGTCAACCATCGCGAGCTCGAGCGGATGCTGGCGGCCACCGCAGCTGCCGCGGCCATGTAACGTGACCGTTGCCATCCTGAGCCGGTTTGTACCTGCTGTTTTCTGGATTCTTCGCTGCGCTCAGGACGACCCGTTGCTAGAATCCCACCCCGATGATGTCATCCTGAGCACAGCGAAGGATCCAGGGAAGATGGTCGCTCCAACCTGCCCGCTTGGCCACATGATCGCTTCCAGCTCCAGCGCCCCGCCCGCCCCGGCCACCGAGCACGTCATCCTGCTCCACGGCCTCTGCCGCACCAGCCGCTCGATGGCGCCGATGGCCGCGGCCCTGCGGGCGGCCGGCTACGTGGTCCACAACGTCGACTATCCTTCCCGCACCGCGCCCATCGAGGCCCTCGCGGGACCGGCCATCGCCCCCACGGTCGCCGCCTGCGAGACCGCCGGCGCCACGCGCATCCACTTCGTCACCCATTCGCTCGGCGGCATCCTCGTCCGGCAGTATCTTTCGACCCACCGCATCCCGCACCTTGGGCGGGTCGTGATGCTCGGCCCGCCGAACCAAGGGAGCGAAGTCGTCGACCGGCTGGGCGCCTGGTGGCTGTTTCGCGCGCTCAACGGTCCGGCCGGTGCGCAGCTCGGCACCACCGCGGACTCGCTTCCCAACCGGCTCGGGGCCGTGACCTGTCCCGTCGGCGTGATCGCCGGCGACCGCTCCATCAACTGGATCAACAGCCGGTTCATCCCCGGCCCCGACGACGGCAAGGTTTCGGTCGCCCGCACCCGCGTCGCCGGCCTGGCCGATCACCTCGTCGTGCCTTGCCCGCATCCGTTCCTCATGCGCGATCGCGGCGCGATCCGCGCCACGCTCCGGTTCCTGGCTGGCGGCCGGTTTGAGCAGCCGCGCGACCCCGACCTGCACTCGACATCCGGCGCCGCGCCGGCAGTCTCGCCGCCATGACAATCCTCCGCGCCCTTGTCCCCGCCCTGGGCCTTGCGGTTGCAGCCCTGGCCCAGCCGGCCGCACCGGCCCCGTTGCCCTCCGTCGACCTCATCACCACGCAGCCAGACTTCGACCAGTGGGTCGACACGTTCTGCGACGAATGGATGCGCGCCAATCCCACGCTCGCGACGCAGGCGCAATACTTCACCGGCGCGACCCAGGACGCCCTCGACCGCAAGCTCACCTCGATCGCCAAGGGCGCGCGCGCCGACCGGGTTGCAATCGCCCGTCGCGGCCTCGCCGACCTGGCCCGGTTCGACTCACGCCGCCTCACCGCCGAGCAGCGCATTTCCGCCGCCGTGCTCCAATGGCAGTTGCAGGAGGTCGTCGATGCCGAAGCCTTCGCGGACTTCGATTTCGTTTTCAACCAGTTCGGCGGCTTGCACGTCCGGCTGGTCAATTTCCTCAGCCAGACCCACCCGATCCGCAACCGCCGGGACATCGAGAACTACCTCGCGCGCCTCGAGCTTGTCGCCGGTGAGATGGACGAGGGCGTGGCGCAGGCGAAGGACGCCGGCGCCCGCGGCTTCCTCATGCCGCGCTTCATCGTCACCGCCGTGCTCGGGCAGTTCGACCGTTTCCTCGCAGACAATCCGGCGGGGAACGTCCTCGTGCGCTCGCTCGACGAGCGCGCCGCCAAGGTTGCCGGCCTCGCCCCCGCCGACCGGGCGGCGTTCGTCGCCGCCGCGGCCCGGACCGTGGCCGATGCCATCCTCCCCGCCTTCCGCCGGGCCCGGGAACTCCTGCAGGCCCAGCTGCCCCTCGCAACGGACGACGCCGGCATCTGGCGGCTGCCGGGCGGCGACCGGGCCTACGCCCATGCGCTGCGCCAGCTCACGACCACCGACTACACCGCGGAGCAGATCCATGCGATCGGCCTCAAGGAAGTGGCTCGCATCGAGGCGGAAATGGACGGGTACTTGAAACAGCTCGGCTTTGGCACCGGCACCATCAAGGAGCGGATGGAGAAGCTCGAAGCCGATTCGCAGCCCGCCGCCGAACCCGACCCGCGCCCGCTGCTGCTGCAACGTTACGAGAACATCCTTCGCGACGCGGAACGCCGGGCCGCGCTGCTCTTCGACCTGCGCCCGCGGGCGCCCGTGGTCGTCCTGCGCGAGCCCCCGTTCACCGAGAAGACCGCCGCGGCGCACTACACGCCGCCGGCCCGGGACGGCTCGCGGCCGGGCACCTTCTGGGCGCCGCTGCCGGGACCCACGTACGAGATGACGGAAATGCGCACGCTCGTCTATCACGAGGCCGTGCCGGGCCACCACTTCCAGATCGCCCTGCAGCAGGAGGAGACGGGGCTGCCGCGTTTCCGGCGCGACCGCCTGTTCGGCTTCATCTCCGCCCACGGCGAGGGCTGGGCGCTCTACGCCGAGCACCTCGCGGCCGAGGCGGGCTGGTATGAAGGCGACCCCAGGGGCCACCTCGGCCAGCTGAACGACGAGCTGTTCCGCGCGCGCCGGCTCGTGGTCGACACCGGATTGCATGCGCTGCACTGGACGCGCCAGCAGGCGATCGACTACGGGATCCGGCCCGCCGAGGTCGACCGCTACGTGGTGTGGCCCGGCCAGGCGTGTTCCTACAAGATCGGCATGCTGAAGATCCTCGAGCTGCGCGCCAAGGCGCAGGCGGCGCTCGGCCCGAAGTTCTCGCTGAAGGAATTCCACAACGTCGTGTTGCGCACCGGCACGGTGCCGCTGGCCGTCCTCGAGCAGGTGATCGACGACTGGATCGCGGGGCCGCGTGCCGCATGAGCGATTTCGTCCCCGACCTCGACGCCTACTGCGCGCGCACGGGTTATGCCGGCCCGCGCGAGCCGACGCTCGCCGTGCTGCACGCCCTGACGCTGCACCATGCGACCTCGATCCCGTTCGAGAACCTGGACGTCCTGCTCGGCCGGCCGGTCCGGCTCGAGCCCGCGGCGCTCTTCCGGAAACTCGTGCACGACCGCCGCGGCGGCTATTGTTTCGAGCAGAACAATCTCCTCCTGCTCATCCTGCGCGCCCTCGGCTTCCGCGTGACGCCCCTCGGCGCCCGCGTGCGCTTCCAGATCCCGCGCGAGGTGACGCCGGCGCGCACGCACCTGTTCCTGCGCGTCCACCTGCCGGAGGGCGACTGGCTGACCGACGTCGGCCTCGGCGGCACCTCGCTCACGGGCGCCATCCCGCTCGAATTCGACCGCGAGCACCCGACGCCGCACGAGAAGCGGCGGCTGGTCCGTGAGGATGGGAGGATGTTCCACCAATTCTGGACGGGGAGCGAGTGGGCGGACTTGTGCGAGTTCACCTTCGACACGATGCACCCCATCGACTGCGAGCTGGCCAACTGGTGGACGAGCGCGAGCCCGGCCTCGCATTTCAAGACCGGCGTGATCGTCGGCCGGGCCGGCCGCGATGGCACGCGAAAGGCCATTCGCGGCGGCCAGTTCACGCACCGCCGCGGCCCCGCGGTGCTGCAGCAGGTCGCCGTCACGGCCGACAACCTGCCCGCCCTCCTCGCCGAACACTTCGACCTGCGCCTCCCGGCCGGCACGCGGTTCGAGCCGGCTGGCGGTTCCAGTTAAGGGGATTTCGCACCAGCCCGGCACTTGTCGGAACGTGCCGGCCGGCGATGGCGCAAGGGCGCCCGACGCTTCGCCTGCCCGCAGGCTCCTGCACGCTGGCGCCAGCGACCGGAGGTCCACCACCCGCCCGGCGCCCGCACGAGCGTTTTGTGCAATTTCCTGAGCGCCCGGGAATCTTTACGCCCGGCGCGGGGATCAGTTGAGAGTGGGTTTGCGGACCGGCCCGCGGGCCGCCGCCACCACCAACCTCACCCCCTCCAGGATATGAACCAGCCGCGTCCTATTCGTTTCGTCGCGTCCCGGCCAGCCGGCCGCGGACTGCCGGGCCTCCTCTTGGCCCTCGCCCTCCTCGCCTTTCCCGCCGTCCGCGGCCGCGCCCAGGTGGCGCCGGCCACCAAGGACGTCGTGACCCTGCCGACCTTCACGATCACCGAGGCGCCCGCCAACGCCTATGTTTCCAAGCAGGCGCTGTCCGGCACGCGCATCGCCACGGACATCGCGGACATTCCGCAGACCGTCTCCGTGGTGACGAGCGACTTCATCAAGGACACGATGAGCCAGCGCATGCTCGATGCCGCCAAGTACATCACGCCCGTCGTGGAATCCACCCTGCCGGTCGGCGGCGATCGTTACACCATCCGCGGGTTCCAGGTGTCGCACGAGTTCATCGACGGCATGGTGATCTCCGGCGAGGACGGCTACAGCATGTCCCTGGCGCCCTATAACATCGACCGCGTCGAGATCATCAAGGGCCCGAATGCCATCCTCGTCCCCGGCGGCGCCCCGGGCGGCCAGTTCAACCCGATCACGAAGTCGCCCTTCATGAAGGACCAGCAGTCGGTGACGATCGAGGCCGGCCAGTACACCGGCGGCACCCTCAGCGTCGACAGCAACCGCATCCTCTCGTCGGACCGCGGGATCGCCGGCCGCCTGGTCGCCGCCTACTGGGACAAGAACGCGTACCAGCACGGTTTCTTCCGGAAGGGCTACATGTTCGCCCCGTCCCTGAGCTGGCAGCTTTCCCCGTCGACCAAGCTCGTGGCGAAATATGAGTTCGTCCATAATGACGAAAGCACCGCCATCAACGTGCCCATCGATCCCGCGGTCGGCAGCGATGGCTATGCCGTCATTGCCCGCGGCCTGCCGCGCGATTTCACGTTCCTCGGGGACCAGGACCATCGGGTGCGCGAGACCCACCGGCTGACCCTGGAGCTGCTCTCGACGCTGAACGACCATGTCACTTCGCGCCTGCTGGTTTCCGCCGACCATATCGCGCGCATCGACCAGGGCGGCAGCAGCGCCGCCATCTTCTTCCCCAATGGCTCGGGCGGCTACACCGCCTTCAATCCCACCCGCAACCCGTACACCGGCAAATACGAGCCGGGCGTGACCTGGACGGTGGACAACTCCGGCACCTATGCCGTGGCCACGTCGACCCCCACCCCCATTCCCGATCCCAGCACGTGGGTCTATCACCGCGTCAACGGCAGCGATCACCTGTGGTATACCGAGGCCCACTTCCGCAACGATTATGCCGCGAAGTTCAACACGAACTTCGTCGATTCCACGACCATTGCCGGCCTGGCGGCGAACGCCTCCAAAACCCGCTGGAAAAGCTGGGCCGGCTCCTCGCAGGGTCCGGATGTGCCGAACACCCCGGAGGGACTCGCGTCCTTCACCTCCACGCCTTACAACTTCACCACGCTGACCCAGAACAAGACGGCCAAGCTCGAGGAACTGCAGGGATACCTCTATGAGACGGCCGGCTTCTTCCAGAGCCGGCTGCTGCTGACCGGCGGCGTCTCGAAGTACTTCGGCTCGCTGACCCGCACGGACAACTCCGGCATCGCCGCCCTCGGCGATCGCACGCTCGACATCACCAGCAACGCCGCGAGCTACGGCGTCATTGTGCGCCCGGTGAAAATGATCGAGGCCTACTTCAGCCACAATTCCACCGGCGCCTCGATGCCGGGCTCGCTGCAGGCGGGCAACCCGAACCTGTCCGCCACGGCGAATCCCCCGTTCAAGCCCTCCGTCGGCAGCCAGGACGAGTACGGCCTGAAGGGCTCGTTCCTCCACGACACCCTCACGTTCTCCGTCGCGCACTTCAACATCAAGCAGACCAACTATGCGGTGCCCAACAGCGAGTACTATGTCCTCGTGGCCCAGGGCAACCAGGCCGCCGCCAACCTGCTTCCGACCAGCACGTTTCTCGACGTCATCTCGAAGGGCTGGGAGGCCGAGGGCAGCTACGTCGTGAACAAGAACCTGATGTTCGTCGGCAATCTCTCCTCCTACAAATATCGCCAGCCCACCGGCGTTCGCATCCGCGCCGTGCCGGATCGGATCTGGGCCGCGTTTGCCGACTATCACTTCACCGACGGCGCCCTCGCCAACTTCGGGGTCAATCTCGGCGTCGATTCCAAGTCGGACATGGTCGGCGAAAGCGTCACCGCGCTGACCACGACGAAGCCGCTGCAGGGTGTCACCGCCACCTACCCCGGCGTCGCCCCGGGCTTTGTGCCGCAGCAGGCGTCGTACAAGTACGACGGCCGCACCCTGGTCAACCTCGGCTTCTACTACAAGGCCAGGGCCTGGACGGCGCGGCTGCAGGTCAACAACCTGCTCGACAAGGATTACATTCAGGCGGGCGGCAGCCGCACCGCGATCGTCGTCGGCGATCCGCGCGAGTTCCTGGCCAACTTCACCTACAACTTCTGAGCGTCCCGGGCCCCGGCCCGGATCCTCTTTCCGGCCAGGCCGGCACCGCCAGGTGCCGGCCTGTTGCTTGGGGCGCGCAGACCTCGTCGCCTGCCCGCAAATCTTACTGGCAGAATTTGCCGGGGTTGGCCCGGCATTGGGCGTCGGCCAGCTTCGGCCCGCTTCACCCCACCCACGTCCGGATGCTGCGTTACTTCGCCCAAGGTCCGATCCTTTGGAAGAGTCCGATGCGCTGCAACACGCGCACCAATTGGGAATTCTATGCGGTGATCCGGGGCCGCTGTGCGCCGGTGTTTCGCGACGGGGAGAAGCCCGTGCTGCAGGAACGCACGCTGTGGATCTTCGCCCCGGAATGCAGCCACGCCTGGATGGACGACCGGCGAAACAAATACCACCGGATCTCGATGCATTTCAGCAGCGTCCCCTACCCGCTCGACGAGGTCGTGCGGCGCCAGGGCTGGATCTCGCACGCCCTGGACGAGGCGCAGGTCGCGCAGCTCGAGGCCATCGCCGGCGCGATCGAGCCCCACTACCGGAACCCGCACCAGCTCAGCCTGCTGCTGTTCGAGCGCCAGCTGATGGACCTCGCCCTGCTCGCCTTGTCCGGCCGCGATTCCGCCCTCCTGCCCGCCCTGCCCGAGCTCGCCAACTTCAAGGTCGAGAACGCCCTCACCTGGTATGCGGCCCACCTCGTCCACCGCCCGTCGGTCAAGGAAGTGGCCGATGCGGTCCATGTCTCCACCAGCCACCTGCGGCGCCTGTTCTGGCAGGTGCGCCGCACGAGTCCCAAGGCGGCCTTCCAGCGGATCCGGCTCGAAAAGGCGAAGGAGCTGATGAGCCGCTCCGCGCTCACGCTCGAGGACGTCGCCCGCCATTGCGGGTTCACCAACTCCAGCCACCTGTGCCGCGAATACCGCGCGTTCCACGACCTCACGCCGACCCACTGGCGCAAACGTCTCATCCACCGTTTCAGCAAGCCGTTCCCGCCCGGGGTGACCTTCACCCGGCATTTCAGCGCCCGGCCGCACGAGCGGCTGATGCCCGCCTGAAGCGTCGGCGCGTGACGCGGATTGATTTTGCGGGGCGCGCGCCGGCCGCTACCGTGCGCGTTCTTCCCCCATGAAATATCGCCCGTTCGGACGGCACGGCTTCACCTGCTCGGAAATCGGCTTCGGGGCCTGGGCCATCGGCGGCTCGTGGGGTGCCCAGGCGGACGCCGATTCGCTCGCCGCCCTGCACGGCGCGCTCGATCTCGGCTGCAACTTCATCGACACCGCCGCCGGTTATGGCCACGGCCGCAGCGAGCAACTCATCGCCCGGGCGCTGCGCGAGCGGGCGGCGGCCGGGAAAAACGAGCGCGTCTTCGTCGCCACGAAAACCCCGCCCACCCCGGGCATCTGGCCGCCGTCGCCGTGGTGCGTCGCGGACGAGCGCTACCCCGAAGCCTACCTGCGCGCCAACGTCGCGGAGCGCCGGGCGAACCTCGGCGGCGCACCGATCGACCTGCTCCAGCTCCACACCTGGACGCGCGCCTGGAACCGGAACCCGACGCCCTTCAAGGTTCTCCGCCGCCTGCAGCAGGAGGGCGCGGTCGGCCTCATCGGCGTGTCCACGCCCGAGCAGGACCAGAACAGCGTGATCGACCTGATGCGCGGCGGCTGGGTCGACAGCGTGCAGGTGATCTACAACCTGTTCGACCAGGAGCCCGCCGCCGAGCTGCTCGACGTGGCGAAGGAGTGCGGCGTCGGCGTGATCGTGCGCGTCGCCTTCGATGAGGGCGCGCTGACCGGCCGGTTCACGCCTGCGACGCAGTTCGCCGCCGACGATTTCCGGGCCAAATATTTCGAGGGCGATCGCCTCGGCCGTGCCATCGCGCATGCCGAGGAGATCAAGCGGGACCTCGCCGGCACGCCGTACACGCTGCCGCAGGCCGCGCTGAAGTTCGTCCTCGCGCACCCGGCCGTGTCGACCGTCATCCCCGGCATCCGCAACGTGGCGCAGGCCGGGGCCAACTGCGGTGCCAGCGACCTGCCCGACCTCCCGCCCGATCTCCTCGTGCGGCTGCGGCGGCACAACTGGCGCCGCGGCGTCTGGTACGGCGGCAAGTGAGCCGCCGCGCGGCCCCGGCCGGAATGGCCGCCGAAGGTTTCGGCCCCTGCGCCAGTAAGTTCTGGCCATGGCCGGCGCCGCGCGCGATGGTCACACCGGCATGAATCCGTTCGCCCTGCTGGCCCCGGTCTTCCTCGTCTTCGAGCTCTGGCAGCTCGTGGTCAGCGAACGCTACATGGGCATCAAGCAGATCCGGGTGAATGCCGATCCGCGGGAGCTGCCCATGTCGGAAGGCCTTGCGGCGGGCTGGAGCATCGGGCTGTGCGTTTACGTGCCGTGGATGCTCACGCTGCTGTTGCACCCGGTCGGCCGCGCGCAGGGCACGATCCTGTTTCTGACGACCCTGGTCGGGTACGCCGTGCGCAGCACCTGCGGCATCAAATGGGTGCTGGTGGTCCTGACGTTCGAGGGTTCCATCCGCATCGGCATGCTCCTTTCCCTGCTGGCCGTCACCTGGCGGCAGCTGACGCATTGAGGCGCTGGAAAGCCTGCACTCGGTGCGGCTGGCCGCGAAAATGGAGGCGGGGTGCCCTTACCCTGCGAGGCACAACCGCGATTGGCAACCCGCGGGACGAGGGCGTCCCGCATCCAACAGGCGTTTCTTCGCCCGCACGGGGTGCGGGCGCCACCGGCTCGACGCCTACCCGCGCGGCGCCGGCCCCTCGCCCGGGGCGGAAGCGGCGAAGAACTCCTGCGCCGCCGCGATCATGCGCCCGTACTGCCCGTAGTCGCCCGCCCAGGAATTCGGCACGCACACGCGCTTGATCACGCCGCGGCCGACCCGGTCCGGCGCGTCGGCGTCCGGCGCCAGCTCCAGCGTGAACTTCGGGTCGTGCGTGTGGACGACGTAGTGCCGGCCGCCACCCCGGCGCTCCCGGTCGATCCGGACGAAATGGGGGAAGTTCATCGCCTGTGCCGGCAGCTTGCCCGCCATCGCGCGCGCCTCAAGCCCCGACTGCGGCCGCGTGCGGGTTTAGCCTTGAGAAAGGTGCTGCCGGGGCAGAAAAGAAGCGTGCGCGCGACCCGCCTATGAACCTGGAACCTGCCCCTCGCCTGCCCAAGTGGACCTTTCTCGCGATCGACGCCGGCCTGCTGCTCACGGCCTTCCTCATCGCCTACTTCGCCAAGAACCCCTACGCCCCGCTCCCCTTCATCACCGCCGTCCTGTGCGTGGCCGCGGCGGCCGTGATCGGGCTCGTCCCGTTCATCATCGATTACGCCGCCGACTCCGCCGAGTACGTCCAGCAGGAGCGCGCCCGCGTTGCCGATCAGGTGCAGCGCCTGCATGCCGCGGCCGAGAGCCTCGCCCGCGCCGCCGCCCAGATCAAGTCGGTCGAGGAAGCCGTCCACAAGACCGCGCACACCGCCGAGAACCTGCCCTACCGCATGCAGGAAAAGCTCGCCGAGTTCAACGAGGCGCTGGCCGGCAAGGAGGAGGAGGACCGCGAGGCGCTCGAACAGGAACTGGCCGAGCTGCGCGCCGCCAACAGCGAGCAGCTCAAGGCTGTCGCCGACAGGATCCAGAAAGCCGCCGCGGATTGGAGCGCGCTGGAAGCCGCCACGCGCAAACACCTCGCCGCCGCGCAGGACGCCGCCGCCCGGGTGCAGGCCGCCGGGCAGGACGGCGCGGCGAAATTCGAGGCGCGCCTGGCCGAGGCGCTGGCCCGGCTCGACGCCCAGGTGGCGGCGCTGGCGAAACTCCCGCCGCCGGCTCCTCCGGTGGCGGCGGTCCATGACCGCCGTTCCGAGCCCGACACGCCTGCCGCCGGCGACGGTCACCGACCGCCGCTACAGCCGGAATCGCCGCCGGTCGTCGAATCCGTCTCCGTGGTGGAAACCGCGTCCGTCCCGCCCGCGGCCCCGGCGGAAGAGCCCAAGCCGCGGAAACCGCGCGCGCCCCGCAAGCCGAAGCCCGAGGAGCCGGCCGCGCCGGAAGCCGTTTCGGGCGAACCCGCGGTGCCCGATGCGCCGGCGGTCACAAGTTCCCCGGACGAGGCGGCCGGCGGCACCGAGCCCGCCGCTTCCTCCGATGGCGCCACCCGCCTGCTGGCGACCGCCTACATCGGCATCGGGAACAAGCTTTTCATCCGCGGCGACGGCCCGGGCCTGAGCTGGGACAAGGGCGTGCCCATGCAGTTCGTGTCGATCGGGAAATGGGGTTGGGCCACGCACGACGCGACCGCGCCGGTGGCCTGCAAACTCTACAAGAACGACGAGACCGCGGCGCTGTCCGGCGAGATCCGCCTCGAGCCCGGCAAGCACGTCGAGGTCACGGCGCTGTTCTGAGGATTTCCGCGCGAGAATTGATTCCTGCAGGAGCCTGCTTGCAGGCGATTTCGTGGAATTGACGCCGGCCGATCGCCTGCGAGCTGGCTCCTACCACCAGCCATTGGGGCCGGACCTTGCCGGTCGTCGCTGGCGACGACCGGGGCCTTTCGCTCAATAGTGCGGCGGCCGTTCCTCGGCGGCCCCGGCCGCGCCGTCGCCGTCAGGCGCGCCGCCCGCAACCTGCGCCCGCAGCGCCTGCAATTCGCGCCGCAGCCGGGCCAGCTCGTCGCCCAGCTCCAGCATCGCCTGGTCCTGCTGCGCCACGTGGCGCTGGAGATGCGCATAGCGTTCCTCCAGCAGGGTCAGGCGTTCGGCCTCGGTCATCGGGCGCATAATGCGCATTGCCGCATCGCACTCAAATCCTAGTTTGCCCGGACACTGATGACACGCCTGGCCGCCTCCCTGCTCCTCTTCCTCGCCACGCTGGCCGCCGCCCCGGCGGTGCCGGTGGACCATCGCCTCCTCGTCCTCGTCTCGATCGACGCCTTCCGCTGGGATTACCTGCAGAAGTACGTTGCGCCGACGCTGAACGGGCTCGCGCACGACGGGGTCCACGCCGTGCGCTTCACGCCCTCCTACCCGTCCAAGACCTTTCCCAACCACTTCACGCTCGTGACCGGCCTCCGGCCCGAGCATCACGGCATCGTCTCGAACTATTTCTACGATCCGGAGCTGCAGGCCTCCTTCAACAAGCCGAATCCCGCGGACAACACCGACCCGCGCTGGTGGCAGGAGGGCGAACCCGTCTGGATCACCGCCGAGAAACAGGGCCTGCGCACCGCGTGCATGTTCTGGCCGGGCGACGAGGCCGAGATCCACGGCGCGCGCCCGACGCACTACCTCCATTACGACCGGCACCATGACTCGGCGGCACGCGTCGACCAGCTCCTCGCCTGGCTGGCCGAGCCGGCCGCCGCGCCGCTGCGCTTCTGCGCGCTCTACCTCGAGCCGGTCGACAACGCCGGCCACCGGTTCGGGCCCGACGATCCGCGCCTGGGCGCCGCCATCCTGGAGGCCGATGCCGCGGTGGCCCGGCTGCTCGCCGGCCTCGACCGGCTGGGCCTGCGCGATCGCACCGACCTCATCGTCGTTTCCGACCACGGGCTCGCCACGCAGAGCGTCGAACAGGTCATCTTCCTCGACGACCTCATGGACCTCTCGCAGGTGCGCGTGGAATCCACCGGGCCCAACGGCGGCGTGAGCCCGCTGCATGGCAGCGCCGCCGACCTCGCCGCCGCGATCCGCGCCAAGGCGCCGCCGCAGCTGCACGTCTACCTGCGCGACGAGGTGCCCGCGCGCCTCCACTACCGCGCCAACCCCCGCATCCCGGCGGTCGTGCTTGACTGCGACGAGCACTGGAACATCGAGCTGCGCGCCACCGTCGAGAAATACACCGGGCACCTCGACCGCGGCAACCATGGCTGGGATCCCGCGCTGCCCAGCATGGGCGCGCTCTTCATCGCGCGGGGGCCGGATTTCCGCCGCGGCGTCGAGCTGCCCGCGGTCGACAACATCCATCTCTACAACCTGCTCTGCGCCACGCTCGGGCTCAAACCCGCGCCGAACGACGGCGACGACACGCTCGTTCGCGCCGTGCTGGCGCCATGACATCCCGCGGCGCATGGCTGCTGGCCGCGGCGCTCGCGCTGGCGGCCTCCGGCCGGGCGGCTTCGCCGCGCGGGGCGGACGATATCGTGATCCTGGTGTCCCTCGACGGCTTCCGCTGGGATTATCTCCAGCAGTACGCCGCCGAGACACCGACGCTGCGCGCACTGGCGGCCGACGGCGTCCATGCCACGCGGATGACTTCCTGCTTTCCGACGAAGACCTTCCCGAATCATTACTCGATCGCGACCGGCCTCTGGCCCGCCCACCACGGGATCGTGGACAACTGGTTCTTCGACCCCGGCCTGGGCGAGACCTTCGGCATGAGCAAGCCGGCGAGCAACACCGAGGCGCGCTGGTGGGGCGGCGAACCCGTCTGGATCACCGCCGAGCGGCAGGGCGTGCGCGCCGCCTGCTTCTTCTGGCCCGGCTCCGAGGCAGCGCACGACGGCCGCCGACCCTCGTTCAGCCGGGCCTTCGACAAGACGATTTCGTCCGAGGCGCGCGTCGACGGCCTGCTGGCGTGGCTGGCCCTGCCCGTGGCGGAGCGGCCGCGCCTGGGCACGCTCTACTTCAATGTCGTGGACGACGCCGGGCACGACTTCGGTCCTATCGCGCCGGAGACCGCCGCGGCGGTGCGCGAGGCCGACGGCGCCATCGCCCGGCTGCTGGACGGTCTCGCCCGCCTGGGCCTGCGCGACCGCACCGACCTCGTCATCGTCTCCGACCACGGCATGTCGGAACAGAGCCCGGACCAGGTCATTTTCCTCGATGACCTCGTCGACCTCGCGCGCGTGCGCGTCGACAGCTCCGGCCCGGTCGGCGGCGTGCGGCCCCTGCCCGGCACCGGCACCGCGGCCGAGCTGGCCCGCCAAATCAAGGCGAAGGCCCCGCCCCAGCTGCACGTCTGGCTGCGCGACGAGACGCCGGCCCGTTTCCATTTCCGCGGCAATCCGCGGATCCCGGATGTGGTCTTGCTGGCGGATGACCATTGGAATTTCGAGGTCAGGAAGAACTGGGCCAGGCGCCGCGAGAATTACCACAAGGCCAACCACGGCTGGGATCCGGCCACCGCCAACATGGGCGCGCTTTTCATTGCCCAGGGCCCGGCGTTCCGGCGCGGCGTCGAGATCCCGGACGTGCCCAACCTCGACGTCTACAACCTGCTTTGCGCGACCCTCGGCCTCAAGCCCGCGCCCAACGACGGCGACGATGCGCTCGTCCGCGCGGCGCTGGCGCGCTGACGCATCTGGTTCCACTCGGTTTGCCACCGGCCCCGGCGCTCGCGACTCAGCTGAAATCGAATCATGCAGTCGAGCCTGCTTGGTGCTTGCCAGCACGAGGGACATACCGGGCGGAGCCTGCACGGAGTTGGAGGCGGGACGCCCTCGTCCCGCGGGCTGCCATTCGCGCTTGCGCCTCGCGGGGTGAGGGCACCCCGCCTCCAAAGGCGGTCCACCTGCACGGAGTGCAGCTTCCACCGTCAGCGGCCTGCTTCCGCTTCAGCCCAGCAACGCCCTCAGCTCGTCCGCCGTCGATGCCGGCGGCCGGCAGGCCATGCCTTCGCAGACGAAGGCCAGCGCACCGCCCGGCGGCGCTTTCAGGGCCGCGAGGTAAGGCCGCCGGCTCGCGAGCCATTGCTGCCCGGCGCCGCCATCGGCGTGAAGCATCGCGCGGCGCGGGCCGGGAAGCTCGTGGAGAACACCGGCCAGCCGGCGGAAAGGCTCGCCGGCGGGATCGCCGGCCAGCACGACGGTGCGCGGCTCGGCCAGCGCGAGTTCCAGCGAGCACAGCATCTGCGGCAGCGCCTGCGGCGCCCGGCGCCATTGGGGCCGCAGGGCGGCGATGGTCCGCCGGGCCTTTTCCCGCGCGCCGGTCGTGCCCAGCATCCAGTCGAGCCTGACCAGGTTGGCGACCGCGACCGAGTTCGCGGCGGGCTCCGCGCCGTCGAAATCGTCCTTCAAGCGCACGATCACGGCCGGGTCGTCGCCGCGCGAATTGAAATAGCCGCCGCCGGCCTCGTCCCAAAACAAGTCGTCCATCCGCGCCTGCAGTTGCTCCGCCCACTGCAGCCAGCGGATCTCGAAGCCGGCCTCGTAAAGGTCGAGCAGCCCCTGGATCAGGCAGGCGTAGTCTTCCGCAAAACCCGGCCCCGTGCTGCGCTGGCCGCGCCAGCTGCGAAACAGCGTCCCGGCGGTCGGGTCGTACAGCTCCCGCCGGAGGAACGCCGCGGCACGCGTGGCCGCTTCCAGGTGGGGCGCGACGCTCGCAGGCTCGTCCAGAACCTGCGCCGCCTTCGCCAGGGCCGAGATCATCAGGCCGTTCCACGCGGTGATGACCTTGTCGTCGCGGTGCGGCCGCGGGCGCTGCGCCCGCGCCGCGCGCAGGCGTTCGAGGCAGCCGAGCAATTTTTCGCCGGCCGCCTCGCTCGCGAGGCCGAAGTCCCGCGCCGTGACCGCCAGCGACCGTTGCTGCATCAGGACGTTCTTCCCGGCGAACTCGCCCTGGGGGTCGGGCGCGACGTTGCCGCCTTCCTTCACCCCAAAATGCGCGCAGAAGAACGCCGCGTCGGCGCCGAGCACCCGCTCGATTTCCGCCTTGGTCCAGACATAGAACGCGCCTTCGGCGTGCCCCGCCTCCCGGTTGCCTGGTTCCTGTTCCTCGATCCTTTGCCCCGCTTCCGCGGGCGCACTGTCGGCATCCTCCGCCGAGTAGAAGCCGCCCCCGGGGCCCGTCAGCTCGCGCGCCACGTAGGAGAAAAGGTCGCGCGCCACCCAGGCGTACGTCTCGCGGCCCGTGGCCTGGCGCGCCTCGAGCAGGTTCACCGCGATCTGCGCCTGGTCGTAGAGCATCTTCTCGAAGTGCGGCACGAACCAGCGCTCGTCGACCGCGTAGCGATGGAAGCCGCCGCCGACATGGTCCTGCAGCCCGCCCTCGGCCATTCGCTGCAACGTGTGGGCGGCCATCCGCACCGCGTCCGCGCCCGCCGGGGTCTCCCGGCCCTGCAGCACGGCGGCCCGAAAGAGGAAGTTGATCACGGAAGCGCGGGGAAACTTGGGGGCGCCGCCGAAGCCGCCCCAGGTTTCGTCGAAAGTCTCGTAGAAATACTGGTGGCCCTGCTCAAAGGCCGCGCCGGCCGCGTCGTGCAACTCGGCGGTGTCGTCCTTGATTTCCCGGGCGCCGCCCTCGACCGCGTAACGCCGCAGCGCCTGCAGCACCTCCTCGGCGCCCTGCTCGATCTTCGCCCGGTCCGCGGCCCAATGGCGCGCAATGGTCTGCAGCAGCGTCAGGAAGCCCGGCCGGCCGTGGCGGTCCTCCGGGGGAAAATAGGTCCCGCCGAAAAATGGCTTCAGGTCGGGGGTCAGCCAGACGCTCATCGGCCAGCCGCCGTGGCCGGTGGTCTGCTGCACGTACGTCATGTAGACGCGGTCGATGTCCGGGCGTTCCTCGCGGTCGAGCTTCACCGGCACGAAGTCGCGGTTGAGCACGGCGGCGATCGCCGGGTTCTCGAATGACTCGTGCGCCATCACGTGACACCAGTGGCAGGTGGAGTAACCGATGCTCAGGAAGATCGGCTTCTGCTCCGCGCGCGCCTTCGCGAACGCCTCCTCGCCCCAGGGGTGCCAGTCGACGGGATTGTCCGCGTGCTGGCGCAGGTAGGGCGAGGTCTCGGCGGCGAGGCGGTTCGGCATCCGCGCAATCTCGCCGCGCCCCCGCTTGCAGTCAACCGGCCTGCCGTCTATTTCCGTCCACCATGTCCACTCCACGCGTTCTCGTCACCGGCGGCAGCGGCAAGGCCGGCCACTGGATCGTCCGGCACTTCGTCGCGCACGGCTACGACGTCACGAACGTCGACACCCGCCGGCCCGCCGTCCCCCAATGCCGCACGATCGTCGCCGACCTCACCCAGCTCGGCCAGGCCGTCGCCGCCTTCTCGCCCCATGGCACCGGCAGCCGGATCCCGTTCGACGGCGTCGTGCACCTGGCCGCCATTCCGCGGGCGCACGAGAACCCGAACGACGAGATCTTCCGGGTCAACAGCCTCACCACCTACAACGTCCTCGAGGCCTGCGGCCTGCTCGGCATCAAGCGCGCGGTCATCGCCTCGAGCGAATCGTCGTACGGGATCTGTTTCGCCGACAAGTTCTTCGCGCCGCGCTACCTGCCGATCGACGAGGCGCACCCGCAGCTGCCGGAGGACACCTACGGCCTGACCAAGGTCGTCAACGAGGCCACGGCCGCGATGTTCCACCGGCGCGACGGCACGCAGATCATCTCGTTCCGCATCGGCAACGTGGTGTGCCCTGAGGACTACGCCGGGATCAGGGCGCGCTTCGACCACCCCGAGGATCGCCTGCGCATCCTGTGGTCCTACATCGACTCCCGCGACCTCGCCGCCGGCTGCCGCCTCGCGCTCGAAACGGACGGACTCGGTTGCGAGCCGGTCATCATCGCGGCCGACGACACCTCGTCGAACCTTCCGACGGCCGAGTTGATCCGGCGTTTCCTGCCGGAAGTGAAGGAGTTCAAATCGCCGCTGCCGGGTCGCCGGGCCCTGATCTCCAACGCGCGCCTGAAGGCGCTGCTCGGCTGGAAACAGGAGCACTTCTTCCCGCTTTGACCGGCGCGAGGCCGGCGGGTTTTGGGTTGCCCGCGGGTGGGTCTGCCGACGTGATGGCGTGCCCCAGGCCCACCACGCATGCCTGACACCACGCGTCCGACCTCGTCCGCCGCGCCCGCGCGCCTTTCCTTCTGGCAGCTACAGCTGGCCGGCTGGAGCGGTTTCCTGCTGCTCACGCTGCCCCTGAAGTGGGTGGTTTACGGTTCCTTGCCGGCAGCGCTCCTGATCACGGCCTGCCAGCTCCCGCTCAGCCTGGCGCTCAGCGGGATGTTGCGGGCGTACTTCCTCCGGCTGCACTTGCAGCTGCCGGGCCGGGTCCCCGGCGTGTCGGTCCTGCTGATCCTCGCCGGTTGTGCCGTGGCCGGCGCGATCGACCTGCTGGTCAGCATTCCCGTCAACCGTTTCGTCGGCCTCTTCGCTTCGGACGAGCTGCTGCGCTCGGGGTTGTTCTTCTTCCGCACCGCCGTCTACGTGATCTGGAGCCTCGCCTATTTCCTCATCAAGTCGCTCCTCGCCAACCGGGCCCAGGCCTTCGCCGCGGCGGTCGCGGCGGAACGCCACCGGTTTGAGCTCATGCGCTACCAGCTCAATCCGCGCTTCGTCGCCGACTCGCTCGCGGCCATCAGCCACGAAATCGCCGCCAATCCGGCGGGCGCCGTGGCCATGACGACGCAGCTGGCCGACTATTGCCGGAACACGGCCCGCCAGGCCGACCGGCAGGCGCCGACCACGATCGGCGATGAGATCGCGCTCGTGCGTGCCTTCCTCGAACTCGAGCGGCTGCGCCAGCCGCGGGCCGTCCGGGTCACGCTCGAGGTCGACGAA
The DNA here is from genome assembly GCA_035545835.1 of Lacunisphaera sp. Classification (GTDB taxonomy): domain Bacteria; phylum Verrucomicrobiota; class Verrucomicrobiia; order Opitutales; family Opitutaceae; genus Lacunisphaera. The sequence goes on from DASZXO010000082.1 coordinate 81,733, forward strand.
TCCCTCCTGGCCCTGCCGCTGCCGCCCGTGCTGCTCCTGCCGCTGGCGGAGCGCGCGGTGCGCGACGGCCGCGGCACGCCGGACCGACCGCTGGAGATTGCGGTGACCGTCCGGCGCCAACCCGGCGATCTCGTCCTCCTGGAGGTGGCCAACAGCGGGCGGCTGCACGACAGCCGCCCGCCGCTGGCCGTGCCGGCCGCCGCCGCCGCACCGGACGTCGTCGCCAGCCTCGAGCGCCATTTCCCCGGGCGTTACCGCTTTGCGCTCAGCCAGGACAGCCTCATGGTGCGCGCCACGCTCCTGCTCCCGCTCGGCCTTCGGCAAAGCCCTTGACGGGCACCGGGACCGCCGGCTGACTCGCCGGTCCTCATGCTGACCCTGGCCGATGTTTCCAAGTCCTACGGCACGCGCGAACTCTTCGCGGACGTGTCGCTGTTCGTCGCGCGTTCCGACCGTTTCGGCCTGGTCGGCCCCAACGGCGCGGGCAAGACCACGCTCTTCAACCTCATCCTGGGCGAGGAGCAGGCGGACGAGGGCGTGATCGAGTGGGAGCGCGGCGCCGACTTCGGCTACCTGCCGCAGGAGAGCGCGCCGGCGGGCGACGAAACCGTGCTGCACATCGCCACCAGCGGGAAGAAACTCGAGCCCGACGAGCACGACCATGACATCGACTGGACGCTCGAACCGCGCGCCAAGAAGATCCTCGCCGGCCTGGGTTTTCGCGAGGAGGACTTCCTCAAGCCGGCAAAGTCGTTCTCCGGCGGCTGGGTCATGCGCGCGCACCTCGCCCGGCTGCTCGTCAGCGAGCCGGCGCTGCTGTTGCTCGACGAGCCGACCAACCACCTCGACCTCGAGGCGCTGCTCTGGTTCCAGGACTACCTGACGCGCTATCCCGGCGGCCTGCTCATCATCTCGCACGACCGCGAGTTCCTCAACACGCTCTGCAACGGGATCCTCGAGCTGCGCGGCGGCACCCTCCAGAAATACACGGGCAACTACGACGACTACCTCGCCGAGAAGGACGCCCGCAAGGAGCAGCAGGCCGCCCTCTTCAAGAACCAGCAACGCGAGATCGCCCACCTGCAGAAGTTCGTCGACCGCTTCGGCGCGAAGGCCTCGATGGCCTCGCGCGCCAAGTCCAAGGAGAAGCAGATCGAGCGCCTGAAGGAGGTCGCGGTCGAGGAGCCGTGGGAGGACCTCAAGCGCATCCATTTCCGCTTCCCGCAGCCGCCGCGCTCCGGCTTGAAGGTCGTGACGCTGGAGCACGTCGAGCAGGCCTACGGCGACCACGTCGTGTACCGCGACCTGAACTTCGAGGCCGAGCGCGGCCAGAAGATCGTGCTCGTCGGGCCCAATGGCGCCGGCAAGTCGACGCTGCTGAAGATCCTCGCCGGCGTGGTGCCGATCCGGGGCGGGACCATGGATCTCGGCAGCAACGTCGTGCCGGGCTATTTTGCCCAGAACCGCGGCGACAACGTGAAGCTCGACCTGACCGTGCTCGACAACGTCATGGAGTTGCGCACGGCCGAGAACCAGCTGACCGAGCAGCAGGCCCGCGCCGTGCTCGGCGGCTTCCTGTTCCGCAAGGACGACGTCTTCAAGAAGGCCTCGGTCCTGTCGGGCGGCGAGAAGTCGCGCCTCGCGCTGGCCCGGCTGCTCATCAACCCGCCGAACCTCCTGCTGATGGACGAGCCGACCACCCACCTCGACATCCCGTCGATTGACGCGCTGGTCAACGCGCTCAAATCCTACGAGGGCACGCTCGTCTTCATCAGCCACGACGTCTACTTCATCCGCCAGCTCGCGCGGAACGTGCTCCACGTGCACTCCGGCCGGCTCACGCCGTACGCCGGCGGCTACGACTACTACCTGGAGAAATCCAAGGCCACCAACGCCCGCGCGGCGCTCACGGCGGGCTTCACGGAGGCAAGGCCGGTGCAGAGTGGAGGCGGGACGCCCTCGTCCCGCGCCAACGATGCCCCGCGGGGTGGGGGCACCCCGCCTCCACCGCGGAAGGCGTCGGCCCCGGAGTTGAAGAAGCTTCGGACCGAAGTGAGCCACCTCGAGCAGCGGGTCAGCGAACTCGAGGCGAAACAGGCCGAGATCACCGCCGACCTTGAGAAGCCCGAGACCTACGCCGACAAGGGCCGCTTCCACCACCTCAACAAGGAACTCACCGTCGTCGTCGACGAACTCGCCGCCGCGACCACGGCTTGGGAACAAGCCGCCACGCGGCTCGCGGAACTCGAGAAACTGTAGGAGCGGCTTTATGCCGCGATGCGTCTGGCGGCACCGCCGCGACACCCGTGGAGGCGGGACGCCCTCGTCCCGCGCCCAGGATGGCCAGCGTTACTTGCGCGCCATCACCCGCGTGCCTTTTTCCCATTCCAAGCCCCAGTCGCGGAGCGCGGCCATCACCGGCTTAAGCGCCACGCCCTTTTTCGTCAGCCGGTAGGCCGGGTGCCGGGAGCCGTCCGACGCGGGCTTCAGCTCGACTATGCCGCCTTCCTGCAGGCGGGCGAGCCGGTCGGCGAGGATGTTCGTGGGCACGCCCTCGGGCGAAGCCGCGAAATCCTTGAAGCGCTCGGCCCCGAGCAGGAGGTCGCGCACGACCAGCAGCGTCCAGCGGTCGCCGAAGAGATCGAGGCCGCAGGCGATCGGGCAGGGGGAACGGCGGGTGGAGGCAGGCATGGATCCATCCTGGCCGCGGGATTTTTGCTTGCAACCCGCAAGTTAGTTTACTTGCAATCTGCAAGCATGAATGCCGCCCCCGCGTCTCCCCCACCCCGCCTGGCGCCGCCCGGCGCCGGGCTGCCCCCCGTCGAGTTGTTCATCGCGCGCCGGCTGTTCCGCTGGCATGGCCTGACGACCTCGCGGGCCGCCGCCGCCGCCCAGGTCGAGGCGGAGCGGGAGGCGATCGTGGCGCTCGCCCGGGGCTGCACTCCCGCCGCCGCCGCGCGCCCGGTCCTGATCCCGCGCCTGCGCGGCATGGAGGACAGCAGCCGGCATTGGTCCGTCTACATGACGGTCGAGCATGTCCGGATCGTGAACGCGGGCATCACGGGCCTGCTGCAGCTGCTGCCCGCGGGCCGGACGCCCCCGCGCGCCGCCAGCACCGCGGCGGTGAAACCCGCTCCCGGCGTCGACGGGGCGGTCGTTGCCGCGTTCGTCCGCGGCTGCGCGGACCTCGCCGCCGCGGCCGCGGCGGTGCCCGACCTGCACGCGGGAGCGCGCTATGCGCACCCGTGGTTCGGTCCGCTCGACGCGGCCGGCTGGCATGTGCTGGCGGGGTTCCACCTCCGGCTGCACCGGCGCCAGATCGAGGCGATCGTGGCCCGCCTGGGTTGAACGGCCCGGGGGCTGGACTCGCACGCGCGTGTGACTAGCCTGCCCGCCCTTGCCGCACCTCCTGGACAACCTCATCTGGCACGCCTTCACCGGCCCGCAGGCGTGCTTCACGGTCGGCACCGACCGGATCCGCCGCTACGCGCCCGGGCTCTCGCCGATCATCGGGGCCATTGACCCTGCCCGCCCCGATTTCGGCGCGCTCGCGCCCTTCTGCCAGCCCGGCGAGCATTTCTATTGCGGCGGCTGGCGCGACGCGCCGCCGGCCGGCTGGACCGTCGGGGAGGAATCGACGATGTGCCGCATGGCGTGGGCCGGGGCGAAGCAGGTGGCCGACGAGGCGGCCGAGGCCCGGCCGCTCGAGCCGCGCCACGCCGCGCCGGCTCTGGCCCTGGCACAGCTGACGCATCCGGGCCCGTTCGGCCCGCGCACCCTCGAGCTGGGCGAATATTTCGGATTTTTTGAGGGCGAAGAACTCGTCGCGATGGCCGGCGAACGGATGCACGCCGGGCGCTACCGCGAGATCAGCGGCGTCTGCACCCATCCCGATTTCCAGGGCCGCGGCTACGCCCGCCGCTTGATGACCAAGCTGCTCCACCGCCAGCTCGCGCGCGGCGAGCTGCCCTGCCTCCACGTCATGAGCGCGAACGCCCGGGCCCGCGGGCTCTATGAGCGGCTCGGCTTCCGCGGGCACTGCGAGGTCGTGGTGCGGGTGGTGACGTTTGGGTAGGGCGGCTTTCGGCAATGGAGGCGGGGCGCCCTCGTCCCGCACGCACGCTTCCCGCGGGGTGCGGGCACCCCGCCTCCATCGGCGTCAGGCCGGCTTGAGCACCAGCATCGAGCTGCTGCCGGCGAAGAACTCGTAATCGACCGGGACGACCTCGCTCGCGATGCCGCGGCCGCGCAGCTCGCGCCGCAAGCGCGGGAGCTGGGCGTAGGGCCGGCCGTCCGCCCCGCACACGGGATGGATGCGCACCTCGCCGCCGCTGACCCGCGCCAGCTCGGCGCAGGCGGCGAGGTGCCAGTCGAAGTCGAACTGCGCCGCGTGGAGGAACAACAGGTGCGCACAGAGCACGAGGTCGAACGCCCCGTCGAGGAAAGGCAGGCGCGGCAGCGCGCCGCGGACATAGCGGCCGTGCCGCGCATTGCCCTCGTAGTCGGTGAGAAACCGCTGCGCCGCGGCGCGCCGGTCGCTGGCGGCGGCGGCGAGCGAAGGGAACGACTTGAAGCGGAACAGCGCCGCCTTCGCCCGCATCTGCAGCAACATCCGCTCGTAGTCATGGCGGACCTGCTCCGACAGCGCGTGCAGCGACCGGTCGTACAGCGGGTCGACGGCGACCGCGTCGATCCCATGGCGCACCGCTTCCGCGGCGAACGACGCCGGGCCGGCGCCGACGTCGAGCACGACGCGGCGGCGCAGCTGGGCGGGCTCCAGGGCGAAGAACCGCGTGTATTCCTCGAGCGAGCGGCCGAAGAACGACACGACGGGCAGGTCCATCCGGACGGGCGGTGGCGGGGGCGGGGCGGTCAGCGGGGGCATGTGGTGGCGGGGGTGGAAAATGAAAAACCCGACTCGGAGGAGTCGGGTTCGGCGGAGAGAGGTGGTGTTTTTTGGTCGTTACGTGGCCTGCACGTTTTCCCCTCTGCGCCGAACCCCCATTTTGGACCAATCGCGAATGCCGGCGGCCAGATGGGCGGTCGGGAGGACGCGACGAAGGTTGACGCAGAGAATCACGGGCCCGTTGATGCGGGTTCGCCGCCGGGCGCGCAAGCGCAAATTCCCGGGCGGCCCAAGACGAAGGCCCGGACCTGCGGCGGTCCGGGCCTCGGTCGTGACCGGCGACGCGGCTTTTCAGCCTGGTCGCGAAAACAGATGCCGCAGGGGCGCCGACACGAACGACGGGCGCGGCTTCGTCTCCACGGGGGCGGCGGCGGCGGCCGCAAGCTCTTGCTCGCGCACCTTCACCCATGCCTCGCGCCGCGCCACCTCGATCTCGCGGGCCTGGACCTTCTCCTCGCGGTCCTTCAACGCGAGGCGGTCGTCGGCCAAACCGCGGCGCGCGGCCTCGAGCAGCGCGTGGGCCCGGTTGTATTTCTCCCATTCGGCCTCGATCGCGCGCGTGTCGGCGGCGCTGGTGACCAGATACTGGGCGGGCGCATGCTGGGGCTGGGGTTGATGGGCGTGGTCGACCAGCAACCGGAGCCGCTGCTCGTATTCGCGCAGGCTGGCTTCCTTCTCTTGCATGGCCTCCATGTCGGTCGTGAGTTGGGCGCGGAGTTTTTCGAGGTGCGCGGCCTCCTGGTTGTCATGTGCAGTCATAGGCGGGAGGGTTTGACTCTTGCGACTCGACCATAACAGGGAGGTTGCGCGCCGCCTAGGGGACCGGGGGGCATTTACCGCGCGTTTACCGCGCCGCGCCGGGCTTTACCAAAATATGGAGGCGGCGTGGTTCCGATCGCGCAATGGCTGATCAGGCCGCATTCATTGATCCGTGGCCGCGACTGAGGCGCCGGCGAAGGCGTGGCCGGCCCGCCTCAGGTGCGGAACATCACGTCTTCGCGATTGAACTGCCGGACGCAGAACGCGAGCGCGAGCGACGCATACAGGACCGACGAGGCGAAGATGAGCCCGATGTAGGGCCAGTGCCACACGCCCGAGAGCATTTCCTTGCACACGAGCGAAAGGCTGAGAATCGGCACGAGCGCCGTCTTCGCCGTCAGCTCGATCCCCGGCAGCATGCCGAGCACCGCCGGCATGATGACCACGATGATCATCGGCGACACGTAGCTCTGGGCCTCCTTGTAGCTCTTTGCAAAGAGCGCGACCGCCAGCAGCAGGGCGGCGAACAGCACCGCGACCGGCGCCGTCATCACCACCACGCCCAGCACCCCGAGCGGGTCGATCAGGGGAATCGTGCCGGTCTCGGCCGCCTTGGCGCCGGCGGCCGCGCCGCCGGTGAACGACATGATGCCCACCGCCGCGCTCACCGCCATCGAGGTCAGGGTGAGCAGGATGGTCGTGAGCGAGGCCGTCAGCACCATCAGGAACTTGCCCAGCACGATGTTGAGCCGGTTGACCGGGCTGCAGAGCAGCGTCTCCATCGTGCCACGCTCCTTCTCGCCCGCCGTCAGGTCGATGGCCGGGTACATCGCGCCCGAGAAACTCAGGATGATGATGATGTAGGGAATGAAGCCGCCGAAGGCGTTGCCGCCGACCTTCTCGGGCGGGGCGACGTTCTGCCGCTTGATCTCGTAGGGCCGGACCAGGTCCGCCGGCAGCCCGCGCTGCTCGAGCCGGGTCTCGACGGTCTGGTCCCGCAGCGTCCGGAAGAAACGCTCGAGCTCGCCCGCGCCAATGCCCGACTTCAATTCGCCCTCGTAATGGTAGATCGTGACGGTCTGCGGCCGGCCGGCCTTGAGCGCCGCCTCGAAGCCGGGCGGCAGGTCGACCGCCACGCGGACCTTCTTGTCCGAGATGAGCTGCCGGTAGTCGCCGCCCGGCGCCACGACGCGGAACTTCCGGTCGGCCTTCAGGGCCGCCACGATCCCGGGCGAGTCCTCGCCGTGGAGGATGATGACGGAGGTGGCCTCCTCCCGCGCCTGCTTGATCACCTTGTTCATGATCGCGCCCACGCCGATGCTGAGCACGGGGATGATGAGCGTCGGGATGACGATCATCGAGATGAGCGTGCGGCGGTCGCGCAGCGAGTCCTTCAGCTCCTTCAGGTAGATGGTGAGGATGAAATTCCAGTTCATGGCGGGGTCCTCAGTTCTTCAGCGCCGCGATCAGCGCCGCCTCGCCGCCGACGGCCTGGACGAAGATCTCCTCCATGTCGGTCTCGCCGAACCGCTGCCGCAGGTCCGGGAGCGAGCCCTCGGCGACCAGGCGGCCGTTGTGGATGATGCCGATGACGTCGCAGAGCTTCTCCACCTCGCTCATGACGTGGGTGGAATAAATGACCGTCCGGCCGCGGTTGCGGCAGTCGCGGACGAACTTCACGATCGAGCGCGCGGTCATGACGTCGAGCCCGAGCGTCGGCTCGTCGAAGATCATGACCGCCGGGTCGTGGATGAGCGTGCGGGCGATCGAGGTCTTCTGCTTCATGCCGGTGGAGAACTTCTCGCAGCGCCGGTCGAGGAATTCGTGCATGTCGAGCTCATCAGCCAGCTGGAGGAGCCGCGCCTGGATGGCGTCCTCCGCCATGCCGTTGAGCCGGCCGAAATAGGTGATCATCTCCCGCGCGGTCAGCCGGCCATAGAGGGCCGTGCTGGCGGCGAGGAAGCCGACGTTGGCCCGCACCCGGCCGGGCTCGGCCTGGGTGTCGAAGCCCGCCAGGCGGGCGGTGCCGCTGGTCGGCCGGAGCAGCGTCGCCAGCAGGCGCAGCGTTGTCGTCTTGCCGGCGCCGTTGGCGCCGAGCAGGCCGTAGATCTGCCCGGGGCGGCAGGTGAACGACACGTCGGCCACGGCCGTGATCAGGCCGCGCTTCTTGTCGTGAAAGGTCTTGGTCAGGTTGTGGGCTTCGATCATGGTCAGCTGTCCTTGGTGCGCTTCCGCCAGGCGGCGCCGACCCCGACCGGGTTGAAGCGCAGGGTTTTCCTGGGTTTGCTCATGGGAAAATCACAGGCTCATGCGTTCGCGGAAGTCCTGCGCCTGGCGGCGCGAGAGCTCCACCTTCGGGCCGCCGCGCAGCTTGACCAGCAGGCCGCCGCTGAACCACGGCTCGATGGCCTCGACCCAGGCCAGGTTGATGACCTGCTTGCGGTTCGCGCGGAAGAAATGCCGGCGGTCGAGCCGCTCCTCCATCGCGCTGAGCGAACGGAAAAGCTGCGGCTTCTGGTCGTCGAAGTGCAGCCGGGTGTAGTTGCCCTCCGACTCGAGCAGCCGGATGTTCCTCACCGGCACGAACCAGCAGCGATCGCCCTCGCGCACGAAGACCTTGTCCTCGGGCGACAGCCGCGCCGGCGGCGCCGCCCCGTCGCCCGCGCCGGCCGGCGGGTTGCTCCCGTGGTGGCGCAGCTTCTCCAGGGCGGCGACGAGCCGGTTCGGATCGACGGGCTTCAACAGGTAGTCGAGCGCATTGAATTCGAAGGCCTTCACCGCGAACTCGTCGTAGGCCGTGGTGAACACGACGGCGGGCAACGGCGGCTCGAGCTGTTCGAGCAGGCTGAAGCCGTCGGCGCCCGGCATCTGCACGTCGAGGAAGATGAGGTCCGGCCGGAGGGCCGCCACCTTTTCCCGGGCATCGGGCACGTCCACCGCCTCGCCGGCGACGGTCACGTCGGCATGGGCCGCGAGGAGCCGGCGCAGCTCGTTGCGGGCGAGGCGTTCGTCGTCGATGATCAAGGCCTTCATGGTTTTGCGGCCGGGTGCAGCGGGATGAGCACGTCGGCGGTGACGCTGCCCGGGCGGTCGGCCGAGAGTGCCAGGGATGCCCGGTCGCCGTAAAGGAGCTTGAGCCGCTCCGAGGCGTTGCGCAGGCCGACGCCGGTGGACGAGCCCGCGCGGGCGGCGGCCGCGCTCGCCGGTTCGGCCAGGTCGCCCGGATTGGTCACCCGGATGCGGAGGATTTCATTCTCGATGCACGCCGAGATCGCGAGCTCCCCGCCCTCGCGGCGGGTGCTGATGCCGTATTTGACGGCGTTTTCCACGAGGGTCTGCAGCAGCATCGGCGGCACCGGGACGCCGCCGGCGACGACGCTCTCGGCGATGTCCCAACGCACCCGCAACCGCTGTTCGTGCCGGATTTGCTCGAGCGCGAGGTAGTCCTCCACGATGCGCAGCTCGTCCTCGAAGGGCACGGTCTCCAGCTGGCCGGATTGGAGCGAGTAGCGCAGCATGTTGGCGAGCCGGGTCACGGCCTCGCGGGCGCGCGGCGCGTCCTCGTCGATCAGGGCCCGCAGGCTGTTGAGGGAGTTGAAGAGGAAATGCGGGTTCACCTGCGACTTCAGCGCGCGCAGCTCGGCCTCCTTGACGTTGGCCGCCAGCCGGAGCTGCTCGACCTGGAGCCGGTTCAGACGCTCGAAGATGTGGTAGAAGAAATAGGCGCAGAGCCAGCAGCCCATGATGACCGTCCCGTTGAGCACGCTGACCGAGAAGATCAGCGCCGGGCTGTAGCGGCTCGGCCAGGGCTGCCCGAGGATCACGTAGAAATAGCCATAGCCCAGGACGCTCCACAGGACCGACAGCACGAAGCCCATCAGGACCACGCGCGGCACCAGGCGGCGCCAACTCAGTTCCTTCCAGCCCCAGCGGGCCATGAGCGGCCGGGCATAGTGGGTCAGCAGCAACCCCAGCAGCACGACGGTCGCAAGGCTGGCCCAGACGGCCAGCTGGTTCCGCGCGGAGCGAACGCCGTCCGGGAAGGCCTGGGTGAAGAACAGTTGCGTCACCAGCACGATGCCCCAGCCGAAAAGCTGGCACAGCACATAAAGCCGCTCCCGGGCTCGCTGGAGCTTGGCCTCGGCATCGATCGGGGCGTCGTTCATCGCCACCGAGCGAATCACGCCGGCGGGGGACGCGGCAAGCCCGGCGGCGGCCGGCACGAAGTTCCGGGGGGTGGTGGCGACTGGCATCGGCCCCATGGAACTCCCGCCGGGCGCCCCGGAACAGCGCCAACCGGATGGACGGCATGGCCGCGGGATGGACGGCTCGCGCGGGGTTGCGTTGGTGCGCGGAATGCTCCATGTCCCGCATTCGCATGCACCCCCCGCCGACCGCACCCCGCCCCGATCCGGGCGCGGAACCGTGGCGCGGCCACGGCCGCGTCCTCGTCGTCGACGACGAGGAAAGCGTGCGCCTGACGGCGGCGGAAATGATCCGCTTCTTCGGCTTCGAGGTCGAGGCCGTCCCGTCCGGGGCCCGGGCGCTGGAGCTGCTCCGGGCGCCCGACCAGCGCTTCGACCTGGTCCTGCTGGACCTCACCATGCCGGGCCTGGATGGTTACGCGACCTTCACCGCCATCCGCGAACTGCTCCCGGCGCAACCGATCGTGGTTTTCAGCGGCTACAGCGCCCAGGACGCGCACCAGCGTTTCGCCGGGCGGAACCTCAGCGGTTTCCTGCAAAAGCCGTTCAGCGTCGAATCGCTGCGCGACATATTGCGCCGCTGCGCACGGAAATAATTCGCCACGCGGTGCGCCGCTGCGCCAAGCTCGCCGGGTCGTGAAGCCCTCGGTCGTCGTCATCGGCAGTTTCATCCAGGACCTGGCGTTCTACACACGCCAGTTCCCGCGGCCGGGCGAGTCCGTGGTGGGCGACTTCCGGCCCGGCCCCGGGGGCAAGGGCTTCAACCAGGCGATCGCCGCCTCGCGGGCCGGCGTGCCGACGCTCTTCATCGGCGCGGTCGGGCCCGACGCCTTTGGCCGGAGCGCGCGGGCCTTCGCCCGGGAGGCCGGCCTCCCGGCGCACATCATCGAGAAGCCCAAGCACGCCACCGGCGCCGCCGTCGTCACCGTCAATGGCGCCGGCCAGAACCAGATCATCGTCTCGCTCGGCGCCAACCTCGGGCTCCGGCCGCGCGACATCCCGTCGTACCTGCTCGCCCCGGCCCAGGTGGTGGTCTGCCAGGCGGAATCGGACTATGCCACCGTCGGCTTCGTCCTGCGCTCGGCCCGCGCCAACGGCGCCATCACCGTCTTCAACCCGGCGCCGATGCGCCCCGAATTCGACCCGCGCCTGCTGCGCCACGTCGAGGTGCTTATCCCCAACGAAAGCGAGTTTGTCGCCCTGGTGAAGAAATGCCCGGGCTGCGCCGCCCTGCTCCGCAGCGCGCCGTACAACGCCCAGGGCGAGTTCACCGAGGGCGTGCTGCGCGCGCTGGCCGCCGAGCCGCTGCACCGGCTCTGCCGCTGCCTGCGCGTGCCCGTCGTCATCGTCACCCTCGGCGCCCGCGGCTGCTTCGTGTCGCAGCCCGATGTCTATCTGCGCATCGCCGCGCACGACGTGGAGGTGGTCGACACCACCGGTGCGGGCGATGCGTTCGTCGGCGGCCTCGCCGCCGGGCTCGTCCGCTTCAAGCACAACGTCTTCGAGGCGGCGCACTATGCCAACGCCGTCGCCGCCCTCTCGGTCATGCAGCCCGGCACGGCCGCGTCGATGCCGATTGCCCGCGAGATCGCGCGGTTTCTCAGGAAGCGCGACCACAAATAATCGCGTCCGGTCGCAAGACGCGGGGCGATGGTTGACTTCCGGCCGGCCGGCCCGCAACCCTGCGCGATGCGATCCACGCCCCCTCGTGCCCGCTGGCTCGTCCTCGCGGCCTGCCTTCTCCCCGTCATCCTCCGCGCCGAAAATCCGTTTTCGTTCGCCGCCACGCCCGGGCAGCTGCCCAAGACCGCATGGCCGCGCCATTACACCCTGCGCATCCAGCCCGACCTGCCGGCGCGCACGACCCGCGGCACGGCGCGCATCGAGGTCGAGGTCCTCGCACCCGTTCACGAACTCGTCCTCAACGCCAACGAGCTCGCCATCGCGTCCGCGAGCCTGGTCGATGACCCGGCCGCGCCGCGACCGCTCGCGCCGCGGCTCGATCCGGCCCGGCAAACCCTGACGCTCCCGGTCGAGCTCGCCGCCGGCCGCCACACCGTTGTCATCGAATACCAGGGCCGGATCGGCACGCAGGCCGAGGGGTTCTTCATCGATCGCTATCCGACTCCGAGCGGCGAGAAGCTGATGCTCGGCACGCAGTTCGAGCCGACCGACGCCCGGCGGGTTTTCCCCTGCTGGGACGAGCCCGTCTATCGCGCGACCTACGATGTCACCCTGGTCGTGCCGGAGAAGATGATGGCGGTGGCGAACACGCCCGTGGTCCGCGAGACGCCCGTCGCCGGCGGGCGGAAGGAGGTCGTCTTCGCCCGCACGCCCGCCATGGCCAGCTACCTCGTCGCGCTGTACGCCGGCGAGTTCGAGGACGTCGAGGGCGAGCAGGACGGCGTGAAACTCCGCATCCTCACCACCGAGGGCAAGCGCGAGTCCGCCCGCTACGCCCTCGCATGCACCCGGCGCATCCTCTCCTATTACAACGAGTACTTCGGCGTCCGCTACCCGCTGCCCAAGCTCGACCTGATCGGCGTGCCAAACGCCTTCTCGACGTTCGGCGCCATGGAGAACTGGGGTTGCATCACCTACATCGACACGGCGCTGCTCTACGACCCGAAGGCCTCCTCGCAGGAGGCGCGCGAGCGCGTCTTCCAGATCATCGCCCACGAGATGGCCCACCAGTGGTTCGGCGACCTCGTCACGATGGCTTGGTGGGACAACCTCTGGCTCAACGAGGGCTTCGCCTCGTGGATGGGCACCAAGGCGTCCGCGGCGCTCAATCCCGAGTGGCAGCTCTGGCTCCGCGCCAACAAGCAGAAGAACGACGCGATGGCGCTCGATGCCCGTCGGACCACGCACCCCATCCAGCAGCCGATCGCCAACGAGAGCCAGGCCAACGACGCCTTCGATGTGATCTCCTACCAGAAGGGCCAGGCCTTCCTGCGCATGCTCGAGGACTACCTTGGCGCGGACACCTTCCGCACGGGCATCCGGCTTTACATCGACCGCCACAAGTATTCGAGCAGCACCACGGCCGACCTTTGGGCGGCGCTCGGCGACGCCTCGGGCAAGCCGGTCGTGGCCCTGGCTTCCGGCTGGACCGAACAGCCCGGCTTCCCGGTCGTGCTGGTGTCCAGCGAGGGCGAAGGCCCGGGCCGGCAGCTGCGCTTCGAGCAACTGCGTTTCACGCTGAATGATCCGGCAGCCGCGCCGCTCGCCTGGAAGATCCCGCTTCGGTACGGCAACACCGCCCGCCTGGACGACGCGAAGGTGCTGCTGCTCGAGGCCCGCACCGCCACGGTGCCGTGGCCCACCGGCGACGGCACCGCGATGGTGAACGCCGGCGACAGCGGCTACTACCGCACCCTGTACGACGAGGGGCTGGCCGACGCCTTGCGGCAACGCCTCGCCACGCTGCCGGTCGCCGACCAGCTGAACCTCCTCGCCGACACGTGGGCCCTGGTCGAGGCCGGCCGCGTCGCCGCCCCCCACTGGCTCGAGCTGGCCGATGAGCTGGCCGCGAGCCGAAGCGCGCCGGTGGTCACGTTGATCCTCGACCGCTTGAAGGCGATCGACCGGCTTGAAGCCGGCCAGCCGGGTCGGCGTCCGTTGCAGCGCTGGGCCAGCCAGCGCTTCGCGCCGCAGCTTGCACGGCTCGGCTGGGAGCCGCGGGCCGACGAGTCTCCCCTCGACACCTCGCTCCGATCGCAACTGATCACCGACCTCGGCTACTACGGCGACCCGGAGGTCATCGCCGAGTGCACCCGTCGTTTCCAGGCGTATCTCGTCCATCCCGATTCACTCGACGGCAACCTGCGGGCCCCGGTGCTCTACGTGGCCGGCCGCTACGCCACGCGCGAAACCTATGACCAGCTGCATGCCCTGGCCCGCGCCGCCCTCACCACGGAGGAGAAGCGCCGCGCTTATGCCGCCATGCAGGCGGCGCAGGACCCCGCGCTCGTGCAGGAAACGCTGGCGCTCAGCCTCGGCCACGAAATGTCGGCTTCCGAGGCCGGCCGCAACGCCGCCAACGTCGCCGCCAACGACCAGCCGGGCCTCGCCTGGGACTTCGCCACGGCACATCTGGCCGAGCTGCTGAAAGTGACGACGTTCTTCGGGCGCAATGTCTACCTGCCCAACATCGCCAACTGGTTCACGGACGAAGCGCATGCCGATGCGCTGGTCGAGATCACGCGGAAGAACCTGCCGCCCGACGCGATGACCGAGGCGGAACGATCGGCCGACCTCATCCGCCACCTCGCCACCGTCAAGCGGCGCGAGCTGCCCGGCATTGACGCGTGGGTGAAGGCGCGCGTACCCGAGAAGGATTGAATCGGGACCGCCCGGTCGCGCGCTGTGCGGGCCGAAAGGGCCCGAACCTGTGCGGGCGACGCGCTCGCGCCACGGTTCAGGTCTGCGAACGACCGGCCGGCACAGCCCGATTTGTCGGGCGGGCCGGTGGCGCGACGCAAATATCCGCGTATGGTGCCACCGCCACCCGCCACGACCATGAACACCTGCTGCTCTCCCGCCTTGAATGCCGCGTCGCCCGCGCCCGCCCGGCCGGCCGCGCCCCTGCTGCCACGTCTCGTCCGCCTGCTCGGCCCGATGGCGGTCGACCTGACCAACTTTCTCTTCGTCGACGAGCCGCGCGCCGACTTGCGCCCGCGCGCAACGTTCACGGAATACCGGTAAGGCGCGAATGATCCGTTGGTAGGTCGGGCTTCACGCCCGACGTGTCGGGGATAAACCCCGACCTACGCGCCTACCCGCGGGGAAAAAACTCGGGCGTCCGCGGCGCCTCGAACATCCGCCGGGCGAACAGCGGCGCGAACTGCAGGACGCCCAGCACGCCGAGCAGGAACAGGTCGTCGCGGTACGGTCCGCCGAGAAGGATGCCGAGGATCCCGCATGCCTCCGCCATGGCAAGGCCGGCGATAAACACCGGCAGGGCGCGAATCGGATCGCGGAAGCGCGGCAAAACCAGCCAGCGCGTGATGACACTGAGGAACAACGGCCCCAGCCCGACCAGGCCGCTCAAGGACTGCCCGGGAGCGGCGGCCGGCTTCGGGCCCCGCCCGAGCACCAGGTAGATGGCCACCAACCCCGCGAGGATCCCGGCCCAGATGATCCACCAGGCCAGAAGCAGCACTCGCGTGCGGTCGCGCTCGGGCAGCATCGTCATGCGCCGATCGGGTGCCAGGTGGTCTTGAACTCGAGCGTGTCGCGGATCTCGTAGAGGCCCTGCGCCTTTTCGGAGTACCAGTCGAAGGCCTCCTCGGCCGGCAGGAGTTTCACGCGCTTGACGCTTTCGGCTGCGCCCAGCTTCAGCGCCTTGCGCTCCTCCGCGCCGGCCACGCCGCCGATGGCCCGGAGGTGCGTGTGCGTGGCGAAGGTCGGCCCGATCTCCTTGCGGAAGCCGGTCAGCAGGTTGACGACGCCGCCCGGCAGGTCGCTCGTCGCGAGCATTTCGCCGAGCACGATCGCCGGGTAGGGTTTGGACGCGGACGCGAGCGCGACCACCGTGTTGCCACCGGTGATGGCCGGGGCGATCAGCGACACGAGCGCCAGCAGCGGTGCGTCCTCGGGCGCAAGGAGGCCGACGATGCCCATCGGCTCGGTGACGGTGAAGTTGAAGTGCGGCGAGGCGACGGGATTCACGTTGCCGAGCACCTGCTCGTACTTGTCGGCCCAGCCGGCGTAATAGACCAGCCGGTCGATCGTGGCGGTGATTTCCTTCGCCGCCGCGGACTTGGTCGCGCCGCCCACGGCGAGCGCGTCGGCCATGTCGGCCTTGCGTGCCTCGAGCATCTCGCCGAGCCGGTAGATGATCTGGCCGCGGTTGTACGGCGTGCGCTTCGCCCAGCCCGGGCCGGCCTTGGCGGCGGCCTCGACGGCGTTGCGCAGGTCCTTGCGCGTGCACTGCGGGATGTTGGCGAAGAAATGGCCGGCGGCGTCCTTGAGCGGATAGGTGCGCGCGCTCTCGGAGCGGATGAACGCGCCGCCGACGTAGACCTTGGGCGTTTTGGTGATGGGGAGGCGGGTCATGGGAGTAATCCTTCTCTTGCTCGTTCTCGTGCTCATTCCCGAGCTCACGCGCCCGCGGGCTGGGCGGACTCGTCCTGGAGGTGCGTCACCTCGCGGTAGCGCAGCGCGATCACGGCAAAGACCAGCGCGGCGCCCATCGCGAGCACGGCGAAGAAGAGATAAAACGACGCACCCGGCAGCTTGCTCGTGCCGTCGGAATTCTGGATGAACTTCTGCACGAGGGCCGTGAACAGGTTGCCGCCGGTGATCGACCAGAGGTAGAGCGCCTGCACGATGGCCTTGAGGTGCTTCGGCGCCTGCGTGTAGGCGAACTCGAGCGACGTGATGGACGTCATGACCTCGCCCGCCGAGAGCAGCAGGTAGGCCGGGAGCTGCCAGAAGACATGGACCTTCACGCCGTGCGTGAGCCGCGACTCGATCCAGGTCGAGATGAGGAACGACACGCCGATGGTGAAGATGCCCAGGCCGATCTTGCGCAAGGGCGTGAGCCGCCAGACCGCGTTCATCGCCGGATAGAACCAGTATTGGAACGCCGGGATGAGCGCGAGAATCATGACGGCATTGACCGCCTGGATCTGCGACGAAAGCAGCTCGACGTGCCAGCCGAGGAGGTTGACGTGCCGCTCCATCTTCTCCGCCTGCAGCACCCACTCGCCGCCGCTCTGGTCCCACAGCGACCAGAACACCGCGACGAAGATGAAGAGGATCGCCAGCCGCCCGAACGCGGCCAGGGTTTCGCGCGTGAACGTCTCCCGCAGGAAAGCCTTTCCCTTGGGCGGAATGTGGACGAACTTGTAGCGCCCCGACCAGAAGATCGCGGTCGCGGCGAACATCAGCGCGGCGGGCACGCCAAAGGCCAGCTTCGGGCCGTACTTGTCGAGCAGGATAGGCGTGAGCGGGATCGAGATCATCGAGCCGGCGTTGACCGCAAAGTAGAACCAGCCGAACGCGCGCGACACCAGATGCTGGTTAGCGGAGCCGAACTGGTCGCCGACATTGGAGGAGACACAGGGCTTGATGCCACCGGAGCCCAGCGCGATCAGGCTCAGGCCCATGAACAGGCCCATGCGGGTGTCGTCCCCGGCGAGAAACAGGCAGCCGGCGCAGTAGACGAGCGAGATCCAGAACACGGTGCGGTACTTGCCCCAGAACGCATCGGCCACGATCGCGCCCAGCATGGGGAAGAAATAGTTCGAGGCGACGAACAGGTGGTAGTAATAGTTCGCGTCGCCCTCGTTCATCGGCGCGAGCTGCCCGGCGCGGTTGCGCAGGTACTGCGTCATGTAGACGACGAGGATGGCGCGCAGGCCGTAGAAGCTGAAGCGTTCGGCGGCTTCGTTGCCGATGATGTACGGGATGCCGGGCGGCATCCGGTCCGTCTTGAGCGGGGCGGTGAGCAGGGTTCTTTCGGCCATTTTTGGGGGGATGTAGTTAGTGCAGGATCAGGCTGAAAATCACGAGGACGACGAGGCCGGTGCCGATGACGAGCCACAGGCCGGCGCTGTGTTTGCGGCGGGCGGCGGCCTCCGTTTGCTCGTTGAACGCTTCGGGCGGCAGCTCGAGGCCGTCGTAACGCGTGGCCTCCTCGTTCCAACCGGAGCGCTCGTCCGCCCCGCAGCCCGGGCAGGCCTTGGCGCCGGGCGGCACGTCCGCGCCACAGACCGGGCATTCAGAAGGAGGAACGAAGGCATGCTTAACCACGAATGGACACGAATGGTCAGAGAATCACCCTCTCCCATTCAAGTTTGGCTCTCCTGGAATTAATGATCAGCCCAACGCGAAGTCCCGTGATTCTTAGATAGTTCAGCATTTGTCCGCGTTCGTGATCGGTGATGCGCTCGATGACTTTCGCGTCAACGACCACCGAATCACCGGCGATGAGATCCGGAACATATTCCCCGACCTGGTGCCCCTTGAAGCGAATGGGATAGACTGCCTGTTGCTTCACCGCGATTCCAGCGTCCTGAAACGCGAGCACCAAGGCATTCTCATAGGGCTTTTCGTGCAGCCCGTGCCCAACCTCCTTGATCACCTCGAATGCACAACCCACGATACGAAAGACCAGCTCGCCGTGGAGCATGCTGCTTTCTGATTCGTGTCTATTCGTGTCCATTCGTGGTTCACAAACTTCACGCGAGCTTGCAGTAATCGAGCAGGCCCTGCCGGCCGCCTTCGCGGCCGAAGCCGCTTTCCTTGTAGCCGCCGAAGGGCGAGGTCGGGTCGAATTTGTTGTAGGTGTTGGCCCAGACGACGCCGGCCTTGAGTTCCGTCGACATCTTCAGGATGCGCGAGCCCTTGTCCGTCCACACGCCGGCGCTGAGGCCGTAGGCGGTGTTGTTGGCCTTCTCGACCGCCTCCTCGAGCGTCCGGAAGGTGAGGATGCTGAGCACGGGCCCGAAGATCTCCTCCCGCGCGATCCGGTGGCTCATCGACACGCCGGAGAACAGGGTCGGCCGGAAATAGTAACCTTTCGCGGGCAGCTTGCACGGCGGCTGGTACAACTTTGCGCCTTCCTTCACGCCGGCGGCGACGAGCTCCGTGATCTTGCCGAGCTGCTCCTTCGAGTTGATGGCGCCGATGTCGGTGTTCTTGTCGAGCGGGTCGCCGACGCGCAGCACGCGGATGCGGTTCTTCAGCTTGGCCAGCACCTCGGCCGCGACCGGTTCGTGCACCAGCAGGCGCGAGCCCGCGCAGCACACGTGGCCCTGGTTGAAGAAAATGCCGTTGACGATGCCCTCGACGGCCTGGTCGAGCGGGGCGTCGTCGAACACGATGTTCGCCGCCTTGCCGCCGAGCTCCATGGTCATCTTTTTGTCGGTGCCGGCCAGCGAGCGCATGATGATCTTGCCGACCTCGGTCGAACCGGTGAATGCGACCTTGGCGGCGGTCGGGTGGCCCATGACGGCCGCGCCGGTGTCGCCGAAGCCGGTGACGATGTTCACGACGCCCGGTGGCAGGCCGGCGTCCTGGAGCAGCGCGGCGAGCTTGAGGGCCGTGATGCTGGTGGTCTCGGCCGGCTTGATGACGATCGTGTTGCCCATGGCCAGCGCGGGCGCGAGCTTCCAGGCCAGCATTAGCAGCGGGAAATTCCACGGGATGACCTGGCCGACGACGCCGAGCGGCGCGACCTTCCGGCCCGGGGCGACGTAGTCCAGCTTGTCGGCCCAGCCGGCATGGTAGAAGAAATGCGCGGCGGCCATCGGCACGTCGAAGTCGCGCGATTCCTTGATCGGCTTGCCGCCGTCCATCGTCTCGGCCACGGCGAATTCGCGCGCGCGGTCCTGCAGCAGCCGGGCGATGCGGTAAATGTACTTCGCGCGCTCGCGGCCCGGCATCCTGCCCCAGGTGTTCTCGTAAGCCTGCTTCGCCGCAGCGTAGGCGGCATCGACGTCGGCCGCGCCGGCGTGGGCGATTTCGGCGAGCCTGGACTCGTTGGCCGGGTTGATGGAATCGAAATACTTCCCGCTGGCCGGCGCCACGAAGCGGCCGTCGATGAACAGGTCGTAGCGCGCCTGCAGCCGCGGGTCGGCGGTCTCGGGCGCGGGATCGTATTCCCAGAGGTCGCCGAAAATGAGCTCGGGGGCCGGCCGGCCGGCGGAGCGTTTGGTCGGGCGTTTTGTATCGGAAGCGATGGTGGGCATTTTCATGGGCCGCTAAGGCGCGCTGATTTCTTGCCGACGACGAGAAAGACTGACGCAGATGGGCGGTTAATAGGATTCGGCGGCTTCGCTGAAATAGTACGGCGCCTGGTAGGCGCCGGTGCGCTCCTTCTCGATCTGCCGGAGCAGGTCGTTGAGCAGCGACGACGCGCCGAAGCGGTAACGGGTGTTGTTGAGCCACTCGTCGCCGAGCGTCTCCTTCACGGCGACCAGGAACTGCAGCGCCTGCTTCGCGCTCCGGATGCCGCCGGCGGGCTTCATCGCAATGGGCGTGCCGGTGTCGAGGTAGAAGTCGCGGATGGCCTCGAGCATGACCTGGTTGTTGCCGAGGGTCGCGTTCAACGAGGTCTTGCCCGTGCTGGTCTTGATGAAATCGCCCGGTCGCAGGACGCGCATGGCGATGAAGGAGGCGGCGCGGATGTTGTCGTAGGTCTCGAGTTCGCTGACCTCGAGGATCACCTTCAGCGTGGCGGCGCCGCAGGCGTCGCGCACCGCGACGATCTCGTCCTGCACCCGCGGGAAATCGCCGGCGAGGAACGCGCCGCGGTTGATCACCATGTCGAT
The DNA here is from genome assembly GCA_035545835.1 of Lacunisphaera sp. Lineage (GTDB taxonomy): Bacteria > Verrucomicrobiota > Verrucomicrobiia > Opitutales > Opitutaceae > Lacunisphaera. Next base: position 101,886 of record DASZXO010000082.1, read on the forward strand.
CTCGTCGGCGCCGTCGCCCACCGCCGCCTTCACCTCGGCCAGCCGGGTGCGCAGCGGCGCCTGGCCCGAGGGAAAGGCCGTCGCAACCGAGGCAATCCGCACGCCGGTGTCCTCGCCCAGCGCGCGCCGGGCGTGCCGGACCATCGAGGGATAGACGCAGACCGCCGCGACGGTCGGGATCGTTGGGTCGTCATGCGGGCTGAGCGCCTTCCGGCAGAGCGACTCCACCTTGCCCGGGGTGTCCTTGCCCTCGAGCGTCGTGAGGTCGACCATGGACACCGCCATCTTCAGTCCCTGGAGCTTCGCGCCCTTCTTGATGCTGCGGGTCGCGTACTTGGCGACCCGCTCCTCGATGCCCACCTGGTCCACGGCGCCGATTTCATTGAACAAACGCCGGAAACCGGCATGAGCAGGGACTGACATGGTCCGCGCACTATCCGTTCAAAGACCCCTGAAAACAACGTCAAAGTCCGTGGTCTGGCCTGCGCTGTGCCTGTTGGTCACAGCCGCGGTGGCGAGCGACGATGTCCCGCGATTTCGCGGCCCGTTCCTGGCGGGCGACATGGCCGAGCCGGCCAACGGCGAGGCCAGCGGCCTGGCCGCCTCGCGCCGCGCGGCCGACCTGCTCTGGACGCACAACGACAGCGGCGGCGTGCCGGTGTTGTTCGCGCTCGGCACCAACGGCAGACTCCGCGGCCAGCTGCGGATCGAAGGCGTGAAGAACGTCGACTGGGAGGACCTCGCCGCGGCCGTCGTCGACGGCCGCCCGATGCTCGTGGTCGGCGACACCGGCGACAACTCCGCGCGGTATCCGCAACGCGTCCTCCACGTGGTGGCCGAGCCGGATCCCGCGACGCTGGCGCCCGGCAAGGAACTCGTTAGCCGGCCCGAGTTCTCCATCCACTACCGCTACGACGACGGGCCGCGCGATGCCGAGGGCGTCGCGATCGACGCGGATGAGCACATGATCTACGTCCTTTCGAAGCGCGAGGCGCAGCCGCACCTGTACCAGCTGCCGTGGCGGGCGGCGTCCGCCGATCAGCCGGCGATCGCCCGGCGGGTCGGGATCCTGCCGCACCTTCCCCAGCCCACCGGTTTCGACCAGCTGGTCCGGGATCCGCACCACGCGTTCCGCGGGTGGCCCACCGCGCTGGATTTTTCCAGCGACGGCCGGCTCGCCGTCGTGCTGCTCTACAGCCGGCCGCTGCTCTTCCCGCGGGCGCCCGGCGAATCCTGGGCCGATGCCCTCGCGCGCGAACCGGTGGCGCTCGCGCCGCATGCCCTGCCGCAGGCCGAGGGCGCGTGCTTCACCCGCGACGGCACGGCCCTCTACGTCTGCTCCGAGAAGGCCACCCGCCTGCTGCGCTACGACCGGCGGTGAGCCGCCCGGGCTTGCACCCTTCGGTGCCGCCCGTAGCGTGCCGGCATGAGCGACCCAGCGCTGCCCGTCGAGCCCCACGGCGAACTCGTCATCCGGACGATCGCCATGCCCGGCGACACCAATCCCAGCGGCGACATCTTCGGCGGCTGGCTGATGTCACAGATGGACCTCGGCGCCGCCATCTACGCGCGCAACCTCTCGCGCAGCCGCGTGACGACGGTGGCCGTCGAGGCGATGGCCTTTCTCAATCCCGTGCGCGTCGGCGACATCGTCAACTGCTACGCATCACTGCTCAAGGTCGGCCGCACCTCGATGCGCATCGATGTCGAGGCCTGGGTGCAGCGCGGCGACGACGGCCGGCTGCTGCGCGTCACCGAGGGCGTGTTCACCTACGTGGCGATCGACCAGGAGGGCCGGCCGCACCCGGTGCACCGTTGAGGCACTGTGCCGGCGCCCGAGGCGCGGCGCTGTCCGGGCGCCCGGTTGACGCCCTCCGGCCGGGCCGCCACCTTGGCCGCCCGTGACCGCCCAAGAACATTCCCGCGCCCAGGCCACCGGGGCCCTGGCCGCCACCGGCTCGTTTCTGCTCTGGGGCCTTTTTCCCCTCTACTGGAAACAGCTGGAGGGCGTGCCGGCCATCGAGCTCATCGCCCACCGGATCACCTGGTCGTTGTTCTTCCTGCTCGGCGTGCTGGCCTGGCCGCGGCGATTCGGCGACCTGCGCCCGGCGTTCGTTTCGCCGCAGCGCGTGGGCCTGAACCTCGTCAGCAGCCTGCTGCTTTCGACCAACTGGACCGTCTACGTGTGGGCGGTGAACGCGGGCCACGTGATCGAAACCAGCCTGGGCTATTTTCTCGTGCCCCTGGTGAACGTGGCGCTCGGCTTCCTGCTGCTGCACGAGAAGCTCCGGCGCCTGCAGTGGACCGCCATCGCCCTCGCGGGGATCGGCGTCGGCGTGCTCCTGCTGCGCGCCGGCCACGTGCCGTGGATCGCCTTCGCGCTGGCCGGCACCTGGTCCGGCTACGGCCTGCTGAAAAAACGGTCCGCCCTCGGCCCCATCGCCGGCCTGACCGTGGAAACCCTCCTGCTTTTCCCGGTCGCCGTCGCGCTGCTGCTCTGGTGGCACCACACCGGCACCGGTGCCCTCGGCCGGGTCGACGGGCGCATGCACGCCTTCATCCTCGGCGCGGGCGTCGTCACCGCGGTGCCGCTCCTGCTCTTTGCCCATGGCGCGCAGCGGATCCGGCTCACGACGCTCGGCCTCCTGCAGTACCTCGCGCCGACCGTGCAGTTCCTGATCGGGCTTTTCGTGTACCGGGAGCCCTTCGATGCCGCGCGCCTCCAGGCCTTCGCCCTGATCTGGGCCGGGTTGATCCTCTATTCCGGCGACGGCCTCTGGGCGCAGCGGCACCGGTTGAAAAGTTGAGCTTCCGCCCGGCGCCCGCCGCTGCCACCGTGGCGGCGCATGAAACCGCCCCTTCGCTCCCTGCTTCCGTTGTGTTGTTTTCTCGCGGCCGTCGCCGGCCTGTCCGGCCAGGCCGCGGCGCCGGCCGCGCCGGCCCCGGTCGACGCTTCCGCGGCCGCCCCCAAGACGGGCAACAAGCGCTTCTTCCAACTGCATGAATCGTTCCTGAAGCGAGCCAAGGAGGGCCCGATCGGCGTGCTGTTCCTCGGCGACTCCATCACCGAGGGCTGGACCAAGGCCCCGCACATCTGGGACCATTTTTATGCCCGGTACCAGCCGGCGAACTTCGGCATCAGCGGCGACCAGACGCAGCACGTGATCTGGCGCCTGGAGAACGGCGAACTGGACGGCATCTCGCCCAAGGTCGTCGTGCTCATGCTCGGCACCAACAACACCGGGCGGAATACCGGCGCGGAGATTGCCGCCGCCGACCGCAAGATCGTCGAGATGATCCGCCACCGGCTGCCCGCCACGAAGGTGCTGCTCCTCGCCATCTTTCCCCGCGGGCCGCGCAAGGACTCGCAGGGCAACGTCGAGGACGCCGCGGCGCGCATGGCGGTGATCCGCGCCGCGAATGCCGAGCTGGCCACGCTCGACGACGGCAAGAATGTGCGGTTCCTCGACCTCAATGCGCGGTTCCTCGCGGACGACGGCTCGATCCCGCACATCATCATGCCCGACCAGTTGCACCCGGACGCCGCCGGCTACGAGTTGTGGGCCGAGGCCATGCAGCCCCTGCTGGACCAGATGATGCAGTGAGGCGGGGCGGCCCTGGACCGCGGCCAGGGGGCGGCGCCGGCGCGCTGCGCCCTTACTCCGTGCCGAAGTCGACCAGCTCCATCTCGAAGACCAGCGTGGCATCGCGCGGGATCGTTGGCGCGCGGCCGCGCACGCCGTAGCCGAGCTCCGACGGCACGATCAGGATCCACTTTTCGCCCTTGTGCATCTTCTGGATCGCCTCCTCCCAACCGTAGATGAGGTTCCCGCGCCCGACGCGGATGTGGAGCGGTTTGTCGGCATCGGCTTCATCGAACACCGTCCCGTTGAGGAGCATGCCCTTGTAGGCGACGCTGACGAAATTGCCGGGCACCGGCGTCGGTCCCTTCTGGTCGCCCGGCTGGAGCACGAGGTATCGCAGCCCGGTGTAGGTGCGCTTCGCGTTCGGCCATTTCTTTTCGACGATTTCCAGGTCGTCCGGCGGGAGTTTCTCCCGCTGCGCAAGCAGCGGGGCGCCGCCCAGGCCGAGCAGGAAGACGAGGACGAGGAGAAAACGAGGGGGGCGTGAACTCATGGCTTGGGGGCCGGGGGAATGACCCGGAAGGTAAGTGGCTGGTCGGTGGCCGTCGAGGCTTGATCCGGCGCCGGGGCGGCTGACCGGTCTGTTTTCACCGTGGCGATGGCGCCGGCCTTCACCGGGTCGGGCAACGGGCCCTTCGCCGCGGCCGGCGCCGCGACGGTGACGGTCGCGGGCAGGGCGGCGAAGCCGCGCTCGAGGAACTCGATGGCCTTCAGGTCGCGGGTCCGGCCCTTGTCGATCTCGCCGTGCGGGCCGAACGAGCCCATGATGACGGCGATCACGCGCCGGCCATTGCGCTCGGCGGTGGCGCTCAGGCAGTAACCGGCGCCCACGGTGTAGCCGGTCTTCAGGCCGTCGACGCCGGCCACGCGCCCGAGCAGCTTGTTGTGGTTGTCCATGCGCATCGGCTGGGCGCGCACGCCGGTGCCGAATTCGCGCTCCTTGATCGAGGTGTATTTGAGCACGTCGGTGTGGAGCACCAGGTGACGGCAGAGCACGGCGAAGTCCCGCGGCGTCGTCAGGTCGCCATCGGCGATGCGCCGGCTCGGCGGCGGCAGGCCGTGCGGCGTGCGAAAGGTCGTGTGGGTCATGCCGAGTTCGCGCGCCTTGGCGTTCATCAGCTCAACGAACGCCGGCACCGAGCCGGCGGCGGCGCGGGCGAGGGCGTGCGCGGCATCGTTCGCCGACTGGATCATCATGGCGTAGATCAGCTCCTCGACCGGAAAGGTCTCGCGCGGATCGAGGAACACCTGCGTGCCGCCCATCTTCGCATCCTCCGGCATCACGCGCACCGGCGTGTCGAGCTTGAGGGCGCCGGCGGCGAGCTTGTCATGCAGCACGGCGAAGGTCATGAGCTTCGCCATGCTCGCGGGCGGATTGGAGACGTCGGCGTTCTCCTCGTACAGCACCTTGCCGGTCGCGGCATCGGTGACGATCACGCCGGCGTAGGGCGACCGGGCGTGCCTTTCGACGGCGGGGGCGGAGGCGAGGCCGAGGGCCAGCAGGACACAGGCGGCGAGGCAGCGAAGAAGGGTCATCGAGCCGCCAAGGGAGCGGTCCGCCACCGGTCGCGCAACCAAATTTCCACGGCGCGCCGGCTTGCGCGCGCCGGGCCGCGCTGCTTGGCTGCCGGTGCCATGCCCCTGCCGCACGTCGTCATCCTCTGCCCCAAGGAATTCACGTTCAGCGATCCCGCCGCGACGGTGGAACGAAGCATCCTCGACGGCGTCGCCGACGTGCGGACGATCGCGATGGATTTCCATGATCCGCTCCCGGCCGCGGCGCTGGCGGCGGACGTGCTGCTGCTCTGGCACAACGTGCCGGTCGACGCGGGCGTGATCGCGCGGCTGGAGAAATGCCGCGCCTTGATCCGCAATGGCACGGGATTTGACAGTGTCGACGTGGCCGCGGCCGCCGCGCGTGGCATCCCGGTCTGCAATGTGCCGGACTATGGCACGGAGGAGGTCGCCGACCACACCCTGGCGCTCACCCTCGCCCTGTGCCGGCAGCTCTTTCCCCTCGACGCCGAGGCCAAGCGCCTGGGCTGGCAGATCAACGTCGCCGACCGGATGCGCCGCCTGCGCGGGCGCGTCTTCGGGATCGTCGGGCTCGGTCGCATCGGCACGGCGACGGCCCTGCGGGCGAAGGCGTTTGGGTTTCGCGTGGTCTTCCACGATCCATACCTGCCGATGGGCGTGCACAAGGCGCTCGGGATTGAACGCGTCGCCACCCTCGACGAGCTCCTCGGCCAGGCCGACGTCGTCTCGATCCATTGCCCGCTCACATCCGAGACCCGCGGCCTGATCGGCGCGCGGGAGCTCGCGCGCATGAAGCCCACCGCCTTTCTCGTCAACACCGCCCGGGGCGACATCGTGCAAAAGGCGCCGGTGCTGGCGGCACTGCGCGCCGGCCGGCTGGCCGGGGCCGGGCTCGACGTGGTCGAGAACGAACCGCTGCGCGCCGTCGATGAGGCTGCCACGCCGAACCTGATTGTGACCTGCCACGCCGCGTTCTGCAGTCCCGAGGGAATGGTCGAGATGCGGACCACCTCGGCGAGGATCGCGCGCGCCGCGCTGCGCGGCGAACCGGTCTGGAATCGCGTCAATTGACGCCGTCGCGCACCGTGGGATGGTGCGCAATCAGGTCGAGCGCCCGCTGCAGCAGCGTCCGGCCCGGCTCCATGCGATGCCAGGGGGAGGCGCCCGACGGGTGGGGCAGCGGGATGCAGTCGGCCGCGTGCCCGCGATAGTCGATCCGGAAGCTCCGGCCGATCAGGTCGTGCAAGGGCGCCGCGGGCAACAACTGCGTGATGGCGAGCTTGCCGACCGGCAGGACGAGCCCCGGCCGCAGCAACTCGAATTCCGCTGCGAGCCAGCGGGAACAGCGCGCAATTTCGTCGTCGGCCGGCACGCGGTCGCCGCCACCGGGCTTCTTGCCCGGGAAGCAGCGGCACACCGCCGCAAAGTAGATCCGCTCCCGAGCCTGGTCCTCGCTCCAGCCGAGCGCCCCGTGGAACCACTTGAAAAGGGTTTTGCCGGCCGTCCAGGCAAACGGACGGCCAAGCTTGGGTTCCTTGTCGCCGGGCGCCTGGCCGATCAGGAGGATGCGGCTCGCCACGGGACGCCCAACCACGACCGGCCGGTGCATTCCGGGGCAGCGCGTGCAGCGTTGCAGGCGCGCGAGGTGACGCAGGATCTCGGCGGGAGTCGCGGACATCGGGACGGGAAAAGCGAGCTGGCTCGCGAGAGTGGAATCACAGGGCAGGTCGTCGCGGGCAAGCTCGCTCCCACCCATTCGGGCTCAAAAAACAAAAAGGCGGAGCCGCTTGGGCTCCGCCGGGCAATGTTCGCCAGGTCGAACCGCAGGGGATTAGTAACGGCCGCCGCCACCGCCACCACCGCCGCCGTAGCCGCCACGGCCGCCCCGGCCACCGCCGAAGCCACCACGGCCGCCACCGCCGCCGCCGCCGCCGAAGCCGCGACCGCCACCGTAACCGCCGCCGGCCGGGCGCTCTTCCTTCGGGCGCGCCTCATTGACCTGGAGGGCGCGGCCGCCGAAATCGACGCCGTTGGTCTTCTCGGCGGCGAGCTTGGCTTCCTCGGGCGTGCCCATCGTGACAAACGCGAAGCCGCGCGGGCGGCCCGTCATTTTGTCCATCGCGACGTAGGTGTCGGTGACGGAGCCGTACTGCTCGAAGTGCGAGCGGAGTTCGGCCTCGGTCGTGCTGAAGGGAAGATTCCCAACGTAGAGTTTGGAGTTGCTCATGTGATGTTTCGTAGATCCTTCGCCAGCCTGCCAGTCCGTTCCCAACGTGGGTTTCGAAATCATCACTTGGGCTCATGCCCAGCCAACGACTCACCAGATCCTGTCATCCTAACGCTTTCTCTAACGAGGCGCGTAGGAACGCCGAGCTGGCGCTGCGACGCAAGTGAAATCGAACCGGGCCCGGGCCAAGCGGTTGCAGCCGCGACGGTTGCCCGCTTTGTTCGGGCGCTCAAATTTCGTACTGGGCCCGAATGTCAGCCGGGAGGCGCACGGGCCGGCCCGTCTCGGTCGATACCATGACGTATTCGAACCAGCCGTCGCAGCTGAGCTTTCGCTCCGGGAGTTGCTCGATCTGGTACTGCACGGTGACACCGATGAGCGAAAATTTCTCGATCCAGGTGCGCACGATGAAGCGATCGCCGAGGCCGAGCGGGCGTTTGAAGCTCATGTGCGCCGTCGCCATGAACCACCCGAAGCCGCGCCGCTGAAACTCGGCCATCGGCACCTTGTAGCAGCGCTCCATCTGGTCGAACCGGGCGGCCAGCACATAATCCATGTACCGGCTGCTGTGCACATGCTGGTACATGTCGATGTCATCGGGACGCACCTGCATTTCCGTCTCGAATTTCGCGTACACGCTCTTCGCGTCGGCCCCGGGGGGATTCACAACCGAATCGTTCACGGGGCGAGGCTGCGGCAGAGGCGGACGGCGCGCAAAGGAAAAGCCGGGTTGGGTCCGGGCCCCTCTTCCGCTGGGCTGTCGCCGCCGGCAGTTGTCGTCAGCATTCCCGGTTTGACCTGTTATTCTATTGTTTTAAACATTTGTTTATTACACGCGCCACGACCAAGGACAGAATATTTATCTCTGCTGAATCGTTATTTGCGGAGCATGGATTCCATGCGGTTTCGATTCGCGCGTTGGCGGCCAAGGCCGGCGTCAATGTGGCGGCGGTGAACTATCATTTCTATGATCTCGAGTCCTTGTTGAGGGAGATTCTCGTCCGCCGCCTGCGGGCGATGAATTCGATCCGCCTGACCGCCCTCGAAACCGCCGAGACCGAGTCCCGTCCGCTGCCCGTGCCGCCCGATGACGTCCTCCGGATCATGGCGCGCCCATTGCTGGCGCCCGCGGGCGACCCGATGGAATACAATCCCAACTCGCGACGGTTGCTCGGGCGCCTGCTGCTCGAGCCCTTTCCTCATCGGGAGGAAATTCTCGCACGCGAGTTTGAGCCGGCCATGGCCCGGTTTGCCCAGGCTCTCCGGCGCCACGCGCCGGGCCTGGCACCGGCCGGTTTCATGTGGCGCTTCAGCCTGATCGTCGGTGCGCTGCATCACTCCCTCGCCACGTTGCACGAGATGAAATCGCTCACGCGGGGCCTTTGTACGGACAACGACCACGAGGCCGCGCTCGCCGCTTTCGTTGCGTTTGGCACCCGGGCGTTGGACGCGTGAGGCCGACGCCGGGCGCGCCTTTCCTTCGGTTCGAGCCGGCGGACAAGCCGCGCAATCAGGCGGGGCAAAATCATTTATGGAGCTGTGCCGCCGAGGCCCGCGGACACGCTTGCACTGGCGGGAAACCTGCATCTTGTCCCCGTGTCGCTGGGCGCTGACCTCGCTCCTGCGGCCGGAGAAACCGCGCAACTTTTCATCGTCCCCGGACGTGATGGGAAAGTGGCGCGCGATCCCCGCGCCAGACCGCCGCGACCCGGCGGACAAAACACCAAGCCATGATATTTCCCGTGCTCGTGCTCGCACTTCTTTCCCTGCTCGTCGCCACCGACCCTGAGCGAGGGTGAGATCCTGTCGTTTTTTCCCCGGTTGTCGCCGCAGCGAGCGGGCTGCGCCACCCTGTCGCCGGGAAAAATGAGCCGGAGCAAACCGCGGCTTGCGCGCCGCCGGATCGGCCCCTTGTCTGCTGCCGCAACTCATTGTCCTGATCATCGTGCCTGCACAAAAAAACGTCTTTCGTCATCTCTTCGGCTCCCTCTTCCAGTGGATCGACTCCGACTATTCGGTTGAGTCCCCCGAGGTGATTCGCGCGCAACCCGACGGCGTGAACCTCGTGCGCTGCATTCCTTTCATCATCCTGCACCTGGGATGTCTCGGCGTGATCTGGGTCGGCTGGAGCGCCTTCGCCGCCTGGACCGCCGTGGCGCTGTACTTCATCCGGATGTTCTTTGTGACCGGAATCTTTCACCGGTATTTTTCCCACAAGACCTACAACACCACGCGCCTGGGCCAGTTCATCCTCGCGGTCTGCACCGGCACCACGGTGCAGCGCGGCGCCCTGTGGTGGGCCTACCATCACCGGCATCACCACCAGCACTCCGACGAGCCGGAGGACGCCCATTCGCCGCATGTGCACGGATTCTGGTGGTCGCATATCGGTTGGATCACGAGCCGGCGGAATTTTCCCACGGACTATTCCAAGGTGAAGGACCTCGCGAAATATCCCGAGCTCGTCTGGCTGAACCGGTTTGACGTGGTCGTGCCCGTGCTGTTCGCCGCGGGCCTGTACCTCCTGGGCCGCGGGCTCGAGGTCGCCGCCCCCGGCCTGCACACCAACGGCGCCCAGCTGCTCGTCTGGGGTTTCTTCATCAGCACCACGGCGCTGTTCCACGGCACGGCCTCGATCAACTCGTTCACCCACCTGTGGGGCCGGCGCCGCTTCCACACCACCGACGATTCCCGCAACAGCCTCATCCTCGCGCTGGTTTGCCTCGGCGAAGGCTGGCACAACAACCACCACCGCTACCAATCGGCCACGCGCAACGGTTTCTATTGGTGGGAAATCGACCCAACTTACTACGTGCTCAAGGCGCTCTCGTGGACCGGCTTCATCTGGGGCCTCAAGCCCGTCCCGCAATCCATCTACGACGAAGCCGAACGCAACGCCCACCAGGATTCGGTCGCCCGCTTCTCGATGTCGTCGGTGCAGCACGAGATCAACACGCTGAAGAAGGTCGTCCCGACCGCCGCGGCGATCGCGATCGCCACGGTGCGCGCGCCGCACGCGGCCGAACAGCTCAAGAAGGCCGACGGCCCCGAGGTGCACAAGGACGTCAGCGAGCTGGTCACACCGGGCCCGGCGGCCGGCCCGGAGCCGCGCGCCGCCGACCAGTTGCCGGCGGCTCAGTAGTTCGGCCAGATCCCCGGCGTCACGAACTCGACGGCGTGACCGTCGGGATCCCGGAAATACAGGCTCCGGCCGCCGCGTTCCCAGCGGGTTTCGCTCTCGATGGCGATCCCGGCGGCGCGCAGGCGCGCCCGCCAGGCCTCGTAGGTCGAGGCCGTGATCGCAAAGCCGATGTGGTGCGGGCCCGTGCCGTCGTGCGGCGGGATGATGCCGCCGGGCACCGCCGTCGGCGCGAGCGTGGCGCCGCGCCGGAAGAGCAGCAACACCTGGGCGCCCACGCGGAACGCCTGGAAGCGCGTGGCGTCGCCCGTCATCGGCTCCAGCCCGAGGACGTCGCGGTAGAACGCGACGGCCCGCGGCAGGTCGTCGGTGTAGAGGATCGACTCGACGATCCCGTCGAGGCGGGGCGCAGCATTCATGGTTCCAGCGTGGCGCAGGACCGGGCTTTTCGCAATCGCCGCCCGGCTCAGGCCAGGACGAGCGCGATCGCCGCCACCATCAGCGCCGCGCCGGTGAAGCGCAGGCGCAACACCGCACCGCTGAGGTGCTGCTCGTCGCTGGCAAACCAGTGGCCGATCGACCAGACGAGAAGGACGCTGAACAGCCCGCGGGCGCTGTAGATGATGTTCACCACGGTCGCGCTGCCCACGAGGACGAGCGCCAGCACCACGCCGGCGTTGTTCACGGCCAGGAGCAGCGCGCCCGCCCCAACCCAGCGCCAGGCGGCGAGGTTGAGCGCGCGCAAGGGCGCGGTGAACAACGGCACGAAGCCCACCGACAGCAGGCCCACCATCAGGAACATCGGCGGCAGGAAGCTGGCCAGGCCCCAGGCCGGGAGCCATTTCTGGAGCAGCACGTCGCTCAGGCCGAAGGAGGTCGCGCTGCAGAAGGCCAGGAACGCCGTCTCCCCCACGTTCCGGCGCCGCGCCGTCTTTCCTCCGTGGAGGAGCGCGATCGCCAGCGTGCTGAGCCCGGCCGCAATCCACCAGCGCAGGGGCACCGACCCCACGCGGAGCAGGCTGCTGAAGAGCGCCACCAGGACGACCTTCGCGCCCATCACGGGTGTCGTCACGGACACGTCCCCGCGGTGGAGCGCCAGAAAGGTGAAGGCCTGCCCGCCGAAGAACAGCAGCGCGGTTGCCGCCGGCCGCCAATAGTCGGCCGCATGGGCGAAGGCGTGGCCGCGAGCCCACCATACGGGCAGGAAGATCAGGACGATCGCCCAGTTCGACACGAAACTTGTCCGCCAGACGCCGACGCCAAAGGCCGAGGCCCGCTTGATCGCGAGCGCGGCGATCACGTAGAGCAACGCGCACGCCAGCGGCAGGAGCAGGCTCGGTGACAAGGGCATCGAGGAGGCCACAAAAAAGCCGGACCCGGGGGTCCGGCTTCAACCAAAATCGCGGCGCCGCGCTCAGGTCTTCCCGAGTGCCTGCTGCACGAGCTTCTCGTATTCCTCGTGCGGCATTGCCCCGGTCTTCGCATGGATGATCCGCCCGTCGCGACCGATCAAAAACGTCGTGGGGATTGCCTCGATGCTCCCGAAGGTGGCGACCGCCTCGTCGTCCGCCATGACGATCGTGTAGTTCATGCCGTGTTCCTGGGTGAATTTCCGGACGTACTCCGGGCTCTTCTGGTCCACCGACATCCCGATGATCACGAGGCCGTCCGGACCGTACTTCTTCTGGAGCTCGATGTAGCCGGGAATCTCGGAGACGCAGGGTCCGCACCATGTCGCCCAAAAATCGACGACCACGACCTTGCCCTTGAACCCGGCGGAGCTGACCTCGCGGCCGTCCAGGTCCTTCAGCTTCCAGGCGGGGGCCGCATGACCGACGAGCGGGTTTTCCTGCGCTTGCAGGCGGTTGCCCTGGACCAGGGCGGCGCCGATGGCCAGGACAATGGCCGCGCCGAATACGGACAGGAGGCGGTGACGGATCGTGACAGTCATGCCTTTGGGAGCACCGGGCCCTTTCGCTTGTTCCCAAAAACGCAACGGCGCGATCAGGAACCCTTGCCCGCGTCCGTCGGGTCGACGCTCAGGATGTCGATGAACTTCTTCATCGCCGGCGTCAGCACCCGGCCTTTCCGATGCAGGATCGCCAGCGGGCGGGTGAACTCCTTGCCCTTGAAGTTGATGGTGACGAGCGTGCCCTGCTGGACCTCCTGCGTCACGGTGGCCTGCGGTACGATGGCGACACCGTGGTCGATCTCGACGGCGCGCTTCACCGTCTCGATGTTGTCGAATTCCATCACGGGCGTGATCTCCAGCTTGAAGTCCCGGAAGATCTGGTCGACCGCCTTGCGGGTGGGAATGTCCGGATCGAAGCCGATGAACTTGTGGTCGGCCAGGGCCTTCATGTCGACGTCAACGGCCTTCGCCAGCGCGTGGTTCGGGTGCGCGATGAGCACCAGGCGGTCGTTGCGGAAAGGGATGGTCTCGATCTGCCGGACTTTCTGGGGAAAGGCGACCAGCCCGAAATCGACCGAATTGTGCAGGATGTCCTCGTAGACCAGGTTCGAGCGCCGGTATTCGACCCGGACATTGACCGACGGATAGTCGTGGAGAAATTTCTTGATGTAGGGCGGCAGCTCGTGGAGCCCGATGGAATAGATCGTCGAGATCCGGATCGTCCCACTGATCACCTTCTTCATTTCCTGCAGCTCGCTCTCGAGCTTCTCATAAACGTGCAGGATTTCCTTCGCCGCGTCGTAGATGCGCTGGCCTTCGCGCGTGAGGTTGAATTGCTTCTGACTCCGGTCCACCATCAGGGCCTTGAAATTCCGTTCCATCGAGCGCGCCTGCTGGCTCACCGCCGACTGGGTGATCCCGTTGAGTTTGGCGGCCTTCGAAAAGCTCTTTGTCTCGACCAGGTCGGCAAAGATCTTGAAGTTTTCTATTTGCATGCGTTCTGGTGGCTGCACGCACCATAACAATTCCTAATCGCCACGCCATCCCAAAAAAAACCCGGCAATGTTTCTCGAGTACAATGTGTTCCGCGAGAGGGCTGATGCGCTCCGCCTGAGGCTCGCGGAGCTCTGCCGGGCCGCTCGTCGCGATCCCGCAGAAGTAACACTACTGCCCGTGACCAAGACGCATCCGCCGGAGGCCGCTGTTTATGTCCATCGCTACGGGTTGAAGGCGGTCGGCGAAAACCGGGTGCAGGAAGCGGTCGCGAAACGGGCGGCGGCCGGACTGCCGGACTTGCGTTGGGAGCTCATCGGCCACCTGCAGTCGAACAAGGCCCGGCTCGCGGCGCAGCAATTCGATCGCATCCAAAGCGTCGACAGCGAAAAGCTCCTGCGCGCGCTGGATGCCGCCGCGGGCGACACCGGCCGCACCCTGCCCGTGCTGCTCCAGATCAACGCCGGCGACGATCCCGCGAAATTCGGCGCCGAGCCCGCCGCCGCGGCCCGCCTCCTGGAGACCGCGCTCGCGCTGCCCCGCCTGCGGGTGGACGGCTTGATGACGATCGCGCCGCTGTCGGATGATCCCGCGGTCGCGCGGCGGACCTTTGCCCGGCTGCGCGAGTTGCGTGACGAGCTGGCGGCGCGCGGCGGCGTCCCGCTGCGCGAACTATCGATGGGCATGAGCGGCGACCTCGACGCCGCGATCGCCGAGGGCAGCACGTTGGTCCGGGTCGGCACCGCGCTGTTCGGCGCGCGCGCCTAGTTTCCAAAGTTCCAGCAAAATCCACCGCCGGCGAAAAACTTTCCCCGTTGCGCTGGCCGCAAAAGCACCTTGGCTCCTGCGCCGTGGAAGCGAAGCCGTTCACGTCCCAAGAGCGCCTGGCCCTGGCTGCGCTCCTGGATGACGCTTCGCCCGCGGTGCGCCAGGCGTTGCTCGCGGAGTTCTCGCGCCGCGGCGGCGAAAGCGTCGAGTTCCTGCGCGCGCTGGCCCGCCAGCCCAACCGCGTCCTGGCCCTGCACGCCGCGCGCTACCTGCGCGAACTGAAGCTCTCCGACCCGGTCGGCGAGTTCCGGCAGTTCATCCAGTCCCTCAATTACGAACTGGAATCCGGCGCCCTGCTGCTCAGCCGCACCGTGAATCCCGACCTGGATGTCGGCGCCTGCTGCGCGAAGCTCGACGCGCTGGCGGCGCGGTGCCGCGAGCTGATCGCCGAGCCTGCGAGCACCCGCGAGAAGTGCCGGCTGGTCAACCGCGTCCTCTTTCACGAGTTCGGCCTGCATGCGAACGTCGACGATGTCACGGACCCGCTGAACAGTTTTCTCGACCAGGTCATCGCCCGCCGCAAGGGCGCGCCGCTTTCGCTGTCCATCGTGTACCTGCTGGTGTCCGAGCGACTGGGCCTGCAACTCGAGGCCGTCGCGCTGCCCGGGCACTTCCTCGTTGGGTGCTACGATGAGGGCCCGCCGTTCTTCATCGACCCGTTCAACGCGGGCGCCTTCCTCACTGCGGGCGACGTGCTCCTCCAGCTCCGGCGCAGCGACAGCCAGGCCACGGTGGGCGACCTCGCGCCCACGCCGGTGCGCGAGGTGTTGTGCCGGTGCTGCCGCAACCTCGTCCTGCACTACGCCGCGGCGAACCAGCCCGCCAACGCCTCGCTGTTCGCCGACTTCGTCGCCGAGTTTGAGGCGACGCACGAGCGCCACGCTCAGTCCTGAGGTCGCGGTGCCTGCCGGCGGGTGTCCCCGTGCAGCCCCGCCCGGAAGCGGCCGGATACAAATCGGGCTCGTTCTCGCCCGCAATCTGGGCTTTGCTGCCGGCGCCCATGAGCGCCGACGCCGACTCCGTGCACCACATCGCCGAACTCGCGGCGTGGTCGTTCGCCGGCACCGCCCTGGCCGTGCTCGGGCGGCCGGTTGCGCACTCGCTGAGCCCGGCGATCCACCATGCTGCACTGGCCGCCATGGCGCGGACCGACCCGCGTTTCGCGTCGTGGCGGTATTTCAAGTTCGAGGTCGACCCGGCGGATCTCCCCGAGGCCCTCGACCGGCTGCATCGCGCCGGTTTCCACGGGCTCAACCTGACCGTGCCGCACAAGACCGTGGCGGTGGCTTGCCTCGCGGCCAGCGATGACTTCGTCCGGGCGGCCGGCGCGGCAAACACGCTGATTCGCAGGCCCGGCGGGTGGCGTGGCGCCAACACCGACGGCGTCGGGCTTTCCGCCGCCCTGCGCCAGGAATTCAGCCTGGAGCTCGCCGGCGCGGAAGTGGTGCTTTTGGGCGCGGGCGGGGCCGCCCGGGCGGCGGCCGTCGAGTGCCTGCAACGGGGCTGCCGTTCGCTTTGGATCGGCAACCGCAGCGCGGAGAATCTCGCCGCGCTGCTTGCGGTCCTGCGACCGCGAGCCGGCCGGGCTGTGCTGCGCGAATTCGACCTGCTGCGCCCGCCGCCGGTCCTGCCGGCCGGCGCGCTGGTCCTCAATGCCACTTCCCTCGGCCTGAAGCCCGGTGACCCGTCGCCAATCGATCTCGCCAAAATCCCGCGGCCGGCGATGGTTTTCGACATGATCTATCGACCACCCCAGACCGCGCTTTTGCGCCAGGCCGCGGCGCTGGGCGTGCGTCACGCCAACGGGCTATCGATGCTCGTGCACCAGGGCGCGCGCGCGCTCGAGTTGTGGTCCGGCGCCGCGGTGCCCGTGGCGGAGATGCAGCGCGCGGCGCTGGCCGCCGATTGAGCCATGGACGCTTTCCAGGAAGTCGCGCACCAGTTCCCGTGGCTCTATCCGCTGTTCGCCGCGCTGTTCGGGGCGTGCATCGGCAGCTTTCTCAACGTCTGCATCTACCGGATCCCCAAGGGCGAATCGGTGGTGCGCCCGGGTTCGCACTGCGCCTGCGGCCGGCCGATCGCGTGGTACGACAACATCCCGGTGGCCAGCTGGGTGATTTTGCGCGGCCGCGCCCGGTGCTGCGGGCGGCCGTTCAGCATCCGGTACCCGGCGATCGAGCTCGCGACCGCCCTGCTGTTTCTCGCCTGCTGGCTGCTTTTCCCGGCGGGCAAGGCGGTGGCCGGGGCCGTGCTGTGTGCGATCGTGATCTGTGCCCTGTTCATCGATCATGACCATATGATCATCCCCGACGTGTTCACCCTCGGCGGTGCCTCCGTGGGGCTGTTGCTCTCACTCCTGTTGCCGTCGCTCCACGGGCAGGAGCATCCGCTGTTCGTCGTCGCCAGCCTGCGTTCCGGTGTCGACGGGGTGCTCGGGCTTTTCGTGGGTTCCGCCCTGGTGCTGTGGATTGCGCTGTTCGCCGAGGTGCTGCTTCGCAAGGAGGCGATGGGCTTTGGCGATGTGAAGTACCTGGGTGCGCTGGGCACCTTCGTCGGATGGAAAGGCGCGGTGTTCGGGATGTTTGGCGGCGCGATGCTCGGCTGCCTGTGGCTGGTCGTGGCCCTGCTCTGGCAGAAGGCGACGGGGAAGACGGCGGGCCTGCGCGCGGAGACCCCCGAGGGGCAGCCCGCCGATCTCG
The DNA here is from genome assembly GCA_035545835.1 of Lacunisphaera sp. Lineage (GTDB taxonomy): Bacteria > Verrucomicrobiota > Verrucomicrobiia > Opitutales > Opitutaceae > Lacunisphaera. The sequence continues at coordinate 118,864 of DASZXO010000082.1, forward strand.
GGTTTGGCGTCCACGTTCCGTTCGGGCCGATGCTCGGCGTGGCCGCCCTGCTCTATTTCTTCGCCCTGAACCGCTGGGTGGACGAGTACTTCGCCAGTCTCGCCTTGCTGCTCTAGGGTTTGCCCGGCGGCGGGAAACCCGGCGGCACTTCACCGCGGCGCCCCTGCACGACGAGGCTGAGCAGGGAGGCCAGCGCCTCCTCGCGGGTTTGATTCCGCTCGGCCGCGAGTTGTTCCGCTCGCTTCAGCAGCTGGCGGGCCATGACGGCGGCCTGCGCCGGCGGCGCCCCGAGCCGGATGCAACACGCTGCCAGCTGGTCGAGTTCAGACACGGCCGAAGATGGTGATGGCCTCGGGCCAGTCGGGCCCGGCGGCCAACCCGGCGCTTTCCTCGAGATGGACCAGCGACAGCATGGCCATCGCCACAAATCTTCCCTGGGCCGCGGCGATCGACCGGATCTCGCCCGCCTTTCTTCGTTGCTGGAACAGCGGGGCTCCCGGCGGCGGCGCGATTCCCGTGCCGGCCACCACGAAAAGCCGGCGGCGCACCTGACCCAGGTTCTTCAACCGCGCCATCACTTCCTGACCGAGGAAGCATCCCTTCGTGTACGAAATCGCGGCGTCCTGGATGTCGCCCTCGTTGGGGAGATCGCCCGCGCCGAGGTCCCGCGGGACCGCGGGCATCCGGGATTGGATGCGCTCGTACTCCGCCTCGGCCGGCGTCGCTTCGCTGCATCCCGCCGCGCGCAGGCGCCCGGCCAGCGTTTGGCACGCCGCCGCCGGCCCGATGATTTCAAAGTTATCGCCGCGGGTGCGTCGGCCGCGAAAGACCAGCAGGTCGCCCGCCCGGGAAAATGCGCCCGGCCCGGGAAGGGCCCCGACCAGCGGCGCCAAGAACTCCACCACCGCCTCGCCGAACACCGCGAGGCCCGCTTTCGCCGCGGTCTCGTCGGTGATCGCGACGTCGTCCGCGACCACGTAATCGGTGAGCCGACGGGCGAGTGTATCGGCCGGACTGTCTACGCTGACCAAGGTCCAGCCTTGGGCCCCAAGCCTGAGGGCGTGCGCATCAGCCATCACCCTGCCCTTTTGGTTCAGGAAAAGGCCGTAAACCGCGGCTCCCGGCGCCACCCGCAAATCGTTGGTGAATTGCCCTTGGAGGAAAGTGTCCGCGTCGTCTCCGGCGATCGCCAAAACCGCTCCCGGATCATGGAAAATGTATTTCGGTAGACTGCTCATTATTGGCAAAATTTTCACCGTAACCCACTTAAGGGCAAGGCCTAGACACAGGATTTGAAAATCTTATGTTGTTCAGGTTGACGAATCCTTGGAACTGGGTAGCTCTATGGAAGTCCAATTTATCACTTCTCCCGCCTAGCGGGAGTTTTGGGGTAACTAAGAAAGCAATGGCCGGTCGCTTAGGGGTAGGCGACCGGCCTTTTCTTTGCCGAGATCTTAGCACGCAGCAAGAACTTGCTCCGGCTGGAACGGACGTAGCAAGCTGGTCCCTCCATGTTAAGAACGTCCGACATCAATGTCGTTGAGACGCGCGCCCTGCCTTCGCCCGCCGCCCTGCTGGCCGAACTCCCCAAGTCCGAGCAACAGGCCGAGTTCGTTTCAAGGAGCCGTCGCGAAATCCACCGCCTGATCTTCACCGACGACAAGCGGTTTCTTTTGATCCTGGGGCCGTGCTCCATCCATGACCTTGCAGCCGGCCGCGACTATGCCCGCCGCCTGGCCGCCCTGGCCGCGTCGGTGAGCGACCGGATCATGGTCGTCATGCGGGTTTATTTCGAGAAACCGCGCACCACCGTCGGTTGGAAAGGCCTCATCATGGACCCGCACCTGGACGGCTCGCACGACATCGCCGCGGGTCTCCGCCTGGCCCGTGGGTTCCTGCGGGACGTGCTCGATCTCGGGATTCCGACCGCGACCGAACTCCTCGACCCGATCACCCCGCAATACATCGCCGACCTGATCTGCTGGTCGGCCATCGGCGCCCGCACCGCCGAGTCACAGACCCATCGCCAGATGGCGTCGGGTTTGTCGATGCCGCTCGGTTTCAAGAATGGCACCGATGGGTCCATCGGCACGGCCATCAACGCCATCAAGGCCGCCGCGCAGCCGCACACGTTCCTCGGCATCAACCTCGAGGGTTCGGCCTCGGCCATTGTGACCCGCGGCAATCCCGATTGCCACGTGGTGCTGCGGGGCGGCACCGCCGGGCCGAACTATTCCGATGCGCACATCGCCCAGACGGAAGGCCTGCTGCGCCAGGCCGGGCTGCCGGTCTCGATCCTCGTCGATTGCTCGCACGACAACTCCGCCAAGCAACCCGAGCGCCAGCCCGAGGTGCTCCGCGCCCTGTTGCGCCAGATCGCCGCGGGCAACAAGTCGATCATGGGCGCAATGATCGAAAGCAATCTCGGTGGCGGCAACCAGCCCTTCCCGGCACCCAAGGAGCGCCTGCGCTACGGCGTCTCCATCACCGACGCTTGCATCGACTGGACCACGACCGAGGCGCTGGTTAAGGAACTTCATGGCGCGCTCGCGCCCCGGTTTGCCTGATTCGTCCGCCTAATACCCCGCATCGCCTCAGGAAAAAATGCCCCGTCCCTGGATTTCTGCCGTGCGCATTCACCTGCTTCAACCCTAGTTTTCCCCCATGAACCCTCCCATCCGTGTCGCAGTCACCGGCGCCGCCGGCCAGATTGGCTACTCCCTGCTCTTCCGCATCGCCTCCGGTGCGATGTTCGGCCCCAGCCAGCCGGTCATCCTCCAGTTGATCGAGGCCCCGATCGAGAAGGCGCTCAAGGCGCTGGAAGGCGTCGCGATGGAACTCGACGATTGCGCGTTCCCCTTGCTGAAGGGCATCGTCCAGACCTCGGACCCGGCGGTCGGCTTCAAGGACGCCAACTGGTGCCTGCTCGTCGGCGCCAAGCCCCGCGGCCCCGGCATGGAGCGGGCCGACCTGTTGAAGGACAACGGCCGGATCTTCATCGCCCAGGGCCAGATCATCGACGCCGTGGCCGCGGCGGATGCGCGGGTCGCCGTCGTCGGCAATCCCGCCAACACGAACTGCATGATCGCGGCGTCGCAGGCCAGGCGCCTGCCGCCCGAGCGGTTCACCGCCATGGTCCGCCTCGACCAGAACCGCGCCCAGAGCCAGCTCGCCCAGAAGGCCGGGGTCGACCTTAACGCCGTCCAGAACATCTTCATCTACGGCAACCACAGCCCGACGATGTTCCCCGCGTTTGCCCACGCCACGATCAACGGGAAGCCCGCCCCGGCGGTCATCGCCGATCCCGCCTGGTTGCAGGGTCCCTTCTGCGAGACCGTCGGCAAGCGCGGCGCGGCCATCATCGCCGCGCGGGGCGCCTCCTCCGCCGCGTCGGCCGCGAACGCGCTGGTCGACCACGTGCGCTCGCTCGTCACGCCCGGCGCCGTGCACTCCGTCGCCGTGAAGTCGAACGGCCACTACGGCTTCGATCCGCACGTCTGGGCCGGCATGCCGGTGCGCACGACCTCCCCGGGCAGTTACGAGGTCATCACCAGCTATGCGATGGACGATTTCGCGAAGTCGAAGCTGGGCGCCACGAACAAGGAGCTGGTCGAGGAGCGGGCGTTTGTCGCCGACATGATCAAGTAACCCGGCGCCGGGCACCCCCGGCCCGAGCCTAGCAAAACCATCGCGGCGGTCCGCCTGGGACCGCCGCCTTTCTTTCCTTCGCCCCGAAAAGTCACCGCGCGGGCATCACGCCGCCGCCACGGCCGGCGCCGGCTTGGCGCCGATCTTCCTGTAGAGGCTGATCAGGCCCATGACGATCAGCACCGGGATCCAGATGGGCGACAGCGCGAGCGCCACCGCGATGCCAATGATCAGGAGCAGGGCCACGAGCGTGAGCCCGAAGGCGCCGAGAATGCCCGCCAGGATGATCCCGACGAATGCACCCACGAGAATCACGGGCAGGAACTTGAGCGCCAGCAGGCACGCCACCACCACGAGGAGGATCTTGAGGAAAGTATTCATGCCTCATTAACACCCGGCCGCGGGAAAAAGTTGCGCGTCGCCACAACTCCTTGTTCAACAGCCACACTTGCCCGCCCCCGCTCCCATTCCGGTCGTCTGCGCCGTCATCGAGTCCGGCGGCCGGGTGCTCCTCGCCCGCCGGCCGGCCCACAAACACCTCCCCCTCCGGTGGGAATTTCCCGGCGGCAAGGTGGAGTCTGGCGAAGAGCCCGCGGCGGCCACCGTTCGCGAAATCCGCGAGGAACTCGGCTGCGAGATCGTCATCCAGCGCGCGTTGCCGCGCTTTCTCCACGACTACACCCACGTGGTGATCGAGATGATCCCGTTCGTCTGCGCGCTGGCCGCGGGCTCGCCGCCGCCGCACCCACACGAACACGTGGCGCTCGAGTGGGTCGAGCCCGACCGGCTGCTGGAATTTGACCTGGCACCGGCCGACATCCCGGCCGTCGCCTCCTACCGCTCCGGCGATCAGACGATCCCGCGTTCCACCCACTGATGCTCGCCGGCGATGACCTGCTGCGCCAGGTCGTAGCCATGCTGGTCGGCGTTGCGGGCAACGGCGGAGAAGTTCTGCCGGATCCGCATCATCGCCTGGGCGTGGAAATCGTCCATGAGCATGAAAACCCTTCCCTCCGCCTCGCCCTCGCGCAGCAGCTTCTGCGCGAACACCGCCGCGGCGGCGATGGCGAAAAGGTCGGTGCCGATGTCGGCGATCCGGCCGAGCAGCACCTGGCGCTTCTCCAGCTTCGGCCCGAACTTCACCATCTGGTGGAAGAGCGTCCGCGCCAGCCGCCGGCTGAGGGCCGCCACCTCGCTCAGGTAGGCGGCCAGGTGCGGGTGCAGGTCCGCGGGGGCGCGGCCGCCGAAGGGCAGCCACTGCCGCGGGTACCACCACAGGTAGAAGCCCGCCGCCTTGAACGCGCTGGCCAGCCGTTCGCCCCACGGCCGCTCCGAGTTCAACGCGATGCCCGCGATCTTCAGGTGCGGGTCCAGCGCTTCCCGCATGATGAACAGCCGCATGATCTCGGACGAGCCCTCGAAGATCATCGAGACGCGATTGTCGCGCATCATGCGCTCGACCGGGTAGGGCTTTTCGCCCCGGGCGAGCAGCGACTGCACGGTCTCGTAGCCGCGCCCGCCGCGCAGCTGCATCAGGTCGTCGAGGCACTGCCACGCCTTCTCGGTGCCCCAGAGCTTGCACATCGAGGCCTCAAGGCGGATGTCGGCGTGCTTGTCGCGATCGACCATGCCGGAGGTGGTGATGAGCATCGCCTCCATGGCGAAGGTCTGCGCGGCAATGCGGCGGATCTTCTCCGCCACCGCCGCGTGCTGGCCGACCGGCACGCCCCACTGGACGCGGTCGCGGCCCCATTCCCGGGCAATCTGCACGGCGCGCTTGCTCACGCCGATGGATGAGGCCGGGATCGACAGCCGGCCGGAGTTCAGCGTGCTCAGCGCCACCTTCAGGCCGCGGCCGACGCCGCCGACCACCTGGTCCTGCGGGACGCGGACATTCGTGAACCGAATCACGCCGTTGTAGAGCGCGCTCAAACCCATGAATCGGCACCGATGGACCACCTCGATGCCGGGCGATTTCGCCTCGACCACGAAGGCCGTGATCTGCGTGCGCGGCTTGCCGTCGACGATCTTTGGCGGCGTCTTGCAGGCCACGATCAGCAGCCCGGCCTCCGTGCCGTTGGAGCACCACAGCTTCTCGCCATTGATGATGAAATCGTCGCCGTCCGGCTTCGCCTCGGTCGTGAGCCGGGCCGGGTCCGAGCCGACCCCGGGTTCCGTGAGGGCAAAGGCCGACAGCTCGCCGCCCGCGACCCGCGGCAGGTATTTGCGCTTCTGCTCCTCGGTGCCAAACAGCAGCAGTGGCTGCGGCACGCCGATGGACTGGTGCACGGACAGGTGCGCGAAGGTGTTCGAGCAGTGGCTCGCGATCAACAGGCAGGCGCGGCAGTACGTGGTCTGCGAAAAGCCGAGCCCGCCGTATTCCCGCGGGATCTTGATGCCATAGGCGCCGATGTCCACGAAGGCCTGCCGCACCCCGGGCGGAATCTCCCCGGTGCGGTCGATCAGGTCGGGATCGACCTTTTCGCGCAACACCGTCGCGAGATCAGCCAGGAACTTCTCCGCGCGCGGTTTCTCGGTGGCCTCGATCTCGGGAATCGGATGCAGCTTCTCCGGGGTCCAGCGGCCCATGAACAGGTTGGCGACAAAGCTGATGTCGTCGTGCGACTCGCGCGCCGCCTCCGTGACCTGCAGCGCGGCGCGCTGGCCGGCGTTCATCTTCGACATGTCGATGACGGATTTCTCCTCATCGGGCTTCACGGGCAGGGGCGAGACAGGGGTGGACATGGTGGCGGGACCGCGCCGCGGCGGCGACGGGTCGGTTTGTTTTCCGCCATTATCGCACGATTGCCGGCAGGGTCAACGAACGCACCCGGCGCCGCAGGCGTTTCAGCCTTAGGGAGTAGTGGGCGCGGTGGCGGCGCCGCTTGCATTCCCCACCGGGTGTGGCACCTTGTTCCGCTCGGTTCTTTGACGGTGCGTTCGCCAGTTGGTCACTTGATACGTCTCTCTTTCTTGGTACCTCGTACCTGATACTTGGTACTTTGCCTTGGGGGTGTTCCGGATTCGACCCTTGGTTGGAGCGCGCAGCTGCCTGTCGAGAGCGAGGGCCTCTCGTTAATCCCCCTTCAAAAACACAAACGGCACATTCGAAGAAATGCCTCTGGCGGCTTAATGCCGCCACGTTCCCACCCTGACGCCTGCTAGGGGCTGGGAACGTCGACAGCAGGAATAGCGGCGACGGCCGTCGTGACGTCGGCGCCGTATCTTCAACCACGGCTGGCCGAAGGAGGAGCGCGCGTCATCGCGCCCCGGAGGCGAGATCCAATCAGACGCTATGCAGGTAGATGCGGCGCGTGAAGGCCAGGGACACAGGGGTTCAACTCCCCTCACCTCCACCATTCTCCTCCCGGCCGTATCAGGCCGAGCCGGTCGCGCGGGCCGCCGGCAGGCGCATGCGCGCCGCGCCCGACCGGCTTCGCGCGCCGTCACGGCAGAGCCGCCGGATCGAGCACGACATGACGGATGCGCTCGCGCCGCCACGTGTAGGTGATGTGGACCAGGCCGTCGCGCGTCTGGATCACCGCTGGATAGGAATAGCCGTCATGTGCGGCGTCGGTCTCCAAGGTCGCGACGTCGGTCCATTTCCATCCGTCGCCGGAAATGGCGACCTTCAATGGGGACCGCGGGCCGCCCGCGCCATCGGGCTGGCTTGTCGTCGGGTTGTAGACCAGCAGCTGCCGGCCGTCGGCGAGCGTCACGGCGTCGATGCCCGAGTTGGGATTGGGCAATGTCGTCGCGACCATCCGGCTCCATGTATGGCCGCGGTCGGATGACCACGTCGTGGTGATGACGCTCTCCTGGCTGCGGCAGAGGGCCTGCAAACGGCCGTCGGCGTGGAACAGCACGGTCGGCTGGATCGCGTTGAACTCCGCCTTCGTGTTGACCGGGCCGACGCGGGTCCAGGTCCGCCCCAGGTCGCCGGTCAGCTCGAAGTGGACGGTCCAGCCGGTGGTGGCGCTTTCGGTGCTCGACGGGCACAGGATGGTCCCGTCGGCGAACTGCACGGGCTTGTCCTTGATCGGCCCGAGGATGCCCTCGGGCAGCCGGCGCGGCTCGCTCCAGGTGCGGCCATCGTCAGCGGAAACCGTGAGCATGCCCCACCACTCGCGCGGCGACGGCCCGACCTTGTAGAAAAGCAGCAACGGGCCCGAGCGGGGCTGGAACAGCACGGGGTTCCACGTCGGATAGCGCATGACGCTGCCGTCCGGCCGGACAGATTGGACGCCATCAGCCACCTCGACCGGCGGGCTCCAGCGGCCGCCCTCGTGCCGCGACATCCAGATGCCAACGTCCGGGGCGCCCTCGCGCGTGCCGCCGAAGAAAGCGGTGAGCAAAGTCCCGGCGGTCGTCTCGACCATCGTCGAGGCATGGCATTGGGGAAACGGCGCCTGCTCGTAGACAAATTCGCTGGCGCGCACCGCGTCAGCCGGATCAGCGCGGACCGTCGCGACGGCCGCAGCCAGGAGGAAAAGGGCGCAACAACGGTCGAAGGGGAAATCAGGTACGTTCATCGGGGATGGGAGTGGGGCGATTCGTTCCAGCCGGGAGCGTCTCCGGCCCGGCCGGCCGGATGAGCAACACCACGATGGCCGACAGCAGCGCGATGCCGGCGAAAACGCCAAAGACCAGGTTGAGGGGCACGTGGCGGTCGCGCAGCGAGCCGAAAGCCCAGTCGCCCAGCCCACCGCAACTGATGCTGACGAAGTTCATGATGCCATAACCCGTCGCGCGCCATTCCGGCCGCGCAATCTGGCAGAGGATCGGCATGTTGTTGCAGTCGAAAAATCCCCAGCCCAGGCCGAACACCACCAAGCCGCCGATGGCGACCGCCAGGGTCCCCGCCTGGCCGACGCCGAAAAGGGCGGGCATGAACAGCACCATGCCGATGGCGCTGGTGAAGATCCGGCCGCGCACGTTGCGCCGCATCCAGCGGTCGGCCAGCGTGCCGCCGACGATAACGCCGACGATCGATGCGACCTGCACATAGAGGATTGCGCTGACGCCCGCCTGGCCCTGCCCGAGATGGAAACGTTCGCGCAGGATTTCCGGCATCCAGTCGCGCACGACCCAGCCCGCGATCGCCGGCAGCGTGAAATAGGCGACAAGGAGGAGAAAGTTGCCGTTGGTGAGCAGCCCGCGCACGATGCCGGGCGCGGCGGCATCGGACGTAACGGCGACCGCCGCCGCGGGCCGCGCCCGGTCGCGGAGCAAGAGCACCAGCGGCACGGCGTAGGCCACGCCGACCAGGCCACAGCTTGAAAAAACCCAGCGCCAGCCGTGCGTCGGCGATTCCGCCACGTAGCCGGCAAACCCACCGAGGATCTGGCCGAGGTAGATGGCGGCCTGGTGCACGCCGACGGCGCGCGACCGCGTCGGCCCGAAGTGATAGTCCGTGATCAGGGCCAGGGCGGCCGGCATATAGAACGCCTCGCTGATCCCCATCAGTGCGCGGACACCCATCATCTCGTGAAAGCCCGTGACCCGCCCGGTCCACCAGGTCACGACGGACCAGGTCAGCAGGCTGAACCCCACGACGTAACGCTTGCTCAGGCGGTCGGCCACGTAGCCGCCGAAAGGGCTCAGGCCGGCGTAGGTCCACTTGAAGCACGCCAGCACAAGGCCCCAGTCGGCCTTTTCGGCAATGCTCGGGATGTCGGCCACCATCGACGCTTTCATCGTGGCCAGCATCTGGCGGTCGAGGTAGTTGAGCAGCGCGACCGGGAAGAGCAGCGCCACGACGATCCAGGCGTAGGTCAACGTGCCGGACGGGGACCCAGATTTCATCGGGCGGCGCGAGACAGGATTCGGGTCCGGGCGGGCGACGGGGTTGCCGGTGCGAGGTGCCACTGGGTACATTTCTCCCGGCGAGCGCTGGCGAGACCAGCATAATTTCGCAGGCGCAGCCAACCGACCGCTCGGGCATGACCCGGGACGAGGCGGTGTGCCTTGCCACCCCCCGGCGATGTCGAGCGGGGCGGTCGACGCACCCCGGCGCTCAGGGCAGCTGCATCACCTGCGCGCCGGCGGCGAGGAAGGCGCCCGAGCCGTACTCCTGCCACGTGGTCGCATCGTAGGCGTCGGGCGCAAAGCCGATCGGCTGCACCCAGCCGAGTCGGCCGTCCGCGTCGACGCACCCGAGCAGCGCCGCCCAGGCCTTGTCCACCACCGGCCGGTACTCGGCCGCGGGCAGCAGCCCGTGGTTGAGGCCCCACGCGAGCGCGTAGCAGAAGAACGCGCTGCCACTCGCCTCACCGTGCGGCCCCGCCGGCCGCAGCAGGTTCGGATGCCACAGCCCGTCGGCCGGCTGCAGTGCCGCCAGCCGCGCCGCCATCGCCTGGTAAAGCGCGACGTAGCGCCCGCGCGTCGGGTGGTCCGCCGGCAGCACGTCGAGCAGGCGCGCGAGGCCGGCGATCACCCAGCCGTTGCCCCGGCTCCAAAAGATCTTCGCGCCTTCCTTCGGAAACACGAAGCGCTGGTCGCGATAGAACAGCCGCTCGGCCGGATCGTAGAACGCGAGGTAGCTGTCCCAGTAGAAACGGTCCATGGCGTCCAGGTACCGCGCGTCGTGCGTCGCCCGCGCCAGCTTCGCAAACGTCGGCGGCGACATGTAGAGCGCATCGCACCACGACCAGAATTCGTGGCCGGGCGGCGGCGCCGCCACGATCTTGTCGAGCGTCGCCTGCACCGAGGCGATCTTCTCCGGCGCCGGTGCCAGCGCGTACAGCTCCAGGTAGGTCTGGCCGACGATGTGGTCGTCGGCATGGCGTTCGCGCGGGCCGAGCTGCCAGCCGTTCGCGGCCGCCGTCGCTTCGGCGTACTTCAGGTAAGCATCGTCCTTCGTCGCCCGCCAGGCCTCCATCACGCCGGTCAGGAACGCCCCCTGCACCCAGCCGCGCGTGCCGCTGGAACCCGCCACCGGGTGCGTGGCGCTCCACGGATGCGCCACCTGCCAGTCGAAGACCCGGCGCATCGCGGCGGCCGGCGGGGTGGGTTGGGCGGGCAACGCGGCGGGCGCGAGCAGCGCCGCCGCCAGCAGTCGGGCAAAACAACCGGCGTTCATGTCTAGTAATGGATGAGGCCGCGCTGCACCGCGGCGATGACCGCCTGGGTGCGGTCCAGCACGCGGAGCTTGCCGAGGATGCTCTTGAGGTGGCCCTTCGTCGTGTTCTCGGAGATGCCCAGGGTGTCCGCGATCTCCTTGTTGGCCAGGCCGCGCGAGAGCTGGACCAGCACCTCCTGTTCGCGGGCGGTGAGCTCCTCATAGGTGTTGCGCGAGCGGAGCCGGCTGGCGATCTCCTGCGGGATCCAGCGGCGGCCGGCCGCGACGGCATGGATGGCGGGAACGAGTTCCTCGCCGGTCACGCTCTTCAGCACGTAACCGCTGGCCCCGGCCTCGAGCGCCGTGTGGATGTCGGCATCGCCCTCGAAGGCCGAGAGCATCAGGATGCGTGCCGCGGGCTCGAGCGCGCGGATCGCCCGCGCCGCCTGCGGCCCCTCGAGGTCCGGCAGCCGCATGTCCATCACCACCAGATCGGGCTTCAGCTCCTGAAAGAGGCGGATGGCCTCGCGGCCGTCGCCCGCCTCGCCCACGACGACGAGGTTCGGCTCGGTGTTGATCAACGAGAGCAGCCCGATGCGGACGATGAAATGGTCGTCGACGACAATGATCCGGATCTTCTCGGCCGTGTTCATACCGTCTTGCGCGCCGGCGCGGCCGGTTCCTCCTCGACGTCGGCAGGCCGCAGCGGAATCGTCGCGCGCACGGTGGTGCCCTCGCCGGGCGGGCCGGCGACCTCGAGGCGACCGCCGAGGCGCTTGGCCCGCTCGGTCATGCCCAGCAGGCCGAAATGCTGTCCCGCCGGCGCGGCGATCCGGTCGGCCACCAGCCCGGAGCCGTTGTCCCTGACCTCCAGCACGACGTCATCGGCCCGGAAGATCAGCCGCAACGCGACCGTCGTGGCGCCGGAGTGCTTGACGACGTTGGCCATCGCCTCCTGGGCGATCCGCAGCAGGTTGTCCTCGACCACCTCCGGCAGCCGCTGGCGCGTGCCCTCCGTGGCCAGGTCGGCCGTGATGGCGCTGCCCGCCAGGATCTGGTTGGCCGCGATCGAGAGCGCCTGGGTGAGGTCGAATTGCTCGAGCTCGCGCGAACGCAGGTCCCAGATGGAGCGGCGGAGCTCCAGCCGGCTCTGCTTGAGGAAGCGGCGGGCGAGCTCGAGCGGGCGGCCGGCGTCGGCGGGATTGCGCTCGAAGAGCTTCGCCGCGGTGTCGAGCTGGAGCATGATGCCGGTCAGCGCCTGGTCGAGCGTGTCGTGCAGCTCCCGGGCGAGGCGCGTGCGCTCGGAGAGCACAGCGCGAAACTCCACCTCCGCGGCCTTGCGGCCCGACATCTCCACCTTCAGCTGCTCGGTGCGTTCCCGGACCCGCGCCTCCAGCTGGTCGTGCGCCAGCTGCAGCTCCTTTTGCGCCTTTTCCCGCTCCGCAACGAGGAAGCTCAGCATCGTGTTCTTCTTGGCGATGGTCAGCAGCCAGGCCACCGTCGCCGCCAGCAGCACGCCGACAATCGCGAGCCCCACGAGCAGCCGCTGCGCCGTCAGCCAGCTCGGCGTCTCGAGCACGCGCAGGGCCTGGTTGTCCGGCAGGAGCAGTGTCAGGGCCTTGGGCCGGCCGTCGTCGCCCGACTCGAACAAGGCCACGCCGCGCGCCTCCACCACGCTGCCGAGCGGCGCGCCGGTGATGGCGGCGGCCTCGACCGCACCCTCGAATTCCGCCGTGAAGGACTGCTCGCTGTTCCGGATCGTGCACACGGTGCGCACGCCGGCGAAGCCCGCCGCTTCGCGCCGGACGGGGCGGACGCTGTGGTCGAGCAGCACGCCGCGCAGGGTCACGAGCTCGCCGCCATGCAACCCCTCGCGGAGCTCGTCCAGCGGCACCGGCTTGGCGGCCACGGGCTGGAGCGCGCCGCCCGTCTCCCGCACGACGGCATCGCGCAGCACGGGCTGGTAATTGATGATCTCAAGGAAACCGACCGCCTCGAGCGGGGTGCCGGGCGGCAGCAGGATCGGCTGGCGCGTCTCCAGGTGCAGCCCGCCGGTCTCATCCTGGATGAACATGTCGAGCCCGGGGCGCTGGAAGGTGAGGACGCCGCTCACGTGCTGCCGCTCCCCGAGGTTGGCCGAGGTCCGGAATTTCGCCAGGTCGTCGATCGCCAGCACCGGCTGGTCGAACGGCGGGTGCAGTTCCGGCTGCTCGATGATGAACTCGTCGGCCTTGGGCACGAACAGGTTGACCGCCGTCAGCTGCCGCCGCGCGGCGTTGAACGACGTCCCGACCGTGCCGCGCGCCCGGATCTTCGCCGCCACGAGCGAGCGCGGGTTGAGCTGCGGGGGCAGCTTGGGGAACACGCGGACGCGGTAACCGCCGATCGACACCTCGACCATCGTCTTTTGCGAGGCGACGTAGGTGACGGCGCGGACGAGACCGGTGATCTCGACCCGCTGGCTCGCCTCGACGCCGGCCATCAGGCGCTCCACGGAGACCTCGCGGGCCGGCGGCAGCGCCGCGGTGCCAAGCTTTTTCCAGCCCTTGCTTTGCACGACGGGCGCGAACCAGCCCGAGCCCGTGTGCCCATTCACTTCGATATAGTCGCCGATGGCCGGCTGGTCGCCGATGTTCTGCACAAAAATGCCCGCGCTTTCGTCCTGCAGGACGAACTTGCCCTGCCAGTCCGGTTCGGCCGCGGTGACAACGCCGCGCAGCCGGACCGGCAGCTTTTTCTCGGCCACATTCGCCGGCAGGTCGCGGATCCCGGCGGCGGTCATCAGCACGGTGCCTTCCGCCCCGGCATCCGCCGCCCGGGCGGGCGTCCGGGCGACGAAAGTCAGGAGAACGGCCAGCGCCAGGGTCTTGACGGGCGGGCGACGCATGGGGAACGGGGCGGCCGAGGCAATTCCGCGCCGCGGGTGATGACAAGCGTTCTTTGGTTGCAGCGCCGGTTTCGCAGGTTGCGCCTGGGGTGGGGCGCGGACTTCGCTCCGCGCCTTTTCCGGCGGCGAATGGCATCGCCGCCGCACCCTCCACTCCGCAAGGCGCAGCCGGGCGGCGCCCCTGTCGTCCAGAGCGACCATGGCGAAGTCAGCCTCCCGGCAGCCAGAGCAGCGGCTGCGTGACCGCCAGGTTGCGCCGCACCTCGAGGTCGTCCGAGTCCGCGGGCAGCTGCCGCCACAGGGCAAGATAGTCCGGGCGGTCCAGCCGCAAGCCCGCCAGCAACAGCGCCGGTTGCCGCACCGGCCAGCCGTCGAAATGCGCAATGTCCGGCGCGAAGGGCCAGGCGGAGCGATCGGCCAGGTACGGATAGAGAAACGCGACCGCCTGGGCGACGCTCCGGCCGTCCGGCAGCGCCGTGGTCCAGAAATTCTCCTGCGGGGTGGACAGGACGTCCGCCAGCAGCGCCACGTTGTCGAGCTGGAAGATCGAGTAGCCGTACGGCTTCGTGCGCGCCAGCTCGCGCGGGAAGCTCCCGTCGAAATCCAGTTGTCCCGGGAGGAGCACCTCGCGAAAAACCCGGCGCGCCCGGTCCAGCGTGGCGCGGTCGCCCGTGAAGCGCGCAAAGACCGCGACCTGGAGCCAGTACGCCACGCTGTGGTTGTTCAACGCGGCTCCTTCCCGGACGCCGTTCGGGTCCGTCAGCAGCCAGCGGTTGTAGTCGGCAAACCACGCGCGCACGGCGGCCATCGTTTCCTTCGCGACCCCCGGCGCTTCCTCGATCGTCGCCGCCGCCAGCGGCACCTCGACCAGGTGCAGCGTGTCGATCAGCCCCCAGCTGCGGCCGGTCGAGACGCCGGGCACGGCCTGCGCGTACTTCAAGTGCGGGTTCATCCGCGTGGCCGGGTCGACGAAGAAGACCCGCAGCCATTCCGCGGCGCGCCGGGCATAGGCGGCATCGCGGGTCAACCGGTACGCGGCGGCGAGCGCGGCCACGCGGTCGCGCATCTCGCGCATGATGAGCCGGTGGGCGTCGAAGTTGTCGGGATTGGATTTCCCGTCGAGGCTGACATAGGGAAGGCCGTCCGCCGTCCTGGGGTTGGGCCACCAATAGTCGCCCATCGAGTAGAAGTCGCCCGGGCCGGCGCCCTGCGCGAAGGCGGGAGGCAGCGCCGACCGGATCGTCACCGGTTTCGCCTGCATGGCCCCGGCCGCCAGGCGCAGCACGCGTGCGCGATCGAACACTTCCAGCTCGCGCACGGTGGCCGCGACGTCGACGGGCCGCACCGGTTCCGTCGGCGCGCCCATCACGCGCAAGAACGCCGTCGGCACGCCGCCCACGGTCGCGCTGACTTCGGCCGCGCCCCCGGCCGGCAGCTCCAGGTCGATGCGCGCGCGGCCATTCGCGAGCTGCACGCGCCGCGAACCGCCGACGGTGCCGAGGTCATCGAGCAGCCGTCCGTCGCCGGCATGGCCCCAGTCGAGGAAGCCCGCGGCGTCGAGGCACACCACGCCCGCGGCGTCGAGCAGTTCGGCCTGCACGCGCCCCCGGCCGGCCGGCGCGGGCAGCGATTGCAGGCGCAGGCGGTCGGGCCGGCCCCAGGCGCGGTTCTCGTAACGACACGTGAACTCGTCCGCGACGACCGTCCCGCCGGCGCGCCCGACGGCGCGCAGGTGGTTCAGGCCGTCGGTGAACACGACGTCCCAGCGCAGCCCCGCCGCCGGGAAGTCCTGGCTGTTGCGCCGGCGCACGCCCTGCGCGACGCCGTTGACCCAGAGTTCGACCTCGGGACAGTTCGAGTACACCTTGACGGTGCGTTTCTCCCCGGCCCGGCCCCAGCGCACCGGCCAGCTGTGGCCGTAAAGGTGAACCATGGGCGCGGTCGTCCAATAGGATTGGTAGACATAGTAGGACTCCTTCGGCGTCAGGTCGCGCTCGACGGCCCCCTTCTGGTTGACGAAGGGCACCGGGTCGTCGGCGCGCAGCGGCGTGGAGAAGTCCTTGAACGGCCACATGGCCGAGCCGGTGAGCCAGTCCATCTTCTCCTGCTCCTTCAGGTACCAGTCCACCAGGTCGCAAACATAGGATTCGGACCAGTCGCCGTCGCGCGACACGCGCGCACCGCCGCCGGCGTCCATGAAGTCCAGCCCCCGTTCGTCGGTCGCACCGGTGGCCTT
This sequence comes from Lacunisphaera sp., assembly GCA_035545835.1. Lineage (GTDB taxonomy): Bacteria > Verrucomicrobiota > Verrucomicrobiia > Opitutales > Opitutaceae > Lacunisphaera. Next base: position 134,695 of record DASZXO010000082.1, read on the forward strand.
GACCTCGCGCAGCCGCGCATAGGGATCCTCCGCGTGGCGGCCGGCGTGGCTGTCGCCGCCCCACTCGGCATGGAGGAAGTGCTTGTATCTGTCCCGCGCCTGGCGGGCCGCCTCCGCGTATTCGGTGTACTGCCCGCGATACCAGCCGGCCCAGATCGAGGGCGAGTAGACGTCAACGATATCCTGGCAGAACTCGCAGCGGCGCAGCGCGGTCAACCGCGTCGGATCGAGCTGGTGCGCCAGCGCATTCAACTCCCGGGCGAAGGCGCGGATGGCGGCCTTGTCCTGCACCGGGAAATCGCCCGGCCAGTCGTCCTCGTTGCCCAGGCCCCAGAGGATGATCGACGGGTGGTTGTGGTGCTCGTCGATCATCGCCGACAACATCGCCTTCGCCTGGGCGCGATAGCGGTCGCCGCCGAGGCCGCCGCGGCACCATGGCACTTCCTCCCAGACCAGCAGGCCGAGCTCGTCGCAGAGCTCGAGGATGCGGCGCGACTGCTGGTAGTGGCCGAGGCGGATGAAATTCGCGCCCATCGCCTTCATCAGCCGCATCTCCCTTTCCATCGTCACCTCGTCCATCGCGGCGCCGACCCCGGCGTGGTCCTCGTGCCGGTGCGCGCCGCGCAGCAGCAGGCGCTCGCCATTGAGCTTGAACGGGCCGTGGTCGACGAACTCGAACGTGCGCAGCCCGAATCTTTCCCAGGCGCGGCTCACGCCGGCGGCGCTGGTGGCGGCAACCTCAAGGCCGTAGAGCACCGGGTGCTCCGGCGACCAGAGCTCGGGGTGCGGCAGGACGATCGCCGGCAGCGACTGGGTTCGTGTCGCCGGCGCCACCCGCGTGTCCACGCGCGCGATCTCCGCGCCATCGGGCCCGACGACGCGCACCGCCAGCGCCTGTTCCGGGCCGTCCGCGGCAAATCGCACCGCCGGCACGACGCGCCACGTGCCGTCGGCGAGTTTCTCCGGCGTGACCAGAACGCGCGTCAGCCCGGCGGCCGGCAGGTAGACCAGGTGAACGGGCCGGTAGAGGCCCCCGTAGAGGTTGAAATCGCTCAGTGCGGACGGGATCATCTCCAGGTCGCGCGAGTTGTCGCAGCGCACGGCCAGCGGCACCAACCCGGGCGCCACGCGGTATTCCGCCGCCGGCAACCGGGCCAGCGCGGAGGCGCGGTACGCCGCGACCGCCTCGGTGATGTCGACCGTGAACTCGTCGTAGCCGCCCACGTGCTCGGCCACCTTCTGGTCGCCAATCCATACGGAGGTTTTTTGCCCGCTGCCTTCAAACTGCAGCAGCGTCCGGCCGCCGGCGTGGGGATTCTCGATCCTTAGCTGCGTCCGGTACCACGACGGTCCCTGGTAATAAGGATGGTCGGGGTCGACCGCGTCGGTGGCGTTGACGCAATGGGGCAGGCGCACCCTGGTCCAACGCGGCAGGTTCAGCGCGAGTTCGTCGCTCCGCAGCGCCTCCCAGATCCCGCCCAGGTCGCCCCGCACGAACTCCCACCCGTCCACCAGCGTGGTCTGGTCCCGCCAGTCGCTCGGCCGCACCGCGGCCGGGCCCGGCGACGACAAGTCCGCCTGGAGGCAGGACGGGCCCGCCGCGAGGAGGACGGGCAGCGCGATCCGGGCGAGCCACGAACGCCACGACGCCGGTGCGTGCACGGGGTGAGGGCGGAGGGGAAGGAGCATGGCTTCGGGAACCGGCGCGCCGGCGCAACCGCCGGAGGGGTGGTGAAAGGGAAGGGCGACGTTCGCGCCCATCGTAGGCCATTTTCGCGCGGGCCGCCCCCCTCCTTCGAGGGGTGCTCCGGCCGCGCCTGCTGGCGCGATGCGCCCGGCCCCGTCATCGCGGCCGCCGCGTCCCGGCCCGGACCAACTTGTTCGACCCCCCTCCAACGAGGGGGGAAGTGGCGGCACGGCTTCGCTAGACTGCAGCGAGTCGAGAGCCCCCGCGTGATCCACCCTTCACGTCTCGACCAGGCTGCGCGGCCACACTCCGCGATCACCTCCCCACCAACCCATGAAACCATATCACCTCCGCCTCGCCGCCCTCGCGAGCCTGTCGCTTGCGCTGGCTCTGTCCGCCTCCGCCCAGACGGCCGGCACCGGCACGATCACCGGCCACGTCTACAATCCCGTGAACAAGGAGTTCGTGCGCGATGCCGAAGTGCGCGTCGCCGGCACCAACATCGCGGTCGCCACCGAGGAGGGCGGCTACTTCAGCCTCGCGCGCGTCCCGGCCGGCAAGGTCACGCTGACGGTGACCTACACCGGCTTCGCGCCGGTGGCCGCCGAGGTCGAGCTCCCCGCCGGCGGCACCGCCCTCCACGAATTCGAGCTCGCCGCGCCCGCGGCCGCCGGCCACGCCGGCAACGACGTCATCCAGCTCGCCACGCTCGTCGTCACCACGGTGAAGGACGGCAACGCCAAGGCGCTGCAGCGCCAGCGTAATTCCATGAACCTCAGCCGGTCGGTCTCTTCCGAGGCCTTCGGCAACGTCACCGAGGGCAATGTCGGCGAATTCCTCAAGTACCTCCCCGGCGTCGAGCTCGAATACACCGAGGCCGACACGCGCGGGCCGCGCCTCGGCGGCATGAGCTCCGAATACGCCAGCGTCACGCTCGATGGCCGGACCATCGCCAGTGCCGATTCCTTCGGCCAGTATGTCGGCTTCGAGAACTCGCCCGCCGGCTCGGCCAACCGCTCGTTCGGCTTCGACTCGATCTCGATCAACAGCATCGAGTCGATCGAGATCAACCGCGTCACGCCGGCCTCGATGGACGCCGACGCCCCGGCCGGCAACATCAACCTGAAGACGAAGCGCGCCTTCGACCAGAAGGGCCGCCGCGTCAGCGCCTCCCTGAGCACGGTCTTCAACTCCGAGGAATTCACGCTCCAGCGCACGCTCGGCCCGGACGACAGCAAGGGGCTCAAGTACAAGCCCAACTACAATCTCGGTTATTCCGATGTCTTCCTGAACAACCGCCTCGGCATCGTGCTCAGCGTCCAGGAATCCAACCTCTACAACGAGCAGTACCGCGTCGACCACAACTACAACCGCACGCCCGCCGGCGCCGACACGCGCGGCCAGGTGCTCACCTCGGTCCTGCTCAAGGACGGCCCGAAATGGACCGAGCGCGCGAGCTACGGGCTCACCGCCGACTTCAAGGCCTCGCCGAACCTCACGCTCTCGCTCACGACCTTGTTTGCCCGCTACCACGCGCAGTTCTACAACCGCCAGGTCACGATGACCGCCGGCGGCACGCGCGCGACCGAGCCGGGCGACGGCGTGCTCACCTTCGGCTCGGCCACGGCCACCGGCGGCAGCATCGTCCTCGGCGGCGGCAACGGCGACAAGTTCACCAACACGCTGACCCTCTCCCCCAGCTTCGAGTACCGGAAGGAAAACCTCTCGGTCGACGGCGCGTTCACCTCGTCACACTCGCGCAACGACTACGACAACCTCGCCAAGGGCACGCTCGCGAACACGACCGTCAACAACATCACCGGCATCGGCTTCTCCGCCGCGCGCTCCAGTTCCGACGGCGCCGACTGGAAGTTCATCCAGACCGGCGGCCCGGACTGGAGCGACCTCTCCCTGCAGAAGAACCCGCGCATCAGCGACGACAACCGCCAGAACACCATCGACATCAAGTCCGGCGAGCTGAACGCCCGGTACTCGCTGCCGCTGAAGGTGCCGACCTTCCTCCAGGTCGGCGGCAAGTGGACGCGGGATCACCAGACGGCCAACGACACCCGCGCCTATGATGTCTGGCAGTTCATCGGTCCCGGCGGCGGCACGACCGGCTCGTTCGCCAACTACCCGTCACCTTTCGTCCTCTTCCAGGGCGACAACCAGCCGCAGGTGTCGTTCACCTCGATCGGCGGCGCCGGCGCCCCGGCGTTTCCCGACCGCGACACCCTCGGCACCCTCTTCCATTCCCACCCGGAATACTTCCTGCGCAGCCTGCCGACCAGCGCGACCGTCGCGGGCAGCTCCGGCATGACGCTCGCGAACTACGAGTCCGGCGTCTACCTGAACAAGCCGACCTACGACATGATCGAGACCATCTCCGCCGGTTACGTCATGGCCAACACCCGGGTCAGCAAGCTGCAGCTCCAGGGCGGCGTCCGCTTCGAGCGCACCGCCCTCGATTCGCTGGAACTCGATCCCTATTCCAACCAGCAGGTCGCCGCCGCCGGCTATCCGGTCACTTCCGCCGGCGCCCCCAACAGCGTGTCCGCGATCGACTACAAGTACTCGAAGCCGCGCGTGCACCGGCACGGCAGCTATGACGACCTCTTCCCGAGCCTGTCGGCCAAATACACCCTCACGCCGAACCTCCTGTTCGACCTGGGCTGGGGCCGGACGATCAAGCGCCCGAACATCTCCAACATCGCCGGGACGCGCCAGATCGACGACAACGCCATGGTCGTCACCACGCCGAACCCGAACCTGCTGCCCGAGCGCTCGCAGAAGGTCGCCGCCTCGCTCAGCTATTTCTTCGGCAACAGCGGCATCAACAACGTCCAGCTCGTGGCGACCCGCACCCGCACGGAAAACCAGACGCTCGCCAACCAGATCTCCGACGTCGAGTACGGCAACACCGACCCGCAGCTCGCCGGCTACGAGTTCAAGAGCTTCAGCAACGCGAGCAGCCCGGTGACGTGGAACGCCATCGAGTTCTCCTACCAGCAGTACCTGAGCTTCCTGCCGCGCCTGCTCCAGGGCACCTCCGTCACCGCCTCGTACACGCGCGTCGACGTCGAGACCCAGCCGGGCATCTTCATCGCCGGTGTCGTGCCGAACTCGGTCAAGGGCACGCTGAGCTATCACCTCAACCGCTTCGGCTTCAGCTTCAGCGCCATCTGGTCCGACGATTCCGGGCCGTGGTTGAACAACATCAACCGCTACCAGAAGGCCAATACGAAGTGCGACTTCAGCGCCGGGTACAAGCTGTCGGACCGCTTCAGCCTGTTCGTCGCCTCCCGCAATGTCTTCCAGCAGTCGCACCGCATCATGGAGAAGAGCGCGGGCAATCCCGATGTCCTCTACCGTTACGAGAATTACGGCACGAACTGGACGCTGGGGATCAAGGGCGACTTCTGATTTCGCGCGACGGGGTGGTATCCGAATCGTGCGGGCGGGCTGGCGCGGTGCCGGCCCGCCTTACTTTTTGGGGGGCATCCACCACGGTCGCCGCGGCGGCGAACGGCGTCGCCGCCCCGCCCGCTTCGTCGCGGGCGTCGTTCAGGACGTCAGCTCGTCGTAGGCCACGCCGAGGTTGCCGGGCAGGCGGTTGCCGCGGCCGGGCGGCACGTGCAGGTCCGGAAAGCCGGGAAAGTTGTCGAGCTTCATGACCTCCTCCTTCGTTTTCCCCGCCTTGATCCCGCCCTGCACGTGCGCGAGCAGCGCTGACAGATAATCGCGGAACACCCGCAGGTCGGGATGCCCGCCGGTCACGCCAAACTTCTCGTTGCCGTGGCCGAAAAGGTAGATCGCGTCCGCCGGATAGGTCTTCGTCAGCGTCTCGAGGCGGTCGATCCAGCCGCGGATGCTCGCGCCGCCCGGGCGGTCGATGACCGGGTAGATCCGGTTGAACACGAGGTCGCCGAGGTGCACGACGTTCGCCTTCTCGAAATGGATCGCAATGTCGCCGCGCGTGTGCGCCGGGCCGAAATAGCGCGCGCTGATCGTCTCGGCGCCGAAGTCATGCCGCCACGATTCCGGAAACGTCGCGTCGGGCAGCATCGGCGCCAGCTCCGCCTCACTGGGCGGCTTCGGGCTGTGCGCGGCCGCCATCCGCATGAGCTCGGGCACGTTTGCCTGCGCCACGATCGTCTTCGTCACCGGCCGGAACACGCCGTTGCCCCCGGTGTGGTCGCCATGATGGTGCGTGTTGATCACGGCGTCCAGGGTCCGGCCGTTCCGCCCGGGCATTTCCCGGAGAAAGATCTCCGCGGTCTTGGGAAACTGGGTGTCCACGGCGACCAGCGCCTCGGCCGTGCTGAGCCAGCCGATCGTGCCGCCCATCCCGGTGAACAGGCCGACGTTGCCGCGCAACGCCCGGAAACTCGTCGCGGGCGGCGGGGGCGGGGCCGCGGCCGGCGGGGGCGTCGAGGGCGAGGGTGTCTGCGCGGCCAGCGGGGCACGCGCCAGCAGCCCGAACGACAGGGCTGCGCCGGACTGGAGCAGGAAATCGCGGCGATTCATGGCGTTGACCGTAGATGGGGACCCGCCGGGGGCCAGCCCATTTCACCCGGGAAACCCTGTAACCATTCCGCCGCGCCCCGGTATACCCTGCTGCACACGTCCATGATCACCTCGCATGTCCCCCGCGCCCATCATCCAATTCCGTGTTTCCTCCGGGCCGCTCCCGGTTAGCCTGCCCCTCACCGTGGAAGCCCCCACCGACCACGACCTGATGATTGCCGTGCGCGCCGGGGAGATCCGGCGGCTCGGCGACCTGTTTGAGCGCCATCACCGGCGGCTCTACGGATTCTTCGTGCGCCTGACCAACCAGCCGGCGGTCAGCGAGGACCTCGTCCAGATCGTCTTCTACCGCATCCTGAAGTACCGCCACACCTACCGCGACGAGGGCAAGTTTTCCGCCTGGTTCTACCATCTCGCCCGCAAGGTGGCCGCCGACCATTTCCGCAAGCACGCCGCCACGCCCGCACCCACCGACCCGTCCGATCTCCACGAGGAGCCGGACGCCGAGCCGCAGCCGTCCGAGCAGGCGGCCACAGCCGAGGACGTCACGCTGCTGCGCGCCGCGCTCGCCCGCCTGCCGCTCGAGCACCGCGAGGTGCTCGTGCTCTCTCGCCTCCAGCACCTCGAACACAAGGAGATCGCGCGCCTCCTTGATTGCTCGGTCGGCGCCGTCAAGGTCCGCGCCCATCGCGCGCTCAAGGAGCTGCGCGACGTCTACTTCAAGATCCGCAAGGAGAAGGCCGCCTGAGCGTGAAGTAACAGGTAACAGGACCCCAATACCAAGTCCCCAAGATCCCAGATCCTAGAACCCAGACCCGATTTTCCCATGAACTGCTCCCGCGTCCAGGAATGCTTCATCGACTACCAGGACGGCGCGCTCCCCGCCGCCGAGGCCGCCGAGCTTCGCGCCCACCTCGCCAGCTGCCCGACCTGCCAGCGCGAATGGTCCGCCCTGCAGGAAATCTCCCGCAAGCTCGACAGCCTGCCGGCCGAGGAGGAGCCGACGCCGCGTATGCGCGAGCAATTCTACGCCATGCTCGAGACGCACCAGCGCGAGGCCGACGCGCCGAGTCCCTTCGCCCTGGCGCGCAGCCGGATTGACGCCTTTTTCGCCGCGCTGCTGCCCGCCCAGCCCGCCCTCCAGTTTGCCCTGGCGCTCGCCCTGCTCGCGGGCGGCCTGTTCGCCGGCGCGCGCTTCCTCGCCCCGGCGCCGGTGGCGCCGCCGGCCGACGACTCGGCGAAGCGGGAACTCGCCGCGCTGCGCAAGCAGATGGATTCCATGAACCAGCTGGTCACCTTCTCGCTCCTCCAGCAGCAGTCGACCAGCGAGCGCCTCAAGCACGTCCTCGCGACCATGGACCTCAAGACGCCCGACCGCCAGGTGCTGACCAACCTGGTCGGCGCCCTCGCCTTCGACCCGTCGGTCAATGTCCGCCTCTCCGCCGTCGACGCCCTCGCGCCGCACGCCAGCGAGGCCTTCGTCCGCGCCGGCGTCCTCACCGCCCTGTCGCGCGAACGCGCCCCGCTCGTCCAGGTCGCGATGATCGAACTGCTCGGGCCCTACCGCGACCCCAACGCGCGGCCGGTGTTCGAGCAACTCAGCCGCGACGACGCCGCGGACAAGAACGTCCGCGAGGCCGCGCGCCGCGCCCTCGCGGCCCTGGACCTGCCGGCGAGCGCCGGCCCGGCCCCCACCGCCCGCACCCAACCCTCCCGCAATCCCGCCCTCTCATGAAAACCAACATCCCCTCCCTCCTCTGCCGCGGTCTCCTCGCCGCCGGACTCGCCGCCGCCACCCTGGCCCGGGCCGACGACGATGGCAGCTCCGCCGCCGTGAAGCTCTCCGCGCCGGACAAGCCCGCGACGCTCCGCGTCGACGTGCCCTGGGCCGACATCAACATCACCGGAGTCGATGGCGACACCGTCACCGTCAAGTCCAGCCTCGACAAGAAGGGTCACGCGGAAGCGCGCCCCGGCGGCCTCCGCCGCCTCGACGACGAGGTGACCTTCGACCTCTCCGAACACGACAACGTCGTGACCTTGCGCATCGCCGGCGACAACCCCTGGGCGAGCCACGATGCGGATTTCAAGGTCACCGTGCCGCGTCGCATGGCGATCTCGGTCAAGACCGACGCCGGCGGCGACCTGGTGGTCAACAACCTCGACGGCGACATCGAGGTCAACAACATGAACGGCGAGGTGCACCTGAACGGGATCTCCGGCTCGACCGTCGTCAGCACCATGAATGGCGAGGTCCACGCCACCTACGCCAAGGCCCCGCAGAAGCTCGTCTCGATCACCTCGATGAACGGCGAGGTCGACCTCCGGGTCCCGGTCGACACCAAGGCCAACGTCCGGCTCCGCAGCCACAATGGCTCGATCCTGACCGATTTCGGCGAGGACGTGCTCAAAACCAAGACCGAGGGCCACGGCGGCGGCGGCAACTCTGCCTATATCTATGGCGTGGATGCGGGACGGATTGGCGCCGAGGCCGCCCGCGCCGCGCGCGAGGCCACCCGGGCCGCGATGCAGGTCGCCCGCGAGGTGCAGCGCGAAGTCGCCCGGGCCAAGGCCGAGGCGGATCGGGAGAAGAATGAGGCCGAACGCGAGGCCGCGGAAAACGACAACGACAATGACAACGACACACCGGCCCCGCCCGCGCCGGCGGTCGCCCCAGCCGCCGCGCCCGGTGCGCCGGTGGCAGCCGTGCCGGCGGTGGCCCCGCGGCCGCACATCCCGCGTCCACCGATGCCACCCATCGTCGGCGGCAAGCTGGTGTCGGGCACGCTCAACGGCGGCGGCGTCGACATCAAGATCTCCACCATGAACGGCGAGATCACGCTGCGCCAGGCGAAGTAACCGGATCCGTTTCCTCTCTCAACCGGCGGCTTTTCTTCAGCCGCCGGTTTTTTGTTGGCTTCGGGTAGGGTGGCGACCCCGTTCGCCGGCGCGGCGCGCAGGGCCTGCGCGCCCTACCTTCGCTGCAGCCGCCTCACGGCCGCTTCGTGCGTTCGTCCGGCAGCAGCGCCTCCTCGGGGGCCGAACCGTCCGCCGCCGTCAGGGTGAAGTTGCCGCGCAACCGGATATCTGCCGACGAGGCGCCCATCATCACGGTGAACCGTCCGGGCTCGACCACCCACTGCGACTCGCGGTTGAACAGCTGCAGGTCGGCCGGCTTGAGCGTGAAGGCCACCGTCTTCGTCTCGCCCGGCGCCAGCGCCACGCGGGCGAAGCCCCGCAGCGACTCGTCGTAGGTCGTGACGCTGCTGTAGTCGTCGCGCACGTAGAGCTGCACGATTTCCTCGCCGGCGCGGCCTCCGGCGTTCCTGACGTCGCAGCTGACCGCAATGGTGGCGTCCGTGCCCGCGCGGCCGGGCGATATTTTCAGGGCACCGTAGTCGAACGCCGTGTAGCTCAGCCCGTGTCCAAAGGGGAACAGCGGTCCCCCCACCATGCCGAGGTCGCGGGCCTGCGAGCCGGGCTTGGCCGGAAAGTTGAACGGGATCTGGCCGGCCGACTTCGGAAAGGTGATCGCAAGCTTGCCGGATGGGTTCACGTCGCCGAACAGGATGTCGGCCAGCGCGGCGCCGCCTTGGTCGCCGGGAAACCACAGTTCGACGATCGCGGGGACATGCTTCGCGGCCCAGTTGACGCTGAGCGGGCGGCCGTTGCTGAGCACGAGCACGAGCGGTTTGCCGGTGGCGGCCAGCGCTTCCAGCAGGTCCTCCTGGTTGCCCGGGAGGTCGAGGCTGAGGCGCCCGTGCGACTCCTGCGAAATTGCCTCGGTCTCGCCGAGCACCGCGATGATCGCGTCCACGTCGCGCGCCGCCGCAACCGCGGCGTCGATGCCCGCGCGCGCCTTCGCCGACGGTGGCTCCTTCAGGATATCGCTTTCCGGAAAACGCTCGTCGACGACGGGGCACCCCGGGGCGTAGCGCACGTCGACGCCGGCACCGAGCTTGGCGCGGATGCCCGCGAGCGGCGTGATGTAGTCGAGCGCCTGCGGACCGTAGCGCGACCACCAGGCGCCGGGGTTGTCGGCCAGCGGGCCGGTCACGAGCACCTTCGCGAGATCCTTGCGGAGCGGCAGCGCGTGGGCGTCGTTCTTGAGCAGGACGATCGATTCGCGCGCCGCGCGGGCCGCCGCGGCGAGGGCGTCGGGCGCGCGCACCACGCGCCCGGCCGCCGCCGGGTCGCCGTAGGGTCGATCGAAGAGCCCGAGCCAGAACTTCACCCGCAGGATCTCCCGCACGCGGGCGTCGACGACGTCCATCGCCAGCCGCCCGCTGCGCAACGCCTCGCGCAGCAATTCGGCGTGCTTCTCCGGCGGCGTGAAATTCGTGCGCACGTCGAGCCCGGCCTCGTGGGTCTGCACCGCCGCCTCGAGGGGAGTCGGGGCGACCCGGTGCTTGCCGTGGACGAACTCGACGGCATCGCTGTCGGAAACGACATAACCCTTGAACCCCCATTCGCCGCGGAGGATGTCCGTCAGGAACCGCCGGTTGGCGGCGATCGGGACGCCGTCGTAGTCGTTATAGGAGGCCATCACGCCGAGCGCGCCGGCGTCGCGCACCGCCCGGCGGAAGGGCTGCAGGAACATCGTCTCGACCTCGCGCCAGGTTGCCTGCGGGTCGGTGCGGGCATCGCCGTCGCGCCCGCCCTTCGGGATGCTGTAGACTGCAAAGTGTTTCAGCGTCGAGACGACGCGGTTTTCCTGGATGCCGCTCACCTGCTCGAAGCCGAGCTCGCCGATGAGCCACGGATCCTCGCCGTAGGTCTCGACGGTGCGGCCCCAGCGCGGGTCGCGCGCGAGGTCGAGGATCGGCGAGTAGACGTTGGTGTAGCCGAGGGCGCGCGCCTCGCGGCCGGTGATGCGGCCGATCGTCCGGACCAGCTCGCGGTCCCAGGCGCAGGCCAGGGCGATCTGTGCGGGAAAACTCGACGCCTTCGTGTGCAGCAGGCCGCGGATGCCCTCGTTGGTGAAATCGGCGGGTATCCCGAGGCGGGTGTCCTCGATGAAGAAACGCTGCACTTCGTTCAGCCCGCGCACGTGCAGGGCCCACGGGTAGGCGTACTGCGTCGGCCGCAGGTTGTGGTCGAAACCCTCGTTGCCGTTCATGTGCTCGTCGAGGTTGCCGATGCCGTCCTTCCAGAAGGCGGACTTCCAGGCCGCCGTCGGCAGCTCGTCCTTCAGCACCCGCGGAAACCCGTAAAGCGTCACCATCTGGGCGGTCTTTTCTTCCGGCGTCATCCGCGCCAGCAGGTCCGCGACGCGCCGCTCGACCGGCTCGGCCGGGTCTTCGTACGGGTCCTTCACTCCATTCTTGTCGAGGTCGATCCAGCCATCGTGGTAGATCGGCGCGGGCGGGCGCTCGTGGATGAACGCGGATTCCGCGGCGACCCGGGCGGGCAACAGCGCCAGGCCCGCGAACAGGCCGGCGGCGAACAGGGCAACGTGAGGTCGGGTGTCTTTCATTTTTTGGTCCGCGCGACGGGGGGTGGTGCTGCCCTCCAGCACATACCGTGGGCCGGGGCCGGCAAGCGCCGGTTTTTCGGATCGTTAAGCGGCGGCTTTTCTTTTGGGCGGGATGTGCTCTCATCCCCGCGTGGCCCTCGACCCGCACCCACCGGATATCCCGGGCGATCCCGTGACCGGGGCTGCAACGGCCGCCGCGATCGCCGCTGTGCCCCACCGAGGGCATGGCCCCATCCACTCGCACTGCGAAAACTGCGGCGAGGCGCTGCGCGGTCCATTCTGCCATCGCTGCGGCCAGCACGACTTCGATTACCACCGGTCGTTTGGCCACATGTTGCTGGATGCGCTCGAGAATTTCTTCCATTTCGACGAAAAACTGTTCCGGAACATCGTCACCCTGCTTTTCCGCCCGGGTGAGCTGACCGCCGCCTTCAATGCCGGCAAGCGGGCCGCCCAGATGCCGCCGCTCCGGTTCTACATCTTTGTCAGCGTCCTGTTCTTCTTCGTCAGTTTCATCGGTTCCCGACCGGCGAGCCCGGAAGACCCGGGCGTCCCCGGCTCGCCGGCGCAGCGCGAAATGGTGCGTACGATGCTCGATAACTCCCTGCGCGATGTCCGCCGCGGAACCGCCGATCCCCGGGCCCGCGCCCGGGCGGAACGTGTCATTCGCCACCTGCGCGAGGATCTCTACAATCCCACCGCGCCGCCGCTGGATTCACGTGGGGTGGACCAGGCAATTGCCGACGGCATCCGGCGGCAGGAGGCCGCGGAAAAAGCCGGCAAGGCGGCGGAACCCGCAATGGCGGAAAAGAAGATCCTGCGCACCCACCTGCCCGGCGGACTCAATCTCAGCGTGGAAGAGAAGCAAGGCACGGCTCTCGAGCGCTTCCTGACCGAGAAGGGCAGATTCGCGATCGAGCACGAGTTTGAGCTGATCGAGGCCTTCATCCACGCGATACCCAAGATGCTGCTGTTCTGCCTGCCGTTGTTCGCCTTGTTCACCCGTTTGCTTTTTCGCCGATCGGGCCAGGCCTACCTGCAGCATCTCGTCGTTGCCCTCCATTTCCATACCTTCATTTTCCTGTGGGTGCTCGCCCGCAATGGCTGGACCGACCTGGCCTTCCTCGCCAGCCACGCGCTCGGGTCTGTCGTCCGCTTCGGCTGCAATCTCTGGCTCCTCGTTTACCCGTTCCGCATGTTCCGGCGGCTGTTCGGCAACTCGTGGCTCTGGACCATCGTCAAGACGGGCGTCACCGGAACGCTCTATACGGTGACTCTGGGCCTCGGGTTTCTTCTGACGGGCCTCGTGCTGGTGCTGCTGCTCTGATTCGTCGCGCCTGATCATGAAAGCCGTCCGCCTCGTCGCCCCGGGCCGCCCCCTGGAAATGCACGACGTGCCCGTCCCCGAGCCGGGGCCGGACGAGGCCCTCGTCCGCGTCCATGCCGCCGGCATCTGCCATTCCGATGCCCACTACCGCGCGGGCACCTCGCCGGCCGGCCCGCTGCCGCTGGCGCTCGGCCATGAGGTCGCCGGCGTCGTCGAGCGGGTCGGAGCCGAGGTCCGCGCCTTTCACCCGGGCGACCGCGTGTGCGTGCACTACCTCGCGACCTGCGGGGCCTGCGCCTGGTGCGCGGGCGGCCACGAGCAGTTCTGCGCCACCGGCCAGATGCTCGGCAAGCATCGCCCGGGCGGCTTCGCCGAGTTCACGGTCATGCCCGCGCGCAGCCTCTTTGCGCTGCCGCCCGAAATTTCCTTCGCCCATGGCGCGGTGCTGATGTGCTCGTCGGCCACGGCGCTGCATGCGCTGCGCAAGGCCCGGCTGCAACCGGGCGAAACCGTGGCCGTCTTCGGTCTCGGCGGCCTCGGCGCCTCCGCCGTGCAACTGGCCCGCGCGCTCGGCGCCCGTGCGGTCTACGCCGTGGATCTCAACCCGGCGAAGCTGGCGCTGGCGGCCGGATTCGGCGCGCAACCGATCGATGCCCGCACCGGCGATCCCGTGGCGGAGATCCGGCGGCTCACCGGCGGCGAGGGCGTCAACGTCGCCCTCGAGCTGATCGGCCTGCCGCTGACGATGCAGCAGGCCGTCCGCGTCCTCGGCAAGCTGGGCCGCGCCGCCCTCGCCGGCCTCACGCCCCAATCGTTCGCCTTGAATTCCTACACGGAGCTCATCAACCAGGAGGCCGAGGTCATCGGCGTGTCCGATCACCTGGCGCGCGAGATTCCCGAGCTGCTGCGGCTCGCGCGGGCCGGGGCGCTTGACCTCGGGCCGGTGGTCACGCGCACGGTGCCGCTCGCGGCCGCCGCGATCAACGGCGTGCTCGACGAGCTCGATCGATTCGGCGGCGCCACGCGCACCGTCGTCCAGGTGGCGCCCTGCGTCGCCTGAAGCGGCGGTGCGGAACCGCCGCCATGCGCGCTGCCGCCCTCAAACCGTGCCTTGACTGACCTCCTGGCCGCGTTGCCGCCTCCGCCCCACACGCGGCGACGACCCCCCTCGCGCCTCCGCGCCGCTCGCAGCACCCGGCCGCGCGGAGCCGGTGCTCAGGGATTCAGGCGCGGCGTGGGATAAACCGCGGGGCTGGCGTGGCCCGCCGTGTCCATGGCCTCGAGGCCGAAGATGACGTTGTCCTTCGAGACGCCGCGCACCGTGAAGTGGGTGGCGTCCTTCGGCACGTCGAGCGCGTGCTCCCACTGCGGCGCCGTGGTGTCGCGCCAGACGAGGCGATAGCCGCCGAGGTCGGGCTCCCGGTTCGGCGCCCAGCGCAGGCTGGTGTCGTTTTCCAGCCGATAGGCCTCGATCTCAAAGTTCCGCGGCACCGCCGGCGCGCTCGCCAGCTCCGCCAGCGCGGCGGCGTCGACCCGCGCGACGTCCGCCACGTAATCGAAATCCACGTACTCCGGCAGGTCGCCATACTGGATGCCATCCTCGACCCGCACGTCCTGGTGCTGCCGGGCAAAAACCTCGTGCGGCTCGGTGAACCGGACCGCCGGGAAGCCGGCGTCGAGGAACGGCGAGTGGTCGCCCCCACGCAGGTAACGATCGCGCCGGTAGATGATTTTCACCGGCAGTTGCGGCACATAGCGCGCCCCGACCGCCGCGATGAACCGCGCGAGCTGGCGCGGCGGAAAATCGTTCTCGCCGCCCGTGCGGAGCTGCGCCAGCACGTCGGCCGGCAGCTCCTTCAGCGGCGGGACCCCCTCGGCGAACACCCGCACGTGCGACCGGTCGCGGGTCCCGTCCTCGTGCCGCGTGTTGCCCACGATGTCGTTGGTGAACATGCCGGCGACGTTGAGGCCCTTCTCCTTCGCCGCCCGCGCCCAGTGGGTCGAGCCGCCGAGGTTCTGTTCCTCCCCGGCGACGGCCAGGAAGACCAGCGTCGCGTCGAACCGGTGCCGCGACATCACCCGCGCCAGTTCGAGCACGGCCGCCGTGCCGGAGCCGTCGTCATCGGCGCCCGGCGCGTACGTGTCGGTGTCCATGATCCCGAGCGAGCGCGAATCGTAATGCCCGCTGATCACATACACGCGCCCGGCCGACTCCGGCTGCGAGCCCGGCAGCGTCGCGACCACGTTCACGATTTCCGCCCCCTGCGGGATCCGGGGCGGCGCCGGCGGGTGCTGGAAGGTGTCGAAGGCCACCTCCAGCCGGCCGCCGGACTCGCGGCTGTAGCGCTCGAACTCGGCCTTGATCCAGTTGCGCGCGGCGCCGATTCCGTGGACGGGATCAGTGGTGCTCGACAACGTGTGGCGCGTGCGGAACTCGACGAGGTGGCGGATGGTCGCCTCGATGTTCCGCGGCGAGATCTCGGTGACGATCCGCTCGATTTCCGGATCGCGCTCCGGCGCGGTCGCGGCGGCCGCCGCCATGGCGGGAAGACTGGCGGCGACGACCAGCCCGGCAAGGAACCTGGGGTGCATGCGTTGAAGCTGTCCGCTTCCGCCCCCAGGTCAACCCGGGCGGCTCCCGGACGGCCCGGACATTTGCGGCACCAGGCGTTCTGGTTACGGTCACAGTTGAACCATCATGAAGACTTCCTTCCCCCTCATCGCCATCCTGGCGCTTTCCGCCGGCCTGGCCGCGGCGGGCGCCGCCGACAAGCCCGCCGCCGATCGCACTGCCGTTTCCGTCACCTTCAAGGATCCCGATTCCTTCACCGACGTCCACGAGACGGGCCAGCTCACCAACAGCACCTATTACCTCGACCAGCTCAAGGCCTGTCTCCAGGAGAACGCCGCGCCGCTGCTGCAGCCCGGGCAAAAGCTCGAAATCACCGTCACCGACGTCGACCTCGCCGGCGACAACGTCATGAATGGCAGCCCCGACCATGTCCGGATCATGAAGGAGATCTACGCGCCGCGCGTGCAGCTGAGCTTCCGGCTGCTCGGCGCCGACGGCGCGGTGCTCAAGCAGGGCACGCGGAATCTCACCGACACGATGTACCTGCACCAGCTGCGCCTGCCGCCGGACCAAAACGAGCCGTTGTATTACGACAAGGCGATGCTCAAGCAGTGGGTGCGCTCGGAATTCAGGCCGAAGTCCTGAGCGAGCCGAAGCCTTTCCGACCCGCGGACGGCATCCCGTCGTCCGCTTTTTGTTTCCCGACGGCGCGCAGCCAAACGGGGATGGACGCATGGCGGCGCCCGGGGTAGACGATTTTCCCTGCCTCCCATGTCCGCCCGGAAAAAATCAGCCCGCCCACCCGCGCCCGCCGCGCCCCTCTTCGACTGGCTGCAGGAACGCGCCGCCGGCGTCCTCCTGCACCCGACCTGCCTGCCCGGCGACCAGGGCTGCGGCGTGCTCGACCGGCAGGCGGTCGCGTTCCTCGATTTCCTCCGCGCCGCCGGCATGAAATACTGGCAGGTGTGCCCGCTCGGGCCGACCGGCTATGGCGATTCGCCCTACCAGTGCTTTTCCGCCTTCGCCGGGAACCCGTACCTCGTCGACCTCGCCGCCCTGGTCGAGCCGGGGCTGCTGGCGGCGTCCGACCTGGCCGGCCTCGCCGCGCTGCCGGCGGAGCATGTCGACTACGGGGGCCTGTACCGCCTGAAGCCCGCGCTGCTCGCCGCGGCCCACGCGCGGTTCGCCGCCCGCCCGGTCGCGCTGCCCTACGGCGATTTCGCGGCCTTCTGCGCCGCGCAGGCCGCGTGGCTCGACGACTACGCCGCGTTCCGGGCGCTCAAGGACCACTTTGGCGGCGCCGCCTGGTGGGACTGGCCGGCGGAGGCGCGCGACCATCGCCGCGCGGCGAAGTCGCCGCTGCTGCGCCGGCTCGCCCCCGCCATCGCGTGCGTGAAGTTCGGGCAGTACCTTTTCTTCGGCCAATGGTCGCAGGTTCGCGCCGCCGCGCACGCGCGCGGCGTCGAGCTCATCGGCGACCTGCCGATCTTCGTCGCGGCCGACTCCGCCGACGCCTGGGCCCACCCGGAGCTCTTCGAGCTCGATCCCGCCACGCTGCGGCCGGTGGCCGTCGCCGGCGTGCCACCCGATTATTTCTCGGCCGACGGCCAGCTCTGGGGCAACCCGCTCTATGCCTGGCCCGCGCACGCGGCGGACGGCTACGCGTGGTGGCAGGCGCGGCTGCGCGCCTCGCTCGCTCTCTGCGACGTCGTGCGCATCGACCATTTCCGCGGCTTCGACGCCTACTGGCGCATTCCCCTGCCGGCGGACAACGCGCGCAAGGGCGAGTGGGTCCCGGGACCGGGCCTCGACCTTTTCCGCGCGTTCCGCGCCGCCCTGCCGGGCGCGCGCATCATCGCCGAGGACCTCGGCGTGCTCACCGACTCGGTGCGAAGGCTCCGCGCCGACACCGGCCTGCCCGGCATGAGCGTGCTGCAGTTCGCCTGGGGCGGCGACGCGAAGAACGCCTACCTGCCGCACCATGCCACCGCGAATTCCGTCGTGTACGCCGGCACGCATGACAACGACACCACGCTCGGCTGGTACCGCACCGCGACGGAGGCCGAGCGCGACCACGTGCGCCGCTACCTGCGCGTTTCCGGCGACGACATCGCGTGGGATTTCATCCGCGCCGCCTGCACGAGCGTCGCGCGCCTCGCGATCCTCACGCTGCCCGACATCCTCGCGCGCGGCGCCGAGGCCCGCTTCAACACGCCGTCGCGCGCCGAGGGCAACTGGCAGTGGCGCGTACGCGCCGCCGAGCTGGAGAAAATCTCTGGCGGCACCGCGGCGTACCTGCGCGAACTCGTCCAGCTGGCCGACCGCTGAGCCCGGCGGGCGCGCGGAAATTTTTCCCCCGCGGTGCGCGCGCCGGAATTTTTCGCGCGCGAAACTTTTTCGCGGCCGCCGAAAATTTTTCGTGCAACCGCGCGAAAATTTTACGACACTGCGGCATGGCCAAGAAAAAACCCGCCAAGAAGAAAGCTGCTAAGAAGAAAAAGAAGTAACGTCATCGTTGCTCCCTTTTTCCCCACGACGCCGGCTTTCCCAAGCCGGCGTTTTTTTCGGCCCGCGCCTACTTCACCGCCGCCCACACGCGCTGCACGTCGTCGTGGTCCTCGAGCGCCTGCAGGAACTCGCCCACCGCCGCCCGCGCCGCGTCGTCCAGCTCGGGAAACTGCTTGGCGACGTAGCCGATCTCGCTCGTGACAACGCTCCAGCCGTGCTGCTTCAGCCACTGCGAGACCGCGTGCACCGCCGTCCGGTCGGTGAGGAAGCGCGCGCCCGCGGCCCCCTCGGGAATGTCGTCGTTCTGCGCGTGCGTCAGCGGCTCGAAGTCATTCGCGCCGGCCTCGATGGCCGCGGCCTCGAGGTCCGTGGCCGCGTCGGGATGGTGCGCCTCCACGATCCCGCTGTGGTCGAACAGGAACTTGTTGCTCCCGGCGGCGCCGAGCGAGCCGGCGCGGAACAGCACGCGGATCTCGGGCGCCGTGCGCTGCTGGTTGTCGGTGTAGACCTCGACGATCACCGGCACCTTGTGCGGGGCGTAGCCTTCGTAGACGACGTGGTCGAGCGCGGCCTTGTCCCCGCCCGTGCCCGCGCCCTTCGCGATCGCCCGCTCGATGACCTCGCGTGTGACACTGGCCTTGCGGGCCTTCTCGACCGCGGCGAACAGCCGCGCGTTGCCCGCCGGGTCCCCGCCGCCGAGCTTGGCGGCCACGGTGATCTCCTTGACGAGTTTGCCGACCACCTGGCCCTTCTTCAGGTTGACGATGGCGCGTTTTGCGTGAAGCCACTGGCGTCCCATAAGGGGGCGGACGCTAAGTGGCCCGTGGGCCGCGCGCAAGTCTGCTGACAGGACGCTGTCAGTGCCCCAAGCTATCCTCCGCCGCCATGCCACGCTGCCCCTGGGCCGAAGCCGAACTCCAGCACGCCTACCACGACACCGAGTGGGGCGTGCCCTCCCATGATGACCGGCATTTCTTCGAGATGCTGGTGCTCGAGGGCGCGCAAGCCGGCCTGAGCTGGTCGACCATCCTCGCCAAGCGCGGGAACTACCGCCGCGCCTTCGCCGGCTTCGATCCGGTGCCGGTCGCCCGCTTCGACGCGCGACGCCAGGCGCGGTTGCTCGCCGATCCCGGCATCGTCCGCCACCGCCTGAAGATCGCCTCGGCGGTCACGAATGCCCGCGCCTTCCTCGCGGTGCAGGAAGAATTCGGCTCCTTCGACCGTTACGTCTGGGGCTTCGTCGGCGGCCGGCCGATCCAGACGAACCTGCGGGCCCGGGACCGCCCGCCCGTGCGCACCGCCGAGTCGGATGCCTTGAGCCGTGATCTCCGGCAACGCGGCTTCAAGTTCGCCGGCACCACCATCTGCTACGCCTTCATGCAGGCGACCGGCCTGACCAACGACCATCTCGTCACCTGCCCGCGCCACCGCGTGTGCGCCGCGTTGCGCTGAATGGGGGAGCGAGCTTGCTCGCGAGGATCGGTCCATCGCGGGCAGGCTCACCCCCACCCGGGTGCTGGTCTTGCCCGGCGGGGCGCAGGTCGGCGCAAGCACCGCTCCTACCTGTGTCATCACGGCGTTCTTGCCTGTCCGGCGCTGGTCCGCCACTCCTCGGGGCTTCATGCCCTGGATCGCCGCCAGCCTTTTATCCGCCTTCTTCCTCGGGTGCTACGAACTGGGCATCAAGCACGCCGTCCGCGACAACGCCGTGCTGCCCGTGCTTTTCTTCGCCAACCTGGTCAGCGCGGCGGTCTGGGGCGGACTGCTCGCGTTCGCCGCAATCGCGCCCACCAGCCTGCCCGCCGGCCTGCACGTCGCGGCGCTCACGCCGCTGCAGCACGCGCAACTGCTCTTGAAGTCCGCCATCGTCAGCGCGGCGTGGGTCTGCGGCTATTTCGCCATCAAGCACCTGCCGCTGTCGCTCGCCTCCCCGGTGCGGGCCACCGGGCCGGTCTGGACGCTGCTCGGGGCCGTGCTGGTGCTCGGCGAGCGGCCGACGCGCCTCGAGGGCCTCGGCATTGTCCTCACCCTCGCCTCGTTTCTCCTGCTCTCGTTCGTCGGGGCGCGCGAGGGCGTGCATTTCCACCGCAACAAATGGTTCGGGTTGCTGCTGGCCGGCACCCTGCTCAACGCCGTGAGCGCCCTCTACGACAAGTTCCTCCTCGGCCGCGCCGGGTTCGATGCGGCGACCGTGCAATGCTGGTTCTCGATCTATCTCGCCGCGTTGTTCCTGCCGCTGGCCGTCGGCTGGAAACGGCGCTGGTGGCCGCGCCACGAGTTTCACTGGCGCGGGAGCATCCTGGTCGTGTCGCTGGCGCTGCTCGTCGCCGATTTCGTCTATTTCGACGCGCTGCGCAATCCCGCCGCCTTGATCTCGCTCGTGTCGAGCCTGCGCCGCGGGAGCACGCTGGTCGCGTTCGCCGGCGGGTTGCTGCTGTTCGGCGAGGTCAACGGCCGCGCCAAGCTGCCGGCCGTGCTCGGGGTCCTCGGCGGCATCGTGCTGACGATCGTGGGCTGACGCGCCGGCGCTGCGCAAAAGTAAGACAGATTCCGGCGTTGCCGGGCCGGCGGACCCGGCCAGCTTGGGGCCATGCCCCGCCCCAACCTCCGCCCCCTCTGGCGCGTGCTGGCCCAAGCCGCGCTGCCGCTCGCGTTCGTCTGCTCGCTCCTCCTCGCCGGCTGCGCCACGGCGCCCCGGCCGGTCAGCGTCGACCTGCCCGCGACCGATGAAGGCCAGCCGGGCGTCGGCCCGATCCGGCGGCAGGACTGGTTCCAGAAACTCTGGCACGACCGGCGCACCGAATTCGCGGCCCACGCCCAGGCCGACCGCCACGCCCTCGTGTTCCTCGGCGATTCCATCACGCAGGGCTGGGGCCCGCGGCTCGCCGCCGCCTTCCCGACGCTCAAGGTCGCCAACCGCGGCATCAGCGGCGACACGACCCGCGGCGTCCTGATCCGGCTGCCGCAGGACGTGCTGGCGCTCGACCCGGCCGGCGTGGTCCTGCTGATCGGCACCAACGACCTCGCCGACAAGGCCACGCCCGAGATGATCGCCGCCAACATCACGCTGCTGCTCGACGCGATGCAGCGGCACAACCCGGCGATGCCGGTGATCCTCTGCGAGGTCTTCCCGAGTTCGCCCGAGAAGGATCGCGCGCCGGCGGACATCAAGCGCATCAACTATCTCCTGCGCAGCGTCGCCCGGAACCGGCCGCAGGTCACCTACCTCGACACCTGGACGCTCTTCGCCGGACCCGACGGCAACGCCAAGCCGGAGGAATTCCCCGACCTGCTGCATCCGAATGACGCCGGCTACGCCAAGTGGGTCGGCGCGCTGCGGCCGGCGCTGGCCACCCTCAACTTCCTCGATCGCGAGGACGACGAGTTCACGATCGAGAACGACTTCACGCCCCTGTTCAACGGGCACAACCTCGATGGCTGGGGCTACCGGCCGACGCCGGCGGCGGACATGAAATACGCCAGGCAGATGCAGGGCGGCACCCCGGCCAACGTCGAGGAATTCCCGATCGTCACCGCCCCGGTGAATTTCGACGGCCGCACCGCCACGCCCGACGGCCGCTTCGTCGCCCTGCACGGACGCCTGGTCGTGACCACGCCGCGCGGCTACCGCAAGATCCAGCAGTTGTACACGCAGCGGGAGTTCCCGCACGACTTCGTGCTCAAGCTCGAGTTCCGCGCCACGCCCAATGCCGACAGTGGCATCTATCTCCGCGGGCCGCAGCTCCAGTGCCGCGACTACCTGCTCGCCGGCCCGTACAAGAAGCTGCAGCACTACCGGCCGGGCGAGTGGAACGAGATCGTCGTCACCGTGCAGGGCAACGTCGCGCACTGCACGTGCAACGGCGAGGTGCTCGAGGACGCCCTGAAAGTGCCCGCCACCGGCCCGATCGGGCTCGAGGGCGATCGCGGCCAGATGGAATACCGCCGCATCCGCATCCAGACGGCGCCCTGAGGGCGGCGGCGTTTCGTTGTCAAAGCCGCGACGGAGGGGTCTCCATCGATCGCCGGTCTGGATTCTTCGCTTCGCTCAGAATGACACGATGCGGGGATTCATTCTCGCGTTGTCATCCTGAGCGAAGCGAAGGATCCAGCGGCACACCGCCAGCATCCTCTGCCGGAGCCTGCATCCGGTCCCGCCCACCCCGCCCTTTCCTTTTCGAACTTCCCGGCTAGGTTGGCGGCGCATGTTTGCCGACTTGTTCCAGCTCCGCGCCCGGCG
>DASZXO010000083.1:0-30396 GCA_035545835.1 Lacunisphaera sp.
CTCCGTCACGAAATCGAAATGCCGCAGGCCCGCCCCGAGCACGATCAGCGCGAACACCGGCACGATCGCCAGCAGGAGCTGCGTGTAGGTCATCATGGCGCCGGCCAGCGTGCCCGGCAGGCGTCACCGCGCAAGGTTCGACATGCGAGAATCGACGCAAAGAAGCGGCACACCCCGTCGCTTCGCCCGCCTTCGCAGGGCTTCGGCGCGGCGCGCCACCCCTCTTGTTAGAGGGGAGCCAGATTACCGCCAACGACGATCCCCTCTAGTAAGAGGGGTGCCCGGAAGGGCGGGGTGTGTTGGCTGAGCCTTTGCAGCGGGTACAGTCCAAGTCACTTCACGCTGAAATGCTCAGCAAGCGGCCAGCGCCAGCCCGGCGAGCCGGCCCGTCGTCCACGCATTCTGGAAATTGAAGCCGCCGGTGACCCCGTCGACGTCGAGCACCTCGCCCGCAAAATGCAGTCCCGGCACGCGGCGGCTGGCCATCGTCTTGAAATCGACCTCCGCCAGCCGCACACCCCCGCACGTGACGAATTCCTCCTTGAACAGGCTCTTGCCGTTCACCGCGAAGTCCGCCGCCCCCACCTGTGCCGCCAGCGCGCGCAGCCCCGGGTTGCCGGCGCCGGCCCACACGGATTCGGGCGCGAGTCCGGCCGCGGCGACCAGCCGCTCCCACAGGCGCAGCGGCAGCCCGAGCGGGCACCACGAGCCGACCTGCTTTTTCGGATGCGCCGCCCGCGTGCGCTCGAGTTCGGCACGCAGCGTCTCGGGGTTGAACGCCGGCGTCCAGTCGACGCGCAACGGGAACTTGTAGCCGCGCGCATGCAGGTCGCGCGCGCCCCAGGCCGACAGCTTCAGGATCGCCGGCCCGCTCAGGCCCCAGTGCGTCACCAGCACCGGCCCGCGGGCCCGCCACTCCGTTCCCGGCACGGAAGCGATCGCGTCCGGCACCGCCACGCCCGCCAGTCCCTCCAGCCGCGCATCGGCGACGTGAAACGTGAACAGCGACGGCACCGGCGGCTCGATCGCATGCCCGAGGCTCTGGGCGATGGCGAAGCCGGCATTGTCGCGCGTGCCGCCGGTCGCGAGCAGGATGCGGTCGGCGGTGGCGGTCTCGCCCGTGGTGAGGGTGAGTTGAAACTCTGGAGGGCCGGGCTCCGGCCCGGCCGGTCGGGCGGGAGCCCGACCCTCCACCTGTTTCACCCCGCACTGCAATCGCACCACCACTCCCGCCCTCGCCGCCGCCGCCTGCAGGCAGTCGACGATCGTGGCCGAGTCGTCCGTCACGGGGAACATCCGGCCGTCGGCCTCCGTCTTCAATTTCACGCCGCGGCCCTCGAACCACGCGACGGTGTCGCGCGGCTGCCAGCGGTGGAAGGCCCCGAGCAGTTCGCGCCCGCCGCGGGGGTAATGGCGGACGAGTTCGCGCGGGTCGAAGCACGCGTGCGTGACGTTGCAGCGGCCGCCGCCCGACACCTTCACCTTGGCCAGCGGGTGCGCGGTGGCCTCGTAGATCGTGACGGCGGCGCCGGTCGCGGCTTCGGCCGCGGTGATGGCGGCGAAATATCCCGCCGCCCCGCCGCCGACAATCGCGATGCGTCGCTGCGCCATGGATCCGCAGCGTGCGCGGCGCCCGGCGGGTTGTCCAAAAAGAAAAGCGCCGTCACCCGGCCGGGTGGCGGCGCGCACGGGGGTGTCGGCGGCGGGTCAGGAATCCTCGGGCGGCGGCGCGCCGGAGCCGGCGTCCTCGTTGCCCGGGCCCGCGTGGAAGCCCATCCGCGGCGGGCGGCCCGGGCCGCGCTCGAATCTTTCCTTCAGCTCGTCGGCCTTCTTCTGCTGCTCCGGGGTGAGCACGGCGCGCATCTCGTCCCGGTGCTTCTTCGCGGCGTCGCGCTGCTGGGCGCGGAAGGCGCGGTCGAGATGCTCAAGCTGGTCGCGCTGGTCGTCGGTGAGCTGCAGCTCCGCCGCGATCCGATCCTTGATCCGGTCGGCCTCGGCGATGATGCGCATCGGGTTTTCCGGCCGCCCGGGCTGGAACCCGGCTCCGCCCGGACCGGGGCGCTCCATCGCGCCGGGGCCATGGCCGCCGCCCGGCCCGAAGGGCCGGTGCTCGCCGGCAAAGCGACGCATCCTCTCGCCGAACATCTCGCGCATTTTCGCGGCCTTCTGCTGCTGTTCGGGTGTGAGGAGTGCCATCAGCTCGGCGCGCTGCTTCGCGCGCAGGTCCTCGATGGCTTTCTGTTGTTCGGGCGTGAGGCCGAGCTTTTCGGCCAGGCGGGCCTTGAAGGCGTCGCCCGGGCCGCCGGGAGGCGGCGCCACGGCCGGTGCGGGAGCGGGAGGCGTCGCGGCCGTGGTCGCGGCGATCGCCAGGCCGCTGACCAGCGCGAGCCCGAGCAGGGTGACAAAGACGGGGGATTTCACATTCATGGATATACGGGGATTGAAAGGAATGACGGTGCGCGACCGGGGCTGTTACAAAGAAAAGCGCCGCGGCCCCACGCCGCGGCGCTTATCGCACACTGCCATCACGTGGCAGTAATGGGAGAATTACTGGGGATCCTTGGGCTGCTCGGCGGGCGGCGGCGGAGCCTCCTTGGATTCGTCATCCTTCGGCTTCCAATCGCCCCGGCGGCGGCCGCCGCGCTCGCGCATCTTCGCCTGCATCTCGTCGAACTGCTTTTGCTGGTCGGCCGTCAGCACGGCCCGGCGCTGATCCTGGTACTGTTGGCGGATATCGCGGAACTTCGCCCAGCGATCTTCCTTCGCAACGGTCTTGTCGTCGCGCAGGGCGTCCAGCGCCGCCTTCTCCTGCTGGGCGATGTCCTTCCACTTGGCCTGCTGCTCGTCGCTGAGGCCAAGGCGCTTGGCGAGGCGGTCCATCATGGCGCCGGGGTCGCGCCGGCCACCGCGGCCGGGGCCACCGGGCCCGTGTTCGGGCTGATCGGACGGAGGCGGCGGAGCGTCATCCGCGCGGAGCAAAGGGGTCGAGAGCACGGCGAGGCCGGCGAGGAGCAGCAGAAACTTGAGCGGGGTCTTCATGAATGGGTGGTTGGTTACCCCCGCTACGACGCGCCGCCCTCACCCGAGGTTTCAACCCGGTTGGGAAATCCAGTGAAAACCGCGCCGCGCCCGCCGGGCCCCCGGCCGGGCCACGCCCGGCTTTACTCGACGGGGCAAACCCACCACAGTCCGCCGCCATGATCGAAGTCAGTGGCCTGACCAAGCGTTACGGGGACTTCACCGCCGTGCGCGCGCTGTCGTTCACGGTCCGCCCGGGCGAGGTTGCCGGGCTGGTCGGGCCCAACGGCGCGGGCAAGACCACGACCCTGCGCTGCGCCGCCGGCATCATCCCGCCGACGCTCGGCACCGTGCACATCGCGGGCATCGACCTCGCGGCCGACCCCGTGACGGCGAAGCGGCACCTGGCCTTCCTGCCCGACGAGCCGAAGCTGTTCGAGCACCTCACGGTCGAGCAGCACCTCAATTTCGTGGCCCGGGTCTACGGCGTCGCGGACTGGCGCGACCGCGCCGGGCCGCTGCTGGCCGAGTTGGAAATGGACGACAAGCGCGGGCTGCTCCCCGGCGAGCTGTCGCGCGGCATGAAGCAAAAACTCGTCATCGCCTGCGGCCTGCTGCACGCGCCCAAGGTCGTCTTCTTCGACGAACCGCTGACCGGGCTCGACCCGGGCGGCATCCGCCGGATGAAGGAAACGATGCGCCGGCTCGCGCGCGAGGGCGCGGCGCTCATCCTGAGCTCGCACCTGCTCAGCCTGCTCGACGAGGTCTGCACGCACGTCGTCATCCTGAAGGCGGGCGAAAAGGTCGCCGACGGGGCGATCCCCGACATCCGCGCCCGCTACGCCGTCCAGCCGGACGCCAGCCTCGAGGACGTCTTCTTCCGCGCCACCGAGGAACCGCCGGCGATGGAGCCGCCCGCCGGCCCCTGACCGCCGTGTTCCGCGCCCTGCTTTACCTCACCTTCACCTCCGCGGTGAACCGTCTCCGGGCGCGCCTGCGCCGGCTGCGGCAGCCGAAATACCTCGTCGCGGCCCTGTTCGGCGCGGCCTATTTCTATTTCTTTGTCTTCGGCGGCATGTTCCGGGCCATGGGGACACGGCGGACGGACCCGGGCCTGGAGGAGTTCATGCCGCGCGGGGCCGAGACCTACGTGCCGTTTGGCGCGGGAATCCTGCTGCTGCTGGTGTTGACCGGCTGGATTTTCGGGCGCGAGCGGGCGGCGCTCCAGTTCACCGAGGCCGAGACGTCGTTTCTGTTCCCGGCGCCGATCTCGCGCCGGACCCTGCTCCACTACAAGCTGCTCCGGTCGCAGCTGGCCGTGCTCTTCGGCGCGCTCGTGCTCTCGCTCATCTTCCGCCGCGGCGCGATTTTCGGCGGCAACCTGCTCATCCACGCCATCGGCTGGTGGCTGATCCTTTCGACGCTCAGCCTGCACGCCCTGGCGTGCTCGTTCGCGCGCGAGCGGCTCTTCGCGGCCGGGCTCAACCGGCCGCGGCGGATCGCCTTGTTTGTCGTCGTGCTGGCGGGGCTGGCCGGCGCCTGGTGGCTGGTGTCGCGGCACCAGGCCGCCGCGGCGCCCGCCACGGCGGCGGCGGACGAACTCGTGCCGTGGCTGAGCGCGCAGTTGCAGTTGCCGCCGCTGGGCTGGGTGCTGGTGCCTTTCGGCTGGGTGGTCCGGCCGTACCTGGCGGCGAGCTGGGCCGACTTCTTCCGCGTGCTCGGGCCGGCGGCGCTCCTGCTCGCGGGCCATTACGCCTGGGTCATGCGCTCGGCGGTCGCGTTCGAGGAGGCGTCCGTCGAGCAGGCGGCGAAGACCGCGCAGATCCTCGATCGCATGCGCCGGGGCGGGCTGACGGTCAGCCGGACGCCGGCGAAGAAAAAGCCCCAGCCCTTCCCGCTCGCCCCGCGGGGCTGGGTGCCGGTGGCGTTCCTGTGGAAATCGCTGATCGGGCTCGGGCCGTTCTATCGGCTGCGAACGTGGGCGGCCATCGCCGCCGCGATCATCGCGATCACGACCTGGCTGGGCCACGGGCCCGGCTACGCGCCCTACCTGAGGATCATCAGCGTCGTGGCGCTGGCGTTCGGCCTCTACCTGCTCGTGCTGGGCCCGCTGTTCCTGCGGCGGCACATGATCGTGATCCTGGACCAGCTCGAGATGACCAAGTCGTACCCGTTGCCCGGGTGGCAGATCATCGTCGGCGAGCTGCTGACGCCGGCGGTGGTCATGACGTTTGTCGAATGGCTGTTCCTCCTCGCCGTGGTGCTCACGGGGGAATCGCTCCGCCTGCACGGCAAACTCCATTTCCTGCTCGCGGGCGGCCTTGGCGCCGCCGCCGGCATCGCGCTGCTGGTGCCGCCGCTGATCGCGCTGATGA
Source organism: Lacunisphaera sp. (assembly GCA_035545835.1). Classification (GTDB taxonomy): domain Bacteria; phylum Verrucomicrobiota; class Verrucomicrobiia; order Opitutales; family Opitutaceae; genus Lacunisphaera. The sequence goes on from DASZXO010000083.1 coordinate 5,394, forward strand.
TGTGCCTGCCGGTCGCGAACCTGCTCTACTTCCCGTCGTGGTCGCGCCCGGGCGCGGCCCAGCACGGCGGCATCGAGGCGATCGGCCAGAGCATGATCCTCATGATCGGCTATGTGCTGGCCCTGCTGCTCGGCCTCCTGCCCGCCGCGGCCGCCGGCGGGCTGGCCTGGTTCATCACCAACGCCCTGGTCGGGCCGGCGGCGGCCATCACGGTGGCCTTGCCGGTCGCGAGCGGGCTGCTGGTCTTCGAGACCGCCGCCGCCGTATGGTGGCTGGGCGAGGCCCTGGAACGGTTCGACCTGTCGCGGGAAAGCTGACGCGGCATGGTGGAGCGACTTGACCTCAAGGCGCTTCAGGGATTTCGCTCGCCTTGAAACGCGCCGGGGTCGGCGCGTTCCACCTCCGACCGCCTGACCTGCGCCATGTCCCTTTCCCGGTTGGCCAAACTCGCCGAACAGGTCGTGGCCGCCGCCCAGCGGCGGCTGCCCGCCGACGTGCGCGCGGCCGCCGCCGGCGTGCCGGTGTGCTACGAGCCCCGGCCCAACGACGACATTCTCGCCGAGGGTTTCGAGCCCGACATCCTCGGGCTGTTCGTCGGGCACGAGCACGGGTCCGCGCTCGCCACCGACGATCCGCTGCCGCCGCAGATCCTGCTGTTCCTGGAAAACATCTGGGACCTGGCCGAAGGCGACGAGGCCGTCTACCGGGACGAGGTGCGTCTCACCTACCTGCACGAGCTCGGCCATTATCTCGGCTGGGACGAGGACGAGGTCGCCCGCCGCGGGCTGGAATAGTCGGCAACCCTTTGCCGGTACGCCGGTCCCAGCTCCGGCGCCGGCCAACTAGGGCTTTAACTCCCCTCGGTAATCTGCATATACGCTCAGAAAACAGCTTGGCCCTTGCCCGGCGCCGGCCCATTGTCCGAACCACCCATCATGAAGAAGTTTCTCACCGCCCTTTTCTGTGTCTCCGCGCTGCTGTGCGTGTCGCGCGCCGCGCCGCTCAGCCGCAATGACCTGGTCGAGCGCCTCGACAGCTGCGAGGCGATCCTGCAGGACATCCAGGGCAACATCCACACGGCCATCCCGGCGGACGTGCTGCACCGCGCCAAGGGCATCGTCATCATCAACCAGTTCCAGGGCGGCTTCATCTTCGGCATCAAGGACGGCTACGCGGTCGCCATGGTCCGCCGCCCCAACGGCCGCTGGTCCGTGCCGGCCTTCCTCCGCACCGGCGAGTTCAGTTTCGGCCTCCAGATCGGCGGCAAGACCGTCAATGCCGTCTATGTCCTGCTCGACGACCAGGCCGCCCGCCTGCTCTTCAAGAACAAGATGAATTTCGGCGCCGATGCCAAGGTCACTGCCGGCGTCCGGGCCGCCGAGCGCGAACGCATGTCCTCCTCCCTCCGCAACGACGCCAACGTGCTGGTCTACACCACCACCGAGGGCCTGTACGTCGGCGCGACGATCAAGACCGGCTACATGACCCCGCACGACGAGGCCAACCGCATGTTCTACAACAGCAACGACCGGATGCCGGAGCTGCTGTTCAGCGACTGGGTCAAGCCGCCGCAGGAGGCGCGCTACCTGATGGACTACATCACCCGGCTGACGCAGTAGCCGGCCCCCAACCTTTGTTCACCTCAACCCGCCGGCAACGGCGGGTTTGTTTTTTTGCATCCCGCGTTGTGGGAGCCTGCTTGCAGGCGATCAGTCACGTCGTCGAAGCCGCCCCATCGCCTGCAAGCAGGCTCCTGCAGGAAGTCGCGTCTGACCACGCTTTCACCTGCGGCGCGAGCGCGGCCGCGAGCCAACTTGATGCGCTCTAGCGCCGGAATTCCCGCAGGTAGGCGACCAGCGCGTTGAGCACTTCCAGCGTGACCCGCTCCTGCGCCTCGAGCCGCGCGGCCCCGGGCATTTCGAGCTGGCCGGAGACGACCGCCGCGCCGCCCGGCCGCTGGTGACACAGGGCCCACCACGCCAGCGGCGCCTTCACGCCGGCGGCGCGGTTCGGTTCGGCGTAACCGGTCGTGGCCACCGCCACGTCGGCGCCGAAGAGCGCCACCGCGCCCCGCGCCATCTCGACCGCGACGCGCTGCGACACGCAGTCGACGCGACGCGCATGGGCGCGGTTCACGCCCAGGAGCCGGACCTTCTGCTCGAGCGCATAGGCCGTGACCCCGCCGAGGAAATAGCCCGAAGCCCCCGACACGGCCGCGATCCGCGCCTGGACATGCCCGGCCGTCAGGCTCTCCGCCGCGGCCAGTGTCAGCCGGGGTCGCCGCAGCAGCAGGCGCTTCAGTTCGTGCTCGGGATTCATCACTTCAACTCGAGGCCCACCGGGCAGTGGTCGCTGCCCATCACCTCGGGGGAAATCCAGGCGCGTTTCAGCCGCGGGCGCAAGGCCGCCGAGACGACGAAGTAGTCGACGCGCCACCCGATGTTCCGGGCGCGGCAGTTCATCATCTGGCTCCACCACGTGTAATGCCCGGGTCCCGGCTCGAACTCGCGGAACGTGTCGATGAAGCCCTGGGCGAGCAGCTTCGAGAAATTCGCGCGCTCCTCGTCCGTGAAGCCGGCGTTGCGGCGGTTCGTCTTCGGGTTGGTCAGGTCGAGCTCCGTGTGCGCCACGTTCAGGTCGCCGCAAAACACCACCGGCTTCCTTTTCTCGAGCTTCTTGAGGTATCTCAGGAACGCCGGGTCCCATTCCTCGGTGCGGTACTTCAGCCGCGTCAGCCCCCGCTGCGAGTTCGGCTGGTAGACATTCATCACGTAGTAGTCGGGAAACTCGAGCGTGAGGACGCGCCCCTCGGCGTCGTGCGCCGGCAGGCCGATGCCCGTGGTGACGCCCAGCGGCGCGCTGCGCGTGAAGATCACCGTCCCTGAATAGCCCTTCTTGACGGCCGCGTTCCAATGCGCCGTGTAGCCGTCGACCCACTGCACATGCTGGACGTCGCCGGGATGCGCCTTCGTTTCCTGCAGGCAGATGACGTCGGCGTCGACCTTGGCCATGTAGCCGAGAAAGCCCTTGTTGAGGACGGCGCGGATGCCGTTGACGTTCCAGGAAACCAGTTTCATGCGCCGCCAGTCCGCCATGTTGGCGCCGTCGCGGCAAACCGTTTCCGGTCCGGGCCGCGGCATTTTGCGCCTGACGCCCCCGGCCGCGGTGCGGCACACTGCCGCCGTGCCCGCCTGCACCCTGGAGTTGAAGACCATTCCCCATGCGCCCCGCGACGAGATCGCGGGCTGGCTCGGCGCGGCCCTGAAGGTGAAGGTCCACGCGCCGGCCCTCGATGGCCGGGCCAATGAGGCGCTGCTGGCCTTCCTCGCCGACAAACTCGGCGTGCCGCCGCGCGCCGTCGTTCTCGTCCGCGGCATAAAGTCCCGGCACAAGGTCGTGCGCATCGAAGGACTCGACGACGACGCCGTACGCGCGCGGCTCAACCGGCCCGAGTAGCGGCGGTCTGTGACCGTCGCGCCGGCGATTCATCAAGTCAGCGACGGTCATGGACCGCCGCTACAGCCGCCATGACACAAACCGCTGTTGCCAGTCCCTGGCGCCGGACCAACTCTCCTTCCTCCCATGTCCGTCTTCCGCCAGATCCCGCTCGGCCAGCGCATTCCCGGCAGCCCGCACTCCGTCGCGTGCAGCCTGCCGACGCTGCGCGACATCATCGGCTACGAGGAAGGCCAGCCCGAGACGACGCGCCACATCACGTCGGGCTACCCGCGGTTTGTCGTGCACTCGCACGCCCGCCAGCTGTGCGAGCTCCTGCTGCGGCGTCCCGAGCTCGCGGGCCGCTCGCTCTGGCTCGTCACCTCGCCGCGCATGGCCGCGGCCCTCGCCGATCACCTCGGGCGCGGCGCGCCGGCCGCGGCGGTGCCGTTCGCGATCGACGGCCTCGATGGCGTTGCGCACGCCGACACGCCCGAGCTCAACGTCCGCGGGAAGGTCTTCCTCCAGCACATCGGCGGCTTCCTTTCGTCGCGCGCCGCCGAGGACCACCTCGTCCGGCTGGGCGCGCTGCCCGCCGCCGCGCCCGAGGCGCTGTTCGCCGGCGATGCCGCCGCCGAGGTCGGGCGCGTGCTGCACGCAGCCTACCCTGCCGCCGGGGCCGCCGACCTTCTCCTCGCGCCGAGCGGCATGAACGCGGTCTACGCGGCGTTCCGCGCCATCAATGCGCTCCAGGCCCCGCGTGGCCGCACCGCCTGGGTGCAGCTCGGCTGGCTCTACCTCGATTCGATCGCCCTGCTGCGGAAGTTCACCCCCGACCCGGCGCGCGATTACCTGCGGCATGGCGACGTGACCGACCTGGCCGGCCTCGAGCGCCTTTTCGCCGAACACGGCCCGCGCCTTGCCGGGCTCCTCATCGAGGCGCCAACCAACCCGCTCATCCAGACGCCCGATGTGGCCGCCGTGGCCGCGCTCGCCCGCCGGCATGGCGCCCGGCTCATCCTCGATCCGGCCATCACCTCCTGTTTCAACGTCGACCTGCTGCCGTACGCCGATGTCGTGGTCCAGAGCCTGACCAAGTACACGGCGCACGAGGGGGACGTCATCGCCGGCGCCGTGGTGGTGAACCCCGCCGGCCCCGACGCGGCCGGCCTCCGGGCCGCGCTCCCCGGCTGGCTCGAGCCGGTCCACCCGCGCGACCTCGCCCGCCTCGCGGCGCAGATCGGCCGCGCCGCCGCCGTGGTGGACCGGATCAACCGCAGCACGCTCCAGGTCGCCGCCTTCCTGGAACAACACTGCGCGGTCGAGCGCGTCTGGTGGGCGCTCCAGCCCGCCACGCGCGCCAACTACCTCAAGATCGCCCGCACGCCGCAATCGGTCGGCGCGATGATCTCATTCACCGTGCGCGGTCGCATGGAAGCCTTCTACGACCGCGTGCGGCTGCCCAAGGGCCCCAGCTTCGGCATGGCGACGACGCTGATCTCGCCGTTCCTCTACCTCGCGCACTACGACCTCGTCACCAGCGCGGCCGGGCGCGCCGAGCTGGCGGCCCACGGCCTGTCGCCCGACCTCCTGCGGCTGTCCGTTGGCGCCGAGCCGGTCGACGACATCCTCGCCACGCTCGACGAGGCGCTCGCCGGCTTGTGATTTGCCCGGTGCAGGTCGGGCCTTGCCGGTCGCGCCGTTGCCCGGCGATGGCGGATGCCCGCCGCGCCGGGGATAAACCCCGGCCTACCGGCCAGCCGGTGCCGTTTCCGCCGTCAGCCGGAGGAAACGCCGGCCGAGCAGCAGCGCGGCGCAGCCCAGGCCGGCGGCCAGCGCCGACCAGAGGCCGAGCGGGCCGGCGCCGGCCTTGAAGGCCAGCAGGTAGCCGCCGGGCAGCGCGATCAGCCAGTAGGCGACGAACGTGATCGCCGTCGGCACGCGCACGTCGCCGAGCCCGCGCAGTGCGCCCGCGAACACCACCTGGCCGCCGTCGAACAACTGGAAGACCGCCGCCACCCCGAGCAACTGCGCCGCGAGCGCGATGACCGCCGGGTCCGCCGTGAACCCGCGCGCCAGCAGCCCGCCGGCGCCCGCAAACACCAGCGCGAACACCAGCATCGCGCCGCTGCCCAGCCCGAGGGCCCCGATGCCGATCGCGCGCAGTGCATCCCGCCGGCCCTCGCCGAGCGCCTTGCTGACCCGGATGCTCGCGGCCATCGCCAGGCCCAGCGGGAACATGAAGGTGAACGAGACGCAGCTCAGCGCGACCTGGTGGGCGGCCAGCGGCGTCGCCCCGAGCCAGCCCATCATCAGCGCGGCGGAGGCGAAGGCCCCGCCCTCGAACAGCAGCGCGGTGGCCGCCGGCACGCCGAGCGCCAGCAGCTCGCGGAAGCGCGCCCGCTCGAGCGCCGCGGCGCCGGCGCCCTCGCCCCGCAGCCAACCGGCGATGACCATCACCGCCAGCGTCCGCGCCGTGAGCGTGGCGACGCCCGAGCCGGTGAACCCGAGCGCCGGCGCCCCGAGGTGGCCGCCGATGAACACCCAGTTGAGCAGCGCGTTCACGCCGACGTCGAGGAGGATGACACTCGTGCCGACCCAGGGCCGGCCGAAGGCGTCGAGGTATTGCCGCTGCACCTGGAAATAGAAGACCGGCGCCAGCGAGAGCGACTGCAGCACGAAATACGGCCGCATGATCGCCACGACCTCCGCCGGCTGCCCGAAGCGGTCGAGTTGGGACGAGACGGCCAGCAGGAGGAGGACGGACGCGCCGCCGACGGCCAGCGCGAGGGCGCGCCCGTGGCGGAGCCAGCCGGCGCACCGGGCGTGGTCGCCCGCCCCGTGGTCGCGGGCCGTGAACACGCCCACGCCGAGCAGCAGCCCGATGCCCACGATGTAAAAGATCACCCAGACGCTGTGCGTGAACGCCGCCGCGGCCAGCGGCACCGTGCCGATGCGGCCGATGAACGCGCTGTCCGTGATGCCGATCAGCATCTGGCTCACCTGCCCGACGATCATGGGCAGGGCCAGCGCGAGGGTCGGGCGCAGTTCCTTCAGCACGGCAGGCATCCGGCGAGGTCAGCACGAAACCGCGCAAAGACACGAAAAATCCCTTCGTGTTTTCGCCGGATTTCACGGTAGGTGTGCCGCATGTCCGCCCTGGCCCTCGGCTTGGTCCTCGTCGCTGCCGCCACCCATGCGACCTGGAACCTCTCGGCCAAGCGCTCGCGCGGCGGCCTGCCGTTTGTCTGGGTCTCCAGCACGTTTGCGCTCATCCTGTATGCCTTCGCGGCCACCGGCTACTGGCTGTGGCGCGCGCCGGTGCTGCCGGCGGGCGTCGGGTGGGTCGTGGTCGGGAGCGGCTTGTTGAAAACCGCCTACGCGCTCCTGCTGCAACGCGCCTACCGCCACGGCGACTTCTCGCTCGTCTACCCGTTGACGCGCGGCTCGGCCCCGCTGCTCGCGACCGTCGCGGCCATCGCCCTCTTCGGTGAACGACCGACCCCGCTCGCGCTGGCCGGCGGCGCGATCATCGTGGCCAGCGTCTTCGTCCTCGGTGGCGGGCCGGCGCTGTGGCACGCGGACCGGGCCCATTTGCGCCCGGGCGTCTGGTCCGGCCTGGCGTGCGGCGCGTGCGTCGCGTGCTACACCGTCTGGGACCAGCGCGCCGTCGGGCACCTCCGGCTGCCGCCGGTGCTCTACGACGCCGGCACCCAGCTCGTGCTGTTTTGCGTGGTGACCCCCTTCGCCTGGTGGCGTCGCGCCGAGGTCGCGGCAGCCTGGCGCGAGCACCGCGGCGAGGCGGCCGTCGTCGGGTTGCTCAGCCCCGTGGCCTATGTGCTGGTGCTCACGGCGATGAGCTTCACCCCGGTGAGCTACATCGCGCCGGCCCGGGAGATCAGCATCCTGTTCGGGGCGTTGTTCGGGGCGCGGCTCCTCAAGGAGGCCGACGCCGGCCGCCGGCTCCTGGCGGCCACGGGCCTGGTCGCCGGCGTGGTCGCGCTGGCGCTGGGATGAAGGTGGAGCCCGCACTCCGTGCGGGCTGAACATCGCCTATTGGAGGCGGGACGCCCTCGTCCCGCTGGCTGCCATTCGCGCTTGCGCCTCGCGGGGTGAGGGCACCCCGCCTCCCAATGCGCCCACATCATTTGCCCGACGCCGCCTTCCGCTCGAAGGCGCCGTTGCCTTCGTCGAGGTACCGGACGCCATTCACCTCGCTGACCTGCAGGTACTGCGTCCACGTGCCGTCGTAGGTCTCGTGTGCGGCGCGGAGCCGCTTCAGTTCGTAGCTCTTCAGCGGCGGCGCCGGGATCGACAGGGCCTCGCCCAGCACGCGGCCGTCCAGCTTCGCCGCCTCGTCCTTGAGGCCGAGCAGCCAGAGGATCGTCGGAGCGACGTCGACGTTGCCCGAGGGCAGCGTGTCCACCACGCCGCGGCGGAAATCCGGGCCCCCGGCGACCAGCGTGTTGTGCATGTCGTAGGCGCTGAGGCTGGCGTGGTTGCCGGCCTTTTCGGACGCGGGATTCATGTCGGAGGTGTGCAGGCCGGGCGTGCCGTTGGCGCTCCTGTCCGCCCACCACCGGAGCGACACGACGAGGTCCGGCGCCTCGGGCGAGGCGATGCGCGCCTCGGCCAGCGGGAACGTGCCGGGTTGCGGCTCGCGGGCAAAGATCACGCCGACCCAATCCTGGAACTGCAGCCAGGCCGCGACCCGGGCGAGCGTGTCGGCCTGGCGCCCGCCCACGTAGATGAGCGAGGTTCCGCCGTTGCTCACGACCATCAGCTCGCCCGGCTGCAGGCCGCCGGGCACGGTGCGCTTCGCCGCGAAGCCCGCCTGGGCGAGTTCGGCCGCGACATCGACCTTGCGCGTGACGGTGGAGAAGCCGTGGTCGGAGACGACCAGCACGTCGGTCGATTCGCGCAGGCCGCGCCGGTCGAGATCGGCCAGCACGAGGCCGAGTTTTTCGTCGCTGCTCTTGATGCCCGCGAGCGATTGCGGCGAGCCCGGGCCGGTGGTGTGCTGGAACTTGTCGGGCTGCGCCAGCCACAGCAGCGTGTACGGCGGCACCCCGTCCTTCCACAGGCTGCCGAGGAGCACGCGCGTCGTCCAGGCGTCGCGGTCGCGCCAGTCGTCCTGCGGCCCGGGCTTGGGATATTCACCGTAGGTTTCGTTGATGCCCGCTTCCAGCGCCGGTGGCAGCACCTCGCCCTGGTACAGGACCGGCGACACCTCGGGCCCGGCGCCGCGGCGCGCGCGGTCGTGGAGCAGGGTCACCTGTTTCGAGCCGGAGATCACCGTGGCAAGCCCGTGGGCGTGCAGGATCTCCGCCACCGTGGGAACGCCGAGGTAGTGACCGCCGCTGACCTCGTCACCCTTGCGGATCACCGAGGGAATCTCGATGCCGACCGCGCGCTCCGGGTTGATCTGCGGCCGGTAGTCGGTGTTGGCCACGACGTAATTGTGCTCCGGGTTGACCCCGGTCGCGAGGGCCGTGCCATTCACCTCGGTGGCGCTGAGGTAGACCGGATGGTGATGGGCAAAGAAGACGCCGTCGGCCGCGAGGCGCGACAGGTTCGGCGTCGTGGCGGGCGAGACAAAATCCGGCCGCATGCCGTCCCAGACGATGAGCACCACGTGCCGGGCCGGGGCGGCGCCCCCGACGGCGGCGGCAAGCAGGCTGAGCGAGGAGGAAACGAGGGAGCGAAGGTGACGACGCATGGCTTGATCAGAAGGATTTCCCGGCCTGAGACCAGCCCGGAGGCACGCGGGCTGCGCCCGGGTTGGAGGCCATCACGGTGCCGGCCCTCAGAACTCGGCCGACAGGGTCACGAAGTAATTCCGTTCGGGCAGCACGTTGAAGGTGTCCTTGGCGTAGGCGTTGGCCGGGTTGGCGTCGATGCTCTCGAGCACCTGCACCTTCTTGTTGAACACGTTGCCGACCTGGAACCGGACCTTGTAGCTGCGGAAGAATCCCTGGCCGACCGACCGGCCGTAACCCACGGAAAGATCCCCCAGCCAGTAGCTCTGGCTTTCCGCCACGCGGGAGGCGCCCGCCCCGGGGAGGTCGGGGTTGGTGATGGAGTCGTAAACCTTCCAGGCCCCGACATATTTCCCGGTGAAGGAGCCGAAGAATCCCGCGGCCTCGCCGATGAGGCCGAGCGCGGCCGTCGTCTTCGGCACGGTCGGCACGTCAAGCTTCGAGCCCTTGAAAACCGCGTTGTTGATCGATCCATTGCCGTAGACGCTGAGGCCGCGCGCCAGGCGCACCGTCGCCTGCGTCTCCACACCGCTGTAATAGGCGCCCCGCGCGATGCCATAGTAGAGGGGATCGCCCGTGCTGTCGTTCGGGCCGCTGTAGGCATAGTTCTTGAAATCGACATAATAGGCGTCGAGGTCCGCATTCAGGCGGTCGCTCTTGAACACGGTGCCGACCTGGTAGTTGGTCGAGAGCTGGGGTTTGACGTCGATCGCGGCGAGGTTGGCGTTGTTCACGTAGAACGAATTGGCCTCGCTCAGGATCATGAAGCCCTGCGCGACCTGGGCGTACGCGGCCCATTCCCTCGTCACCGTGTAATGGGCGGACACCGACGGCATGGTGTCGGCGTCGGTGCGCTTGGCGACCAGGGCCTGCCGGCCGGAGGTCTGGTTGACGGTGGCGTTGAAGTTGCGCTCGAAGGTCTGGTATTTGAGGCCGGCATTCACGTCGAAGTCCGGCGTCACCTTCCACTGGTATTCCGCGAAGGCCTGGAGATCGGTGTCGTGGTCCACCAGCAGGTATTTGTAGTCGTAGGCGGACGCCCCGGGCAGGGTCGCGGGGTTGCCCCCGGGGGCCGCCGCCTTGTACAACGCCGCCGCGGTCAGGTCGATGGTGTCGGCCCCGGTCGTGTCGTAGTTGACGCCATAGGTGTAGCGGTCGTTGCGGGTCGTGTCGAACCAGAGGCCCGCCTTGAAGGTGCCGATCGCTTCGTCATGCCAGACCTCGAAGGTGTCCCCGTAGGTCCGGTACTTGTTGCCCTTGACCGAGCCGAGCATCTGGCCCGCCGCCGCGCCGGAACCGGCCTTGGGCTTCTCGTGGCTGACGTTGTTGTAGGAATAGGTGTAGGCCTTGTTGTCGACGCCCCAGCCGTCCGCCAGCCGCGAGTCGACGCCGAGGTATTCGAAGTCCGCGGTCTTGTGCTGGTAGTTGTACCGGCGGTTCAGGGTGTCGAGGTGATTGGCCGCGGTGTCGTCCTTCAGGCCGAAGTTGCGGCCGAACGTGTCGATCTGCGCCTGCGTGACCGCGCCCGGGTTGCCAAACGTGATCGCGTTCACGCTGCTGAGGAGCGTCACGGTCGTGTTCGGGCCGAGCGGCTGGATGTACTTGAGGTTGTAGGTGTCGCGTTGCATGTCCGCGTTGGTGCGGTAGCCGTCGGTCTCCATGCGCTGGTAGCTGAGGATCGCCGAGCCGTTGCCGAGGCGGGGCAGCAGCCCGGTGTTGAACTCGAAGTGGCCCAGCCGGGTGCCGTAGCTGCCGCTGCTGAGCGTCGGCACGAACGACATCCCGGTGCGCGGATCCTTGGAGTAGAGCGCCATGGTGCCGCCGAAGGTGGCCAGCCCGATCGTGCTGGCGGTGCCGGGGCCGCGGTCGACCACGACCCGGCCGATCAGCTTCGCCGGGAAATAACTCGTCGTATGGTGCGAGTACGAGTTGTAGTCGCCGAACGGGATGCCGTCGAAGGTGACGTTGTAGCCGCCGTCGTCGATGCCGCGCACCGTGGTGTGCTTGGCCTCGCTGAGGCCGGGGCCGTTGGTCTCGACGTTGGCCACGCTCGGGGCGAGATTGGCGATCGTCGCGTAGTCGGCGGTCGGGGCGACGTTGTTGGCGATGTATTCCAGCGAGAGGATCGACTGCGGTTGCCGGGCGGCGAGACTGCTATCCGTCGGGGCCTGCGTGAGGGCCGAGGTGCGGGCGGCGGTGATCTCGACGTCTTCGAGGCGGAGCGTGTCGGCGGGAGTCGAAGCCGCGTCATCCGCATGCAGGATGGCGGCGAGGGTCAGGAACAGGAGCGTGGTGTTTCGGGTGTGGGAGTGCACGCCCGAGTATGGGGAAATCCGCGGGGTGGCGGGCAACCCGGCAACGGGCGGTTTTGTGGCGCGCGGGTGAATTCGCGGTGCCGGCGGGGTGACAAGGTGAAATCGCCGCAAACACGCGCCCGGCGCCTTGACTCTTGCCACCCCCGCGCCCGGCGCCGAGCTTACCGTCCCGCCCGGTTTCGCCATGCTCAAGGGAAGCTTCGACCTGCCGATCGTGTTCGACCTCGGCGCGACGTTCGCGTTCGCGCTCACGGGTGCGCTCGCGGCCATCAAGCGCCACTACGACATCGTGGGCGTGCTGGCGCTGGCGCTCGTGTCGGGCATCGGCGGCGGCCTGATCCGCGACGGCATCTTCCTGCAGTCGGGCCTGACGCCGCTGCTCACGACTCCCGCCTACATCTACACGGTCACCGCGGCCACCGTCGCGAGCTTCTTCTTCCAGCACCGGGTCCACATCTTCGCGCGCCTGATCGCGTGGGTCGATGCGCTGGGCCTCGGCGCCTATGCCGTGTTCGGCGTGCAGAAGGCGCTGACCGCCGGGCTGCCGCCGTCCGCCGCGGTCCTGGTCGGCGTCATCAACGCCGTCGGCGGCGGGCTGCTGCGCGACGTGCTCACGCGCGAGGAGCCGCTGGTCTTCAAGCCCGGGCAGTTCTACCTGCTGACCGCCCTCGTCGGCGCGGTGACCTTCATCTGCGCCGGCGCATACCTGGGCGTGAGCGCCACCCAGGCGGGCCTGCTGGCGATGGGCGTGACCTTCCTTTTCCGCTCGGTGACGATCGCCTTCAACTGGCAGACGGCGCCGGTGTCATCCGGCGCCATCTTCACCGCGGGCGAGGAGCGGGCGGAGGAGCGCAAGGTCCGGTAGCGGCGGCCTGTGACCGCCGCCCCGCTCGTCGGCGCCTCAGCCCCGCGCCGGGCGGAACTCCGACTGGAGCCAGTCGGCGAGCATGTCCTTCTCGTAGCGCAGCGGGTCGTCCTGGAAGGCGCGGGTGATCCGCGTCTGGAACCCGAGGTCGACCAGGCGGCGTTCGCCCTGCTTCAGCACCCGGCCGTCGGCGTCGGTGAGCGTGAACGACAGGGTCATCCGCGGCACGTAGATGTCCTTGACGATGCGGATGTCGTCGAAGCGCGGGCCGCGCCAGGGCTCGAAATCACCGGCGAGGTCGATGTCGGTGAAGGTCACCGTGAGCTTCTGCCCGGCGGGCAGCAGCGCGGCGGCCTGGTTCTCGATCAGCTCCCGCAGCTGCGGGAAGACATTGGCCCCGCCGCGCTCGTTCTCGAAGTCGGTCGAGTTTTCCTTCACGTCGGTGAACTTCTCCGGGTGGGAGAACACGACGTCGACATTCTTGGCGGGCGAGGCGGCGGCGGCGCGCCCGAGGGCGGCCCCGCCGGCAAGCACGGCGAGCAGGAAACGGAGGAAGGTGACGGGTTTCATATGCGTTGTTGACGCCTGATACGCCGGAATGTTTCGCGCGGATGCACGCGCGCCCCGCGGTCTACTTCGCGACGGGCGCCGTTTCGCCGAGCACCGGCGCGGCCCCGTGCTGGCGGGCGCGGCGGCCGCGGGTGAAGCGGTCCATGTAGAGATAGATCACGGGGGTGATGTAGAGCGTCAGCATCTGCGACACCACCAGCCCGCCGACGACCGCCAGGCCGAGCGGGCGGCGCGAATCCGCGCCGGCGCCGAGCCCGAGCGCGATGGGAAACGCGCCGGCCAGCGCCGCAAACGTCGTCATCATGATCGGCCGGAACCGCACCAGGCAGGCCTCGGTGATCGCCTGCTCGGCATTGAAGGTCCCGCCCTGCTCGCGCTCCTTGGCGATGGCGAAGTCGATCATCATGATGGCGTTCTTCTTCACGATGCCGACGAGCAGGATGATGCCGACGTAGCCCATGATGTTCAGCTCCTCGCGAAAGGCCCACAGCGTGAACAGCGCGCCGAAGGCCGCGGCGGGCAGGCCGGAGAGGATCGTCAGCGGGTGGATGAAGTCCTCGTAGAGGATGCCGAGCACGATGTAGATCACGACGACCGCCAGGACCAGCAGCAGGCCGAGGCCCTGCAAGGACGAGGCGAACGCCTGGGCCGAGCCCTGGAAGCCATAGCTGACCGTCGCCGGCAGCTCGCGGCGCGCGATGTCCGACACGACCGCCGCCGCCTGCCCGAGCGAAAAACCCGGGCGGGTGTTGAACGAGATGGTCACCGCCGGGAGCTGGCCGAGGTGATTGATGGTCAGGGGGCCGACCTCGCGGTGGAGCGAGGCCACCGCCTCGAGCGGGACGCTGGCGCCGTCGTTGCCCTTGAGGTAGAGCAGCGAGAGGGCCTCGGACGTCTTCTGGAAGTCCGGCGCCATCTCCATGATCACGTAATACTGGTTCGTCGGCGTGTAGATGGTGGACACCTGCCGGGAGCCGAACGCGCTGTAGAGCGCGTCCTCGATCTGCTCCGGCGTGATGCCGAGCGTGGCCGCGCGGTCGCGCTTGATGTCGACGCGCAGCTGCGGGTTCGAGATCTGCAGGTCGGTGTTCACGTCCTGGAGTTCGGGCACGGTGCGGAGCTTCGCCTCCATCTTCTGCGCCGCCGCGTAAAGTTCCTGCAGGTCGCTGCCGAAGAGCGTGAACTGGTAGAGCGCCTTGGTCAGGGAGCCGCCGATGCGGATCGGCGGCAGGAGCTGCGGGTAGGCCTTCAGGCCCGGGATGACCGCCAGGTCGCGGCGGAGCATCTGGACGATTTGTTCCGCCGGCGGGCGCTGGTTGAGCGGCTTCAGGCGCATGAAGATGCGCCCCTGGTTGTTGGACGACGACGACGGCCCGCCGCCGATGGCGGACATGAACGAATCGACGTAGGGATTCTTCGCGACGATCTCGGCCGCGGCGATCTGGTGGCGGACCATCTCGCCGAAGGAAACGTCCTGCGCCGCCTCGGTGAAGGCGAAGATCTGGCCGGTGTCGTCGTTCGGGATGAAGCCCTGCGGCAGCCGCCAGGCCACCACGACGCTGAGCACGACCATCAGGCCGGCCACGGCGGCCGTCGCCCCCTTGTGCCGCATGCTCCGCTGGAGCGTCCGGCCGTAGAACGAGTTCATGCGGTCGAACACCCGCTCGAAAAAATGATAGAGCCTGCCGTGCTGCTCGGCCGTGCCGGGCTGGTGCGCCCGCAGGAACCGGCTGCAGAGCATGGGCGTCAGCGTGAGCGAGACGCATCCCGACACGAGGATCGCCGCGGTGATCGTCACCGCGAACTCGTGCAGCAGCCGCCCGAGGATGCCGCCCATGAAGAGCACGGGAATGAACACGGCCACGAGCGAGAGCGTCATCGAGAGGATGGTGAACCCGATCTCGCGCGAGCCGCGGAACGCCGCCTCGCGCACGGGCATGCCGCCCTCGATGTGCCGGACGATGTTCTCGAGCATGACGATGGCGTCGTCCACCACGAAGCCGACCGAGAGGGTGAGCGCGAGCAGCGAGAGGTTGTCCAGCGTGTAGCCGGCGAAATACATCACGATGAACGTGCCGAGCAGCGCCATGGGAATGGCCAGCCCGGGGATGATCGTCGCCCGCAGCGTGCGCAGGAACATGAAGATCACCAGCACCACGAGGCTGATGGCGAGCGTGAGGGTAAACTGCACGTCGTTGACCGATTCCTTCACGGTAATGGAGCGGTCGAACAACACGTCGAGGTTGACCGAGGCGGGCAGCTGCGAGCGGAAGTCCGGGAGCACGTCGCGGACGCGCTCGACGACCTCGACCGTGTTCGTGCCGGGCTGGCGCTGCACCGCGAGCACGATGGCGCGGGCGCCTTTGCCGCCGGTGTAGAACCAGCTCGCCACGCGGTTGGCCTGCACGCTGTCGATCACGCTGGCCACCTCGCCCAGCCGCACCGGCGCGCCGTTGCGGTAGGCGATGATGATGTCGCGGAACTCCGCGCTGTGGTTGAGCTGGCCGGTGGCCACCACCGTCATGGTCTGGTGGTTGCCGTCGAGCACGCCGGTGGGCAGGTTGACGTTGTGGGCGGACAGCGCGGCCTGGACCTCGCTTAGGGCGATGCCGCGGCTGGCCAGCGCGCGCGGGTCGAGCTGGACGCGGAGGGCGTACTTCTGCGAGCCATAGACCTGCACCTGCGCCACGCCATCGATGGTCGAGATGCGCTGGGCCAGGATGGTCTCGGCAAATTCGTCGACCACCGACAGCGGCAGGGTCGGCGAACTGAGCGCCAGATAGATGATGGGGGCGTCGGCCGGGTTGGTCTTCCGGTAGGACGGCGGCGCGGGCATGTCCGTCGGCAGGCGGCGCTGCACGGCGGCGATCGCGGCGGCCACGTCCTGCGCCGCGGCATCGATGTTGCGCTCGAGCGCAAACGTCATCGTGATCTGGGTCGAGCCGAGGCTGCTGGTCGAGACCATCGAGTCGATGCCCGCGATCGTCGAGAGCTGCTGCTCGAGCGGCGTCGCCACCGCGGAGGCCATCGTTTCCGGCGTCGCGCCGGGGAGGCCGGCGCTCACCACGATGGTGGGAAAGTCGACGTTCGGCAGGTCGCTGACCGGCAGCAGGCGGTAGGCCATCAGGCCGAAGACGCACAACGCGACGGTCATGAGCGTCGTCATGACCGGGCGCCGGATGCAGAGCTCGGGCAGGTTCATGGCGCGGCGCTCCCGCCCGCCCCGGCCGTGACGGTGGCGGCTGCCAGGGCCTTGGCCTCGACCCGCGCGCCGGGCACGAGGCGGAGCTGGCCATCGGTCACCACGGTCTCGCCCGCCTTCACCCCGGCGGACAGCAGCGTCAGGTCGTCGACCGTGCGCAGCACGGTCACCATGCGGAGATCGACCGTGTGGTCCGGTTTCACGACGTACACCTGCGCGTTGTCCTGGCCGGTCTGCACCGCCGCGCTGGGCACGACGATCGCGCCGCGATCGACGCCCGTCTGCGTCTGGACGCGCACGAACTGGCCGGGCCAGAGCGCGTGGTCGGCGTTTTCAAACAAGGCCTTCAGCACGATGGTGCCCGTCGCGGGATCGACGGTGTTGTCGACGAACGTGAGCCGCCCGTCGCCGCGCGTGAGGCCGGTGGCGTTGTCCGTCACGAGCACCTCGACGTTGCCGGCCGCCATCGTGGCGCGGATGGCCGGCAGGCTGTCCTCGGGCACGGCGTAGGCCACCGAGATGGGGGTGAGCTGGTTGATGGTGACCACGGTGAAACTGTTGTCGTTGGCCTTCACCAGGGCGCCCTCGTGGAGGAGCAGCTGCCCGGTGCGACCGGCGATCGGCGCGCGGATCTCCGTGTAGCCGAGCTGCAACTCGGCGTTGGCCAGCGCCGCCTCGCGGGCCTGCACGTCGGCCTTCGTCGTCTCGGCCCGCGTCTGGTACTGGGCCAGCGCCTCCTTCGAGATCGCGGACTGCTGGTCGAGGTGCGAGTAGCGGTCCGCATCGACCGCGGCCTGGCGGGCCTGCGCCTGCGCCGTCGCCAGCGCGGCCCGGGCCTGCAGCAGGGCGTTCTCGAACGGCCGCCGGTCGAGCGTCACGAGCAGGTCGCCGGCGTTGACGTCGTCGCCCTCCCGGAAGTGCACGGCGGCGATGATGCCGTCGACCTGCGACCTGACGTTGACGCTGCGGAGCGCCTGGACCTTGCCGATGGCTTCGACGCGGCGCGGCACGTCGCGCTGGACGGCGGCGGCGGTCTGCACCGGGACGGCCGGCGGGCCGCCGCGGGCGGACTGCGTCCGGCTGCAGCCGGCGGCGAGCAGCACGGCGGCCGCCGCGGACATGAGGATGAGGGGGGGACGGGAGGTCATGGAAATCAGGCGGACTGGGCTTCGAGTTGGAGAAGGTTGGCCTTGATCGTGGCGAGGTCGTCCACGAGCGCGGCGCGCCGGCCGGCGGGAATGCCGGTCAGGTACTCGCTCCGGAGACGATTGGCGCGGTCGTCCAGTTGCGCGATGACACGCGCGGCCCGCGGCGTGAGCTCGAGGCGGTAAGCGCGGGCGTCGGCCGCATCATCGGTGCGGCGGATCCAGCCCGCCCGGTCCAGGCGATCCGCCTGGCGGCTGACGGAGATCTTCTCGACCTGGAGCAGCTCGGCCAAGTCGCTCTGGGTGCAGCCGGGGTGGCGCCGCAGGTAAAGCAGGAACAGCCACTGGGCGCGTGTCAGCCCGAGGTCCCGGACCCGGCGGTCAAATTCCTTCCGCGCCAGCCGGTTGATGTCGGCGAGCAGCACGCCGACATTGCGCTCGAGGTTGGGGCGGGACGAAGACACGAGCCGCAACTGGTAAGCTAGCTTACCATCTGGGGCAAGCGCCGGGTTCCGTTTTTTGCCGGATTTTACATCAAACTCGATCCTCAGTCTCCCCCCGCGCATGCCGCCCGGCATCGTGGGCGCGCGGCGCCGGAATATTTTCCGGCGCCGGTCCTCCCACCCCGACCATGCACCTCCGTTCCTGCCGACTCCTGGTTGCCCTCCTTGCCCTGCCGCTGGCGCTCCGCGCGGGCCTCGCGCCCGCCGCCACCGCGATCACGCCCGTCACGCCCGGTACGAAGGCTCCCGCCGCCACGGTGCGCACCGTCGATGGCGGCGCCATCGAGCTGGCGTCGGTCCTCGCCGGCAAGCCGACGGTCCTGATCTTCTACCGCGGCAGTTGGTGTCCGTACTGCAACCGACACCTCGCCGCGCTCGCCGAGGTCGAGCCGCAGCTGCTCCAACTCGGTTACCAGGTCGTCGCGATCAGTCCGGATGAAACCGCCGGGCTGCAGGCCATGGCGGCCAGGAATCACCTCACGTACCGCTTGCTTTCCGATCACGCCATGACGGCGGCATCGGCCTTTGGTGTCGCGTTCCGCGTCGACGCGGCGGGGGTGGCCGCGTACCGAGGCTACGGCGTCGAGCTCACGCCGGTCCCGGGCGAGCCCGACGCGCGCTGGCTGCCCGTGCCGGCGGTGTTCATCATCGACGGCGCCGGCATCGTGCGCTTCGCCCACGCCAATCCCGACTTCAAGGTGCGGCTTTCCGGCGAGGAAGTGCTCGCGGCGGCGAAGACGGCGCGCTGAGTGCCGCGCGCTTCCGCCGGCGCTGAGTCGAGCCTTTTTTTACACGCGGCGAACGGGGCGGGCTTGCAGCCGGGGCTGCAGGCGGGCAAGTGTATCCCTCCGCCTTCGGCCGCATGAAAAACTTACGCCCGTTACTTGCGCTTCTGGTTGCGTCCGTTGCCGCCCAGGTCTCCCTGGCCCAGGAAAGCAGCGAGGTGGCTTCCCTGCGATCCAAGGCCGAGAAAGGCAACGGTATCGCCCAATACAATCTCGGCCTCGCCTATGCCCAGGGCCGCGGCATCGCGGCCGATCCCATCGAGGCTTTCGTCTGGCTCTCGCTCGCCAATGAAAACGGCTCGCGCGGCCGCACGCTCGACGCGCTGGCCGCGTCGTTCGACAAGGCCACCTACGACGCCGCCCAGGAACGGCTGGCCGCGCGCAAGAAACAATATCCCGGTCTCGTCCGGGCTGCGACGCCCCCTGCGGCCACCCGGGCCGAGCCGGCAGCGGCGGTGGCGGCCGAGCCGGCGGAAGCTCCGGCCTTGCGCGGGCCCGCCGCCCCGCCCGCGCCGCCGGGCAGCGAACACCTTGCCCCGGCACCCGTCCAGCGGGATGACGGCGCACTCAACCGTGCCCTCGG
The DNA here is from genome assembly GCA_035545835.1 of Lacunisphaera sp. Taxonomy (GTDB): domain Bacteria; phylum Verrucomicrobiota; class Verrucomicrobiia; order Opitutales; family Opitutaceae; genus Lacunisphaera. The sequence continues at coordinate 24,556 of DASZXO010000083.1, forward strand.
CGAACGCGACGCGCTGGCCGCCCGCGTCGACACCCTCACCGCCGAGCTCGCCGCCGCGCGGGCCGAACGCGACCGCGCCACGAGCCAGGCCGCCGACCTGGCGCGGGCCGCCCAAACCACGCGTGAAAGCTCCGGCGCCCTCGAGGCCCAGGCCCGCGCCGCCCAGGCCCAGGTCGCCAGCCTCACGCGGGACAGCGAGGCGCTGAAGGCCGAGCTCAGCCAGACCCGGCAGGCGCTCGAGGCGCTGCAGAACGCGCCCAAGCCCGCGCCCGACACCGCCGCGCTGGACCAAAAGACGAAGGAGCTGCAGGCCGCCCTCGTCGACCTGGAATCCGCGCGGACTTTTGGCCGTGAAGTCGAGGGCACCCTCAACAAGGTCAGCGACCAGAAGGCCGCCCTCGAGTCGCAGGTCGCCGCCTTGGCCCAAGCCAAGGCCGATGCGGCCACGGCCGCCACCGCGTCCGCGCGCCAGCTGGGTGAACTCCAGCAGCAGGTCGCAACCCTCACGAGCGAAGCCGAGAAACTGCGCCAGGAAGCCGCCGCGGGCGCCGGCAATGCGTCGGCCTTGGCCGCGCTGAAGCAGAACCTCGCCGCCGCCGAACAAGCCCGCGACGAGGCGCAGCGCCAGCTGGCCGCCAAGCCGGCCTACCCGGATCTGTCCGGCCGGGTGAACGAATTGGAGAAGTCGCTGGCCGAGGCCCGCAATGCCAAACCGGCCTACCCGGATCTTTCCAGCCGCGTGGCGGAACTGGAGAAGGCGCTCGCCGAGGTGCGCGGCGCCAAGCCGGCGTATCCGGATTTGTCCGGCCGGGTGGCGGAACTGGAGTCGGCCCTCGCGGCCGCCCAATCCGCCTCGCCGAAATATCCCGACCTGCGCACTCGCGTGCAGGAGCTCGAACGGCAACTCGCGGAATCGTCCACCGCCGGCGCGTCCGCCGGCCGGGACCTGTCCGCCGCCACGGCGCGGATCGCCGCGCTGGAAAAGGATCTCGCGCAGGCCCGCGCCACGCCGCCCGCGCCCAGGTATCCCGACTTGCGGGATCGCGTGCAGGAACTCGAGGCGACGGTCGGCTCGCTGCGCCAGGCCCAGGGCGCCGCCGAGTCCGCGGCGAAATCGGCCGCGGCGGAAGCCCAGGTGCGGATCGCCGCGCTGAGCGCGGCGAAGGAGGCCGCCGAGCAGGCCGCTGCCGCGAAGCCGGCCTACCCGGATCTCTCGCCGCGGGTGAATGAACTCCAGGCCCAGGTCGCCGCCCTGCAGGATTCGGCTGACCGCAACGCCAAGGCCGCCGACACCCTCAAGGCCACGCTGGCGGAGCGCGATGCGCTGCTGCGCACGATGCAATCCGATTCAGGCGCCGCGACGCAAAAGCTGGCGGCAGCCGAGGATGCCGCCCGGCAGGCGCAGGCTTCCGCCCAGGCCCTCCAGGCCGAGCTGGCGCAACTCCGCCAGCGTCCGGCCGCGCCGAATTACCCCGACCTCTCCGGCCGCGTGAAGGAATTGGAGGAATCGCTCGCTGCGGCGCGCAATGCGAAGCCGTCCTACCCGGACCTGTCCGGCCGGGTGCAGGAGCTCGAAGCCGCGCTGGCCACGGCGCGCAACGCCCAGCCGGCGTACCCGGACCTCTCGGGCCAGGTGACCCAACTCGAGGCCCAAGTCGCGGCCCTGGCCAAGGACAAGTCCGATGCCGGGGCGCAGATCGAAGGCCTCAAGGCGCAGGCCGAGGCCGCGCGTCTCGCGCAAAACCAGCTCGGCGCTGCCCTCGCCCAAGCCCAGCAGCAGGCGGAAAAGCTCGCCGCGGCGAAGGACACCGGCGCACAGCACGCCGCGGAGCTCGCGCAATTGAACGAAAAGCTGGCCGCGGCCGAGAAACAGGCCGCCGGGTTCCGGCAGGAACGCGACGCCCTCAACGGAAAACTCACCGAGGCCGCCGGCAATGTCGCTACCTTGCAGGCCGACCGCGAACGGATGCAGAAGATGCTCGCGGACGCCGGGCGCCAGCTGCGCGACTCGTCGACCGCCGCCAGCCGGACCAAGGACCTCGAGACCCAGGTCCGGAGCCAGGCCGCCGCGGCCGAGTCGGCGCGCGCGGCGCAGGCGGAACTCAAGCAGACCGTCGCGAAGCTGGAACAGGACAACGCCGCCCTCGGCGCGCAGCTCCAGGAAGTGCGCCATGCGAAGCCGGCTTACCCGGACCTGTCCGGCCGCGTGCAGGAACTGGAAGAGTCCCTGGCCTCCGCCCGCAGCGCAAAACCGGCCTATCCGGATTTGTCCGGCCGCGTGCGTGAACTGGAGACGGCTCTGGCCAGCGCCCGCAATGCCCAACCGCCTTACCCGGATCTGTCCGGCCGCGTGAAGGAGTTGGAGGCATCGTTGGCCGAGGCCCGCAATGCCCAACCGGCCTATCCGGACCTCTCCGGCAAGGTGCGCGAGCTTGAGAATCAAAACACCGCGCTGCAGGCCACGGTGGCCGCCTCCGCCGCCGAGTTGGCCGACGCCCGCAAGCAAGTCGCGGCCAAGCCTGCGTATCCCGACCTGAGGAACCGCGTCAAGGAGCTCGAGGAGTCGCTCGCGGCGGCGCAAAACGCGACTCCCTCCTACCCGGACCTCTCCGGCCGCGTGAAGGAACTCGAGAGCCAGCTCGCCGCCGTCGGCGTCGAACGCCAGGCGATGCAATCGGAACTCGCCGAACTGCGCGCCCGGCCGGCCGCACCCGCGTACCCGGATTTGTCCGGCCGCGTGAAGGAACTTGAAGAGTCGCTGGCCAGCGCCCGCAGCGCCCCGCCTTCCTACCCGGACCTCTCCGGCCGCGTCGCCGAACTGGAGGGACAGCTCCAGGACCAGAAAACCGCAGCCGCCGGTGCCGCGAAGGAACTGGCCGGCATGCGCGAACAGCTCGCCACCGCGAAGAATGCGGCGCCCGCATATCCCGACCTCTCGGGCCGGGTGAAGGAACTCGAGGGCACGGTCACGGCGCTGACCCAGCGGCTCTCGGCCGCCGAGCAGGCGCGCGGCGAAGTCGCGAAGCAGTTCGACGATTACAAGGGCGCCACGATCGCCAGCCAGCGCGAAGCCGCCAACCAGCAGGCGCAGCTGAAGATGCTCGAGTCCGACAAGGCGTCGCTCCGCCGCCAGCTCGAGACCGCGTCGGCCGAGACGGAAAAGCTGCGGGCGCAGGTCTCGAGCCTGAAGTCCGCGCCCGCGCGCCCCGACCTGTCCGGCCGCGTGAAGGAGTTGGAAACCCAGGTTGCGGCCGACGTGGCGGCGGTGGCCGCCGCCAAGGCCGAGACGCAGGAGGTCCGCGACCAACTGGCCGAGGTGGAGAAGGCCCGGGACGCCGCGAGCAAGCTCGCCGCGGCCAAACCGGCCGCGCCGGCCTATCCGGACCTCTCCGGGCGCGTGCAGGAACTCGAATCCCAGCTGGCGGCGGCGAAGAATGCGCCGCCGGCGTATCCGGACCTGTCCAGCCAGGTCGCCGATCTCCGCAACCAACTGGCCGCCCTGGCGGCGGCGAAGGACGCCGCGGAAAAGGCCGCCGCCGGGAAGACGGCGACGCCGGCGTACCCGGACCTCTCCGACAAGGTCAACGAATTGCAGGCGGCGCTGGGCGACGCCACGCGCCAGCTCGTGGCCGCCAACGCGGCGCAGGCCGACCTCAAGCACCAGCTCGATGGCGTGACGACCGCGCTCCAGAATTCGACGAAGGAAAAGGGCGGCGAGGCGGACCAGCTGCGCCGCGAGCGCGACGAACTTTCCGGCCGCCTCACGAGCCTCGCCGGCGAGGTCGCGCAACTGCGCGGCGACCGGGAGCGGATGCAGAAGATGCTGGCCGATGCCGGCCGGCAGCTGCGCGACGCCTCGGGCGCAACGAGCCGCGTCAAGGAGCTCGAAGGCCAGCTGGCCGCGCAGCAGGCCGCCGCATCCGGCGCCCAGGCCGAGGCCGCGCAGGCGCGGGAGCAGCTCGCCAGCCTGGCCAAGGCCCGGACCGATGATGCCGCGAAACTCGATGGCCTGCAGGCGCAGCTGACGGCCGCGACGACCGAGGCCGCGGGCGCGAAACAACGGCTCGCCGAGCTGGAGGCCAAGGCGAGCGCACCGGCGGCCCCCGCTTATCCCGACCTGTCGGCGCGCGTGCAGGACCTGGAGGCCCAACTCGCGGCGAAACCCAGCGCCCCCGCCTATCCGGATTTGTCCGGGCGCGTGAAGGAACTCGAGGCGCAGCTCGCGTCGGCGCAAAACGCCAAGCCATCGTACCCGGATCTCTCCGGCCAGGTCAGCGCGCTGGAGGCCCAGGTCACGACGCTGACCCGGGCCAAGGATGACGCCGAACGGGCGGCGAAGGAAGTCCCGGCCGCGCCCGATTATCCGGACCTCCGCGGCCGCGTCCAGGAACTGGAGGGCCAGGTCGCCTCCCTGGCGCAGGCCAAGGAGGAGGCCGAGCGGGCCGCGAAGGAAGTGCCCGCCGCGCCCGACTATCCCGACTTGCGCGGTCGCGTAAAGGAACTCGAGACGCAGCTCGCGGACACCGCCGCGGCGGCGGCCAACGCGAAGCAACAGGTGGCCGAGTTGACGGCGGCCCGAAGCACCCCACCGGCGGCCGCGCCGGCGTACCCGGATCTGTCCGGCCGCGTGCAGGAACTGGAAGGCCAGGTCGCCGCGCTCACGCAGGCCCGGGTCGCCGCCGAGAAAGCCGCGGCGGAGAAGACCAGCGCCCCGGCCTATCCCGACTTGTCGGATCGCGTGAAGGAACTCGAGGGAGCGCTCGCCGAGGCGCGCACCGCCAAGCCGGCGGCCGACCTTTCCGGCAAGGTCAGCGAGCTCGAAGCCGCGCTCGCCGACACGAAGCAGCAACTCGCGGCCGCCACGACCGAGGCCGCCAATGCCAAGCAACAGGCGGCCGCCGTACAGAAGGCGGCGGAAAGCGCGGCGAAGCCCGCGGCGACGACGGAACAAGTCGATGTCGCCGAACTCCAACGGCGCCTCGCCGAAACCGAGGACAAACTCGCGATTTCGCTGCGCGGTTATGCCGTGCTCCAAAAGGAACGCGATGAGTTGAAGAACGCGGCGTCTGCCGCTCCGGCGGCCGCAGCCACGCCCGCAGCCAACGACGTGGCCGGGAAAGAGGCCCTGGCGAAGCAGGTCGCCGACTTGAACGCCGAGGTCGCGCGCCTCAAGGCCGCAGCTCCGGTGCCGGCCGACGGCGCGCTCAAGGCCGAGCGCGACACCCTCGCCGCGCGCGTGGAATCACTCACCGCCCAGGTCGCCAGCCTCCAGTCCACGGCCACGGCCCAGTCGTCGGCCCAGCAGCAGCTCGCGGCCCTGGCGGCGGAACGCCAGAATCTCGCCGCGCAGCTGGCCAGCGCCCAGGCGGAGGCGGCCCGGGCCGGCCAGGCCCTCGCCGCCCTGCAGCGGAACAGCAGCCAGGGCACCAACGAACTGGCCGCCACCCGCGCGCTCGTGCAGCAATTGCAGGGCAGCAACACCGTGCTGGCGCAGGAAAATTACCAGTTGAAGACCATGCTGGCGCGCTCGGTGGGCGGGCCCGCCCCGGCCGTGACGGCGCCCACCGCGGCGCCGTCGGCGGCGCCGGTCGCACTGCCGCCGGCCACCCCCGGCCAGCGCACCCACACCGTGGTGGCGGGCGATTCGCTCGCGCGGATCAGCCAGCGCTACTACGGAACCGCGAATCGCTGGCAGGAAATCTACGCGGCGAATCGCGATCGCGTCGCGGACAACGGCGCCCTGCGCGTCGGCGTCGTGCTACGGATCCCGTAGCTCGTTCGCGCTAGGTGGTGGTGGTGGGGTGCCCTCACCCCGCTTGTCCGGTCTCGACGGCCAGGCTT
>DASZXO010000084.1:0-56449 GCA_035545835.1 Lacunisphaera sp.
CGCCCGGCGGCCGGCCGATTACGAACGCGCCTTCATCGCGGAGGTAAGCGTCCGGCCGCGCGAGCCCCGGAATCCGAAGGTGGAGAAATTGATCCTGATCTGCTGGGGCCTGATCGCGGTCAAGCATGTCGCGGTGATCTGGGCGGTGCACCACTACGCGGTGCCGTTCAATCAGCTTTGGATCAACGCGCCGACTTTCCTCCTCGGGTTGCTCGCCACGGCGGTGTACTACCTGCACGACTGACGCGCCGATTTCCGCTGGATTCGACCGCCGATTGGGGAAAGCTTGCGGCATGCCCAACGTCCCCGGACTCCGCAGCTGCTACGCCAAGGTCGGCCGCCTCGTGTTCATCGGCCGCACCTTCGACAAGATCCGCCTCCATGCCGCCGGCCGGCTGCCGGCCGACTACCAGGCGAACCTCGGCAAGGGCTTCGATGCCCGCGCCTGCGCGCTGCTGCACGTCGACTACGCCGCGCTCCAGGCCCGCGTGCTCCAGGGTGGCACGGACGAGGAGATCCTCGCCTGGTGCGAGGAACGCGGCGGCCGGCGCACCGACGAGGAATGCGAAATCTGGAACACGTTCCTGTTGAAACGCGGCTGGCGCGACCCCGCGCGCGAAATTCTCCTGCGGCGCATCAAGGAGTCCGGCCTCGAGGACAAGGGCATCGAGACGATGTTTGAATACATCGAATGGGACGAGGGCCGCGATCCCGCGGTCTCGTCCGCCGCCGCGGGTTGAGCCCCATGTTGCGCCTGACGCCGCGCCTGTTGCTGTCCGTGCTCGCCGTTGTGCTGGCGATCACGGCCGCGGCGGTGGGTTGGGGCTGGCGCCTGATGCGCGGCAGCCTGCCGCAGCTGGACGGGGTGCAAAGGGTCGCGGGCCTGGGCGCCGCGGTGAGGATCGAGCGCGACGCGCTCGGCGTGCCGACCATCACCGGCGCCAGCCGGCTCGACGTCGCGCGGGCCACCGGCTTCGTGCACGCGCAGGACCGGTTCTTCCAAATGGATCTGCTGCGCCGCCGCGCCGCCGGCGAGCTCGCGGAGTTGTTCGGCGCCGTCGCGGTGGACCTGGACAAGAGCGCGCGGCGTCATGGTTTCCGGCGGCTGGCCGGGGAAGTCCTCGCCGAAGCCACCCCGGAGGAGCGCGCGCTGCTCCAGGCTTACGCCCAGGGCGTCAATGCCGGCCTGGGCACGCTCGGGAAGATTCCCTGGGAATACCTGGTCCTGCGCGCGCCGGTCGCCTCCTGGCGGCCGGAGGACTCCGTCCTCTGCATGTACGCGATGTGGTTCCAGCTGCAGGACTCCGAGGCCGGCTACGAGCGCAGCCGCGCGGCCCTGCGCGAAACCGCCGGCCTGGCCGCGCTCGAATTCCTCTCCCCGCGCGGGACCTCGTGGGACGCCGCGCTCGACGGCAGCACGTTCCCGGCGGCGCCGCTGCCGTCGCTCCGGTTCGAAGCCCCCGCGAACGGCGGCTCCGCCGCCATCGCCCCGATCCCCCCGCGCCCCGTGTACGGTTCCAACGCCTTCGCCGTCGGCGGCGCGCACACCGCCACCGGCGCCGCACTGCTGGCGAACGACATGCACCTCGGCCTCAACGTCCCGAACACCTGGTACCGGGCCGTGCTGCAATGGCGCGATGCCTCCGGCCCGCGCCGCCTCGTCGGCGTGACGCTGCCCGGCGGCCCGTTGCTGGTGGTCGGCAGCAACGGGCGCATCGCCTGGGGCGTCACGGATGCCTACGTCGACACCGTGGATGCCGTGCTCGTCGAAACCGAGGGCATCGCGCAGCACTACTATCGCACGCCGGCCGGCTGGAAGGAAATCGAGGAGCGCCCCGAGACGATCCAGGTCAAGGGCGGGAAACCCGTTGTCTTCCCGTCCCGCTGGACCGAGTGGGGCCCGATCGTGGCGGGACCGGCCGATGGCTACTACACGGCGATCCGCTGGACCGCCGACGACCGCGCGGCGACCAACCTGCATTTCCTCGCGATGGAAGACGCCGCCACCGCGGCCGAAGGCGTCGCCATCGCCCATCGCTCCGCCTTCGCCAACCTGAACACGGTGGTTGCCGACCGCGGGGGCCACATCGCCTGGACCGTCCTCGGCAAGGTGCCGCGGCGCGTCGGCTACGACGGGCGGCTGCCGGTGTCCTGGGCCTACGGCGACCGCCACTGGGACGGCTGGGTGCCCGAGGCGGAGATCCCGACAATCATCGACCCGGCCGACGGCATCCTCTGGTCGGCCAACAACCGCCAGGTCGGCGGCGACGGGTACGCCAGGCTGGGCGACGGCGGTTACGCCGACGGCCCGCGCGCGCACCAGATTCGCGACGATCTCCGGCAGCTCGTGGCCTCCGGCGGCAAGGCCGCGCCCCGGGACCTGTTCGCCATCGAGCTCGATGACCGCGCGCTGTTCCTCGAACGGTGGCACGGGCTTTTTCTCGCGGTGCTCGACGACGAGGCCGTCGCGCAAAAATCCGCGCGGCGCGAACTCCGCGCGGTCCTGCAGCAATGGAGCGGCCGGGCGGACACCGACTCCGCCGCCTACCGTCTCACCCGGGCCTTTCGCGTTCACGTCGCGGAGCGTGCGCTGGCCCCCTTCTTCGCGCGGGCCCGCGAGCAGTACCCCGCCTTCAGCTCCGGGAGTTTCCAATACGAGGACGCCGTCTGGCAGCTCGTGCACGAGCAGCCGGTGCGCCTGCTCGACCCGGAAAGCAAGTCGTGGCGTTCGTTGCTCCTGGCGGCGGCGGACGACGTCATCGGCAACGTCGACAAGACCGGGCTGTCCGCCGCCCACTTCACGTGGGGCCAGCGCAACACTCTCGCGATGCAGCATCCCTTCGCCCGGTTCCTGCCGCGACCGGTGGCGCGGTTCGTCGACATGGCCGCCGAGCCGTTGCCCGGCGACAGCGACATGCCGCGCGTGCAGTCGACCTCGTTCGGCCAGTCGGAGCGCCTCGTGGTTTCGCCCGGCCATGAGGACCAGGGTATCTTCAACATGCCCGGCGGCCAGTGCGGCCACCCGCTGTCGCCCTATTTCCGCGCCGGGCACGACGCGTGGGCGAAGGGCGAGGCCACGCCGCTGCTCCCCGGTCCGACCCAACACACGCTGACGCTCCAGCCGTAGGCGCGGTGGTGGAGCCCGCGCGCCAGGGGGCTGGTGGGCCTTCGGGCCGGGGCCCGCGCCGTTCGCGCCCGCCCCGGCGCCGCGCCGGATTTTTTGCAGTTGGGGTTTCCCGGGGCTTGGGCTATGGGCGTCTCGAGTTTTTCGCCCCATGCCGATTCACCTCCTGCAACATCCCCTCGGTGCCCACGTGCTCACCCACCTGCGCGACAAGACCACCAAGCCGGCGCTGTTCCGCACGTTGAGCTATCAGCTCTCGCTGCTCCTGGCGCTCGAGGCCACGCGCGATCTCGCGACCGAGGAAAAGGCCATCGTCACGCCGATGGAAGCGACCCGCGGCCGCGTGCTCGCGAAGCCCCTCGTGGTGGTGCCCATCCTCCGCGCGGGGCTCGGCATGCTGCAGCCGTTCCACGATATCTTCCCCATGGTCTCGGTCGGATACGTCGGCCTCGAGCGCGACCACGAGACCGCCGTGGCGCGCAGTTACTACTGCAAGCTGCCGCCGCTGGCGGGAACCCGCGTCGTGGTGGTCGACCCGATGCTCGCCACCGGCGGCTCGGCCGCGCAGGCGGTCGCGCTGGTCAAGGCGTCCGGCGCCACCGAGGTCGTCTTCGTCTGCATCGTCGCCGCACCGGAGGGAGTGGCCACGCTGCAGCAAGCCCATCCCGAGGTGCCGATCCACACGGCGGCGCTCGATCGCGCGCTCAACGACCGGAAATACATCCTGCCCGGGCTGGGCGATTTCGGCGACCGCCTGTATGGCACGTGACGAACCCGTGGCTCCGACCCTGTAGGAGCCGCCTTGCCGGCGATGGAGCCGGGCGTCGATGCCGCGGATTCGCCCGCAAGCCGGCTCCGGCCAGCGGAAGTCATCGAGGGAACCGGAGAACCCGAAAGGCCATCGCTACGCCAGCCGGGGCACGACGAACGGCGCGCGGTAGGCGCGGGTGAGCAGCGCGTTGGCCGCGGCCGCGCCTTCCCCGGTGAAACGCTCCGCCGCGGCATCGACCGCGAGCACCTGGCCGAGCGTCAGCGGCGTCCGGTTCAGGTCGATCCGGTTGGCCGCGAGGTGCTCGAGCATCCGGCCGCAGGCCTCGTTGAGCGCGGCATCGCCGCGGATCCTTTCCTGCAGCTCGCCGGGCGGCGTGGCGCGCCCGAGCTGGTGGGAGATGTTGCCGAGGTGGCAGAGTGCACTGGACACGTGGCCCTCGTCGACCGGGCCGTAAAGCTCGCCGGCATCGCGGCCGCGCACCACTTCGATGAAATTCGCCATGTGCCGGTCCTGGCCCTTGAACTCCTGGATCAGCTTGCCGCCGCGATCGAAGGCCTGCGCGGTGAAATAGGCGCTCGTGACGATCGAGCCGCCCTCGCAGTCGATGATGTTGCCGACGCGCACGCCGCGGTAGCGGTCCATGGTGTCGGCCGCGGCGGCCGCCGCCTCCGCGCTGCCCGCGCCCGGCGGCGCGGCGCCATCGGGGCGGGCCGGGAGCCCGCGCACCTCGAAGACCAGCGGCGCGGTCGCGTAGTCGTGCAGGATTACCTGGGTGTTGGGCGTCTCGCCATCGTCCTCGTACCCGAGCCGGCCGCCCACGCTCAGCGTGTGGCGGGGCAGGCCGGGTTCGCCGAGGAACCACCGGGCGACGTCCATCTGGTGGATGCCCTGGTTGCCCACATCGCCGTTGCCGGTGGCGTAAATCCAGTGCCAGTCGTAGTGCAGCCGCGCGCGGCGCAGCGGCACCTTGGGCGCCGGGCCGCACCACAAGTCGTAATCCACGGTCGCGGGCACCGGCTGCGGCCCCTGCGTCCGGCCGATGCTGGGCCGGCGCTTGTAGCAGAAGCCGCGCGCCGCGGTGATCCGGCCGAGGTGGCCGGCGCGCACCCATTCCACCGCCTCGCGCAGGCCCTCGCCCGAGCGGATCTGCACGCCGGCCTGGATGATGCGCCCGTATTTCGCGGCGGCCGCCACGAGCTGGCGGCCTTCCCAGACATTGTGCGAAACCGGTTTCTCGACGTACACGTCCTTGCCGGCCTGGCAGGCCCAGATGCCCATCAGCGCATGCCAGTGGTTCGGCGTCGCGATCGTCACGGCGTCGATGTCGGGCGCCGCCAGCAGTTCCCGGATGTCGGTGAACGTCTTCACGTCCGGCCCAAGCCGGATCGCAACGCGATCGAGCACCGCGGTGTCCGGGTCGCACACGGCCACGATGCGCACGCCCGGCAGCGCCTGCAGGCTGGCGAGGTGGTTGCGCCCGCGGCCGTTCAAGCCGGCGACGGCGACGCGCACGTCACCATTGGCGCCGGGCACGCGGGCCCAGGCGCGGGCCGTCCAGGCGGCGGTCGCGGCGAGGGCCGACGACTTGAGGAACGCGCGGCGGGTGATGGCTTTCATGGCGGGGACAAACCGGCTCAACGGCCGGCGCGGTACTCGGCGTAACGGGCGGCGACGCCGGCGGTGGTGGTGTCGCCTTCGTGGAAAAAGAAACGATAGCGCAGCGTCAGGCTGCCGCCGGCGGGAATCGTGTAGTCGCCGGCGTGCGGCTGGTCCTTGAGGTTCTCGTAGTCGTGCCGGCCGAAGGGGTTCGCGCCAAAGAGCCCGTAGTCCCGCGCCATCCACCAGGTCGGGTGACGCAGGTTGCGCGGCGAATCGAAGATGGCGACGCCGTAGACCTTGCCCTCGTGCGGCGCGTAGTAGTCGCACCAGTCGGCGCGTTTGCCCCAGGCGTCCGCGTCGCGCGCCCCGGTGCTCGTCACGATGTGCCCGGCGCCGGGGACTTCCCGGCCTTGGTATTTGTGCGGCAGCGTCATCCATTGCGCCAGCCGCAGCGCCATCGTGCCGTCCTTGTTGTCGCCGAGCAGCACCGGTTCGCCCGCCGGCGCATGGAGGGTCACCTCGTAGTCGATGAAACGCCCGGCGGCGCTGGCGTGGAAGCGCAGGGTCCGGTCGTCGGTGCAGACGAGGCGTCCGCCCGGCGCCAGCCACTTCACGTGCGCGCGGATGACGCCGACGTCGCCGCTGCGGGTCTCGGTGATCGCGTCGACAACGGTCCGGCCCTTGGCCTTCGGCGCCTCCTTGCCGCCCGTGCCTTCATTCCAGAAGTCGACGCCGTTGACCATGCTGTGGGCGAACCAGAGCGAGCGGTGCCACGGGTGGTCGGTTTCCTCGCCCGGCGTCTGCCGCACGGGAAAGTCGCGCGTCATCCGCAGGCCATCGGCGGCGAGAATGGGATAACAATAGGGGCGCGAGGCGCCGTCGCCCCACACAAAGTCGGTGAAGAACTGTCCCTCGAATTCGACCCGCACGCGGTTGGTCAGCGGTGTCACCGCCACCTTCGGCTTCGCGTTCGGCGGCCCGGAACAAGCCGTGATGAGACCCAGGGCGGCCAGCAGGGGTAGCAGTCGTCTCATGGCGGCGGCAACCAACCATCGGGGCCGGCCAGCCGCAACCGGAATCGTCCCGCTGGCTCAATCGAGCCAGCCGCCGGCGGCTTGCCTTGGCGCCAGCTCCCCGCGGCGGGTCACCCAGGCCGCGATCGCGTGGCGCGCGACCCCCTGGTTCGGGGCGGACGGCACGACCAGCTCCGCCCGGCCCGCGACGAGGGGCGCGGAGACGACGACCAAGGCCACGAAATCGTGCCGCAGCGTGCGGCCGGCATTTTCGCCGTCCCGCACCACCGAAACGATGCCGGCCCCCAGCAGCGCGACGTGCGCGACCAGATCGCCGGCCGCGTCGAACACCACGTGACAGCGGCCGTCGGCGTAATCGACGGCCAGGGTGCCGGCTTCCGGGCCGCCCGCCCGCGGCGCCGCGCCCCGGCGCCATTCCGCGCCGTCGAGCACGAAGGCCGGCGTATAAACCGTGTCGCTGCCCCACGCACTGGCGTAGGCGTACTGGCGGTCCGTGAATTCGCGGCGGGCGAACCGGTCGGGCCAGCCAAGGCGGTCCCAGTACGTGACGTGAAACGCGACCGGCACGAAGTCGCGCCACAAGCCCGGGTCGTCGCGCAGCGTCCCCAGCCAGTGCTCCGCCGGCGGACAACTGCTGCAGCCCTCCGAGCTGAAAAGCTCCAGCAGGTGCGTGCGGTGCCCGGCACTGGCGAAGTGCTGGGCGGCCCCCGCGGTCGCGGCCGCGGCGAGGCACAGGACAGGAAGCAGGCGGCGCATCACCATGGGAGCCGCACCCCGGGCGGTGCATTCCATTTTTTCGTGTTCACCGGCGCCGGGCGCGGGCAATGTTGCGCCCGATGCAAATTGACCGCCCGGGCCTCATCGTCGCCGACGGCTGGAAGGATTACCAGCTGCTCGACTGCGGGCTGGGCATGAAGCAGGAGCGCTGGGGCGCCTACACCCTGGTCCGGCCCGACCCGCAGATCATCTGGCCGCGGGCCGGCGGCGGGACGCGGTGGGACGACTGGGACGGCTACTATCACCGGAGCGAGAGCGGCGGCGGCAAATGGGAATTCCGCCGGAAGCTGCCCGACCACTGGACCGTCCGCTACGGCGCTCTGGCCTTCAAGATCCACCCGACGGGCTTCAAGCACACCGGCCTTTTCCCGGAGCAGGCGGTGAACTGGGACTGGCTGGGTGCATGCCTCCGCGCGGCGCGCGCCGCCGGTCGCGAAGTCAGCGTGTTGAATCTCTTCGGTTACACCGGCGCGGCGACCGTCGCCGCGGCCGCCGCGGGCGCCAGCGTCTGCCATGTCGACGCCGCCGAGGGCATGGTGAAATGGTGCCGCGAAAACGCCGCGCTGTCCGGCCTCGCCGAGGCGCCCATCCGCTACATCACCGACGACTGCCTTAAGTTCGTCCGCCGCGAGGTGAAGCGCGGGCGCCGCTACGACGCCATCATCATGGACCCGCCGACCTATGGCCGGGGCAGCACCGGCGAGATGTGGAAGCTGGAGGACCATCTCTGGGACCTGCTCGGCGAGTGCCGCCGCGTCCTGAGCGACCGCCCGGTTTTCTTCCTGATCAACGCCTACACGGCCCGCTTGTCCCCGACCGTCGTGGTCAACCTGCTCGCCGAGCTCCTCGCGGGCGCCGGCGGCCGGCTGTCCGGCGGCGAGGTCGGCCTGCCCATCCAGCGCGACGGCAAGGTTCTTCCCTGCGGCATCTTCGGCCGCTGGTCGGCGACCTGATCCCGCCCGCCGGGCTCCCCTCCCCTCCCTCCGGCTCCCCGCTCCTGTCTTCCTGCCATGCCCCCCCTCGCCGAAACCTACCTCGCCACCGCCTCCGCGATGCTGCAGCGGGCCTGCGCCCACAACGCACCCGTGCTCAAGAAACTCGGCGCCGTGATCGGCGCATCCGTCGCCGGCGGCGGCGTGCTGCACACCTTCGGCAGCGGCCACAGCGATGTCATCTCGCGCGAGATCATCGGCCGGGCCGGCGGCCTTGTCTGCGTCAGCGGCATCCAGGATCCGACCGGCGGCTTCGTCGAGAACCTCGTCGGGTACGGGACCAAGCTCGCCGAACGCTACGACCGGGCCCACGGCCTCCTGCCCGGCGAGACGATCATCGTCATCTCCAACTCTGGCAAGAATTCCTCCCCGATCGAGGTGGCGCTGTACGCCAAGCACAAGGGCCTGCACGTCGTCGCGCTGACCTGCGTCGACATGGCGAAGACCGCGGCGACCGTCCATCCGGGCGGGAAGAAACTCCACGAGGTCGCGGACTACGTGCTCGACAACGCCGGCGTGCCCGGCGACGCGATCGTCGACCTCGGCGCCTCCGCCCAGGCGGGCCTGCCGGCCGGCGTCCCGGCCATGGCGGGGCCGACCTCCACCCTCATCGGCGCGACCCTGCTCAACCTGCTTTCGCTCGAGGTGATCGACTGGCTTAAGGCCGGCGGTCACCCGCTGCCGGTGTTGCGCAGCCAGAACCTGCCCGGCGCCATCGAGCATAACCGCGCGCTCGGCCAGAAATACAAGGGTCGGCTGAGCCGGCAGCTCGCGTGAAGATCGGCGTCGACGGCGGCGGCACGAAGACCGAGTGCATCCTGGTCGATGCTCGCGGCGAAATCGCGGGCCGGCACCTGGCACCCGGCTGCAACCCGAGCCAGGTCGGCCCCGACCGGGCCCGCACCGTCCTGCACGAGGCGCTCCAGGCGATCACCGCGAACCTCCCGGCCGGCGCCGTGGAATGCACGCTGCTCTGCATGGCCGGAAACCGCGCCTTCTGGCGGGAAACCGCCGCTGCGCTGCAGGGCTACGGGCGAGTGACCGCGACCGACGACTCGCTGCCCGTCCTGGAATTGGCGACCGCCGGCCAGCCCGGGCTGGTGCTCCACGCCGGCACCGGCTCATTCGTCGCGGCGCGCGCGCCGGACGGCTCGGTCCATTACGCCGGCGGGCTGGGTTGGAAATTCGGCGACGCCGGGAGCGGCTTCGACCTCGGCCGCCGCGCCCTCGCGCTCGCGCTGCTTGAGTTGCAGGCGGCGGCGCCCGGCGCGGCCCCGTCGCCCCTCGCCGCGGCCCTGTGCGCCCACACGGGGCTGGACGACTACACCGCCAACTCGCGCTTCTTTTATTACGCGGACGATGCCAACGCGAAGATCGCCGCCTTCGCGCCCATCGTGCTCGACCTGGCCGTCCACGACAACGGTCCCGCGCAACAGGTGGTCGCCGACTCGGTCACCGAGCTCGCGCGCCTGGCCGACCAGGTGATTCACCGGCTTTTCGTCACGCCCGGCGCCACCGTGTCCTGCGGTGTCAGCGGCCGGGTGCTGAACAGCGTGCCGGCCGCCTTTGCCCTGCGCTCGCTGGCCAGCAAGCTCCGCTGGCCCGTCGAGCTGCGCTTCATCGACACGCCGCCGACCGAGGGCATCCGCCGGCTGCTGGTGGCGGGGCGTTGAGCGCGACCATGAGACCATGCCGCCGCCGGGGCCGACCGCACCAGGCCGGCGATCGACGGCGGGGTGGAGGGCCGGTCTCCTGACCAGCCGGAGGAAAGCGCGCGCCATGGTCGGCCGGGAGGCCGGCGCTCCCACCTCAGACCGGCGCCGGCTCTCTTGTCACTTGTTACTTCATGCTTCGGACTTACTCTCCGCCGTATGTGGTGGACCTACGCTCTCCTTTCGGCGGTGTTTGCCGCCTTGACCGCTGTCCTCGCCAAAATCGGGGTGCGCGGCATCGATTCGAACCTCGCGACCGCCGTCCGGACCTCGTTCATCGTCCCGCTCGCCTGGGGGGTCGTCGCCGCGCAGGGCAACCTCGGGCTGGTGGGCGGCATCGCCCGCGTCCCGCTGCTCTACCTGGGTCTCTCCGCCGTCGCGACCGGCGCGTCGTGGCTGTGTTACTTCAAGGCCCTCCAGCTCGGGCCGGCGTCCCTGGTCAGCGCCGTGGACAAATCGAGCCTGGCCCTGACCATCCTCCTCGCCGCGCTTTTCCTCGGTGAAACGCTGACCGTGCGGACCGCCCTCGGCTGCGGGCTCATCCTCGCCGGTGTCGCCGTCGTTGCCTGGCCCGCATGATCGCCGCCGCGCCCATCGCCCTCCTGCCCGAGGCCGAGTGGCACGCCCGCCGGCGGGCGCACGAGGAGCGCGTCCTGGCCTGGACCGCCCCGCACCAGGCCCGCGCGGCCCGCGGCGAGAAACACCCGGTCCACGATTTTCTGTTTGAATACTACCGCTACCGCCCGGCCTGGCTGCGCCGCTGGCACCCGGGGCCGGACGTCGTGCTGCTGGGTGATTCCGCGCGCGAGTACCTCCGCTGGCCCGAGTACCAGGCGACGGCCGGCGGCGTCGGGCTGAATTGCGCCGCGCTCGAGCCGCGGCGTCGCGAGAGCCTCGCATGGGTCGTGGGCCTGCTGCGCGCCACGGCGGAACGCCCGCCGGCGTTCGCCTGCCACGGCCTCCATGAGTGGGCGATGGTCTACCGCCAGGCGCCCGCGGAGGTCCGGCACCAGCGCTGGCCGTTGCGCTTCCCGCCGGACGAGCTGGCGCGAATCGTCGAGTCGCTGCCGGTGCGGTGCTCGCATTTCGACGCCTTCCGCTTCTTCACCGCGCCGGCCCGGCCGCTGAACCGGTTGCAGCCGACCCGCGCCGAGGCCCCGCAGTTCGAGCAGCGCGGTTGCCTGCACGCCAACATGGACCTCTACAAGTGGGCGTTCAAATTCGCGCCGTTCACCCCCGCCGAACTCGTGGCCGACTGCTTTGCGCTGGCCCGCGACATCCGCGAGGTTGACATGCGGGCGAGCCCTTACGACCTCCGGCGACTCGGTTGCGAGCCCATCCGGATCGAGACGCCGGCCGGGCGCGCCGAGTACGAGGCGCACCAGCGCGCCTTCGCCGCCCGGAGCGAGCCGCTGCGCGCCCGCCTCATCGCCGCCGGCGAACGGCTGCTGGCGGGTTGACGGTTCGGTTCGGACCCGGTTGCGCGCGGCGGCGCGGCGATTAGGGTGCGCCGCCTGCCTGCCCCATGCTGAAAATCGACGCGCACCACCACTGCTGGCGCTACACGGCGGAGGACTTTCCCTGGATCGACGATGCCATGCGGCCGATCCGGCGGAACTTCTACCCGGCCGACCTCGCCCCGCTGCTGGCGGAGGCAGGGGTCGGGGGCACCGTCGCGGTCGAGGCCCGGCCGGCCGTCGAGGAGACCCTGCAGCTGCTCGAACACAGCCAGCGCCACCCGTTCATCCGCGGCGTGGTCGGCTGGGTGCCGCTGGTCGATCCCAAGGTCGCCCGCCTGCTTGAGCAGCTGGCGGAGGACCCGGCGCTGAAGGGGGTGCGCCACGCGCTGCAGCCCGAGCCGGACGAATTCATGGCGGACCCCGCCTTCAATTCCGGCCTGCAGGCGCTCGCGAAGCTGGGCCTGTCCTTCGACCTCGTGATCCGGGCGCGCCAGCTGCCCGCCGCGACGGCGCTCGTCGACCGGCATCCGGACCTGGCGTTCGTCCTCGACCACATCGCCAAGCCGGTCGTCGCGGGTCCGCCGCCGGTGGACTGGCGCCGCCAGCTCGCCGAACTCGCGCGCCGGCCGAACGTCACCTGCAAGTTTTCCGGCGTCGTGACGGAAGCGCCGGGCTTCGCCTGGACGCCCGCCGCCCTGTGGCCGTATTTCGATGTGGTCCTCGAGTGTTTCGGGGCCGACCGGCTCATGTTCGGTTCCGACTGGCCCGTCTGCCTCCTGGCCACCACGTACGCCGACTGGTTCCGCTTCGTGGCGAGTTGCGTGACGGGCTTGTCCGTGACCGAGCGCGAGCGGATCCTGGGCGACACCGCCACCCGCGTCTATCGCCTCACGGCGCGACCGACCGCGATCTGACCGGCGCCTGACGCCATGCCACGCCCACCCCTTGACCGACCCTGCAAACCGCGCTTTCGTTTGACGAGATTGCCCTTCCCCGGCCGGCCGTTCCCCTCCGGCGCCGATCAACCACCACCCCCATGAGATCAACCTGGCTCAAGGTCCTCCCGTTCCTCCTCGGCGCCGCCGCCCTCGCCGCGGGCGCGGACACATTCACGCTGGCCGTCATCCCCAAGGGAACGACGCACGAATACTGGAAGTCGATCCACGCGGGCGCCGAGAAGGCGCGCCTCGAACTCGCCGCCACCGGCGTGAAGGTCAACCTGATCTGGAAGGGCCCGCTCAAGGAGGATGATCGCGAGCAGCAGATCCAGGTCGTCGAGAACTTCATCGGCCGGCATGTCGACGGCATCGTGCTGGCGCCGCTGGACGACCGGGCGCTGGTCGCGCCGGCCGAGGAGGCGGTGCGCGGGGGCATTCCCGTCGTCATCATCGATTCCGGCCTCGCCTCGAAACTGGCCGCGAGCTTCGTCGCGACCGACAACCGCGAAGGCGGCCGCATCGCCGCCCGCCACCTCGGCGCGCTGCTGGGCGGCAAGGGCAGCGTCATCATGCTGCGCTACGCCGTCGGCTCCAACAGCACTGAGGAGCGCGAGGCCGGCTTCCTCGAGGTGATGGAAAAGGATTTCCCGGGCATCCGCCTGCTCTCGACCGACCAGCACGCCGGCGCGACGCGGGACAGCGCCAAGCGCGTCGCCGAGACCCTCCTCAGCCGCTTCGGCCCGGAAGTGAACGGCATTTTCGCCAGCAACGAATCGGCCGCCTCGGGCATGCTGCTCGCCCTGCGCGACGCGGGCCTCGCCGGCGGGCGGGTCAAGTTCGTCGGCTTCGACGCCGGGGAGACGCTCAACGCCGGCCTGCTCGCCGGCGACCTCCAGGGCCTCGTCGTGCAGAATCCGCTGAACATGGGCTATCTCGGCGTGAAGACCATCGTCTCCGTCCTGCGCGGCGAAAAGGTGCCGGCGCGAATCGACACGGGCGTCGGGTTTGTCACGAAGGAGAACTTCAACGACCCGGCCCTGGCTGACATCGTCCATCCCCCGCTCGACCAGTACCTGAAATGAAAGCGTGGTCCGTTTTCGTGCTTGGGGCCGCGCTGGCCATCCGCCTGGCCGCCGCCGAACCCCTGCAGATCGCCGTCATCCCGAAAGGCACGAGCCACGAATACTGGAAGGCCGTGCAGGCGGGCGCGATGAAGGCCGAACGCGAGCTCAACGCCGCGGGCACCGCCGTGCACGTGATCTGGAAGGGCCCGCTCAAGGAGGATGACCGCGAGCAGCAGATCCAGGTGGTCGAGAATTTCGTCGGCCGGCGGGTGAACGCGATCGTCATCTCGCCGCTCGATGCCAACGCCTTGATCGCCCCGCTCGCCATCGCGGTCGAGGGGCACATCCCGGTGGTCACGATCGACTCCGGCCTCAATTCCCCGCTGCCGTCGTGCTACGTCGCGACCGACAACCGCGAGGGCGGTCGCGTCGCCGCGCGCACGCTCGCCGGCCTCGTCGGCCCGCATGGCCGGGTCCTGATGCTGCGCAACGCCGTCGGCTCCTCCAACACCGAGGAGCGCGAGGCCGGCTTCCTCGAGGTCATGCACCGGGAGTTTCCCGGGATTCAACTCGTCTCCACCGACCAGCACGGCGGCGTCACGCGCGAGAACGCCTATCGCACGAGCCAGAACCTGCTGAACCGTTTCGGCCGGGAGATCGACGGCGTCTTCGCCTGCAACCAGCCGACCACGGCCGGCATGCTGCTGGCGCTCCGCGACGCCGGCCTCGTGCCCGGCCGGGTGAAGTTCGTCGGCTTCGACACCGGCGTCGTCGAGCTGGCGGCGCTCGCCGCCGGCGAGGTGTCCGCGCTCATGGTGCAGGACCCGTTCGGGATGGGTTACCTGGGCGTGAAGAACGCCGTGGCCCTCCTGCGCGGCGAAAAGGTGCCGAAGGTGATCGACACCGGCGTCAAGGTCGTCACGCGCGACAACCTCGCGGACCCGGCCATCCACGACCTGGTGCACCCGCCGCTGGAGCAGTACCTGAAATGACCGCTCCCGCCCGCCTGCGCCTCACCGGCATCCAGAAGAGCTTCGGCGCGACCCGGGCGCTGCGGAGTGTCTCGCTCGAGATCGCGCCCGGCGAGGTGCACGCGCTGATCGGCGAGAATGGCGCCGGCAAGAGCACGCTGATGAAGGTCTTGAGCGGCGCGCACGAGCCCGACGCCGGCACCATGGAACTCGGCGGGCAGCCCTATCGGCCGGCCAACCCGCACGACGCCCGGCTGAAGGGCGTGGCGATGATCTACCAGGAGCTGAACCTCGCGCTGCACCTCAGCGCGCAGGAAAACATCCTGCTCGGGGCCGAGTCGGCGCGCTTCGGCTTCGTCGACGCGCGCGCCGCTCGCGGGCGTGCCCGCGCCGCGCTGGCCCAGCTGGGCCACGGCGCGCTGGACCTCGACCGGCGCGCGGGCGATTTCTCCATCGCCGAGCAGCAGATCATCGAGATCGCCCGCGCCCTCCTGCTGCAGCCGCAGGTGCTCATCATGGACGAGCCCACGAGCAGCCTCACCCAGGCCGACACCGAGATCCTGTTCGCCACCATCGGGCGCCTGCGCGCCCAGGGCGTGAGCATCATCTACATCAGCCATTTTCTCGAGGAATGCGGGCGCGTCGCCGATCGCTACACCGTGCTGAAGGACGGCGAGACCGTCGGCTCGGGCGCGATGGCGGGCGCCTCGCTCGATCGCATCGTCGCCCTGATGACCGGCCGCGAGGTCAAGGATCTCTACCCGCGCCCCGCGCACCAGCCCGGCGCGGTCGTGCTCGAGGTCCGGGCGGCCGCGGCCCCGCCGCGCCTCCGCGCGGCCACCCTGCAGGTCCGCGCCGGCGAGATCTTCGGCCTGGCCGGCCTGATCGGCGCCGGCCGCACCGAGCTTCTCCGGGCGGTGTTCGGCCTCGACCGGCTCGGCGCGGGCGAGGCCTGTGTCGTCGGGGCGCCGGCCCGGCGCGCGGCGCCGCGCGAGCGCTGGCGCCAGGGCGTCGGCTTCCTGAGCGAGAACCGCAAGGAGGAGGGCTTGATGCTCAACCGCTCGGTGGCGGACAACCTCACGCTGACCAAGCTGCGCAGCTTCGGCCGCCTCGGCCACGTCAGCGGCCCGCGCCAGCGCGCGGCGGCCCGGCGCTGGATCGACGAGCTGCGCGTCAAGTGCCTCGATGCCGCGCAGGCGGTGGGCGAGCTGTCCGGCGGCAACCAGCAGAAGGTCGCGCTGGCGCGCCTGCTCGAGCACCCCGCCCGCATCTTCCTCCTCGACGAACCGACGCGCGGCATCGACGTGGGCAGCAAGGCCCAGATCTACCAGCTCATCGGCGACCTCGCCGCCGCCGGCAAGGCCGTGGTCGTGGTGAGCTCGTACCTGCCCGAGCTGCTCGGGCTGTGCGACACCATCGGCGTGATGTGCCGCGGCGAGCTGGCCGCCGTCCGCCCGCGCGCCGCGTGGACCGAGGCCGACATCCTGCGCGCCGCCACGGGCAGCGCCTGACCTTCGATGCACCGCACCCTGAAAACCATCCTCGCGAAGGCCGGCCCGTTCATCGGCCTGCTGCTCGTCATCGCCTGCTTTTCGCTGCCGGCGGAGACGCGCGAGTATTTTCTCACCTACAACAATTTCAAAATCATCTTCACGCAGACGGTGATCGTGGCGGTCGGCGCCCTGGGCATGACCATGATCATCGTGAGCGGCGGCATCGACCTGTCGGTCGGCTCGACCATCGCGCTCACCAGCGTGGTGGGCGCGTTGCTGATCCAGCACGGCTGGGGCCCGGTGGGCGTCGTGCTGACCGTCGTGCTGGCGGGCGGGGCCCTCGGCCTGGTCAACGGCGGGGCCATCGCCGGCCTGCGCATGACGCCGTTCATCATCACGCTCGGCACGCTGGGCATCGCGCGCGGCACGGCCAAGTGGCTCGCCGACAACCAGACGGTCAACTATGACGGCTCGCCGATCAACGGCTGGATGACGACGGCCAATCCCTTCAGCCGCTCGCTGCCCGCCGGGGTCTGGGTCGCCCTGGTGCTGGCGGTGCTGACCTCGCTGCTCATGCGCAAGACGGTGTTCGGCCGGCACGTGTTCGCCCTCGGCTCGAACGAGGCGACGGCCCGGCTGTGCGGCATTCCCACCACGCGGCTGAAGGTGCTCATCTACGCGGTGGCCGGCTTCTTCTTCGGGCTTTCCGGCCTGTTCCAGCTGTCGCGCCTGCGCCAGGGCGATCCCACCGTCGCGGTCGGGCTCGAGCTCGACATCATCGCGGCGGTCATCATCGGCGGCGCGAGCCTGAACGGCGGCGTCGGCACGGTCCTCGGCTCGATGATCGGCGCGCTGATCATGGCGGTGCTGCGCAACGGTTCGCAGCAGATGGGCTGGCCGACGTACTTCCAGGAGATCATCATCGGGCTCGTGATCATCGTCGCGGTCTTCCTTGACCGCCTCCGCCAGGGCCGGAACGCCGGCTAGGGCCGGAAGTCCCGGCGCCCGGCGACGCGCAGGAACCACGCGGCTATTGCCAGTGCGCCGGTTCCGGCTAATTTGCGCGGACATGGAGCTCACCCCGGAGGCGGCGCGCGTGCGCACCCAGAAGAAGCCGAGCTATCCGCTCGGCGAGGAGCTGCGCGGCTACCTGCGCAAATACCGGCGCGAGCGCCACCTGCCCGTCACGTACGAGCGGCTGCGTGACTTCCACGAGTCCATCCCGCTGGTCGATGCGGAAGGCCGCAACACCCTGTGGGAGTCCGTCGCCTACCATGCCGCCGACATGCCGGCATTGAACGAGGGCCTGAAGCGCATCTACGCCCAGCTCAAGGTCGATGGCGATTTCTCGGTGATGCAGCACCTCTACATCGACCGCGTGGACTTCTGCAGCTTCGGCAACTCGACGCCGTTCCGCATCCGGATCGTCAATGCGTACAACGACAACCAGGACTATTTCTACGTGAAGCAGGCCGACGCCTCCCGCGTGTACGGGCTCGAGCTCGAGCACCTGCTGTCGCCGAACCGGCTCAACTACCTCACGCACGGCAGCACGCTGATCGAGGAGCACATCGCCGGGCTGCCGGGCGACGTCTTCATCGCGCAATGGCTGAACCGGGCGGAGCTCCGCCCGATCCGGATTGCGAAGGAGCTGGTGAAATTCCAGGAGCGCTGCTTCTACCGGCTGCTGGGCGACATGCGCGCCTACAATTTCGTGGTCGTGCTGACGCCGGACTTCGAAGGCTGGCAGATCCGGATCCGCGCGATGGATTTCGACCAGCAAAGCCACCACGGGCGGAAGAATTTCTACCTGCCGCAGTACTTCATCGAGAACCAGCCGCTCGCGCTGTTTTGCACCAAGCACCTCCACCCGAAGGTGGCGCACCAATACCAGCGCGAGGAGCAGACGCTGATCCTGCAGCGGGCGGACCTCGCGGCCGCCCGGCTCGGCGCGCTGCTGGCGGCGATGCGGGGCGATGCGATTGCGCCGGCGGCCAACGTCGCCGCCCTGCGCGAGGGCCTCGCCGAGCATTTCCACAACGACGCCTTCCGGCGGTGCGAAACGATGGGCGCCCTCGTGCAGGAGAACCTCGCGGAACTTCGCCGCGAGATTGGCCGGGACTCGACGCCGGCGGTCCCGGTCGCCTGAAGCACCATGTGGCTTTTCCTGAAGAACCTCGTGTTCACGCTGGTCGTGCCGGGCCTCGTGGTGGGCTGGGTGCCCTACGTCTACCTGCTGCGCCGGCCGATCCCGCCGGCGCTGTGGTCGTGGACGCACTGGCTCGCGCTCCCGCCCGTTCTGGTCGGCGCGGCCGCCTACCTGGCGTGCGTGTGGCAGTTCATGACCACCGGCCGCGGCACGCCCGCCCCGATCGACCCGCCGAAGAAGCTGGTGCAGCGCGGCCCCTACCGCTGGGTCCGCAACCCGATGTACCTGGCCCTGCTCGCGGTCGTGCTCGGCGAGGTCCTCTTCTTCCGCCACCTCGCGCTGGTGCTCTACTTCTTCTTCCTGGCCTCGGCCTTCCAGCTGTTCGTGGTGCTGTACGAGGAGCCGGTGCTGCGCCGGCGGTTCGGTGCGATCTACTCCGACTACTGCAACGCGGTGAACCGCTGGATGCCGGGCAAGCCCAAGCCGCGGCTCGAGACCGTGGCGCCGTTCAACCCGCCGCGCTGAGCCGCTCGAGCGCGAGCGTCACCGCCGCCGTGCGGTTCTCCACCCCGAGCTTGGCGAAGATGCTCTCGAGGTGCTTTTTCACCGTGGTCAGCTTGATCGCGAGGATGATGGCGATCTCGGGGTTCGTCTTGCCCTGCACCACCCAGGACAGCAGTTCCGCCTCGCGGGGCGTCAGGCCCAGCGCGGCGCCCAGCGCCGCGGGCGTCGCCGCGGCCGGGGACCCGGGGCGGGCGGGGCCCGCCGCCCGGAGCCGGCGCAGCCGGGTCGCCACCGCCGCCAGCAGGTCGGCCGGCTCCACCGGCTTCAGCAGGTAGTCGTCCGCCCCCAGATTCATGCCCGTGCGCACGTCCTCGCGCTCACTCCAGCCGGTGAGAAACACGAAGGGCAGGTGCGCCGTCGCCGCGTCGGCCCGCAGCGCCTCGAGCACGCGGTGGCCGTTCATCTCCGGCATGGTGATGTCGCAGAGCACGAGCGCCGGCCGGTCCTCGCGCGCGCGGGCCACGCCCTCGCGCCCGTTGCGCGCCTCGACCGTCGCGTAGCCTTCGGCGGCGAGCAGCGCCGTGATCTGCCGCCGCATCTTCGCATCGTCGTCGATGACGAGGATCTTTTCCACAGGCGGAACTTGGCCGCCGGGTGGAGCGAAGTAAAGCGGACAGCGCCCCGCGTCCTGGCCGATCGGCCCATGCCCGGCCGGCCCATGGCCGGCCGCGCCCGGTTCTGGCAAGCTGGCGCCCAACACCGATCACCCCATGACCCCGCACGAAATCCACCTCATCAAATCCTCCTTCGCCAAGGTCGCGCCGATCGCCGAGCAGGCCGCCGCCATCTTCTACGCCCGGCTGTTCGAACTCAACCCGGCCCTGCGCGCGATGTTCCACGGGGACATGGGCGCGCAGGGCCGCAAGCTCATGCAGACGCTCTCCCTTGCCGTCGCCGGGCTCGACCGCCTGGAGACCCTGGTCCCCGCCGTCCGCCAGCTCGGCCTCCGCCACGCCGCCTACGGCGTGCTTGACGAGCACTACGAGACCGTCGGCGAGGCGTTGCTCTGGACCCTCGCCAAGGGCCTCGGCCCGGAGTTCACCGACGAGATGCAGGCCGCCTGGGCCAAGGTCTACTGGCTGCTCGCGGAAACGATGAAGGCCGGGGTTCGCGACGGCACCGCCAGCTTGAGCCGCAAGGTCGCCTGAACCTCCGCCCCGCCCCGCCATGCCCTCTCCCGCCGTCATTGGCTCCCAGGCCGGCACCCTCGACTGGCCGCGCCTCCTCGGGTTCGTCGCCGCCACGTTCAGCAGCGCCAGCCTGACCATCCTCGTCCTCATCTGAGTCCCTTGCCCATGAAAGCCTCCCCGCTCCTCCTCGCCACCCTCGCCCTCGGCACCCTGCCCGCGCTGCAGGCCGCCAACGA
The DNA here is from genome assembly GCA_035545835.1 of Lacunisphaera sp. Taxonomy (GTDB): domain Bacteria; phylum Verrucomicrobiota; class Verrucomicrobiia; order Opitutales; family Opitutaceae; genus Lacunisphaera. Next base: position 20,016 of record DASZXO010000084.1, read on the forward strand.
TCCCGCCGCGCTTGTCGCGCGCGGCGAGTACCTCGTCAAGCGCGTCGGGCTTTGCTCCGACTGCCACGCGCCCCGCAACGAACGCGGCGAGTTCATCCCCGCGCAATGGCTGCAGGGCGCCGCCCTGCCCTTCGCCCCGACGGTGCCGATGCCGGCCTGGGCCAACGCCGCACCGGGCATCGCCGGGCTGCCGACGATGACCAACGACCAGGCCGTCACCTTCCTCCAGACCGGCGTGCGGCCCGACGGCAGCCGGCCGCGCCCGCCCATGCCGGAATTCCGCCTCGACGAGGCGGATGCCCGCGCCGTCGTCGCCTACCTGAAATCGCTGCAACCCTGATCGCGTCCCGCCGCGGGTCGGTCCCTGGCCGGAGTGCAGTCGCCGGCGGCAAGTCCGCCGTTGCCTGCACTCTGTTTGTGTCTATCCGATGACGCCCGCGATGCCCGACCCCCTTCGCTCCGACCTCACGGACCAGCTCCAGGCGCGCCTCAGCGAGGCCGGCCGTGAGCTCGCGCGGACCGAGGCGGCGCTGCGCCAGAGCGAGGCGAGCCGGCGCGAGTCGCAGGACTTCTTCACCAAGTCGTTCCAGACGACGCCCGCCCTCATGATCATCGCCCGCCTGGCGGACGGCCACATCCTCGAGGCCAACGCCGGCTTCGAGGCGGCGTCCGGCTTCTCCCGGGACGAGGCGGTCGGCCGCAACACGCTCGAGCTCGGCCTGTGGCCGGACCACGCCGCGCGCGACGCCTTCCTCGCGACCCTGCGGCGCGACGGCCGCGTGCGGGACTTCGAAGGGGTCTTCCGCAACAAGCACGGCGAGCTCCGCCATCTCCTGCTCAATGCGGACCTCTTCGAGATGAACGGCACCACCTGCATGCTGACGGTCGGGCTCGACATCACCGAGCGCCAGCGCCGCGAGCGCGTGCAGAGCGCCACCTACCAGATTTCGCACGCCGTGCTCGCCGGCCGCAACCTGCCGGCGCTCTTTGGCGAGCTGCACCGCATCATCGCCGGCCTGATGCCCGCGCGGAACTTCTACGTCGCGCTGCCCAGCCCGGACGGCCGCCAGATCAGCTTCCCCTATTTCGAAGACGAGACGATCCCGCCGCCGCCGACCCGCGCCGCCGGCCACGGGCTGACCGAATACGTCCTGCACACCGGCAAGCCGCTGCTCACCACGGCGGACGAGCTGACGGTCCTGTTGCGGGACAACAGCCGGTACGCACCCGTCGGCATGCCGGCCGCCCTGTGGCTCGGCGCGCCGCTGATGATCGAGGGCCGCGCCATCGGCGTCATCGCCGTGCAGGATTACCACAATCCCAAGGCCTACGGGGAGGAGGAAAAGCGCCTGCTGCTGTTCGTCGCCGACCAGGCGGCGGCCGCGGTCCATCGCCGGCAGGCGGAGGAGGCCCTCGCGCGTGCGGAGCAGCAATACCGCGGCATCTTCGAGCACGCGCTCGAGGGCCTCTACCAGTCGCTGCCGGACGGCACCTTCCTCCGCGTCAACCCGGCGCTGGCCCGGATGCTCGGCTACGAGTCCCCGGCGACGCTCCTGGCGGCGGTCAACGACATCGAGGTGCAGATCTACGCGCAGCCGGGCCGCCGCGCCGAGTTCATGCGGCTGATCGCCGGGAAGGACGCGGTCACCGATTTCGAGTCGGAAATCCTGCGGCGCGACGGCTCGCGCATCTGGATTTCCGAATCCGTGCGCGTGATCCGCGACGCCGGCGGCATTCCCGTCCTCTTCGAAGGCGTCGCCATCGACATCACCGCGCGGCGCGAGGCCGCCCGCGCCCTGCAGGAGGCGAAGGAGGCCGCCGACGCCGCCAACCGCGCCAAGTCGCAGTTCCTCGCCAGCATGAGCCACGAGCTGCGCACGCCGCTCAACGGCATCCTCGGCTATACCCAGATCCTGCAGCGCGACGCGGCGCTGACCGACAAGCAGCGCGATGGCCTCGGCATCATCCACCAGTCGGCCGAGCACCTGCTCGCCGTGATCAACGACGTGCTCGACCTCGCGCGCATCGAGGCGCGCAAGCTCGAGCTGCACCCGGCGGACTTCGACCTGCACGAGTTCCTGCGCGCAGTGGAGGCCTTCTTCCTCCCGCGCGCCCGCGAGAAGAACCTGCTGTTCGAGACGGCCTTCGCGGCCGACCTGCCGCGCGTGGTCACCGGCGACGCCCAGCGCCTGCGCCAGGTGGCGTTCAACCTCCTCAGCAACGCCGTCAAGTTCACGCCCCGCGGCGGCGTCGTGTTCTCGGTGGAGAAGGCCGGCGAGCGGATCCGGTTCTCCGTCAGCGACAGCGGCCCGGGCATCGCGCCCGAGGACCAGCTGCGGCTCTTCGAGCCGTTCGCCCAGATCGGCGACCACCACCTGCACGCCGAGGGCACCGGCCTCGGCCTCAATGTCAGCCGCGGCATCGTCGAGCAGATGGGCGGCCGCCTGCAGATCGAAAGCCGCGCCGGCTGGGGCAGCCGCTTCTGGTTCGAGGTGCCGCTGCCGGCCTCGACGCGAGCGATGCCGCCGCCGGCGACCGCGCCGCGCCGCATCACCGGCTACACCGGCCCGCGCCTGCGCGTGCTCGTGGCCGACGATCATCCGGCCAACCGGAGCCTCTTGGTGGATCTCCTGCAACCGCTGGGCTTCGAGGTCGCGACCGCCGCCGACGGCCGCGCGGCCGTCGACCAGGCCGCGGCGTTGCGTCCCGACCTCGTCCTGCTGGACCTGCGCATGCCGCGACTGGACGGTTTCGCCGCGGCGCGCGCGATCCGCGCGGCCTTTCCCGGCGGCGGCCCGCGGCTGGTGGGCGTGTCGGCCAGCGCGTTCGAGCCCGACCGGCAGGCCTGCCTCGACGCCGGCTGCGCCGAATTCCTGGCCAAGCCCTTCCGCGACGAGCAGCTCTTCGCCATCCTGGAGCGCCAGCTCGGGCTCCGCTGGATCTACGCCGAGTCGCCGGCGGGCGAGACCTCGTCGCCCTTTCCGGCCGTGGTGCACGCGCCCACCCCGGCCGACGCGGAGGCGTTGCACGAGCTCGCCTGCAAGGGCGACGTGATCGGCGTGCGCGCCTACGCGCAGAAGCTGGCGGCGCAGGACGCGCGGCTGGCGCCGTTCGCGCAGGCGGTCACCGAGCTGGCCGCGCGCTTCAAGATGAAGGCCATCCGGCAGTTCGTCGGCCGGTATCGCGCCGGCGGCGCGGCCCGCTCCTGACCATGGCCGCGACGATCCTCATCGTGGACGACACGCCCGCCAACCTGAGCGTGCTCGTCGACACGCTGTCCGAGGCGAAATACCAGCTGATGGTCGCCGAGGATGGCGAGGACGCGCTCGCCCAGACCGAGCACACCCAGCCCGACCTCATCCTGCTCGACGTCATGATGCCCGGGCTCGACGGCTTCGAGACCTGCCGCCGGCTGAAGGCGCGGCCGCCCACGCGCGACATCCCGGTGATCTTCATGACCGCGCTGACCGACACCGCGGAAAAGGTGCGGGCCTTCGCCGCCGGCGCCGTCGACTACATCACGAAGCCCATCCAGCACGAGGAGGCGCTCGCCCGCATCGGCACGCACCTGACGATCCGGCGGCTGCAGCAGGAGCTGCGCGAGCAGCTCGCGCTGAAGGAACGCTTCATGCGGATCGCGGGACACGACCTGCGGAATCCGCTGTGCCTGATCCTCATGTCCGGCGAGCTCGCGCGCCGCAAGGGCGCCCCGCCCGCCGTGCTGGAATACCTCGAGAGCATCCATGCCTCCGCCCGCCAGATGCGCCGGATCATCGACACCTTCCTGAACCTCCGGAAGCCGGGCGAGGCGCGCCGCGGCACGATGGACCAGGTGGACGTGAATCTCGTCGCCGAGGCGGTGGTCGCGCAGAACGAGCCCGCGGCGGAACAGAAACAGCTCGCGCTCGCGCTCGAGCTGGCCGAGGACCTTCCGCTGGCCAAGGCGGACGCCGGCAGCACGTACCAGGCGCTGAGCAACTACGTCAGCAACGCGATCAAGTTCCACCCGCCCGGCGGGACCATCGTCGTCCGCACCCGGCTGCAGGCCCTCGCGATCCGCGCCGAGGTGCAGGACGAGGGGCCGGGCGTGCCGGCCGCCGAGCGTGGCGCGCTTTTCGGCGAATACGCGCGGCTGTCCCCGCGCCCCACCGGCGGCGAGGAGAGCACCGGCCTCGGCCTCTCGATCGTGAAGCAGCTGATCGAGGCCGAGCAGGGCGCGGTCGGCGCCGAGTTTCCCGCCGCGGGCGGCGCGATCTTCTGGTTCGAGGTGCCGGCCGCCGGCGGGGCGTGAGGCCCGGCCTCAGTCGATCCGGCCCTCGTCGAACTCGATCAGGTCAACCACACTGATGATCTGGTCGACGCGGTCGGCGCAGCCCATGTTGGTCAGCGCCTCCTGCAGGAATTCGCGGCCGCTGGGCGTCATGCCCTTCTGCACGTAGTCGCGGTTCCATTTCGCCACCCGCAGGTCGGCGGGAAAAATGGCGCGCAACCGGGCGTCGATCTCGGTGTCCCCCTGCCCCGCCGCCACGCACTCGTGGACGATCTGCTCGACGGCATTGGGATCGATGCCGAGGTGCAGGCACAGGAAGCGGTCCATGCCGCGCTTGTAGTTCTTCGCGTAGCTGGCCGGCAGTGCGCCGTGCTGCTTGACGTATTTGCACTTCGCGATGAAACGCGGCAGGTGCAGCAGCCCGGTGGCGGCGTGCGGCACGTACGCCGGCGGCAGGCAGGTCAACACCTCGCCCGAGGAACCGGGGATGGGCTTTGAGGGCATGCGGCCGGCAGCCAAGGCGATCGCGCGCCGGCGCGCAACCGTTTCGCGCAACAAAAAGCCGGGCCGCGCGGGCCCGGCGGGTGGCAGGGGAGCGGCGACGGCGGCCTAGAAGAAGCGCACCGGCTTGGCCGCCATGCGGTCGTGCTCCTCGGGCGAGCAGCCGGCGTTCGTCGCGATGTCGACCTTCGCGTCGGTCGCCTTCACCAGGCTGTTCGCGAGCAGGTAGTTCTCGACCTCCTCGCCGGAAATGTCGGCGAGCATCACGCCGTCGATCTCGACGCAGGGCGAAAGGGGCTGGCCGGACTTGCGGACCATTTCCTCGTAATTCGCGCGGTTGTTGATGATGTCGATGTCCTCGTAGGCGAGGCCGTATTTGCCCATGATGGCGCGCACGCCATTGGACCAACCGCAGTGGGGCTTGAGATAGGCTTTGATTTTCATGTGCCGTCGGGAGATTGAACCGGCACAACTTATGCGGCAGGTTCGGCACTTCAACTGAAACTTTTTTCGCTTTTTTCCCGGTCGTGTCCGCCGAATTTCCCCAGCTTTCCGCCGCGCAAGCCTCCGCCTTCGCCCGCCTGGGACTCGCCAATCTCTCGCGCGAGTACCCGCACCTGATCACCCACCAGCTCGACGGGCCGGAGGATGTCCGCAGCCCGCGCGCGCTGCACCCGGCGTTCTATGGCAGCTACGACTGGCATTCCTGCGTGCACCAGCACTGCATGCTGGCGCGGCTGGCACGGCTTTTCCCCGCGCTGCCGGAACGGGCGGAGATCGACCGCCTGCTGCGCGAGCACCTGACGCCGGAGAACATCGCCGCCGAGGCGGCCTACTTCCAGCGTCCCGGCCGGAGCTTCTTCGAACGCCCCTACGGCTGGGCGTGGCTGCTGAAGCTCGCCGAGGAACTGCTCCGCCACGACCCCGGCCTGGAGAAGAACCTGGCCCCGCTGGTCGCGATCGTGCGGGCGGGCCTGTTCACCTACCTGTCGTCGCTGACCCATCCCGTGCGGCATGGCGTGCACAACAACACCGCGTTCGCGGTGAAGCTGGCCATCGACTACACGCGCGCGGCGGACGACCAGGAGCTGAAGCTATTTTGCACGAGCCGCATGGCCTACTGGTTCGGCCACGACATGGACTACGGGGCACGCTGGGAACCGTCCGGCGAGGATTTCCTGTCGCCGGCGCTGACCGAGGCGGAGGTCATGGCCGCGGTGCTGCCACCGGAGAATTTCAGCCGCTGGCTGAGCCGTTTCCTGCCGAACCTGCACACCGGCGACCCGGTCCGGCTCTTCACGCCGGTGCGAGTCAGCAACCCGCACGACCCGAAGATCGCCCACCTGATCGGGCTGAATCTCAACCGCGCCTGGTGCTGGCGGCGCCTGGCGCGCGCGCTGCCGGATGCCGACCCGCGCCAGGCGCGCGCCCGCGAGGCCGCGGTGCGCCACCTCGACGCCGCGCTGCCCCTCCTGAGCACGGAGGACTACAACCGCGCCCACTGGCTCGGCTCCTTCGCCGTCTATGCGCTGACCGAGTGAGGGCCGCGCCGCCGCGGCCCCAGCCGGTGTTTTTCGCCTAGCGGTCGCGCGGCTTGCCGGCACCATGCACCGCCATGGAATGGACCTCCTGGTCGGCGGCGGGCATCATCGGCGTGACCCTGATCGGCGTCGCGATCGGCCGCTACCCCTGGTTGCGGATGAACCGCGCGACCATTGCGCTCGTCGGCGCGGCGCTCCTGCTGGCCGTGGATGCCATTCACCTGGAGGCCGCCTACCGGGCCGTCGATTGGAACACGATCCTGCTGCTGTTCTCGATGATGATCCTGAACATGAACCTGCAGCTCGCGGGATTTTTCGAACTGGTGACCTCCCACGTGGTGCGCTTCGCGCGCACGCCGCGCCGGCTGCTGGCGATGGTTGCCGCGGTGTCCGGGGTGCTCTCGGCGATCTTCCTCAACGACACGATCGCGCTCGTCATGACGCCCATGGTGATCGAGATGGCCACCGCCCTGCGGCGCAACCCGGTGCCGTACCTGGTCGCGCTGGTCACGGCCGCCAACGTCGGGTCCCTCTCCACCATCACCGGCAACCCGCAAAACATGCTCGTCGGCATCTCGTCGGGCATCAGTTTCGTGCGCTTCTTCGCCAGCCTGGCCCCGGTCGCGCTGCTCGGCCTCGGGGTGGTCTGGGCGGTGGTGGTCCTCGTGTATCGGGACGAGTTCCGCGACGGGCAATTCGCCGAGGTGCCGCCGGTTCACCGCGTGCGTGATCCCTCCCTGCTGCGGAAGGCAATGCTGGCGACCGGGCTCATGCTCGTCGCCCTGTTCGCCGGCGCGCCGATCCCGCTCGCCGCGCTGGCGGCCGCGGCGCTCCTGCTCATCAGCCGGCGGCAGAAGCCGGAGCGGGTTTTCCGCGAGGTCGACTGGGGCTTGCTGGTCTTTTTCGCCTCGTTGTTCGTCGTGACCGGCGCGATCGAGACCAGCGGCTGGGGCCCGCGGTTGTTCGGTCTGCTCCGCCCGTGGGCCGACGGCGGCCCGGCGAAGCTGACGCTGGTTTCCGTGGTGTTGAGCAACCTCGTCTCAAACGTGCCCGCCGTCATGCTTTTCCGCCCGCTGGTTCCCGCGCTCGCCCACCCGCACACCGCCTGGCTTACGCTCGCCATGGCCACGACGCTCGCCGGCAACCTCACGCTGCTCGGCTCCGTGGCCAACCTCATCGTGGCGGAACTGGCGCGGCACCGCGGGGTGCGCCTGACCTTTGGCGAATACCTGAAGGCCGGCTCGCCGATCGCCGTGCTCACGCTGCTGGCGGGTGTGGCCTGGCTGTCGTGGTGAGGCCGCGGGGCGCGACGCCCCAATTTTGGGCGTTTTTTCGCGCACTCCGCGCTTGCCGGGTTCCAACCAGGGGCAAAGTCTCCTGACAGGCCGTTGTCAGCGGCGTCTGTTATCGTCCCGTTTCACCCGTCCCCCACCACTTCCCATGTCCAAAGCTGAGAAACCCAAGTCCCCGGCCATTGCCGAGAAACAAGCCGGCACGGCGCGCGAGAAAAACATCGAGCTCGCCGTCTCCTCCATCACCAAGCAGTTCGGCGAAGGCTCCATCATGCGACTGGGCAGCAGCCAGCACATGGTGGTCGAGACGCTTTCGACCGGATCGCTCGCGATCGACCTGACTCTCGGCGTGGGCGGCCTGCCCCGCGGGCGCATCATCGAGATCTACGGGCCGGAGTCCTCCGGCAAGACCACCTTCTGCCTGAGCGCCATCGCGGAGGCCCAGCGCGGCGGCGGGCTCGCCGCCTTCATCGACGTCGAGCATGCGCTCGACCCCAAATACGCCCGCATCGTCGGCGTGAACCTCGACGACCTGCTGGTTTCGCAGCCCGATTCGGGCGAGGACGCGCTCAACATCATGGAGACGCTGATCCGGTCGAACAGCATCGACATCATCGTCCTCGACTCCGTGGCCGCGCTCGTGACCAAGGCCGAGCTCGACGGGCAGATGGGCGATGCCACCGTGGGCGCGCAAGCGCGCCTGATGAGCCAGGCGATGCGGCGGCTCACCTCGGTTGTCAGCAAGACGAACTGCGTCTGCATCTTCACCAACCAGATCCGCGAGAAGATCGGCGTCATGTTCGGCAACCCGGAGACCACCTCCGGCGGCCGGGCCTTGAAATTCTTCGCCTCGATCCGCATCGACATCCGCCGCAAGGACCAGCTGAAGACCCCCGACGGGAAGGTCATCGGCAACCGCACCAAGATCAAGGTCGTGAAGAACAAGGTCGCCCCGCCATTCACCGAGTGCGAGTTCGACATCATGTACGATGAGGGCATTTCCGCCGTCGGATCGCTGATTGACCTCGGCCTCGACCACAAGGTGCTGGAAAAGAAGGGCGCGTGGATCGCCTTCAACGGCGAGCTCGTCGGCCAGGGCCGCGAGGCCGCGAAGGAAGCCCTGCGGGCCAATGCCGAGCTTTCCAGCAAGATCAAGGCGGCCATCCTCGAGAAGGCCAGCGTCAAGGGCGGCGAGTCCGTGACGGGCGAGAGCAGCTGATTTTCGCCGGGCCGGCGGTTGACCAACGGCCCGGGTGCCCCCGCCGTCGGGATTTTCCCCTTTGCCTCGGGGCGGCCGTTCGCTTCCGTGGGCCGATGGCCCATTCGGCAGACACGATCACCGCGCTCGCGACCCCCGTGGGCACGTCGGCGATCGCCGTCGTGCGCGTGAGCGGCCCGGGGGCCGCCGGGCTGGCGCGGGCCCTTTTCGGCGAAGTTCCCCCGGCCCGCCAGGCGCGCCGCGCGGATTTTCGGGATCGCGCCGGCGCCCTGCTGGACGACGTGTTGTTCACCTGGTTCGCCGGCCCGAATTCATTCACCGGCGAGGACACGCTGGAAATCTCCTGCCACGGCAACCCGTTTATCGCGCAAAAAATCCTGGAAGAGCTGGCGGCGCGCGGGTGCCGGCTGGCGGAGGCCGGCGAATTCACCAAGCGGGCGTTCCTCAACGGGCGGATGGACCTCACGCAGGCGGAGGCCGTGATGGACCTTATCCACGCCCGAAGCGAGCGGGCGCTCGCCGCCGCCAACCAGCAGCTGCGCGGCTCGCTCGGCCGACAGATGACGGCGCTGGTCTCGCGCCTCCTCGACGCCCTCGCCCGGGTCGAGGCCTACATCGACTTTCCCGAGGAGGACCTGCCGCCCGAGGACCGGAGTTCGCTGCAGCGGCAGCTTGAGACGCTGGTCGCCGACACGCAGCGCCTGCGGGCGACCAGCCAGTATGGCAATCTGCTGCGCGAAGGCATCAAGACGGTGATCCTGGGCGAGACCAACGCCGGGAAGAGCAGCCTGTTGAACCGCCTGGTTGGGCGGGAGCGCGCCTTGGTCAGCGCCGAACCCGGCACCACCCGCGATTATCTCGAAGAGCGGCTCGTGCTGGGCCGGCATTGGTTCCGTCTCGTCGACACCGCGGGACTGAACGAGAGTCCGACCGCCCTGGAAAGACGCGGGATCGAAAAAACCCTCGAGCAAGCCGCTGACGCAAGCGTCTGCCTGTGGGTGATCGACGGCACGCGTCCCCTGCCCGCCCTGCCCCCGCAGCTCGCCGGATACATGAAGCGCGAGAATACCATCGCGGTCATCAACAAGGCCGATCTCTTGCCCCAGGATTTCGCATCACCCGGTCTGGCGTTTCCCACCGTCATCCTCTCAGCGCTGGATGGCCGCGGTTTCGATGCTCTGGCCTCGGCGATCATCCACGCCGCCGACACCCTGCTTCCGGACAATGACGAGTCTCTCATCGCCGTTAATGCCCGGCATGCCCACGCTCTGGACGAGGCCTTGCAAGGCCTCCGGAGTGCCGCAGTAAGGCTTGCGGTAGAAACAGATAGTGTGTTGCTGGCTAGTGACTTAAGAGTTGCATTGGCAGCCTACTCACAGATAGCCGGCAAGGTGGACAACGAAGCGATGCTGGACCGTTTGTTCGCAACCTTCTGTATAGGAAAGTAAATTGACATCAAAATATATATTTTTAATCGACCATAATGCCTGATACGTTCCAAGGACCATATGACGTCATCGTCTGTGGCGCCGGCCATGCCGGGGTCGAAGCTTCCCTTGCTGCCGCGCGAATGGGGTCCACTACCCTCTTGCTGACCGGCAACATCGACACCATTTCACAGATGAGCTGCAACCCGGCCATCGGTGGGCAAGCCAAGGGACAGATCGTAAGGGAGATTGACGCCTTGGGTGGCGAGATGGCGATCAATACAGATGTCACTGCGATCCAGTTTCGCTTGCTGAATGAATCCAAGGGGCCCGCGGTCCAGTCGCCGCGCGCGCAGTGCGACAAGAAGGCATATCAGTTCCGGATGAAGCATACCTTGGAGCTGCAGCCGAACCTCCAGATCTTCCAGGCGACGGTCACTGGATTGATCTTCTCACATGGGCGGGTTGTTGGGTGTCGGACCAATCTCGACATCGACTTTCATGGCCGGAGCGTGGTCATCACGACCGGGACCTTTCTGCGCGGCCTCATGCATGTCGGCCAGAACAAGAATGAGGGAGGGCGACTGGGTGATTTTGCGGCGCGGACGCTTTCATCGAGTCTCTTGGAGGCGGGGATAGAGCTGCAGCGGTTGAAGACGGGAACGCCGCCTCGGGTTTTGGGCCGGAGTATCGATTTTTCAAAAATGCAGGAGCAAAAGGGGGACGCCAAGCCGACTCTCTTTGCTTTTCATGATACGCGAGGGGATGAGGGCCTGTTCCACGTGGAACAGCCGGGCGAGAGCCGCCTAGGCTGGGTTCCGGGATCGCAACAGATATCCTGCTGGATGACGTATACGACTCCCGAATCGGAGCGAATCGTTCGCGAGAACCTGCATCTTTCCGCCATGTATTCGGGTGAGATCCGCGGGGTCGGGCCGCGATACTGTCCAAGTATCGAGGACAAATTCGTGCGCTTCGCCGACAAGCCACGCCACCTCCTTTTTCTGGAGCCCGAGGGAAGAAACACCAACGAGTATTACATCAATGGCCTTTCGACCAGTCTTCCACTGGACGTTCAGCTTCGCCTGGTTCACAGCATACCTGGACTCGAGCGTGCCCACTTACTGCGGCCAGCTTATGCGGTCGAATACGACTTTGCCCCGCCGACGCAGATGCACCTTTCCCTGGAGTCGCGAAAGGTCGAGAATCTGTTTCTCGCCGGACAGATCAATGGCACGTCAGGCTACGAGGAAGCTGCCGGCCAAGGCTTGGTTGCCGGTGTGAACGCGGTGCGAAAGGTAAGGGGAGAAGATCCTCTCATCATTGCCCGCCATGAAGGCTACATCGGCGTCCTAATCGACGACCTTGTCACCAAGGGCACCACCGAGCCCTATCGCATGTTCACAAGCAGAGCGGAGCACAGGCTGCTGTTCAATCATGGCAGTGCCGAACTCCGATTGTCGCACCACGCAACTAAATATAAGTTGCTTAATAATAATAGATTACAACGTATTTCAGACAAGGCCAAACGCGTCCAACACTGGGTGGATACCTTGGAAAGGACAAAGACAGTCGGCGGGACCTTTGCCGAAGCCCTTCGCCGCGGCGGAGCGGTTTCGGAGCTACCGCCGGAATTCGGTCTCGAGAGCGAGGCCATTCGGGACGAGGTCATTTATCGCGTCGCTTACCGCGGCTATCTGGAGCGTGAACGACGGCAGATTGAGAAACTGCAGGACGTGGAAAAAATTCGGATCCCGGCGTGGCTCGACTATACGGCCATTCCAGGAATGCGGCGCGAGAGCGCCCAAAAACTGCAGCAGCTTCGTCCGGACAACCTCGGCCAGGCGAGCCGGATCAGCGGGGTGAATCCCGCGGACATCAGCATACTCATGGTGAGGATTGCCGCCGGGCCGAAATCACCATCCCCGGATGGCGCCTGATTCGCGGCGGGTTCAACCCGAAGTGATAAGGGTGTGACATTCGCGTGACGCCGGCTAATTCACTCGCGGCGCAATTCGAGGCGCCCTATCACCGCGACAATGGACAAGAAGAAGATCCTCGTCGTCGACGATGAGCCGGATGTCACCGACTTGGTTGCCTATCATCTCAAGGCAAAAGGGTTCCACGTGGAATCCCTCAATGATGCGACCGCGAGCATCGCCAAAGCCCGGCAGCTGCATCCCGATCTCGTTATATTGGACATAATGATGCCGCATCTGAGCGGCATCCAGATCTGCCGCATCCTGCGGGCGGACCCCAAGCTCGCTCGCGTGCCGATCATCTTCCTGACGGCCAAGGCTGAGCCACACGATCGGATCGAGGGGTTGGAGTCCGGCGCCGATGACTACCTCGGAAAGCCCTTCAGCCCGAAGGAACTGGTCCTGCGCGCCGAATCGATCCTCCGCCGCGTCGCCGCGCCGAAGGAGCCGGCGCCCGCTCGGCTCCAGATCGGGGACATTCTCCTCGACAGCGAAATGCATCGCGTGACCGTCCACGGCGCGCCCCTCGAGCTCACCGCGACCGAATTCAAGCTGCTCCGGCTGATGATGGAGCGGCAGGGCCGCGTGCAGACTCGCGAGCATCTCCTCCTCAATGTCTGGAACTATTCGACCGAGATCGAGACCCGCACGGTCGACACGCACGTCCGCCGCCTGCGCGAGAAGCTCGGCCCCGAGGCCGGTTGGATTGAAACCATCCGGGGAGTGGGGTATCGCATCGCGGACAAGAAATTGTCCGCATGACTGTCCTCGCGCTCGTCGTCCTCTCGCTGGCCCTGCTTTTCCTGCTCCGGTTGCTCTGGAAGCAGGACCGGGCGCTCGAGGCCTTGCGTCGCGCGACGCAGCACAGCCAGCCGCTGCTCCACGATGAAAGCGCGACGAACTTTCTCCCGGGGTGGGGGCGGCTCGTCGAGGACGTGAACCGGCTCATCGTCGAGAATTCCGTCCTGCGCCAGCAGCGGACCGGCCAGTTGACCCAGCTCGAGGCGACCCTGGGCAACCTGCGGGAGGCGGTCCTGATCGTGGACGACGCGAACTACATTCACCTCGCGAATCGCGCGCTGCGCGAAATCTTTCCCGCCGCGCGCGACCTCGTGAACCTCCGCCTGGAGCTGATCGTCCGCAGCGTCGCCTTCATCGACTTTGTCCGCGCCATCCGCGCCGGACAGCCGCTCCCGCGCCAGGAATTCGAGATCGTCGATGGCCAGAACACCATCTGGATCGAGGCCTCCGGCGCACCGATCCCGTCGCCCGATGGAAAGACGCCCTGGGCGTTGTTCGTGATCCACGACATGACGAACCAGCGCAAGCTCGAGCGCGTCCGCCGCGACTTCGTCGCCAACGCCTCCCACGAACTCCGCACGCCCCTCAGCATCATCAAGGGCTACATCGAGACGCTCGTCGACGGCCACGCCACGATGCCCATCGAGGATCGCGAGAAATTCCTGCGCACGATCCAGCGCCATGGCGAAAGGCTGCGCGCCATCATCGATGACCTGCTGTCGCTTTCCCGCCTCGAGTCAGCCACCCCGGGCCTGCGGTTCGCCCCCGTGTCGCTGGCCGGATACTTCGAGAACCTGGCCGACGATTATCGCCGCCGGCCGGCCGCCGCCGAGCACCAGCTGGCCGTCCGGGTGGACGCGGAGGTCGGGACCATCCAGGCGGACGAGGAGAAACTCATGCAGGTGTTCGGCAATCTCCTCGACAATGCCCTGAAGTACACGCCCAAGGGCTCGGTGGTGGAACTCGGCGCGGTGCCCGCCGGCCCGGACGAGGTGGAATGTTTCGTGCGCGACAACGGCGGGGGCATTCCCGCGAATGACCTGCCGCACATCTTCGAGCGGTTCTACCGCGTGGAAAAGGGGCGGTCGCGCGAGACTGGCGGCACCGGCCTCGGCCTCAGCATCGTGAAACACATCGTCCAGCTGCACGGCGGGCGGGTCTGGGCGGAAAGCCCCGAAGGGCAGGGGCTCAGCATCCGGTTGCGCCTGCCGCGCCGGCAAAAATCCTGAGCTTCGGGGTTGCCCCGGCCCCGGGCGGCGCGCCACAAGGTCGGCATGGTTTTCCGACCTGAATTCCTGGCCCTGATCGCCGGCCGGCGCGCCGCCTTGCGCCAGGAATTGGCCGGCCTGCTGCCGGCCGGCGGGTCGATGGTCTGGGAGATCGGCTGCGGGCATGGTCACTTCCTGGCCCGTTATGCCGCCGAAAATCCCGGTCGCCTCTGTTGCGGCGTCGATATCAGCGGGCCGCGCCTCGAGCGCGCCCGCCGCAAGGCGGCCCGCGCCCGGCTCGCCAACTGCCATTTTCTCCAGGCCGAGGCCCGCGAGTTCCTGAACAGCCTTCCCGCCGGCGTGACCGTGGCGGAAACGTGGGTCCTGTTCCCCGATCCATGGCCCAAGAAACGCCATCACAAGAACCGGATCCTCCAGCCGGCGTTCTTCGAGGCGCTCGCCGGTCGTGCGCCGCCCGGAGCACGTCTGTATTTCCGCACCGACCACGCCGAATACCACGACACCGTGGCCGACCTTGTGCGGCAGCTGTCCACCTGGCGGCTGGAGCCGGACGCCCCCTGGCCGCTGGAGCACGAGACGGTCTTCCAGGCGCTGGCCGACCGCTTTTACTCCCTGGTCGCCGTCAGGACATCACATCCAGCCAGACCAATAGAAACAACTGCACCAGGGCTGCCGCCACCAGCAACGCCCACGTCGCCTGCATGAAGACGTTGTGGGCCAGCTTCCGCTCACCATTGGGCCGGCGCGGAGGTTCCGTGCGGGCCAGGATATCGGGAATCAGGCGTTCGCCCATGGCCGCGAATCTGGACCGCCGGGGCCGGTCTGCAAGCCCGGCTTGGTATTAGCCGCCACCGGCCCGGGAGTCGGTCGCGTTAATTTCCGCTCCCGCTCTTAAATCATTCACTTTAGAGGGTTGACGCCCCCTTGGCGGCGCTCCTACGACATTCGGCCCTTTTCGCTCCCCGGAGTTTCAAATCCCCGCATGATGTCCGTTAAAAAGTCCCTCGGTTTGTTTGCTGCGCTGGCGCTTTCCGCGCCAGCCTTCGCCAGCGAAGGCGAGGGCGTGGCCCCGGCGGCGGCGCGGCTGATCGATCTCGGGCATGGTTGGGCGGTCACGAACAGCATGGTGACCGGCTGGGCGATTTCGGCCTTTTTGATCCTGTTCATCCTCGTGCTCGTCGGCAAACCCCAGGTGTTTCCCACCAAGGGCCAGGCGGTGTTCGAGTCGGTGCTGGAGGCATTGCGCGACCTGTTCGAGCCCATCGTGGGCAAAAAGGCCTTCCCGACCGCCTTCCCGCTGCTGGTCACGTTCTTCATCTTTATTCTCGTGCACAACTGGATGGGGCTCATCCCCGGGGTCGGCACGATGGGGTGGGGCCATGACGTGGAGGGGCATTTCGAAATCACGCGCCCGCTCATCCGCCCGTTCAATTCGGATTTCAACGGCACCATCGCCCTCGCGCTGATTTCCTTCGGCGCCTGGCTCATCATCGTGCTCCGCTTCGCCGGCCCGAAGATGATCCTGGTCGACCTGTTCGGCAACAAGGCCGACAAGAAGGACACCCCCGCCTGGCTCTACCCGTTCCTCAGCCTCGTTTTCCTGCTCGTGGGCTTTATCGAGGTTTTCTCGATCCTCATCCGGCCGTTCACGCTTTCGGTTCGTCTCTTCGGCAATATCTTCGGCGGCGAAAACCTTCTCCACGGCACCAGCTTCTTCTTCGTGTTCTACTTCATGGAACTGCTGGTCGGCCTGATCCAGTCGCTGGTGTTCACCCTGCTGACTTCCGTCTACATCGGCCTCCTCTGCAATCATGGCGACGACCACGCCCACGAGGACGGCCACGCCGCCGAAGCCCACCATTGACCCTTTCCCGCCGGGAGCGTGCTTCGCGTGCGCACGGCGGCAACCGCAACCAAAACAAATCCCACCCACCATGAACCTCCTCCTCGCTGAAATCACCGGCAACATCGCCAGCGCCTTCGGCCTGCTCGGCGGCGCCCTCGGCGTCGGCCTCATCGGCCAGAAAGCCGCCGAGGCCGTCGGGCGCAATCCCGGCGCCTCCGGCAAGATTCTCGTCCAGGCCATCATCGGCATGGCGCTCGCCGAAGGTCTCGGCATCCTCGCGCTGTTCCTCGCCCGCTAACTCCTTCCCGGCGGCGCGGCCGCCTGTCCGCCCCGCGCCGCCAGTCCCTTTCCCCGTCATGCTGACCCTCCTCCTCGCCACGGTTGAAGCCGCTCCCCCCGGCCCCGCCGAAGGCCTCCGGCAGACCTTCGAGCATTTCGGCGTCGAGCCGAAATACATCCTCTTCCAGATCGTCAGCTTCCTGATCCTGTTCTGGGTGCTCTACAAGTTCGGCATCAAGCCGACCATCTCGACGATGGAGGAGCGCAACAAGAAGATCGAGGCCGGCCTCAAGAATGCCGAGGAGACCCAGGCGCGCCTGGCCGCCGCCGCCCAGGAATCCGCCCACATCGTCAAGCAGGCCCAGCTCGACGCCCAGAAGGTCGTCGACGAGGCCCGGCGGACCGCCAAGGAATTCGCGGACAAGCAGCAGGTCGAAGCCGTCCAGCGCGCCGCCGACGTCGTCGAGAAGGCCCGCCAGGCCACCGAACTCGAGCACAAGAAGATGCTCGACCAGGCGCGCACCGAGATCGCCCGCCTCGTTGTCACCACCACCGAGCGCGTCCTCGCGAAGAAGCTCAGCGATGCCGACCGCGCCGCCTACAACGACACCGCCACCAAGGAGCTCTCGTCCCTCTGAGGCCCGGCTGATCGCCCACTGCCCAGCACTCACCCTTCATGGCCGCCGACAAACAGACCAAGCGCCTCGCGAAGCAGCTCTTCCGGTTGAGCATCGTTGACGGCTCCGTGTCGGCCGACCAGGTCGCCGGCGTGCTGGGCTGGATCGAGCAGACTTCGCCGCGCCATCCGCTCGCGGTGCTCCGCGCCTACCACCGCTACATCGCCGCCGAGATCGCCAAGTCGCAGGCCCGCGTCGAGCACGCCGGCCCGGTGGCCGACGCCACGCTCCGGCTGATCGAGGGCGCGATGTCCAGGAAATATAGCCGCCCCATCACCGCCACGGCGCAGCCCAACCCGGCGCTCCTCGCCGGCCTGCGCATCCGCGTCGGCTCCGATGTCTACGAATCGTCCGTCGCCGGCCAGCTCGCCGCCCTTTCCTCCGCCTCCACCTGAACCCCACGCAGCCCTAACCCAGTTTCCCGATGAGCAACGTCATCGAACAAATCGAACAACAGATCGCCAGGCTCTCCACCAAGGCGGTCAAGAAGAACACCGGCGTCATCCGCACCGTCGCCGACGGCGTGGCCAAGATCGAGGGCCTCTCCGACGTCATGTACAACGAGATGGTGCAGTTCCCCGGCGGGGCCATCGGCATCGCGCTCAACCTCGAGGAGGACGAGGTCGGCTGCGTCGTGCTCGGCGACGTCTCCACCCTGAAGGAGGGCGACGAGGTCCAGACCACCGGCAAGCTCCTCTCCGTGCCCGTCGGCCAGAGCCTGCTCGGCCGCGTAGTCGACGCCCTCGGCCGCCCGGTCGACGGCAAGGGCCCGATCGAGGCGAAGGAATTCTACCCGGTCGAGAAGATCGCCCCCGGCATCATCGTCCGCAAATCCGTCTCCCAGCCGCTGCTCACCGGCATCATGGCGATCGACTCGATGATCCCGATCGGCCGCGGCCAGCGCGAGCTCATCATCGGCGACCGCGGCACGGGCAAGACGACCATCTGCATCGACACGATCATCAACCAGGCCCGCATCAACAAGGTCGGCCTCGCCTCGGGCGACAAGAACTTCCGCCCGGTCTACTCGATCTACGTCGCCTGCGGCCAGAAGCAGTCCAACATCGCGCGTACCATCACCGCGCTCGAGGACGCCGGCGCGCTCGAATACACGATCATCGTCGCCGCGCCCGCCGCCGACAATCCCGCCAACCAGTACCTCGCGCCGTTCTCCGGCGCCGCCATGGGCGAGTGGTTCATGGAAAACGGCATGGATGCGCTGATCGTGTACGACGACCTCTCCAAGCACGCCGTCGCCTACCGCCAGATTTCGCTCATCCTCAAGCGCCCGTCCGGCCGCGAGGCGTACCCGGGCGACGTGTTCTATCTCCACAGCCGCCTGCTTGAACGCTCCGCCCGCCTCGACGGCAAGGGCTCGCTCACCGGCCTGCCGATCATCGAGACCCAGGCAGGTGACGTCTCCGCCTACATCCCGACCAACGTCATCTCCATCACCGACGGCCAGATCTTCCTCGAGACCGACCTCTTCAACCAGGGCATCCGGCCGGCTGTCTCGGTCGGCCTGTCCGTCTCGCGCGTCGGTTCCGCCGCGCAGATCAAGGTCACCAAGCAGGTCGGCGGCAAGCTCAAGGGCGAGCTCGCCCAGTTCCGCGAGCTGGCGGCGTTCGCGCAGTTCGGCTCCGACCTCGACGCCAAGACCAAGGCCACGCTCGACCGCGGCTCCCGCATCGTCGAGCTCTTCAAGCAGCCCCAGCTCAACCCGATCGCGATCGAGGTGCAGGCCGCCGTCCTCTGGGCGCTCCAGAAGAACTACTTCGATTCGATCGAGGTGAAGCACATCGTCACCGCGGCCAACTCACTCAAGGACTACCTCACCACCCGCAAGGCCGATCTCCTCACCAAGGTCCGCACCGAGGGCAAGCTCACCGACGAGATCGAGGCCGCCCTCAAGGCCGCCGGCGACGAGTGGAAGTCCACCTTCACCGCTAAGTGATTCCAGATCTGAAGGCTCAAGACTGAAATCCTGATTCATGGCTTCCACCCGCGACATCCGCCGGCGCATCAAGTCGGTCAAGAACACCCGCCAGATCACCAAGGCGATGGAGCTGGTCGCGGCGTCGAAGATGAAGAAGGCCCAGCAGGCCGCCATCGCCGGGCGCCCCTACGCCGTGCTCATGGCCGAGATGCTCGGGGCGCTCGCCGGCCGCGTCGACGAGTCCCTGCATCCGTTCCTTCTCCAGCGGCCGGTGAAGACCCGCGGCATCCTCGTCGTCACGACCGACAAGGGCCTCTGCGGACCGCTCAACGCCAATCTCTTCAAGCTCGTCCTCGATGTGAAGGCCCCGGCGAAGTTCGTCGCCATCGGCCGCAAGGGCGCGCAGTTCCTCGCCCGCACCAAGCGCGACATCGTCGCCGATTTCACCGTCTCCGACCGCGTCGCGTTCGCCGAGGTGAAGACCGTCGTCGAGTTCATGATCAAGCTCTACCTCGAGGGCACGATCGATACCGTCGAGGTGATCTACCCGCGCTTCAAGAACACCCTGGTGCAGGAGCCGATCCACCGCCCGGTCCTGCCGCTCACCAACGTCGCCGACTTCCTCGCGCACCTGCACGCCGAGACCGGCGTGAAGCCGGCGGCGGATGTCCGCGGCATGCTCTTCGAGCCCGACGCGCAGAGCGTCCTCGAGGCGCTGCTGCCGTTCTACGTCAACCGCTACATCTACCAGCTGATCCTCAGCGCCAAGGCCTCCGAGCACAGCGCCCGCATGGTGGCGATGAAGACCGCCAAGGACAATGCGACCAAGCTGATCGGCGACCTCACCCTCGAATACAACAAGGCCCGCCAGGCCGGCATCACGCAGGAAATCCTCGAGATCGCCGCCGCCCAGTTCGCGGCCTCCGCCTGATTTCGAAAACCCCATCCCCGCAGCCCGTTTCCGTCATGAGCAACCAAGGAAAAATCGTCCAGGTCATCGGCGCCGTCGTTGACGTCCAATTCGACCAGAACGCCGTCCCGCCCATATACCAGGCGCTCACCGTCGAGTTCGCCGTCTCCGGCAAGCAGGAGAAGCTCACCCTCGAGGTGCAGCAGCACCTGGGCGAAGGCCTCGTCCGCACCATCGCCATGTCCTCGTCCGAGGGCCTGAAGCGCGGCATGCCCGTGGCCGACACCGGCGCCCCGATCTCGGTGCCCGTCGGCGCCGGCGTGCTCGGCCGCATCTTCAACGTCACCGGCGACCCGGTCGACAACAAGGGGCCCGTCCCGCACGAGAAGCGCTACCCGATCCATCGCGAGCCCCCGAAGCTCGTCGACCAGGACGTCAAGGCCACCATCCTCGAGACTGGCATCAAGGTCATCGATCTCATCTGCCCGTTCGTGAAGGGCGGCAAGGTCGGCGCGTTCGGCGGCGCGGGCGTCGGCAAGACGGTCGTGATCATGGAGCTCATCAACAACATCGCCAAGGCGCACGGCGGCTACTCCGTCTTCGCCGGGGTGGGCGAGCGCTCCCGCGAGGGCAATGACCTCTACCACGAGATGTCCGAGTCCGGCGTCATCGTGCAGAACGACATCGCGAAGTCGAAGGTCGCCCTCGTCTACGGCCAGATGAACGAGCCCCCGGGCGCCCGCATGCGCGTCGGCCTCTCCGCCCTGGCGATGGCCGAGTACTTCCGCGACGAGAAGAACCAGGACGTGCTCCTCTTCATCGATAACATCTTCCGGTTCTCGCAAGCCGGCTCCGAGGTGTCCGCGCTCCTCGGCCGCTCGCCGTCCGCCGTCGGCTACCAGCCGACCCTCGCCAACGAGATGGGCATCCTCCAGGAGCGCATCACGTCGACGAAGAAGGGCTCGATCACCTCGTTCCAGGCCGTCTACGTGCCCGCGGACGACCTCACCGACCCGGCCCCAGCCAACACTTTCGCCCACCTCGACTCGACCATCGTGCTCGAGCGCGCCATCGCCGAGCTCGGCATCTACCCGGCCGTCGATCCGCTCTCCTCGGTGTCGAAGGCGCTCCAGGCCGACGTCGTCGGCGAGGAACACTACCACGTCGCGCGCGAAGTGCAGCGCGTGCTCCAGCGCTACAAGGACCTGCAGGATATCATCGCCATCCTCGGCCTCGATGAGTTGTCGCCCGAGGACAAGCTCACCGTCTACCGCGCGCGCAAGATCCAGCGCTTCCTCTCGCAGCCGTTCCACGTCGCCGAGGTGTTCACCGGCACCGCCGGCAAATATGTTTCGGTCAAGGACACGGTCCGGGGCTTCAAGATGATCCTCGACGGCCAGCTCGACGACGTCGCCGAGCCCGACTTCTACATGAAGGGCGGCATCGACGAGGTCCTCGCCGCCGCCGGAAAGAAGTAACAAGGACCAAGTGCCCAAGTAACAAGATTCCCGGAGTCCTCATCCTGATACTTGTTTCTTGATACTTAATACTTCGAACAAATGCCCCTAACTCTCGAAATCGTCACTCCGGAAGCCAAGGTGTACTCCGACACCATTGACTCCGTCGTCGTCCCGACCGTCGAGGGCGAGATCGGCATCCTGCCGGGACACATCCCGCTGCTCACGCAGGTCGCCGATGGCGAATTGCGGGTGACGAAGGGCAGCCAGACGCATTTCCTCGCCATCAGCGGCGGCTTCGCCCAGATCGTGGGCGACTCCGTCCGCGTGCTCGCCGAAAACGCCATCGACGAAGCGAAGATCGACGAGCGCGCGGTGGAGGAAGCCATGCGGCGCGCTGAGCAGAATATCCGCGAGGCCAAGACGATGGATCCGAACGAATTCGAGCACCTGCAGCACTTGGTGCGTTTCGCCGGCGTCCAGCTCGCTGTAAAACGCCGTCGTAGGTAAAAACCTTACCGAGAATTGGTTAGTTGTGCAGTTGACCTTGGGTTCAATTGTGCTTCTCTTTTGATACTAAGTCTCATCCCCAGTGCCACACCGCAAACAGCTCTCGCCCCTTTGCCAGCTTCCGCCGGGCACCAGCGCGAGGATTTGCGAGATCCGGGGTCATGATGGTTTTGCCCAGCGCCTCCGTGAAATGGGTTTCGGCGAGGCCGCGTTGGTGAAAAAGATCTCCGGCCATACCACCAGCCTCTGCCAGGTGAACGGCACGCGCATCGCCCTCAACCACGACGCCGCCAAGGCGATCCTGGTCGAGCCGCTCCCGGCGCTAGGCTCGATCGCGGGGACGGCCGGGCTCCGGCCCCACGGCGCCGCTCCGACACCTTGATTCCACCGGTCGTCGTCCCGACGCCGGCCGTCCGGCCCTGCCACGCCTTCGCGCCGTGATCCTGCCTCCGCATATTTCGCTTCCCGGCAAGAAGCGCTCCGCGACCCCGGACCGCCTGCCCGTCTATGCGATGGTGGGCAACCCGAACTGCGGCAAGACCACGCTCTTTAACGCCCTGACCGGCCTGCGCCAGAAGGTCGGCAATTATCCAGGCGTCACCGTGGAAAAGAAGATCGGCACCGCCTGGTCCCAGCACGGCCAGCCGATCCAGATCATCGACCTGCCCGGCGCCTACTCGCTCGCCGCCCGCTCGCCCGACGAGGCCGTCCTGCGCGACGTGCTCCTCGGACGCCGCGAGGACACGCCGCAACCCGACCGCATCATCTGCGTCGTCGACGCCTCCAATCTCGAACGCAACCTCTACCTCGTCCACCAGATCCTCGATCTCGGCCGGCCGCTCATCGTCGCCCTGAACATGATGGATGTGGCGGCCGACGCCGGCCTCCAGCTTGACCCGCGCCAGCTCGAGGCGGCCCTCGGCGTGCCGGTGATTCCCTGCGAGGCGGTCAACGGCCGCGGCCTGGTCGAGCTCAAGCTCGCGATGAGCCGGATCGAACTGCCGCTCGCGCGCCACCGCTGGGACGTGCCGGCGCCGATCGCACCGGCCGTGGCCGAGCTGCAGGCCGCGTTGACCGACGCCGATGGCCGTCCCCCGCTCGTCGCCCGCGCCGAGGCGCTCCTGCTCCTCACCGATGCGGAAGGCGTCCGCGTCGCGGGTTCGAAAGCGCTCAGCGCCCGCACCACCGCCGTGCTCGCGGCCTGGCAGGGCCGCTGGGCGGCCGACGGCACCGACTGGTCCGGCACGCTGATCCGCTCGCGCTACGACGCGATCAAGCCGCTGTGCGCCGGGGTCCTCCGCCACACCCGCGAGCAGGGGCCTTCGGTCTCCGACCGGATCGACGCCATCCTCGTCCACTCGATTTGGGGCTGGCTGTTCTTCGCCGCCGTGATGGCGCTGATGTTCTTCTCCATCTTCACCCTGGCGGAATACCCGATGAACTGGATCGACGGCCACATGGCGGCGCTCGGCGAGTGGGTGAAGGGCGCGATGGCGGCGGGCGACCTGCGCGACCTGCTGACCGACGGCGTCATCGCCGGCGTGGGCGGCATCGTCGTGTTCCTGCCGCAGATCTTGATCCTGTTCTTCTTCGTCGGGCTGCTCGAAAGCACGGGCTACATGGCGCGCGCCGCCTTCCTCATGGACCGGCCGATGAGCAAGGTCGGCTTGCACGGCAAGTCGTTCATCCCGCTCCTCGGCTCCTATGCCTGCGCGATTCCGGGCATCATGGCGACGCGCACGATCGAAAACGCCAAGGACCGGCTCGTCACGATCCTGGTCGCCCCGCTGATGAGCTGCTCCGCGCGGCTGCCCGTCTACCTGCTCATGATCGCGACCCTGCTGCCGAGCAAGACGGTGCCCGTGACGACGAAGGTGGGCATCATGCTGCTGATGTACCTGCTCGGCACGAGCGGGGCCTTCGGCTTCGCCTGGCTGTTCAAGCGCACGCTGTTCAAGAGTGCGCCGCCGCTCATGATCATGGAGCTGCCGCCCTACCAGCCGCCGCACCTCAAGGAGATCCTGCGCCAGATGTTCGAGCGCGCCTGGCTCTTCCTCAAGAACGCCGGCACCATCATCCTCGCGATCTCGATCGTGCTGTGGTTCCTCACGACCTTTCCCAAGCTGCCCGATCATGCCGCGCCACCGGAGGCCCAGATCGAGCACAGCTTCGCGGGCCAGACCGGGCGGTTGCTCGAACCGGTGATCAAGCCGCTCGGCTTCGACTGGCGGATCGGCATCGGGCTCGTTACCTCCTTCGCCGCCCGCGAGGTGTTCGTCAGCTCCATGGGCGTCATCTTCGGCGTGGAGTCGGGGCCGGACGATACGGCGCCGATCCGCGATGCGCTGCGCGCCGCGCGCTGGCCCGGGGGCGCGCCGCTCTTCACCCCGCTCGTTTGCTTCACGCTCATGGTTTATTACGTTTTCGCCATGCAATGCATGAGCACCGTCGCCGTGGTGAAGCGCGAGACGAACTCGTGGCGCTGGCCGCTCTTCCAGATTGCCTACATGACCGGCACCGCCTGGGTCGTGTGTTTCATCATCTACCAAACCGGGCGCGCGCTCGGCTTTTGAGATGTCCTCTTCCGTTCAAACCGTCGTCGCCCTCGCCATCGTGGCCTGTGCCGCGCTGATGCTGGTGCGCTCTTTCCTGAAAAAGAGAAAGCAGCCGGGCTGCGGCAGCGAATGCGGCGCGATCAGCCCGGAGGTGCGGAAGCTCCAGGCCCGGTTGCGGCGTTAAGCCTCACGCCCCCGCCGGCTGCGGCACCAGTGATCGCCCGCGGCCGATGGGCAGCACGGCGACGGCCGCCAGGACGCACAGCGCGCCGGCACTGAGAAAGGCCAGGCTGTAGGTGCCCGTCACGGTGCGCAGCGCCCCGGCTGCGTAGGCGGCAAACGCCGCGCCGACCTGGTGGCTCGCGACCACCCAGCCGAAAACGATGCTCGCCTGCTCGCGGCCAAAAACATCGGCCGTCAGCCGCACCGTGGGCGGCACGGTGGCGATCCAGTCGAGCCCGTAGAAGACCGCGAACACCCCGAGCCCCGCGGCCGGCCCCAGCAAGGCCGACGGCAGGAACAACAGCGACAGCCCGCGCAGCCCATAGTAGCCGAAGAGGAGGTAACGACAGTTGAAACGGTCGCTGAGCCAGCCCGAAGCGGTCGTCCCGGCCAGGTCGAAAAGGCCCATCAAGGCGAGCAGGCTCGCCGCCCGCACCTCCGGAATTCCGCAATCGAACGCCGCCGCCACCAGGTGCGTGCCGATCAGGCCGTTCGTGCTGGCGCCACAGACGAAAAAGGAACCCGCCAGCAGCCAGAAGTCGCGCACGCGAACCGCGTCGAGCAGCACGTCGATCGCCCGCTTCGCCGGATTGCCGGTCATCGCCGGCGCCGTCTCAACGGGCCCCGTCTCACCATACGGCCGCAGGCCGACCTCACGCGGATCGTCCTTCATCAGCCAGCCAATCAGGGGCATGGCCGCGAACGTCGCGATCGTCACCACCCACGGTGCCCCGCGCCAGCCATGGTCCGTCACCACCTTGGCCAGACTCGGCAGGAAAATCAGCTGGCCGGTTGCCGTGCTCGCCGTCAGCAGGCCCATGACCATGCCGCGGCGCGCCGTGAACCAGCGATTCGCCACCGCCGCGCCCAGCACGGTCGCGGCCATGCCCGAGCCCGTGCCGACGACGACTCCCCACAGTACCGCGAACTGCCAGTAGTGGGTCGCCACCGTCGATAGGCCGTAGCCGGTGCCCAGCAGCGCCATCGCCGTCATCATCGTTCGCCGCAACCCAAAGCGCTGGTAGAGCGCCGCGGCGAACGGTCCGATGAGACCGTACAGAAAGATGTTGATCGAGACGATCGAGGACACCGTCGCCCGGCTCCATTGGAACTCATTGCCGATCGGCAGCAGGATCACGCCCGGGGTCGCCCGGGCGCCGGCCGCCGCCAGCAGCGTGACAAAGGTCACGCCCGCGGCGATCCAGCCGTAGTGCAGGCGGCGTCCCGGCGTTGTGGGCGTGGTTTCCATGGTGGCCTCGGAAGCTGCGCACCGCCCCGGGCATTGCAAGCGGCCGGATGCCTGTGGTGCGCGGATTCGCGGGCCACTGTGCGGCTCGCCTCAGCGCTTCTCTTCCATCAAGCCGATGGGGTTGCCATCGGGATCGGCCACCTCGCCAATCCATAGCTCATGGTCCGGCATCTTTGCGACCAACTGCGGAGTCCGCAGATTTGCCGCGCCCCGCCCGACTACCGCCGCGTGCACGGCCTCAACGCCCGAGACCCTGAAATAGAGAATTGAATTCTTCCCGACCTCGCCGTGGCCCTGGGGCGTCGACAACATGATCCGCACGCTGCCTGCCTGCAGAAACGCCATGCTCGGTCCGGCAGCGAACAGGAACTTCAGGCCGAGGACATCGCGATAAAAGGCCGCCGCCTTGGCGGCATCGCTGACGGTGATGGCGATCTGGCCGATTCCGGAGACACCAGAAGCAGGGGAGGGCGTGGAGCTCATGCGCGAGGCATGCCATGCCCGCGGATCGGGCGCAACGTTTGCATTCGCCCGCGCGCCGGCCTAGCTTCCCCGCCCATGAAAGCCGCCGTCCTTGCCGAAGCGAAACAGCCGTTGGTTTTCCGCGATGAACCCGATCCCGTCGCCGCCGCCGGCCAGGCCGTGGTCCGGCTCAAGGCCGCCGCATTGAATCACCGCGACCTCTGGATCCAGCTCGGGCAGTATGCCGGCATCAAGGTACCCATGATCCTCGGTTCGGACGGTGCCGGGATCGTCGAATCGGTCGGCGCCGGCGTGGACACCGCGTGGGTCGGGCGTGAGGTCATGATCAACCCGTCGCTCGATTGGGGTGACGATCCGCGCGCGCAGGGCCCGAAGTTCCGGATTCTCGGGCTGCCGGATGCGGGCACGTTCGCAGAGAAGATCGCGGTTCCCGCCGCCAATCTCGCGGCCAAGCCGGCCCATCTCAGCTGGGAGCAGGCCGCCGCCCTGCCCCTGGCGGGTCTTACCACGTGGCGGGCCCTGTTCACCCGCGCCCGGTTGCAGGCCGGCGAACGCGTCCTCATCACGGGCATCGGCGGCGGCACTGCGCTGCTGGCGCTGCAGTTCGCCCGCGCCGCCGGCGCGGAGGTTTGGGTCACGTCCAGTTCGGCGGAGAAGCTGGAACGGGCCCGCGCCCTGGGGGCGCGCGGCGGCGCCAATTATCGGGAGGCCGGTTGGGCCGCCGCGCTCGAACAGCAGGCGGGGCGCTTCGCGGTCATCGTCGACAGCGCCGGCGGCGCCTCCTTCGACCCGCTCATCGATCTCACGGCACCCGGCGGACGCATCGTTTTCTTCGGTGCCACCGTCGGCAATCCGCCGGGCCTCAACCTGCGGAAATGTTTCTTCCGCCAGATCAACCTCCTTGGCACGACCATGGGCTCGCCGGCCGATTTCCAAGGCATGGCCGCCTTCGTGGCCGACCGGAAGATCGTCCCGGCCGTCGACCGCGTCTTCCCGCTGGCGCAGGCGGAGGCCGCGCTGCGGCACATGGAGGCTTCCGCCCAGTTCGGCAAGATCGCGTTGCGCTGCTGACCTCCGCGGGGCGCGCCGCCCGCCCGTTCAAAAGGCGCCGGCCAGCTTGTCGCGGATCAACTCCCAGGCTTGCGCGCCCATGAGCGCAATCAGGACGAAATAGGCCGCGCCCAGCAGTGTGAACACGTAGCCCAGGATCACGCAGAGCCCGTCGCGTTCCATCGTGCCGGCCGTGCCCAGGAGGATGCCGAACGCCGGCAGCGTGTTGCTCAGCGGAATGGGGGCGGGAATCAGCAGCAGGCCCGCCGCGACGGCCACCATCGCCGCGTGCAGGCGCACCCGCCGCGGCGATCCCGTCACCGCCGGCCACCGGGCCCGCAACACGCGCTCGAGGAGCGTCAGGATGCGGCTGGCCACTTCCGCCACGGTGCCGAAGAACCGCGGCGGCAGCCGCCACCGCAGCAGGCGCGCGGGCAGCCGGGGCTCGCGCCCGAGCGCAAACCCGGCGGCGATGATCAGGATGACGACGCCCAAGGGCAGCGACAGCCCCGGCGGCGTGACCGGCACGCAAAAAGGCAGGGCGATGATGATGATCAGCAGCGTGTAGGCGCGCTCATGCAGCACCTCGATGACCTCGGCCACGCTCACCTCGTGCTGGTGGAAGCGCTCGGCGAGCTCGTGCAGCTCGACCGAGACCTTCCTGCCCGGTGCCTGCGGATCGCGGGTGTGCATCGCTCAGGTCCCCCGCCGGTGGCCGTAAAGCTCGATGTGCAGCCGCGGCGCGTAACGGTAACCGCGCTCGCGGCAGAGTTCCGCCAGCCAGCCGGCGCGGGCGCGCAAGGCCTCGACCGTGGTGCCCTCCGGCATCAACAGGACCTTCGCCCGGGGCACGACGACACCGGTCTCGGCCAGCATACGCTCGATTTCGTCGAGGTCCCCGGCGGCGCTGACGACGAACTTCAACTGGTAGTCCGGGAACGCCAGCCAGCGCGCCACGACCTCAGGCTGCCAGCGCAGCGCCTCGTGGCGCTGTCGCCACGCCGCGTCGAGCCGCCCGTCGGGCGCGGAGTGCGCCAGCTTCGGGCTGAGCGAGGCGAGGTCGCAGGCGATGCCGTTTGGCGCCACCGTTGCCGCCGTCTCGATCGTAATATGATACCCGTCGTGGCGGAACCGGAGCGCCAGCGCGCGGATCTCCGGCGCGATCATCGGCTCGCCGCCGGTCAGCACCACATGGCGCGAGGGAAACGGCCGGGCGGCCGCGAGAATCTCGTCCACCGTCATCTGCCGCCCCTCGGGCTGCCACGAGGCGTACGGCGTGTCGCACCAATTGCACCGCAGGTTGCAGCCGCTCGTGCGCACGAATACCGACGGCACGCCCGCGAGCTGGCCCTCGCCCTGCAGCGAATGGAAGATTTCAGCGATCAGCATGTCTTTACACCACGAAGCACACGAAGTTCACGAAGACCAAGCTCGGATGCAACTTCGCGTCCTTCGTGTGCTTCGTGGCTAATTTGAACCGGGTTTTCCCGGCAGCGGCGGCGTCGCCTCGTAGGCGGTCGGATCCGCCAGGCCGGCCCGCTGGAAGGCCTCGCGGCGCTCGACGCACGTGCCGCACCGGCCGCAATGGATCTCGCCGCCCCGATAGCAGGACCAGGTGAGGGCAAAGTCCACCCCGAGGGTCGCGCCCTCGCGGGCAATCCGTCCCTTGTCCAGCGCGATGAACGGCCGGATCAACTCGATGCCCGCGTAGGTGCCGAGGCGCAGCGCGTCGCCCATCGCACGCATGAAATCCTCGCGGCAATCCGGGTAGATGGCGTGGTCCCCGGTGTGCGCGGCGATCACGAGGCCCCGGGCGCCGGCGCTCTCCGCCCAGCCGCCCGCCGCGGCCAGCATGATGCCGTTGCGGAAGGGCACGACGGTCTGGCGCATCGTGGCGTCCGCGTAATGGCCTTCCGGGATCGCGCCGCCTCCCTGCAGCAGGTGCGAGGCGAAATCCCGGCCGATGAAGTCGAGCCGGATCGTATGGTGGGGCACGCCGAGGCGCCTCGCGTGCTCGATCGCGAACGGGATTTCGCGATGATTGTGCTTCGACCCGTAGTCGAAGCTGAGCACCGCTGCGACGCCGTGGTGGCGCCGCGCCCAGTACAGCGCGGTCACCGAGTCCATCCCGCCGGAGCAGAGCACAACGACCTTCATGCCGATGTTTTGGCCACAAATACGCGCAAAAACCGACAAAAATAATCGCGTGGGCGCATCGGGGCTGACTTTGCCGGCGGAAGATATTTCATGTCCCGGTCAGCCGGCGCCTTCGCGCAGGCTGGAGCCCTGTGGCCCGTCCCCTCATCATCGCCCATCGCGGCGCTTCCGCCGAACTGCCCGAAAACACGCTGCCGGCCTTCCGCGCCGCCGTCGCGGCCGGGGCCGATGGCATCGAGCTCGATGTGCATGTCGCGGCCGACGGCGTGCCGGTCGTGTTCCATGATTCCAGCCTGGCGCGCCTGACCGGCGCCCGTGGCCGGGTTGCGGCCCGCGCCTGGCCCGAACTCGCGTCGCTGCGGGTCCGGGGCGTGGCGCCCATTCCCCGCCTTGTCGACGTCCTGCGCTCCACGCGCGGACGGGTCCTCGTGCAAATCGAACTGAAGACCGGCGTCGCGGTCGCACCCGTGGTCGCGGCCGTTCGGGCCGCGCGGGCCGCCGGCGGCGTCATCCTCGCTTCTTTCGCGCCGGCCCTCGTGGCTGAGGCCCGGCGGCTCGCGCCGCGCATCCCGCGCATGTTGATCACGGAAGGCCGCGCCCGGCCCGCGTCGCTCCGGCGCCGCCTGGCGGATCTCGCCGCCATCGGCGTCAGCGTCAACCATGCCGCCCTTCGCGGGCCCGCCTGGCCGCGCCACTTCCAGTCCCAGGGCTTCAAGGTCTGGTGCTGGACGGTCAACGACCCGGCGCGCATGCGGGAGCTGGCGGGGTGGGGGGTCGATGCGATCTTGAGCGACAATCCGGCCTTGCTGCGGCGCGCCATCCGGCTTGGCTGGGAAGCTCCCACCGTCCGTAGGCGGACATGTTGATGACCATCGTCCACGATCCAGTTTGCGCTGAGTATGGCTCGTTCATGCGGCCGGAGCAGCCGGCGCGCGTCCTGCGCAGCGTGCCGCACCTGCGCCAAGCCCATCCGGACTGGACCTGGCGGCTTCCCGGCCTGCCCGACGAAGCGGTGCTGCTGGCCGCCCATGCCCCGGAGCTGCTGCAGCGCATTTCCCGTCCGCCCGATCTGGATAGTGACACGCCCCATTTCCCGGGCATTGCCACGCACGCCCGTCGCGCCGTCGGCGCCGCACTCGACGCCGCCGCGGCCGCCCTGGCCGGGCAGCGGGCGTTTTCGCTGATGCGTCCCCCGGGCCACCATTGCACGCGGCGCCAGGCGATGGGATTCTGCTACCTCAACCAGGTTGCCGTCGCCGCCCGACAGGCGGCGGCCGCCGGACGGCGGGTCGCGGTGTGGGATTTCGACGCCCACCATGGCAACGGCACCGAGGACATCCTGCGCGGCGTCCCCGGCACGCTCTTCGCCTCGGTCCACCAACACCCCGGCTATCCCGGCACCGGCACCGCCTCCTTCGACAACTGCCGCAATTTCCCCGTCGCCCCGCACACCCCGCGCGACCAGCACCGGGCGGCCCTCGCGCGCGCGTGGGGCGAGGTGCTCGCGTTCAGACCCGAGCTCATCCTCGTGTCCGCGGGCTTCGACGCGTACGCCGGCGACCCGATCACCGCCCTGACGCTGGAGGCGGAGGATTTCGCCGAGCTCGGCCGCTGGCTGCGCCAGGCCGCGCTGCCCGCGGCCGCCATCCTCGAGGGCGGCTACAGCGACGAGCTGCCGGAATTGATTGACGCTTTCCTTTCGGCTTGGGAGCCGTAACCCTTTTGCGCCGCTTGAGTTCAACGCCACACTACCAGTTCATCGACCATCCGGAGCAGCTGGCCCCGCTCCACCAGGCGCTCGATCGCTGCGACGAGGTCGCACTCGATACGGAGGCCGACAACCTTTTCCGCTATCGCACGCAGGTCTGCCTCCTGCAGGTGCTCGCCGCCGGCGAGATCTACCTCGTTGACCTGCTGGCCGGGCTGCCGCTCGGGCCGCTGTGGCAGCGCCTGGCCGGCAAATCGCTCATCATGCATGGCAGCGACTACGACCTGCGCCTGCTGTGGGAGCTGTGCCGGTTCGAGCCGCGCCAGCTGTTCGACACGATGTTCGCCGCGCAATTGTTGAACATCCCCCGCTTCGGCCTCGCCGCGCTGCTCGAGCAGCACTTCGGCGTCCAGCTGGACAAGGACCACCAGAAGGCGAACTGGTCCCAGCGCCCGCTCGAGCGCTCGATGCTCGATTACGCGGCCCTCGACGTCTTCCACCTTCCCGCCCTGCGCGACCAGCTGCGCGCCAACCTCGTCCGCCTCGGCCGGCTCGAATGGCTGGAGCAGAAATGCCTGTGGCAGATCGCCGTCGCGCACGAGGGATTTGCCGCGCCCGATGCCAACGACTGGCGGATCAACGGGTCCGAGAAGATGCGCGGCCGCGGCCTCGCCGTGCTGCATGCCATCTGGCACTGGCGCGAACAATGGGCGGAGAAGATCAACACGCCGCCGTTCAAGGTCACCGGCAACGAGCTGCTCGGCCGCATCGCCCGCGCCGCCGAGGACGGCAAGCCGATCGACGAGGTCCTGCGCGTCAACCTGGGCCGGCGCCACGACCGCCTGTTCCCGTCGCTGGCCGAGGCCGTCCGCCGCGGCTTTGCCACCGACCCGCAGTCGCTGCCCCGCCGGGAACGGCGGCGCGAATTCAATGCCATGACCCAGGAGGAGCTGGCCCGCCAGGACCGGCTCAAGGCCGACCGCGACCGGCTCGCCCACCACCTCAATCTCGACCCGACGCTGATCGCCACCCGCTCCCAGCTGGTGCAGATCGCCCGCGAGCCCGCCAGCATCGACACCGTCCTGCTGCCGTGGCAGGCGAAGCTGCTCAAGGCCGAGCCGGCGTGGCGCAGCTGAGCTTTTCCGGGGCCGCCCCCGGTCCGGCCTTGACCGACTCCGCCAACATCGCCCGCCACCTGCCCCTGATGGCCGCGCGCCAGCCGGATCACCCGGCCGTCCGCGTGCCCCGCGGACGCGACCGCGCCGGCGAGATCGACTATCTCTCGCTGTCGTTCGCCGAACTGGACGCCGAGGTCGACGCCTGGGTGGCGAAGCTCGCGGCGCGCGGCGTGCGGCGCGGCGACCGCGTGCTTGTCATGGTCCGCCAGGGCCTGCCGCTCATCGCCTCGGCCTTCGCCCTCTTCAAGCTCGGCGCCGTGCCGGTGATCATCGATCCCGGCATGGGCCGGAAAAGCTTCCTCGCCTGCGTCGCGCGCTCACGCCCGCGCGTGTTGCTCGGGATCCCGCTGGCCCAGCTCACGAGCCGCGTCTTCCACTCCGCCTTTGCCTCCGTCGGGATCCGGATCTGGGTTTCCGGCTCGCCCACCAACCGGCTGACCGTGGGCGGGTCCGTCTCCCGGCCGGGCGCCGCCGGCCGGCCGGCCACGCCTCCACCCGGTGCCACGTGTGCGGTCGCGCCGACCGACCTGGCGGCGGTGCTGTTCACCTCGGGATCGACCGGCGCACCGAAGGGCGCCTGCTATGAGCACGGCATGTTCGACGCGCAGGTGCGGCTCGTGCGCGACACCTACGGCATCGCGCCCGGCGAGGTCGACCTGCCGATGCTGCCCATCTTCGCGCTCTTTGACCCCGCGCTCGGCATGACGACCATCGTGCCGGAGCTCGACCCCAGCCGTCCCGCGGCGGTTGACCCGGCCAGGATCGTCCAGGCCATCCGGCAGCAGCAGGTCACGAATTCCTTCGGCTCGCCGACCCTGTGGCGGAAGATCAGCCGGTTCTGCGGGGAGCGCCAGCTCGTGCTGCCGTCCCTGCGCCGCGTGCTGATGGCCGGGGCGCCGGTCCCGCCGGCGTTGTTCGCCGACGTGCAAAGGATCCTGCCGAACGGCACGGCGCACAGCCCCTACGGAGCCACGGAAGCTTTGCCGCTTTGCACCATTTCCGCCGGGGAGGTCCTGGGGCAGCCAAGCTCCCCCCTCCACCCGCCTGACGCCAGGAGCCCAAGCCCCGGATCCTCCGCTTTGTTTGGCCATTGGCCTTTGGAATTTGGAACTACCGCGGCCACCGCCTCCGGCCACGGGACCTGCGTCGGACGGCCGGTTCCAGGGATCGAGGTCAGGATCATCGCCATCACCGACGAACCGCTCGCCTCGCTGGCGCAGGCGCGTGAACTGCCCGTCGGCCAAGTCGGCGAGATCATCGTCCGCGGCCCGGTCGTGACCCGCGAATACGACCGGCTGCCGGAAGCCACGGCTTTGGCGAAAATCCAAATACCAGATGCCAAACTCCAAACAGATACCAAATTGCCATCGCCCGATTCCGGCGTTGGCGTTTGCGCTTTGGCGTCTGAGGTTTCCGCGCCGACCGGCGCGGTCTGGCACCGCATGGGCGACGCGGGCTATCTCGACGCCTTCGGCCGGCTCTGGTTCTGCGGCCGCAAGGCCGAGCGGGTTGAGACCAACCATGGGACCTTTTTCACCGAACAGGTCGAGCCGGTGTTCAACGCCCATCCCGGGGTGGCCCGGACGGCGCTGATCGGTGTCGGCCGCGAGGGCCGCCGTCCCGCGATCGTGGTCGAGCCGGTTTCGCGCGCGGTCGTCGCGACCGCGTCGCTGCGGCGGAAGCTCGTGCGCGAACTCCGGGCGTTGGGCGCCGCCCAGCCCCACACCGACCTCATCCGCCTGGCCTATCTCCACCCTCATTTCCCCGTCGATGTGCGGCACAACGCCAAGATCCACCGGCTGAAGCTCGCGGCCTGGGCCCGCGACCAATCGGGCTATGAGATGGACCGCCGCGAGGTTCCGGCCCGCGCCCTCCAACGATGAACGGCGCGGCCTTCGTCACCGGTGCGAGCGGTTTCATCGGCGGCCAGCTGGTCACGCGCCTGCTTGCCGCCGGCCGGCCGGTGCGCGCCCTGAGTCGCCGGCCGCTGCCGGAACTCGCCGCCCGCGGCGCCGAGGTGATCGTCGGCGACCTCGACAACCTCGCCGCCCTGGTGCGGGGCTGCACCGGCGCCACGACGGTGTTCCATGTCGCGGGTCGCGTCGGCGTCTGGGGCCCGGCGCGCGAGTTCTTCCATGTCAATGTCGAGGGCACGAGCAACGTGATCGTCGCGTGCCGCGCCGCGCGCGTGCCGCGCCTGGTCTACACGAGCTCGCCCAGCGTGGTTTACCAGGGGCGCGATCTGGCCGGCGTCGACGAATCCGCCCCGCTCTGCACCGAGGCACCGTGCGCCTATCCGACGAGCAAGGCGGCCGCCGAGCGGCTGGTGCAGGCGGCGCACGGCGAGGACCTGGCCACGGTCTCGCTCCGGCCGCACCTGGTCTGGGGTCCGGGCGACAAGAACGTCGTGCCGCGCGTCCTCGCCCTCGCGCGCCAGGGCCGCCTGAAGATCATCGGCCATGGTCGCAACCGGGTCGACGTCACCCACATTGCGAACGTGGTCGACGCGCACCTGCTCGCCGAGCAGGCCCTCGCCCGTGGAGGCGGGGTGCCCTCACCCCGCGGCGCGGCGGACGAGGGCGTCCGCCCTCCAGGTCCCGCCGGCGGCCGCACCTATTTCATCACCAATGGCGAACCGGTCGTGCTCTGGGATTGGATCAACCGGCTGCTGCGCGGCGTGGGCCTGCCGGAGATCACTGCGCACGTTTCGCTCGGCGCCGCGTACGCCGCCGGCGGAATCCTGGAAGCGCTCTGGCGCGTGCTGCCGCTGGCGGGCGAGCCGCCCATGACCCGTTTCGTCGCGAAGGAAATGGCCACGGATCATTGGTTCGATATCTCCGCCGCCTGCCGCGATCTCGGATACAGCCCGCGTGTCACGATGGCCGCGGGCACGGAAGAGCTGATCGCGCAGCTGAAACAGGAAAGGTAAAGCGCGGGTCTTGGGCCGCCGACGGATGGATGAGAGCCGCGTCCCACCGCTTCACCCGCTTCGCTGCCGGACGGCCTCGAAGAGCGTGATGATCGTGGCCATCGCCACGTTCAGGGAATCCGCTTGGCCGGCCATCGGGATGCGCACGCGCAGGTCGCTTTCCTTGAGCCAGAATTCGCTCAACCCGTATTGCTCGCTACCCATCACGATCGCGAGCGGGCCGCGCAGGTCCGACTGCGTGTACACGTGCGGAGTGTCCGGCGTCGTCGCCACGATCCGGACACCGCGGGCGCGCAGCCAGGCATGCACCGCCTGGCTGTCGGCCAGCACGACCGGCACCGAGAACAGCACGCCCGTCGACGAACGGACCACATTGGGGTTGAAGACGTCCGTGACCGCATCGCACACGATGACACCATCGACGCCCGCGGCGTCGGCGCTCCGCAGGATCGTGCCGAGATTGCCCGGTTTCTCGATCGATTCGACCACGAGGAGAAACGGCGGATCTCCCAGTTTCAAATCATCGAGGGTGTGCTTCCACTGCGGGGCCACGGCCAGCAGCCCGTCGGGCCGGTCGCGATAGGCGCACTTGGCGAACGCCTCCTTCGACAGCTCGAACAGCTGCGCCCCGGCCTGCCGCGCCTGCTCGATCAACGCCGGCTCGTTCTCCCCCAGGAACCAGTCCGGACTGAAATAGAGTTCCTGCAGCCGGACGCCCTTTTCCAGGGCGCGCCGAATCTGCCGGTAGCCTTCCACGAGAAACAGCCCGGCCTCGTCGCGCGGCCGGCGATCGCGCAGCTTGACCAGCTGCTTGATGCGCGGGTTCTGCAGGCTGGTGATTTTTTCCGGGGGCATGGCCACAAAGAGTCACTAGAAGACACAAAAAGGATTGGGAACCTTTTGTTTTTGTGACTTCTGGTGCCTCCTCGTGGCCAAACGAAAATTCAACGACCAGCCATTCCCCTACCATTACGAGCTCGAGATGGAGATAGCCACGCTGACCAACCTCGGCGTCGGCCTCGGCCGCGT
>DASZXO010000085.1:0-1998 GCA_035545835.1 Lacunisphaera sp.
GCGGCGTCCGGAGACGAGGCGGCCGGGGGAACAGCGGGCGGCGCCGCGGGCACGCCGGCATCGGGCGGGGGCGTCGGCAGCGGCAGCCCCCAGATGATCCGGCGCTGCTTGTAGAGCGGCTCGCCGTACAGCAGCTCGGACAGGCAGGGGTGGTACGGCAGATCGAACGTCTCGGTCCCGATCGTGAGCTCGGAGGTTCCGTCGGTGGTCACCCGCTTGGCGGCCGCCTTCTCGGACCAGCGGACCTCGAGCTCGATCTTGTCGGCCGTGTCCAGCTTGTCCGGCAGCCGCCGCCAGTTCTCGTGCAGCACGCGGCGCAGCGTCTTCAACTGGAAGTCGTTCGAGAACTCGAACTTCTCCTTGCCACCGCGAATCTGCTTGCCCCCGCTTTCCCCCTCCAGATCCAGGGCGCTGACGATGCGCGGGGCGGGCGAGGTCTTGATCTCCAGGGCGTCGAAGTATTCCTGCAGCCCGCACATGTCATCGAACCCGACCTGCCCCGGCGGCACGGTCGACAGGTCGCGCCGTATCGCGATCCCGCAGCCCAGTCCCAGCACCAGGAGTGCCATTCCTGAAACCCACACCCGTCTATGACGCAGCATGCGCGTTGGCAGACTACGGCAGATCCGGCCGGCGACTAAAAATTTACGAACGAGATGGTGGCGCTTACCCGTGTGCCGGCCCACAGTTTTTTGGCCAAAGCGAAATTTTGCAAAGCGGCAAGCAAAATCTTGCCCGCGGTGGTTAAAAAGGGTTTCTCTCGGTCACCGGGCTACAGAGTCGTGACTACAAATAGCGACTGAATTTTGGCTCATTTACGCGAAATCCCCGGCGGAACCACGTGCGGTTACACGGGGTTTGCAATCAGGATGCACTTGCCTAGAGTGGACGTGCCGCAGCGAGCAAAGCGATGAAAATGCTTCGACATCCTCCGTCAAAAGAGCTCTGGAAATTCTGTATGGAGCGGTTGCGCGAGCTGCGCGGGCCCGACACCCGGGAACGTGACCTGGCGAACATCCTTGGATTCGAGCATTCGCGCGCCGTTCGCTGGAAAGAAGGGCAGATGTACGTCGATCGGGCCGAGTACCTGGTCCGGCTGGCGGATGCTCTGGACGTGGAGACCATGCTGCTCGTGGCCATGGCGTCGGGCACGCTCACGGTCGAGCAGGCGCACCGCCAGCTGGCCGGTTCCGCCAAACCCGAAGGGGACAAGAAGAAGCGGGGCGCCGGCCGCGCCGAGCCGCTGGAGGTCGCGAGCGACGCCTCGCTGTTCGCCCTGGACAGCGCCAAGTTCGAGGCCGGGGGGCGGGGCGTCGTGCTGCTGGTGTCCTCCAACGGCGAAGGGCGGGCCGAGCTGGGGCAGGCGCTGGGACGCCACCCGGACCTCGGCGGAATGGTCGCGACCGGTATGTCGATCGGCCTGTGCCTGGCCGAGCGCTACCGGCCCGAGTTGACGTTTCTGGACCTGGGGCTGGCGAACGTTCACGCCTTCGATGCGTGCCACGTCCTGTCCAGCCTGAACAGCCGGGCCGGCCGCCGGTCGCGCGTGGTGGCCGGGACCGCGACGATGACCGACGCGGTGGAGAAGCCGGCCCTGATGGCGGGCGCCGCGAACGTCACGCTGTTTCCGTTCAGCTCGAGCCTGTTCGACACCGAGCTCGATCGCCTGGAAGAGCGGCTCGGACCGCGCAAGGCCAGCCGCCGGTAGCGCCGCTCCGGTCCCCGTCGGATCGAGGGCGATCTGGTACCCTCCGCCCGGATGGTGCGGAACCCGAGGCCGGCGCTGCGGCGCCACGCCGCCTGGCTGCTGGTCAGCGCCGCCTATCTGTTTGCCTCGCCGTACTTCGAGCAGCTGAACAACCCCAACGAGAACGTTCGCGTGTGGGCGACCCGCGCCGTGGCCGCGCACGGGGTCCTGGAAATCGACGACGTGGTTCGCGAGTGGGGGTACGTCAACGACAAGGCCAAGAACGAGCGGCACGTCTACTCCAGCAAGGC
>DASZXO010000086.1:0-12058 GCA_035545835.1 Lacunisphaera sp.
CCCGCGGGGTGAGGACACCCCGCCTCCAATTTGGTGCTTAGTGTCCGGGCATGTTCTTCAACTGGATCGATTCGTAGTACTCGAGCGGATGGGCCGGGGCTTCGACGCCGGCCGGCAACGGGCGTTTCGAAAACGTGCCGAAATAAAGCAGGCAGGAGTCGCGCCAGTCGACGGCGTCCTTCTCCTGTCGGGCCAGCCGCTGCTGCACGGCGGCGAAGCGCTCGTCGTCGATGCGGCCCTGGAGACCCTCCCACGCGCGGCGCATCGCGCGGACCTCATCGACGCCCTGCTGGTAGCGCCGGCAGAGTTCATCCCAGAGCGTGCGGCCGGACTTCATGCGGTGGTCCCAGGGAACGTGGTGGAACCAGAGCAGCAGGTTCTCCGGGCACGTGGCGGGATCACCCCAGAGCTTCTGCCACTCCGGCGCGTACTGCTCGAGGGCATTGGAGCCGGTGGCGGTGCGGTCGAAGCCGAGGCCCTGCGCGTCGGCACGGTGATAATACACGGGGTTCCAGTCGGCTCGCTCCAGGTTGCCCACCCACGGGCCGGGGCCGTAGTGGTGGCCGGTGGCCATGATGTGGTGCAGGCCCAGCGGCATCGAGTAGTTGACGACCGTCTCGCGCGAGCCGAGGAGCATCCTCTCGATGGTTGCGTCGGTGGCGGCATCCGGGCCGAAGGTCATCCGCGTCCACTCGCGGGCGATGGTCTCGGCGCTGAGCGCGTGGTCCCAGGCAAGGCGGCCGTAGGCGTACCAGTTGGCCTGGGCCAGCGGGTGGCCGGTCCAGTTGATATCGGTGCCGGTATTGGCCACGCCGGCAATGACGGAGAGCGTGTGGTGGTTGACGCTGCCGTCCACGATCCGGCCGACGGTTGCGCCGGGGCCGCCGGCGTAGGTGTCGGCGTCGAGCGCCTCCTTCCACAGCGGCGCAAGGAAGGCGAGCTGGAGGGACTGGCCGAGGTATTCCTGCGTGATCTGCAACTCCGCCGCGAGCGGCGTGCGCGGCATGTGGGCGAAGAGCGGGGAGAACGGCTCGCGCGGCATGAAGTCGAGCGGGCCGTTCTTGATCTGCACGACGACATTGGGGCGGAACTTCCCGTCGAGCGGCGCGAACTCGCTGTCGGCCTGCTTGACGCGATCCTCGTTGTTGTCGGCGGAATAGACAAACGCGCGCCACATGACGATGCCGCCGTGTGGTGCGAGCGCGTCGGCCAGCACGTTGGCGCCGTCGGCATGTGTCCGGTGGTAGTCCTGCGGCCCCGGCTGGCCCTCGGAGTTGGCCTTCACGAGGAAGCCGCCGAAGTCGGGGATGTAGCGGTAGATGTCGTCGACCTTGGCCCGCCACCACGCCGCGACTCCGGGATCGAGCGGGTCCGCGGTTTTCAGGCCGCCGAGTTCGATCGGGGCGCTGAAGCGGGCGGTCAGGTAGACGCGCACGCCATACGGGCGGAATTCATCGGCGAGGGCCGCCACGCGCTGCAGGTAGAACGGCGTGAGAATCTGCGCGTCGGCGTTGACGTTGGTGAGCACGGTGCCGTTGATGCCGATCGAGGCGCAGGCCCGCGCGTAGTCGCGGTAGCGCGGCGAGCGGACGTCGGGCAGGTAGAACCATTCCCAGAGGGAAAAGCCCGCGTAGCCGCGTTCCACCGTGCGATCGAGATTGTCCCAGTGATTGAGCAGCCGGCGCTGGATTTTCGGCGCACTGGTGAGGTCGAGGTCGTTCAGGGTTTCCCCGGTTTGAACCAGGCGGAGCAGGGCGAAGGAACCGTAGAGCAAGCCCAGATCCGTCGAGGCCTGGATCGTCACGCCATCGGCGGGGTCGCGGCGAAGCCGGTAGCCATCGACCGGAATGGCGCCGGCGCCGGCCTCCGCCTCCTGCGCGATGGCGACGTCGGTCCCGAGCAGGCCGCGCAGGCCGGTGACGAGTTCGTCGCGGGCGGCGGCGGTGGTCGCGCTGGGCGCGCCGGACGGCGACTGCAGCCGCACCCGGCCGAGCTCCTTGCGATCGTGTTCGCGGCGGACGCCGTCGGTGATCGGATCATAGCGCAGCCAGAGCCGGTAACCGTCCTCGGCGTGCACCGTGGCCGTGAGGACGAATGCGATCAGGCCGGGGAGAAGCCAGCGGGCAAAGCTGGAGCGCACACGGGCGGACAACGGCGGTAGCTGGGCGTTGATCATGTCAGTTGGATGGAAGGGCCTGCTTGCAGGCAATGCGGGATGTCCCAAACCGCGTCCCTGAGTGGCATCGCCGACAAGGAGGTTGCTACATGTCTGGGACGAAATCGAGGGCACGGTGCGTCGGCGTAGGCTGGCTCGAGAACCCGGCCAAACGGCGAGCTCGTCGCATTCCCGCGTGTTTTTTCAGGCCGAATGCGGGGGCGCGCGCTCGGCGGAGTGGCGTGAACGGTCGCCGCGGCGCACCCGGCCAGGATGTCCGCAAGCAGGCCGGGGAAGGGAGGGAGGATGGTCCAATTCATGATGGCATTGTTCCCGCACCGACCGGAGGAAGGCCGGTCGGGGCGGTGCCGGAAAACGGGTACATGGCGGGCGGTGCTGAACGGCCGCCACCGGGCCGGGCGCCTTACGTGGCGGCGATCTTCTTGCGGCGGTCCGTGAGCTCGTTCTGGATGCGCAGGTTGAGCTCCTTGCCGATCGGGTAGACGGCGAGGCAGATCAGCACGAGCGCGAGCAGGAGGCACGGGTAGAACGACGCGCCCAGCCGGATGCCAAGCAGGGCATGTTCGGTCTGTTTCGCATTCGCGACGTAACCGTAGCCGCCGATGATCCAGTTGGCCACGGCGCCACCGAGGCCGAGGCCGGCCTTGAGGGCGAAGAGGATGCCGGCGAACATGAAGCCCGTGGCCCGGCGCGAGGTCTGCCACTCGGAATAGTCG
Source organism: Lacunisphaera sp. (assembly GCA_035545835.1). Taxonomy (GTDB): domain Bacteria; phylum Verrucomicrobiota; class Verrucomicrobiia; order Opitutales; family Opitutaceae; genus Lacunisphaera. Next base: position 2,893 of record DASZXO010000086.1, read on the forward strand.
GCCACGTCGGCGATCATCACCCACAGGAGCGGAATCGTCGGGCCCCAGCCCACGGACCAAAGCACGCTGATCCAAAACATCTTCGTGAGGTCGGTCGGGCCGACGGAGAACACGCTCGCGGTGGCCAGGGTCGTGACGGCGACGCCGGCGAGGAAGACCGCCTTCTTGCCGAAGCGGTCGGACAACGGTTTCGACAGCGGGATGAAGAAGATCTGCACGACCGAGCCGAGGTCGTTGAAGAAGCTGAAGCCCACGGCCACGGCGTTGGAATAATCCGGGCGGACGAGCAGGTTGAACCACTTTTCCGTCAGCAGCACCCGCAGGCCGTGGACCTCGGCGCCGGGCGTAGCCATCAGGCCCCAGTTGCCGAGGAAGCGGCCGATGGCCTCCGGCTCCAGGTAATAGCTGAAGAAATAGAAGAGGCAGGTGCCGCGCGCGACCAGCATCGTGAAGACGGCGAGGGTGAGCACGAACATCGTGAGCCACGGCTTGCAGCTGAAGACATTCCTCAGGTCCTCCTTGAGCGAGGGCTTCTGCTCCGGGTTCGGCAGCAGGCGCTCCTTCGTGGTGGAGAAAACGACCAGGTTGCAGACCACCATGATGACGCCGAAGATCGCCATCGTGACCGCCCAGCCGTGCGCGTCGTTGCCGGCGCCGAACTTGTCGACCATCGGCAGCGCCACCGTCTGGATGACGAACTGGCCGAAGATGGCCGCGACGAAGCGATACCGGGCGATGTTGGTGCGCTCGCTCACGTCCGGGGTCATCACGCCCATCAGCGCGGAGTACGGCGTGTTGTTGGCCGAGTAGAGGATCATCAACAGCACGTAGGTGACGTAGGCGTAGATGACCTTACCCTGCGGACCGACGTCGGGCACGATGTACACGAGCCAGAAGATGGCGCCGAAGGGAATGGCCGTGGCCAGGATCCACGGCCGGAACTTGCCCCACCGGGTGCTGGTGCGGTCGGCCATGGCGCCGATGATCGGGTCGAAGCAAGCGTCCGCCAGGCGGACGATGAGGAACATGAAGCTGATCACCGCCGGCGAGAGCCCCACCGTGTCCGTATAGAAACGGTTTTGGTAGAGGATCATCGACTGGAAGAAGAAGTTCGTGGCGACGTCGCCGAGGGCGTAGCCGACCTTTTCGCGTAGTGGCAGGTTCATGGGCGGGGGTTGGGGTGACGAAAGCGGGGGCGCGGGGCCGTTACACAAGCTGGACCATGCCGGCGGCCGGGGCGGGCGCGCCGAGCGCCTGCGCCCGCGGCCCGGGCGCGGCGGGCCCGAGCACGAGGCCGTAGGCGCCGGGAAAATGGACGGAGCGGCCCGTGGCATCGACCTGGGCGAAGGCGGCGGCGGGCAGCCGGAACTCCACCCGCACCGATTCACCGGGTGCGAGGGTGACCTTCCTGAATTCGGCCAGCGTGGCCTTCGGCGCCTCCGGCCACTCGCGCGGCGGGACGACATAGCATTGCACCGTTTCCGCCGCGGGACGACCGCCCGGGTTTGAAACCGTGGTGGCCGCGACGACCTCCTGGCCCGCCGCGAGGCGCGTCGTGCTCAGCGCGAGCGGACCGTAGCTGACCGGGGCGTAGCCGAGGCCGAAGCCAAACGGGTAGAGCGGTTCCTTGTCGGCGAACCGGTAGGTCCGGCCGCGCATGGCATAGTCGCCAAACGGCGGCAGGTCCGCCGTGCAACGCGGCACGGTCACCGGCAGGCGGCCGGACGGGGCGGCATAACCGAACAGCACGTCGGCGAGCGCGCGGCCGCCCTCGCAGCCTGGGTACCAGGCCAGCAGGACGGCATCCGCGAGCTCGTGGACCTCCGGCGCGGCGAGGGCGCTGCCGCCGGTCAGCACGACCACGAGCTTCTTCGCGTGCTTGCGCAGTTCGATGAGGAAATCGAGCTGGACCCGGGGCAGCTCGATGCTGGCGCGGTCGCCCCCGGTGGACGACGCGACCGCATCGCCTTCCTCGCCCTCGAGCGAGGGATCGAGCCCGAGCACCGCGACCGTGACCTCGTTGTCCGCGGCGGTCGAGAAGGTGTAGTTGACGCCCGGCGACATCGGCCCGCTGAGCGGGCTGCCAGTCCGGTAAACGAAGCGGCACGTGGGCGCCACGCGCTCCAGGATGCCCTCGGCAATGGTGACCAGCCGCGGGGAAAAGCCGTAGTAGTTGCCCACGAGCACCGTGGTGTTCGCCGCGGTCGGGCCGCAGACATGCACGGTGCCCAGGTCGGGCGACAGCGGCAGGAGGCCGTTGTTCTTGAGCAGCACGATCGACTCGGCGGCGGCCTGGCGCGCGAGCAGCCGGTGTTCGGCGCTGTCGACGATTTCCGGGGGAAGGCGCGACCACGGCACGTCGCCGGGCGGGTCGAACAGCCCGAGCTTGAATTTCGTCGCGAGCAGCCGGCGCAGCGAGGCGTCGATCTCCGCCTCGGTGACCAGGCCGTCGCGCACGGCGACAACCAGGTCGTTGTAGGTGCAGCCGCAGTTGAGGTCGCAGCCATGGCGGACGGCGAGGGCGGCGGACTCGGCGGCGTTCTTCGTGACCTTGTGGTGATGATGGAAGTCGTCGATCGCCCCGCAGTCGCTGACCACGTGGCCCTTGAAACCCCAGCGGCCGCGCAGGATGTCGACCAGGAGCAGGCGGCTGCCGCAGCAGGGCTCGCCGAGCGTGCGGTTGTACGCACCCATCACGGCCTCGACGCCGGCCCGCACGAGTTTCTCGAAAGCCGGCAGGTAGGTCTCGTGCAGGTCCTTCGCCGACGGGCGCGCATCGAAGCCGTGGCGTTCCTGCTCGGGGCCGGAATGGACGGCGTAATGTTTCGCGCACGCCGCGGTCTTCAGGTAGCGCGGATGGTCGCCCTGCAGGCCGCGGACCATGGCCGCGCCGAGTTCGCCGGTGAGATAGGGATCCTCGCCAAACGTCTCCTGGCCCCGGCCCCAGCGCGGGTCGCGAAAGATGTTGATGTTGGGCGTCCAGAACGTGAGGCCCTGGTACTGGCCGCGGCGTCCCGCGGCGGCGGCCGCGTGGTGCTTGGCCCGGGCCTCGTCGGAGATGACGCCGGCGACCCGCTGCACCAGGGCGCGATTCCAGGTGGCGCCGAGGCCGATCACCTGGGGAAACACGGTGGCGCGGCCGTTGCGGCCCACGCCGTGGCACGCCTCGCTCCACCAGTTGTAGGCGGGCACACCGAGGCGCTCGACGGCGTTGTTCTCGTGCAACAGTTGGTTGATCTTCTCCGGCAGCGTCAGGCGCGCGACCAGCGCATCGATCCGCTCCGCCACCGGCAGCCCCGGGTTGAGATGCGGCCGGTCGGCCACGTCGGCGGCAGGGGCGGTGGGGGGCATGGGGTAGAGGCCGGGCGCGCCGGGCTCAGCCGTGCAGGTAGCTCATCAACAGGTTTTCGAGATATTCCTGCCTGCCGGAGCGCGGCGTCGGTTCGCCCAGCTTCGACAGGACCAGTTTTTCGAGCGCGGGGAAGTCGGCCTTGCCCGTCTCGATGTCGCGGCCGTAGCCCGAATCATAGCTGGCGTAGCGGGCGGCGACGAATTCCGCCAGCTTGCCGTCGGCGATGATCCGGCGCGCGAGCTTGAAGGCGAGCGCGTACGCGTCCATGCCGCCGATGTGCGCGTGGAAGAGGTCCTCGGCGTCGATCGACGGCCGGCGGAGCTTGGCGTCGAAGTTGAAGCCGCCCGTGCCGAGGCCGCCGGCCTGGAGGATGGAGAGCATGGCCAGCGTCAGTTCGCGGACGTCGGTGTTGAACTGGTCGGTGTCCCAGCCGAGGAGCTGGTCGCCGGCGTTGGCGTCGATGCTGCCGAGCATGCCGGCGGCGGCCGCCACCTCGATCTCGTGCTGGAAGGTGTGGCCCGCCAGCGTGGCGTGGTTGGTCTCGATGTTGAACTTGAAATGGCGGTCGAGGCCGTAGGTGCGCAGGAAGGCGATGCCGCTGGCGACGTCGAAGTCGTACTGGTGCTTGGTCGGCTCCTTGGGCTTGGGTTCGATGAGGAACTGGCCCTTGAAACCGATGCTCTTCGCGTAGTCGACCGCCAGGTGCAGGAAGCGGGCAAGGTGGTCCTGTTCGCGCTTCAGGTTCGTGTTGAGCAGCGTCTCATAGCCCTCGCGGCCGCCCCAGAACACGTAGTTCTCGCCGCCGAGTTCCTGCGTGACCTCGAGCGCCTTCTTCACCTGCGCCGCGGCGTAGGCGAAGACGTGCGCGTCGGGATTCGTGGCGGCGCCGCACATGTAGCGGGGATTGCTGAAGAGGTTGGCCGTGCCCCAGAGCAGGCGGATCCCGGTGGCCTTCTGGTGCGCCTTGGCGTGCGCGATGAGCTTGTCGAGGTTGCGGTTCGACTCGGCCAGCGACTGGCCCTCGGGCGCGATGTCGCGATCGTGGAAGCACCAGAACGGCGCCTGGATCTTCTGGAAGAACTCGAAGGCGGCGTCCATGCGCGCCTTGGCGATGGAAACCGGGTCCTTGCCCGCTTCCCACGGGCGGACAATGGTGCCGGGACCGAACGGGTCGGAACCGACGCCGCGAAAGGCGTGCCAGTAGGCGATGGAGAAGCGCAGGTGCTCCTTCATCGTCTTCCCGTCGATCACCTCGGCGGGGTTGTAATGGCGGAAGGCGAGCGCATTGGCCGAACCGGGGCCTTCGAAGCGGATGGTCGGAACGCGAAACGATGGGGAACGCGGAGATTTCATCAGGACACAGGGAGCCAGCCCGGAGGGAATTGGGCGACAGTAAACGGCAGTCTCCGCAGCGCATATTACCCGGACAATCTGGGGAGCATACTAACTATAGACTTGTGCTGGGCCGCGAACCCTGCCGGATTAAACGCACCCCATGAATGATCGCCGCGTTACCCTGGCCGATATTGCCGCGAAAGCCGGCGTGCACGTCACCACCGTATCCCTCGCCCTGCGCAACCACCCGCGCCTGCCCGAATCGACACGGCAGCGCATCCACAAGCTGGCCGAGGAAATGGGCTACCGCCCCGATCCGCTGCTGCGCGCGCTGATCTCGTATCGCGGCCGGGTGATGGAGCGGCGGAACATGCCGACGCTCGCCTACGTGACCAACTGGGCGACCTGCTGGGGCTGGAAAAAGGTGACGGCCCACCCTGATTTCTATGCCGGCGCGGAGGCCAAGGCCAACCAGCTCGGCTACAAGCTCGAGCACTTCTGGATGCGCGAACCGGGCCTGACACAGGGCCGCCTGAGCCGGATGCTGTACTCGCGCGGCATCAACGGGCTGATCATCGCCTCGCACGGCCGCGAGATGGGCGACGCGCTGCAGTTCGACTGGCAGAACTTCAGTGCGGTGAAGATCGATTATTTTCCCCACCAGCCGGTGCTGCACAACGTCACCAACAACCAGTGCGACATCATCCGGCTCGCGATGCAGAAGGTCATGGCCGCCGGCTACCGCCGGATCGGCTTCGTCATGCACCGCGGCTGGGACCATGCGGTCGACCATCTCTGGACGGCCGGCTTCCTCTGCGAGCAGCAGAACCTGGCGCCGCGCGAACGCGTGCCGGCGCATATCTTCCCCGAGCCGCACCCGATCGAGCGCTGGTTCAACGAGACCAACGTTCCCGTGGTGGTCGACCAGGCCGCGCTCGAGAAGTGGCTGAACAAATACCAGCCGGAGGTCGTGATCAGCAAGGCGTCCTTCGTCCTGCCGGTCTTCAAGAAGCTCGGCATCCGGGTGCCGCGCGACGTGGCCTTCGTCGATGTTTTCCTCGAGGAACTCAACGGCATGACCGCCGGCGTGCGCCAGAACCACGAGACGGTCGGCGCCGTGGCGGTGGAGATCCTCGCCGGCCAGCTCCAGCACAACAAATTCGGCGTGCCGGAGATCCCGACGACCACGTACGTCGAGGGCACGTGGTTCGACGGGCAGTCCTGCCCGGCGCGCGTGGTCGCGGCCCGCGCGGGTTGAGCCGAGACCTGCAGGTGCAGGTGGGGTCGACCGACTGACATCCGATAGGCTTCCAAGTGCGCCTGCTGGAGGGTCGGTCTCCCGACCGACCACGGCCGGCCGGGAGGCCGGCCCTCCACGGTCCGGTCGAATCCCGGCAATCGCCGTAGGGGAAGAAATCCTCTCGCCGCGGCGCGAAAAGACCGCAAGCTGGCGCCATCCTTTCGTCGCCTTCGGGCCATGCGGCGGTTTGCGCAACCATGGCCACAACGAACTTCCAAGTCGCGGAGATGCAGGGACTCTACGGTCCCTACACGATTGCCGAAAGGGTCGTGCAGAAGATCTGGCTGCGGGGGGACTTCGCCCGCGACCGGGCCGCGCTGGCCGACGGGCGGCCGCTGGTCATCCGTTCGCCCGGGGCCTGGAATCTCCTCGGCGGGCCGGATTTCCATGGGGCGCGGCTGGCCATCGCCGGCCGGGAGGTGGTCGGGGATATCGAGGTTCATTTCCACGTGTCGGACTGGCGGAGCCACGACCACGCGGCCGACCCGGCCTACCGCCGCGTCGTGTTGCACGTCGTCCTGTTTCCGCCGCCCGAGTTCGCGCCGCCGGCGTTCGACCACGCGGGCCGGGAGATCCCGACCCTCGTGCTGCTCCCGCTGCTGCATCGCGACCTGGAGGAATATGTCTCCGACGACGCATTGGAGGCGCTGACCTCCCGCGACGACTGGGAGCGCTTTGCCGAGCTGGCGGCGCTGGCGCCGCCGGAGCGCGAGCGCCTGATGCTGCACCACGCCGATCTGCGGTGGCGCCAGAAACTGGAGGGCGCGCGGGCCCGGATCGACCGTCTCGGCTGGATGGAGGCGGCCCACCACCTGGCGCTCGATGTGCTCGGCTACCGTCGCAATCGGGCGACGATGCTGATGGTGGCGGCGCGGTATCCGCTCCCGGCGTGGGGCCATGGCGTCGAGCCGCGCCTTATCTACGAACTCGGCCGCGGCTACTGGCAGACGCAGGGCATTCGCCCGGCCAATCATCCCCTGACGCGGTTGCGCCAGTATCGGGCCTGGGCCTTGGCGCGGCCGGACTGGCCCGAGCGCCTGGACGCGGTGCTCGCGCCTTGGGGCGAGAAGGCCGGCGCCGGCCATTCCGCCCGGGCCTGGCGCCGCGAGTGCGACCTGCCGGGCTTGCGTGGCCGCGTCTCGCGCGAAGTTGTGGCCGAGGCGGTCAGCGGCACGCGACTCGATACGCTGGTCTGCGACGCGTTCCTGCCCTTGGTCGCCGCCCGGTCCGGCCGGGACCTGCGCGACTTGTGGTTCCATTGGTTCCTGGGCGACGTGCCGGCGCAGGTGCGCCGGGCCTTGCCGCGACTCGGCCTGGCCGGCCTGCCGGATCGCCCCCATTCGCATGGCCGCGGCCAGGGTTTGCTGGGCTGGATCTTGGCGCGCGAAGCTGGCGCAAGTTGCTGAATGTCCTAATATTTCCGGGGGCTTGACAAGCGATTCGGCGCTCTCATTAATTAACCTCCCATACACACAGTTCACTTTCGAGAAAGTGGGCCCTCGGGTCCGCTTTTTTTTTCCCATCAATCACACACACCATGAGTAGCGAAATCCTGTCCGTCCTCGAGTACATGGAGAAGGAGAAGGGCATCCCGCGTGCCGATATGATCTCCGCCATCGTCAATGCGATCAAAACGGCTGCATTGAAGGGCGTTAACTCCGGTCAGGAACTCAAGATCGAGATCAACCCCAAGAACGGCCAGCTCAATGCCTGGTCGCTCCTCAAGGTGGTCGATTCGGTCGCCGATCCCAAGCTGCAGATCCATGTGGAGAAGGCCCAGGTCTTCAAGCCGGGCGCGGTCGTCGGAGATACTGTCGAGCGCGAGATCGACCCGTCGTACCTCGGCCGCATCGCCGCCCAGACCGCCCGCCAGGCCATCATGCAGCGCCTGCGGCAGTTTGAGAAGGAGCGGATCTACGACGACTTCAAGGATTCCGTCGGCGACATCGTCAGCGGCACCGTCCGTCGCCGCGAGCGCAACGACCTGTTCGTCGACCTCGGCAAGGCCGAGGCCGTGATGCCGGGCAAGGAGCAGGTGCCGGGTGAGGAATATTCCCCGGGCGAGCGCATCCGCTGCATCCTGCTCGAGATCGAGAACAGCAGCCGCGGTCCCGAGATCATCCTCAGCCGCGCCAGCCCCAAGTTCGTCCGCCGCCTCTTCGAGCTCGAGGTTACCGAGATCGCCGACGGCACGGTCAAGATCGAGGCCTTCGCCCGCGAGCCGGGCTACCGCACCAAGATCGCCGTCACCAGCACCGACCCCAAGGTCGACCCCGTCGGCGCGTGCGTCGGCGCCCGCGGCGCCCGGGTGAAGAGCATCGTCCGCGAACTCAATGGCGAGAAGATCGACATCATCCCGTATCACACCGACACGAAGGAGATGCTCGTCGAGGCCCTCAAGCCGGCGGTCCCGCGCGAGATCATCGTCGACGAAAAGAACAAGCGCCTGCTCGTCCGCGTGGTCAACGACGACCTGGCTGTCGCCATCGGCCGCAAGGGCCAGAACGCGCGCCTCACCTCGCGCCTCGTCGGCTGGCGCCTCGACATTGAGGAATTCAAGGTCGCCGTCGCCGACCCGCGCGCGCAGGCCATCGGCCAGTTCGTCAGCACCTATGGCTTCGAGCCGGCCGTGGCCGAGCGCCTTGTCGCCAACGGCATCAACTCGCCGGCCGCCTTCGAGGGCGTCGAGCCCGCCGACCTGGTGGGCTTCGGCTTCACCGAGGAGGAGGCCCAGAAGGTCATCGCCAAGGTTTCCGGTTCCTGAACGAAAATTCCCGCGCCCTGTTTCCTGAATGAGTTCCCGCATCCACGAGATCGCCAAGCAATACAACGTCGAGCCGAAGGAAATGCTCGCCTGGCTCAAGGAGCAGGGCTTTGTGGCCGCGGACACCAAGTCGGTCTCGAGCACCGTCAGCAAGATCTACTACGACGAGATCGAGAAGAAATATGGCAAGCAGCCGGCCGCCGCCGCGGTTGAGGTCGCGACGGAGGCGCCGGCCCCCGAGCCCGCGGAGCCGCGGGTGAAGCTGCCGGCCGGCGTGTTCGTCAAGTCGGCCCAGGACATCGCCCGCGAGAAGGAGGAGGCCGCCAAGGCCGCCGCCGCGGCCCGCGCCGCCGCCTTGCCGCCGCTCGCCCCGCCGCCGGTCGCCGCGCCCAAGCCGCCGCCGCCGGCCCCGGTC
>DASZXO010000087.1:0-5771 GCA_035545835.1 Lacunisphaera sp.
TCGCGATCCTTCTCACTGGCGCGGCCCAGGCGGCGGACCGAACCTTCACCGGATCGGCGCCCGAGCCGCGGAAGGGAGCGGAGTCGTGGCATTATTTCCTGGTCCTGCACGACAACACGCACGCCTTCTTTCGCACGATCCGGAGCTCGCGCAGCAGCATGATTGAAACCGGCATCTGGACGACCAACGACGCCGGGCACGTTGCGGTGCAGTTCCTCGACCGCTCCGGGCGGCCGCGCGGCGAGCCGCTGGTCTGGAGACTGGCTGACGGCGTGCTGACGCCCGTGAGCTGGGACAAGGAGGAGTGGGGCGATAGCCGGCCACCGACACTGAAGCGTGGTTAGCGGCGCGGACGCGCGGACTGTTTTCACACCAAGGACGCTAAGGGGTGGAGGGCTGGCCTCCGTGCCAGCCGCGAGGAATGAGCCACGGTCGGCCTGGCGACCGACCCTCCAGTCTGGATTCAATGTCGACTGCGTGATCCCAGCTGACGCGCGCGCCAGCGCGCCGCCCACCGATGGACCGGGGGACAAAAAAGGCCGCGGCGGGAGCCGCGGCCGAAAGGGAGGGCGCGGTGAGTCCGCGCCCCCGTGGCATGGCTGGTCAGATGCCGGCGCTGTTCTCGTCGGGAATCCGCATCGAGTAGAAGCTGCGATAGACGAAGACCAGGGCGATGAGGAAGAAGATGCCGCCGATGGCGTGCTTGGCGGAGACATTGGTCATCGTGACCGCGATCTCGACGGCGAGGAGGCCGAAGAGGGTGGTGAACTTGATGACCGGGTTCATCGCGACGGACGAGGTGTCCTTGAACGGGTCGCCGACGGTGTCGCCCACGACGGTGGCGGCATGGAGGTCGGTGCCCTTCTGCCGGAGCTCGACTTCGACGATCTTCTTGGCGTTGTCCCAGGCGCCGCCGGCGTTGGCCATGAAGATGGCCTGGAAGAGGCCGAAGAAGGCGATGCCGATCAGGTAGCCGATGAAGAAGTAGGCGTTGAAGAACGGCAGCGCCAGGGCGAAGCAGAAGACGACGATGAAGATGTTCCACATGCCCTTCTGGGCATAGACGGTGCAGATGCGCACGACTTCCTTCGAGTCCTTCTCGGAGGCGGTCTTGGCGTCGAGCTTCATGTGCTCCTTGATGTACACGACCGCGCTGTAGGCGCCGGTGACGACAGCCTGGCAGGACGCGCCGGTGAACCAGTAGATGACGGCGCCACCCATGATGAGGCCGAGGATGATCTCGGGCTGCACGATGGAGAGGGCGGCGACGACCTCCTTGAACGGGCCGGCCAGGCCGCCGGCGAGCTGCGCCTCGTAGAGTTTCTGGAGGAGCATGATGATGCCGAACACCATGGTGGTGGCGCCGACGACGGCGGTGCCGATGAGCACGGGCTTGGCCGTGGCCTTGAAGGTGTTGCCGGCGCCGTCGCCCTTCTCGAGCTGGTACTTGGCGTTCTCGAAGTCGGGCTTGAAGCCGAAGTCCTTCTCGATCTCGCCCGCGATGTTCGGGCGGCCCTCGATCTGCGAGAGCTCATAGACGGACTGGGCGTTGTCCGTGACGGGGCCGTAGCTGTCGACCGCGATGGTGACCGGGCCCATGCCGAGGAAGCCGAAGGCGACGAGGCCAAAGGCGAAGATCGGGGCGGCGAAGGTGAACTTGGCCGGCATCAGGCCGAGCAGCGCCGGTTCCTGCGAGAAGTGGTACGAGACGAACATCAGCAGCATGATGACGAGGCCCATCCAGAACGCGGACATGTCGCCGGCGACGAGGCCGGAGAGGATGTTGAGCGAGGCGCCGCCGTGGCGGGAGCAGTTGGTGACCTCCTTCACGTGGCGGCTGTTGGTGCTGACGAAGACCTTCGTGAACTCGGGAATGAGCGCGCCGGCGATCGTGCCGCAGCTGATGATGACCGAGAGGACCCACCACAGGGCCGGGTCGATCCCGGTTTGCTTCGCGAGCAGGAAGTACGAGGCGGCGAACGTGATGAGGATCGACACCGCCGAGGTGATCCAGACGAGGTGGGTGAGCGGCGCCTCGAAATCAAAGTCCTTCTGGTGGCCGTATTTCGCGGCGGAGAACACCTGGTTGACGAAGTAGGAGACGAGCGACGTGACGATCATCAGCGCGCGCATGGTGAAGAGCCAGATAATGAGCGTGGCGCACGTGGCGGGATTGGCGGCGAGCGCGAGGGCGAGGAAGGCGATGAGCGCGACGCCCGTGACGCCATAGGTCTCGAAGCCGTCGGCCGTCGGCCCGACGGAGTCGCCGGCGTTGTCGCCCGTGCAGTCGGCGATGACGCCCGGGTTCTTGGGGTCGTCCTCCGGGAGCTTGAAGACGATCTTCATCAGGTCGGAGCCGATGTCGGCGATCTTGGTGAAGATGCCGCCGCAGATGCGGAGGGCGGACGCGCCGAGGGACTCGCCGATGGCGAAGCCGATGAAGCAGGGCCCGACCAGCTCGCGCGGCAGGAACACCAGGATGCAGATCATGAAGAAAAGCTCGACGCACACGAGGAGCAGGCCGACGCTCATGCCCGAGCGGAGCGGGATGCCGAGGGTGGCGAAGGGATTGCCCTTGAGGGCGGAAAACGCCGTGCGGGAATTGGCGACCGTGTTGATGCGGATGCCGAACCAGGCGACGCCGTAGCTGCCGAGGATGCCGAGGATCGAGCAGGCGAGGATCACGAGCACGTGCGGGAGCGAGTTGCCCTGCAGCCCGACGAAGTAGTACACGATGCACGCGGCGATGAGCACCCAGAGGATGGCGAGGAACTTGCCCTGCTGGACGAGGTAGGTCTTGCAGGTTTCCCAGATCATGTGGGACACGCTGCCCATCGAGGAGTGCACCGGCAGCGCCTTCGTCTGGGCGTATTGCACGAGCCCGAAGGCCGCGCCGATCGCGCAGATGGCAATGCCGAGGTACATCAGCGTTATGCCGCCGATGCCGCCGAGGCCGTCGAACCGAACCGCGGTCAGGTCCGGGATGTGGATATCGGCTTCGCCGGCGAAGGCGGGGGTTGCACATGCGGCCAGCGCCAGAACCAGCGCTCCCGTCAGTTTCCAGGCGTTCGATAGTTTCATGCTAGGGGTGTGTGATGAAGCGGCAACGCTGCCAAGCGCCGGAAAGCGAGGCCAGTTCAAACTGGGAGGCGCCCGGAGGAACCATTGACGTTTTAGGGCGGTTAATCATGCCTATCAAAGTCCCGTTCCGCGCCATGTGGTTGCTGGAAATCTCTCATCTAACCAAGTCTTATGCGCGGCCCGGCGGGAACGGCGGCCGGCATCGGGTGGTTGACATCGCCGCGTTTGCGCTGGCCCCCGGGGCGCAGGTGGCCTTGCGGGGGGAAAGCGGCACGGGGAAGACCACGTTCCTGAACCTGCTGGCGGGCATCGTCGCGGCTGACGGCGGCTCGATCCGCCTCGACGGCCGCGAGTTGACCGCGCTGGGCGAAGCCGGCCGCGACCGGCTGCGCGCCGGAACCATCGGTTACATCTTCCAGGGCTTCAACCTGCTCCAGGGACACACCGTGCTGGAAAACGTCGAGCTCGGCATGGCGTTCGGGCGCGGGGTCGATCGCGGCCGGGCTGCGGCCCTGCTGCAGCGGGTCGGCCTGGCGGACAAGCACCGGCATTATCCCCGCCAGCTCTCGGCCGGCCAGCAGCAGCGCGTGGCCGTGGCCCGGGCGCTGGCCAACCAACCCAAGCTCGTGCTGGCCGACGAGCCGACCGGCAACCTCGACCGGCGCAACGCCCGCGAGGCGCTGGACCTGATCCGCGAGGTCTGCCGCGAGTCCGGCGCGGCGCTGCTCCTCGTCAGCCACGACGAGCGCGTGCTGGCGGCGTTCGAGGACATGCGCGATTTCGCCGGCCTGAACCGGGCGCTCAGCACGACGGCGTCGTGAAAGCTCAAATCACAAAACGCCAAGCCAGGTGAAACGCCAAATTTCAAAACTCCAAAATCCAAACAAAGGAACCGTGAATTTGGCGGCTTCTTTGGCGTTGGGCTTTTGGGCCTTGGAAATATTTCCCCGGTGATCCTGAACCTCATCTATCGCTCCATGCGCCAGCACGCGCTGTCGACGATCGTCACGATCGCCAGCATCGCCCTCGCGGCGGGCCTGCTGCTGACGGTGTGGGTGGTGCGGACGCAGACGCAGGCGGTGTTCGCGTCGACCAATTCGGGTTTCGACGCGGTGCTCGGGGCGCGCGGCTCGAAGCTGCAGCTCGTCCTCAACGCGATCTTTCACCTTGAGGCCTCGCCCGGCAACATCGAGGCCGGGGATTACGAGATGATCCGCCGGCATCCCGCGGTGAAGGTGGCGATCCCGATCGCGGTGGGCGACAACTACCAGGGCTGGCGAATCGTCGGCACGACCGAGAAGCTCTTCACGGACATCGATTACGCGCCCGGCCGGCGCTATGCGGTGGCGCCGGGCGGCCGGTTCTTCCACCTTGGGCAGCGCGAGGCCGTCGTCGGCGCCTACGCGGCGCGGCAGCTCGGCTGGGCGACCGGCACGACGTTCCGGCCCTACCACGGCCTCGCTTTCGATCCCGCCGCGCAGCACGAGGAGCTCTACACCGTGGTCGGCGTGCTCGCACCGACGAACACGCCGGCCGACCGGGTGATCTGGATCCCGCTCGAGGGCGTGCAGACCATGTCGGGCCACAATCCGCTCGCGGCGACCGAGCTCAGCGCCGTGCTCGTCCAGCTCCGCGCCCCGGCGGCGGGCCTGATGCTCGACCTGGCGATCAACAAGCAGGGCAGCCGCCTCACGTTCGCGTATCCGATCGGGACGATCGTGGCGGAACTGTTCAACAAGATCGCGTGGTTCGATCGCGTGCTGACGCTGGTCGCCTGGCTCGTCGCCGTCGTGGCGGCGGGCTCGGTGCTCGTGAGCATCTACAACTCGATGAGCGCCCGGCAGCGCGACCTCGCCATCCTGCGGGCCCTCGGCGCGCGTCGTCGCACGATCTTCGGCTCGGTGATCGGCGAGGCCGCGGCCATCGGCGTGTTCGGGTCGGCGGCGGGCTTCGTGGTCTTCGCGGCGCTGGCGATGTTCGTGGCCGCGATCATCCGCGGGGAGACCGGCGTCGTGCTCGAGCCCCTGCGTTGGAACGCGGCGTTCGGCTGGGCCCCGCTGGTTTTCGTCGGGTTGTGCGTGCTCGGCGGCGTGGTGCCCGCGCTGAAGGCCTATCGCGTGCCGGTGGCGGAGACGATCGCGCCGTTGTCGTGACGGGCGCGTGGAGGGCCGGCCTCCCGGCCGACCGTGGCCGGCCAGGAGACCGGCCCTCCCGAGTTCCGGGCCGGGCGGCATCTTGACCTGCTCGTGCTGCAGGCTACGGTGCGCCGCGGTGAAAACGGCCCGGATCGCCTCGATGCTCATTCTTCTCAGCGTCGCGCTGCGCGCGGCGGACCCGGCGCCGGTTCTGGTCGACGGTTACGAGAAGGTGGGCTTCGACCGGCTGGCGTCCTACACCTACACGGCGCCCGAGCCGGACCCGGCGAAGCCGAACGACCCGCCGCCGGTTCTCCCGAACCAGATTCCCGACCGGATCAAGGCCCTCGACCAGCACAAGGTCGCGGTGACGGGGTTCATGCTCCCGGTGAAGATGAACGGCGGGCTGGTGAAGGAGTTCCTGCTCGTGAAGGACCCGATGCTGTGCTGCTACGGCGTGATGCCGCGGCTCAACGAGTGGGTGGTCGTGCGGATGGTCGGCGACGGCGTGAAACCGCTGATGGACGTGCCGCTGACTTTCGAGGGCAAGCTGCG
>DASZXO010000088.1:0-37839 GCA_035545835.1 Lacunisphaera sp.
CTCGCCTACTCCACCGTCTCGCAGCTCGGCTACATGATGCTCGCCCTCGGCGTCGGCTCGTGGACGGCCGCCATCTTCCACCTGCTCACGCACGCCTTCTTCAAGGCCCTGCTCTTCCTCGGCGCGGGCTCGGTCATCCACGCCGCGCACCACGAGCAGGATATCCGGTCGCTCGGCGGCCTGCGCCCGAAGATGAAGGTCACCTTCGCCACCTTCGCCATCGGCATGATGGCGCTCGCCGGCGTGCCGTTCCTCTTTTCCGGCTTCTGGTCGAAGGAAGCCATCCTCCACGCCGCGCACGAGTGGGAGGTTTCGTCGCTCCCGCTCTATGCCGCGCTCGCGGCCGTCGTGCTCACCGCCTTCTACATGACGCGCCTCGTCGCCGAGACTTTCCTCGGGACGCCGCGCTCGCCCGCTGCCGAACACGCGCACGAGAGCCCGGCCGTCATGACCATCCCGCTCGTGCTGCTGGCCGTCGGCGCCGTCGTGCTCGGCTTCTTCGGCACGCCGGCCTGCCCGTGGCTGCAGGCGCGGCTCAGCGGTCAGCCCTTGCACAGCTCGATGGGCAATTTCTTTGCCGGCGGCGGCCTGATGCTCGTCTCCATCGTGCTGGTCGGCGCCGGCCTCGGGCTCGGCTGGACGCTCTACGGCCGCAAGCTCCGCGCCAGCGCGGGTGCGCCCGATCCGTTGGTCGTCAAGTGGCCGGGCGTGATGCGCGCGCTGGCCAACCGCCTGGGCTTCGACGAGCTGTATGCCGCCACGGTGGGCCGGCTGAACGACGGCGTCGCCGCCTTCGCCAATGGCCTCGATCGCTGGATCATCGGCGGCGCCATCGATTTTCTCGGCCAGTTCGGCGTCTTCACCGGCACGGTGAATCGCTCGGTCGATGAGGACACGCTCAATGGCGGATTCGACCGCGTGAGCGAAAGCTTCCGCGACACGGGCCGCGTTTACTCGCGCGCCCAAACCGGCGAAGCGCACGGCTACCTGCGCGTCATCGCCGTGGCCTTCATCGTCCTCGCGCTCGTGCTCGTCATGGGAGGTGTGCGGTGAAGGCCTACACACCCCGTCGCTTCGCGCCACCCCTCTTGCCAGAGGGGATCCAATCTTGCGCGGCCGAAGTCCCCTCTAACAAGAGAAGTGCCCGACAGGGCGGGGTGTGTTTCTCCATGGAGGACCTGTCCGCATGACCTTCCTCCTCTCCGCGATCATTCTCCTGCCGTGGCTCGGCGCCGCGGTGCTCGCGCTCATGCCGCGCGCGAACGCCACGACCAGCCGCGTGGTCGGCCTCGGCTTCAGCCTGTCGACGCTCCTTCTCGGGCTTATCGCCTGGGCGAACTTCGACCCCGCCGCCATCGGCTACCAGTTCGTCGAGAACCATCCGTGGATCGGCGTGCTCAACGTCAATTACCACCTCGGGCTCGACGGCATGAGCCTGCTGCTCGTGCTGCTCGTCGGGTTCGTGGCGCCGGCGTGCCTGCTCGCCTCTTGGCGGATCGAACGCGACCCGCGCCTGTTCAACCTGCTCTTCCTGTTCCTGCAGGGCGCGGCGCTGGGCGTGTTTCTGTCGCTCGACTTCTTCCCGTGGTTCATCTGCTGGGAGCTGAGCCTCGTGCCGGCCTTCTTCCTCATCAAGCTATGGGGCGGGCCCGGCGCCACGCGCGCGGCCTACCAGTTCGTGATCTACACCATCGGCGGCAGCGCATTCATGCTGCTGGCGTTCGCCGCGCTCTTCGCCGCCACGCGCACGTTCGACTTCACCGTGCTCGCCGCCGCGGCCCACAACGGCGGACTCGCCGCCAAGGTCGGCCCTCGCGCCGCCACCGCGATCTTCCTCGGCGTGCTGCTCGGCTTGGGCGTCAAGGTGCCGCTCTTTCCGTTCCACACCTGGCTGCCGTCGGCGTACGCGGAGGCCCCGACCGGCGCCTCGATGTTCCTGACCGGCATCATGTCGAAGATGGGCGTCTACGGTTTCCTGCGCATCCTCTGGCCGATCTTCCCGGCCGAGCTGCAGCACGCCGCGCCCGCCCTGCTTGTGCTTGCGCTCGGCGGCGTCGTGCTCGGTGCCTTCTCCGCCATGGCGCAGCAGGACCTGAAGCGGATGGTCGCCTACTCGTCGATCAACCACGTCAGCTACTGCCTCCTCGCGCTCTTCGCCGTCAGCGCGCGTGGGAGCGAGCTTGCCCGCGATGCGTCAGTCTCGGCGCTCAACGGCGCGCTGCTCCAGGTTTTCAACCATGGCCTGTCGGCGTCCGCGCTGTTCTTCGCGATCGGCATCCTCGAGAACCGCGCGGCGGGAAAGCGCGGGCTGAACGACTTCGGCGGCGTCCGCACCGCCACGCCGCTCTTCGCCGGCATGGCCGGCATCGCGATGTTCTCCTCGCTCGGCCTGCCGGGGCTCAACGGCTTCGTCGGCGAATTCCTTGTCTTCCGCGGCGTGTTCGGCCTCGTGCCGTGGGCCGCCGCCGTCGGTGTTGTCGCGCTTTTCGCCACCGCGTATTTCCTGCTCACGTTCTGGCAGCGCGTCTTCCACGGCCCGCAGGGCCCGGGCATCGCCAGCTTCCGCGACCTCAGCGGACTCGAACTCGCCACGTTCGTGCCGTCGGTCGCGCTGATGTTCGTCCTCGGCGTCTACCCGCAGCTCCTCATGGGGCTCATCAACCCGCTCGTCACCGCCTGGGTGGCGCATGTGCCATGAGAAAGGCCCGAACGATCTTGCCGCAAAAAGGCACAAAATATCCGACGGCTGACGAGACCGCCAAGGCGCCTATAGGCGCGCGGCGCAGCCTCGCTAGCGAATATGACCCTTTGGGTGCCTCTTTGTGGCCACCCATTCTGACTGCCAACTGCTCACTGCTCACTCTCGCCTGATGCATCTCCTTCCCGCCACCATCTACCTGTCCTTCGCCGGCGCGGTCCTCGCGCTCGTGGCCGGGACGCGCTCGGCCGCCATGGCCCGCGGGGTGGCGCTGGTGACGGCGTTGTTCGGCTGGGGCGTGGGCCTGCTGGCCGCGACGGGCTTCACGCCGTCGAACGAGATGATTGCCCTCGTTGACGCGCCCTGGATCCCGCAACTCGGCATCCGCTACCACTTGGCCGCCGACGGCATCAGCCTGACGCTCGTCGTCCTGACCGGCCTCGCGGCGACGGCCGGCGTGCTGTTCTCCTGGAACATCGAGGAGCGCACGGGCGAATTCTTCGCCTTCTACCTCGCACTCATTGGCGGCGTGTACGGCGTGTTCCTGAGCGCCGACGCCTTCCTGTTCTTCGTCTTCTACGAGGTCGCGATCGTCCCGAAGTATTTCCTCATCGCCAACTGGGGCTCCACCAACCGCGAGTACGGCGCCATGAAGCTGGCGCTGTATTCGTTCGCCGGCAGCGCCCTGGTGCTGGCGGGCCTGCTCTGGATCTACGCTTCCGGCCATGCCGATGGCTTCAGCCTCAGCCAGCTCGCCGCCGCGGCCGTCACGCTGGGCCGGCCGGCGCAACTGGCGGTGTTCGCCCTGCTCTTCACCGGCTTCGCCATCCTCGCCGGCATGTTCCCCTTCCACACCTGGGCGCCCACCGGTCACGTGGCGGCGCCGACCGCGGCCTCGATGCTGCTGGCGGGCGTCGTGATGAAGCTCGGCGCCTACGGCTGCCTGCGTGTCGCGATGCCGCTCGTGCCGATGGCGCTCGAGTTCTGGGCGCCGGTCATCGCCTGGCTGGCCATCGCTGGCATCATCTACGCCGGGCTGGTGGCGCTCGTGCAGGAGGATTTCAAATTCGTCATCGGCTACTCGAGCGTGAGCCACATGGGCTTCGTGCTGCTCGGCCTGGCCGCGGCCAACGCCACCGCCGCCGCGGGCGCGGTGCTGCAGATGTTCTCGCATGGCGTCATCGCCGGGCTGCTCTTCGCCGTCGTTGGCCGCATGGTCTACGAGCGCACGCACACGCGGCAGCTCGCCGCCCTGCGCCGAATGCCGTTGCACCGGCTGATGCCATTCACCGCCGTCGTGTTCGTCATCGCCGGCCTGGCCTCGATGGGCATGCCGGGCTTCAGCGGTTTTCCGGCGGAGTTGACGATTCTCATGGGCGCCTGGCAGGCGTCGAAACTCTGGGCGATCGTCGCCGCCGTCGGCGTGCTCGTCGCCGCGGCCTTCACGCTCCGCGCCATCCAGGTCGCGTTCTTCGGGCAGACCGATGAGGAATCCGACCTGACCAGCCATGCGCACCTGATGGCCCCGATCACCTGGCCCGAGCGCGCCGGCTCGCTGTTGCTGCTGGCCGCGACGGTGCTCATCGGCCTCAAGCCCGACCTGCTGCTCCACTGGATCGTGCCAAGCCTGCATTCGCCGCTCTTCCAAGCCGTCTGGCAGGGAGGTGTCCGATGACCTACTCCTACTGGGTTCTCGCGCGGGCGCTGCTGCCCGAAATGACGCTGATCCTCGGCGCGTTGATCGTCCTTGGCTACGACCTCCTGCGCGCGAAGGTTCATACTCCGGAGGAGCGCCGCTCCGCCGCCTTGTGGATCGGTGCCACCGCCGTCCTCGCCGCCATCGTCGACTCGATCTTCGTCGGCCAGTTGGGACCGGTCTACGGGTTCACGCTCGTGCTCGACAGCCTCGCCGTGCCCACGCGCACCGCCGTGCTCGGGCTGACGCTGCTGACGCTCGGCGTGAGCGCCGGCGCCCGGTTGATGCGCCATCCGGCCGAGTACGTCGCGATCATCCTTTTCGCCACCGTCGGCTTCACGCTCATGTGCGCCGCACACCAGCTGCTGGTGGCGTTCGTGTCGCTCGAGCTCGCCAGCCTCTCCCTCTACGTGCTGGCCGGGTTCGCCAAGGATCGGCGCGAGTCGGCCGAGGCGGCGCTCAAATATTTCCTGTTCGGCGGCATGGCGGCGGCGTTCCTGCTCTTCGGCTTCAGCCTGATCTACGGGGTCACGGGCGAACTCGACCTGACCCGCATCGCGTTCTCCGTCGCGCACACCGAGCTGACCCCGCTGCTGGCGCTGGCGCTCGTCATGGTGCTCGTCGCTTTCGGCTTCAAGGCCGCCGCCGCGCCGTTCCATCTCTGGGCGCCCGACGCCTATGAGGGCGCGCCGACGCCGTCGGCCGCACTCATCGCCTCGGCCTCGAAGGTCGCGGGCTTCACGCTGTTCCTGCGGCTGCTCTGGCCCGGCCTCGGGCCGCTGGCCGGCGACATTTCCACGCTGGGCAACACCGGCGGCTGGCAGACGCTCGTGGCGCTGCTGGCCGGCGCGTCGATGCTGCTCGGCAATTTCGTCGCCCTGGCGCAAACGAACCTCCGCCGGCTGCTCGCGTACTCGGCCATCTCCCACAGCGGGGCCATGCTGCTCGGCGTCATCGCCTGGCAGACGGCCGGGCTCGGCCCGGTCTTCTATTACATGGCGACCTATGGCCTCGCCACGGTCGGCGCTTTCGGCGTCGTCGCCGTCCTCGAGGCCCACGGCGGCTGCGACAAGATCACCGACCTCGCCGGCCTGAGCCGCCGGTCGCCGCTGCTGGCGGGCACGCTGACGGTGTTCATCCTTTCGCTGGCGGGCATTCCGCCGCTGGCGGGCTTCTTCGGCAAGTTCGCCGTGTTCGCCGCCGCGCTGCGCATCGGCGGCGTGGCCGGCCCGGCCGGCTGGCTGGCGCTGCTGGCCATCGCCCTCAGCGCCGTGGCGCTCTACTATTACCTCATCGTCCTGAAGCAGGCGCTGGTCGCCGCGCCGAAGCCGGAGAACGCCGGCCGCATCCGCGTGCCGCTTGCCGCCGCCTTGGCGCTCCTCGCCGCCGCCGCAGGGATCATCTACCTCGGCCTGTTCCCGTCGGTGGTGCTGGATCTTTTCTGAGAAAAAGTCTGTAGGCCGTGGTTTTTTTGACCACGGATGCCACGGATGAACGATTCCTCGAGCTCGCGCTGATTTGTTCGTATTGCGAACATTGGCCGAACCCAGTCCAAAAAGGCGCCCTGCGGCTGATGTTAGTAATACGAACTTCAGCTGGATAGGATTCCGGCGGCAGGACTAGCAATACGTGATATCGGCCGGCTGGAGGCAGCGTGAGTCCGGCCGCGGACCCGGAGATCTGTAACACAAAATGTTACAGAACGGACGAGCCCTGGCTGCTAAGGGGCGATGGCCGGAGGCGACGGCTTCGGCAGATCCAGCGGCGGCAAATCCTTCAGTCCGTTGATGGCGCCTGCACGCTGGGCCATCGCCAGCTTGTCAAAGGCCCGGGCTAGTTCTGGATCGACCTCG
The DNA here is from genome assembly GCA_035545835.1 of Lacunisphaera sp. Taxonomy (GTDB): domain Bacteria; phylum Verrucomicrobiota; class Verrucomicrobiia; order Opitutales; family Opitutaceae; genus Lacunisphaera. Next base: position 6,248 of record DASZXO010000088.1, read on the forward strand.
AAGTCGAACACGTGCCCGCCGCCGACAAACCGCAGCTTCTTCCCGTGGGCTGCCTCCACGGTAACCAGCGGTCCGTCCTTGGTCAGGAAGGTGACTTGCGGGTAATTGATGCAAAAACAATAACTCGCCGGACGTCCGTCCGCCGTCGCGATCAGGCGCTTGAACCCCGCCACCACCTTTTCGTCCGCTACGATCGCCTTCGGCTCTTTCTTCCCTTCCCAATAGGTGATGACGACAAAGGTGGCGGGTTCCACCATCGCCGCGACCTTTCGATAGTCGGTCGGGGCGGCGCCGGGCTTTGGCGCTACCTCCACCACGGCAAAAAGCATGGGCGGCAGGACCAGCGTCGCGGCCAACAGGCCGCGACGAATAAAGCGAAATGCCGAAACGGCTGTTCTCATCGCGCGAGTGAATCCCGCCCGGTCGGCCCGGTCCTGGCAGGCACCCCGAAAATGTCCGGAGATCCGGTGCCCTCAAACCAAAACCGCTGTCGGGCGCGTCGTCGCGACGGCTTCCTCGTCGCCGTCGCGAGAAAACATCGGACCTGACCCAGGCGACGTCAGGCGGTGGCGCTCCAGCCGATGTCACGTAATACGTGACGTCGGCCGGGCCGTGGCGGCTTGCCCCGCCGCGAGCGCCCATGGTCAGAAAGGCGGCATCGCTCCCGACAGGCTGGAAATCCTGTCACCGGTTTGGCCTGTTTTGCCACTTGGGTGATGCTATGCTCACCACCCAAGCCATGTCGGACCGGAACCCAAGCGATGCCGACCTCGTGCACGCCAGCCTGGCGGGAAACCGCGGGGCCTTCGGGCAGATTGTGGCCCGTTACCAATCCCTCATTTGTTCGCTGGCCTACAGCGCCACCGGCAGCCTGGACCGCAGCGAAGATCTCGCGCAGGAGACCTTTCTCGCGGCCTGGCAGCGGCTCGCCTCGTTGCACGAACCGTCCAAATTGCGCGCGTGGTTGTGCGGCATCGCGCGCCGTCTCATCAGCAACGCCCAGCGCCAGGCCAGCCATGAGCCAGCGCACTTGGCCGAAGCCTTCGAACCCGGGCACGAGATGGCGACATCGGAGCCCTCGCCGCCGGAGCAGGTGGTCAGCCGGGAGGAAGCGGCGATCCTTTGGCGCGCGCTCGAGCAAATCCCGGAGACGTATCGTGAGCCCTTGGTGCTGTTCTACCGCGAGCAGCGCTCGGTCGAAAGCGTGGCGCACGAGCTGGACTTGAGCGCAGACGCCGTCAAACAGCGCCTCGCCCGCGGCCGGACGATGCTGCACGAGCAGGTGCTGGCGCTCGTCGAGAGCACCCTGGAGCGAAGTCGGCCGGGCCAGGCATTCCTGCTGGGCGTGATGGCCGCCCTGCCCGTATTGGGCCCCGGTGTCGTCGCCGCGAGCGCGGTGACAACCAAGAGTGCCGCCAGCGCGAAAAGCGCCGCGTGGCTCACGCCATGGGGGACGCTTCTGACCGCCCAGGTGTTGTGGTTTGTGTCCTCGCTGGCATTCGTGGCGGGCATCGGCGGGTTCATCGGCTGGCAGCTGGCTGATCCGGCCGCCTCGGCCGCCGAACACCGCTGGGCGCGGCATTTCTGGCGTTTTTTTGTGCTGGGTTTGGGTGTGTTCCTGCTGCCGGTGATGCTGCTCGACCGCCTGCTTGCCGCTCACCCGCAATATGCCGGTGGCTTCGCCCTGTGGTTCAGTTTGCTTTACATCGTGCCGGGCGTTCCGTTCCTGCTCTGGGCGTTGGCGAATCATCAGCGCGTGCGCGGGGCGCCGGCGGAGGAGAGTTCCCGGCCGGTGACAATCGAACCGCCATTCCTTCGCTGGGCGACGGTCGCCACCGTCATCATGAGCGGCATGTTCGCCTACAATTTCGCCGCCGGCCACTGGGTGACCCGGATACCGCCGGACCGAGTGTGGGCGCTCGTCTCAAGCCAAACCAACCCGAAGATCCGGGTCGACCTGCTGGAAACCGGCAATCGCTGGGTTGAAATCACGCTGTCCGAATCGGGAAAAGCCCGGCGATACTTTGGGCCACTCGATACGGCCACGCTGGCTCGAATGGAATCCCGCGGTCTGCCCTATGAGACCCGCGTGCAGGGCCGTGACTACGATATTCTCGGCTGGCCGGGCCGGCGGTTTGGCCTGGTCACGATTCTGATTCCCGCGATGGGCGGAGGCCTCTGGGTCCGCCGACAGTTCGAAAAAAGAAAACAAGCCCGCCGGACTCTCGACTGAGCAAGAACCCGGCGTCGGCCGATAGTCCGCCGGCTCGAACCGTCCCTGCGGGTGTTTTGCGCGGACAAGGGCCGCGTTGCGACCTTCGCCATGCCAAGGCGAGGGCGTAGTCGAGCTGCGCCCCTACAGTCTACGATCACTGTCCAGGCAGTCCCGGTGGGTTCGGTGACCCCGCCCGACAATTCCAACCGGGATCGATCCGTGCCATCCGTGGTCAAAGTGCCTTATGTCCCCAAGGCATTAGTCACAAAAAACGCAAAAAAACTGGAGGCAATTGCAGCGCCCAAGGCGCCTATAGGCGCACGGTCGATACCGAAAAAAACCAGAAGCGTTTTTCGTGTTTTTCGTGGCCATTCGGTTCATGGGATCCGTGTAATCCGTGGTCAAAAAAACACACCCCGGCCTTTGGCCACCCCTCTTCATAGAGGGGAGCTAAACAGCGGCGCGGAACGGAGTCTGCGCCCTACCCTCCAAGGTCCGATCACCGGTCACCAGGAACCGGGAACTTAGAACCGTGAACCGACAACCGGCGCCGGGCGGCCGCGCCTCAGATCTTCCAGCTCTGGAGGATGCGCTGGTAGTTGGCGCGCTCGAAGGCGGAGGCGTCCGGGCAGCGCTTGAGGTTCATCGCGCCGCGGAACTCCTCGACCGTCTCGTAGCCGTGCTCCTCCATCCAACCCTTCAGGCCTTGCAGGATGGTCGAGAGATAACGCGGCCCGTTCTTGAGCAGCACCGACACGAGCTGCACCGCATTCGCACCGGCGAGGATGGACTTGATGACGTCCTCCGCGCTGTGCGCGCCGCCGGAGCAGGCGAGCGTGCCCTTCAGGTGCGGCGACATGATCGCCAGCCAGCGCAGGCGCATGAGCAGCTCCGACGGGTCGGAGAGCTTCAACTGCGGCATGACCTCCAGCTCCTCGGTGTTGAGGTCGGGCTGGTAGAAGCGGTTGAACACCACGACGCCGGCCGCGCCGGCCTGCTCGAGCGCCAGCGCGAACTGCGCGGGCGCCGAGTGGAACGCCGACAACTTCACCGCCACGGGGATCTTCACCGACGTGACGACGTTGCGCACCGTCTCGATCATGTCGTCCTCCACGTCGGCCGCCCCGAGCGTCGGGTCGGTGACGAGGTGATAGAGGTTGAGCTCGATCGCGTCGGCCCCCGCGCCCTCGAAGCGGCGCGCGTAATCGGTCCAGCCGCCGGGACGATAGCCGTTGAGCGACGCGATGACCGGGATGGTCAGCGCCGACTTCAACTGCTGGATCTGGCGCAGGTAGTGGTCGGGCGTGAGCTGGTATTCCTCGTAATGCGGGAAATACGTCGTCGCCTCCGAGTAGCTCTCCGCCGGCATCTCGAGCAGGTAGGTCAGCGCCTTCTGCTCCATGTCGATCTGCTCCTCGAAGAGGGAGCGCATGACGAGGGCGGCGGCGCCGGCGTCCTGCAGCTGGATGGCGGCGTTGAGGTTGTCGGCGAACGGCGAGGCGCCGACGACGAGCGGGTTGCGGAGCTTCAGGCCGAGGTAGTTCGTGGCGAGTTTCATGGCGTGGCGGGGTTTAGTTGCGGGTCGGTGGTACCGTCGGCGGCGTCACCACGCGAGCGGGCGGCGTCGCGGCGACCGCTGCCGGCGGCTGGCCGTTGCCGGGCGCCTTGGGCGCCGCGAGCTGCTGGTAGAGTGCGTAGTGGCTCTTCACGTGCGCCTGGGCGCGGGTGGCGAGCTCCTGCGCGCGGTCGGGCGCGACGTTCTTCAGGATGCCGAAGCGCGTCTCGTTCGCCATGAACTTGGCGAGCTCCGCCTTGGGCGCGCCGGAGTCGAGCTTGAGCCCGACCTCGCCCTTCTCGACCAGCCGCGGGTCGTAGCGGAAGAGCGGCCAGTAGCCGGTGTCGACGGCGAGCTTCTGCTGCTCGAGCCCGAGGTGCAGCGGGTACCCGTGCGCGATGCAGTGCGAGTACGCGATGATGAGCGCGGGGCCGTGGTAGGACTCGGCCTCGCGGAAGGCCGTGACGGCCTGGCTGTCCTTGGCGCCGAAGGCCACGCGCGCCACGTAGACGTGGCCGTACTGCATGGCGATGAGCGCGAGGTCCTTCTTGGCCATCCCCTTGCCGCCGGCGGCGAACTTGGCGACGGCGCCCATGGGCGTCGACTTCGAGGCCTGGCCGCCGGTGTTGGAGTAGACCTCCGTGTCGAGGACCAGCACCTTCACGTTGGCGCCGGAGGCGAGCACGTGGTCGAGGCCGCCGTAGCCGATGTCGTAGGCCCAGCCGTCGCCGCCGATGATCCACACGGATTTTGTCACGAGGTCGTCGGCCAGCGCGAGCAGCCGCTGGGCGTCCGCGCTGTCGTGCGGCTTGAGCAGCGTCTTGAGCGTCGCCACCCGCGCGCGTTGCGCCGCGATGCCCGCCTCGGTCGACTGGTCGGCCGAGAGGATTGCGGTCACGAGGTCGGGGCCGGCGCGCGCCGCGAGCTTCTGCAACAGCTCGCGGGCGGTCTTCGCGCGTTGCTCGACGGCGAGGTGCAGGCCCATGCCGAACTCGGCGTTGTCCTCGAAGAGCGAATTGGCCCAGGCCGGGCCGCGGCCGTCCTGGTTGGCGCAGTAGGGTGTGGTCGGCAGGTTGCCGCCGTAGATGGAGGAGCAGCCGGTGGCGTTGGCGATCAGCAGGCGGTCGCCGACGAGCTGCGTGAGCAGCTTGAGGTACGGGGTCTCGCCGCAACCGGCGCAGGCGCCGGAGAATTCGAAGAGCGGCGCGAGGAACTGCGTGCCCTTGACGCCGGTGACGTCGATCTTCGCGCGGTCGGGATCCGGCAATTTCGCGAAGAAGTCCCAGTTGGTGCGCTCGGCCGCGAGCAGCGGCTCCTGTGGCACCATGTCGATCGCCTTGTGGCGCGGGTTGGTCTTGTCCTTGGCCGGGCAGACCTGCACGCACAGCGAGCACCCGGTGCAGTCCTCGGGCGCGACCTGCAGGCTGTAACGCAGGCCGACGAGCTCGGACGAGCGGAACGCCGCCGACTTGAACGTTGCCGGTGCACCCGCCTCCTCGGCGGGCGCGTAGATCTTGGCGCGGATCGCGGCGTGCGGGCACACCATCGCGCACTTGTTGCACTGGATGCAGATGGCCGGATCCCACGCCGGGATCTCGAGCGCGATGTTGCGCTTCTCGAAGCGCGCCGTGCCGGTCGGCCAGCAGCCGTCGAGCGGCATGGCGCTGACCGGCATGAGGTCGCCCTCCTCGGCCAGCAGCCGGGCCGTCACCTTCTGCACGAACTCCGGCGCGTGCGAGAACGACGGCGGGATGGTCGCAACGGCGTCGGGTGCCACCTCGGCCGGGACCGGCACCTCGTGCAGGCCGGCGAGCGCGGCGTCGACCGCCGCGAAGTTCATCTTCACGATCTGCTCGCCCTTGCGGCCGTACGTCTTGGTGATGGCCTTCTTGATCTGGGTGATGGCCTCGTCCTTCGGCAGCACGCCGGAGAGGGCGAAGAAGCAGGTCTGGAGCACCGTGTTGGTGCGGCGGCCCATGCCGCTGGCCTGCGCCACCGCGGTGGCGTCGATCACATACAGCTTCAGCTTGCGCGCGATGATCGTCTGCTGCCAGTCGAGCGGCAGCTTTTTCCAGGTGTCCGCCGGGCCATAAGGCGAGTTGAGGAGGATGGTCGCCCCGGGCGCGGCGTAGCCGAGCACGTCGGTGCGGCCGACGAAGCTGAACTGGCTGCACGCCACGAAGCCGGCGCGGCGGATCAGGTACGGGGCGCGCACCGGCCGCGGGCCGAAGCGCAGGTGCGAGGTCGTCATCGAGCCCGACTTCTTCGAATCGTAGACGAAGTAGCCCTGGGCGAAGTTGTCCGTCTGCTCGCCGATGATCTTGATCGAGTTCTTGTTGGCGCCGACGGTGCCGTCCGCGCCCAGGCCGACGAAGACGCAGCGGCGCACGTCCGCCGCCTCGAGGTCGAACTCGGCGTCGTAGGCCAGCGAGGTGCCGGTCACGTCGTCGAGGATGCCGATGGTGAAATGATTGCGGGGTTCCCAGCCGGCGAGGTGCTCGAACACGGCCTTGGCCATGGCGGGGTTGAATTCCTTCGAGCCGAGCCCGTAGCGGCCGCCGATGACGCGCGGGGAGCCGGCCAGCGGGGAGCGGCCCTCGGCCAGCGCGCCGAGGACATTCAGGTACAGCGGCTCGCCGAGCGAGCCGGGCTCCTTCGTGCGGTCGAGGACGGCGATGGCCTTGGTCGTCGCCGGCAGCGCCGCGAGGAACGACTTGGTGAAGAACGGCAGGAACAGCCGGCAGGCGATGACGCCGACCTTCTCGCCCTTCGCGACGAGCCAGTCGACGGTCTCGATGATCGTCTCGACGCCGCTGCCCATGGCCACGATGACGCGCTCCGCCTCGGGATGGCCGTGGTAGTCGAACAGGTGGTAGCTGCGGCCGGTGACGGCGGCGAACTTGTCCATGATGTCCTGCACCACCTCGGGCAGGCTCGTGTAGAACCGGTTCACCGCCTCGCGGCCCTGGAAATACACGTCGGGGTTCTGCGCGGTGCCGCGCAGCGTCGGGCGATCGGGCGTCATGGCGCGCGCCCGGAAGGCGGCCAGGTCCTTCTCGTCGAGGATGGCCTTGAGGTCCTTGTCGGAAAGCTGGGCCAGCTTGGAGACCTCGTGCGAGGTGCGGAAGCCGTCGAAGAAATGGATGAACGGCACGCGCGAACGGTAGCTGGCGGCGTGGGCGATGAGCGCGAAGTCGTGCGCCTCCTGCCCGGAGTTGCTGGCCAGCAACGCGCAGCCGGTGGCCCGGCAGGCCATGACGTCCGCATGGTCGCCGAAGATCGACAGGCCCTGCGCAGCCAGCGCCCGGGCGCTGACGTGCATCGTGAACGGCAGCAGTTCGCCCGCGATCTTGTACAGGTTGGGAATCATCAGCAGCAGGCCCTGCGACGCCGTGAAGGTCGTCGTCAGCGCCCCGCCGAGCAGGGCGCCGTGCACCGCGCCCGCGACGCCGCCCTCGGACTGCATCTCGACGACGCGGGGCACCTCGCCCCAGAGGTTGGGCTTGCCGGCCGCGGCCCATTCGTCGCACACCTCGGCCATGGTCGAGGAAGGCGTGATGGGGTAGATGGCGATCAGCTCGTTGAGCCGGTAGGCGACCGAGGCGACGGCCTCGTTGCCGTCACAGGTGGTGTAGACGGGTTTGGTGGGCGTACTGGACATGTCCTGGGTGGGTTGGAAGCGCCCTTTTTCAGGGCGGGAGCCATGTTGCCACCATTCGCCGACCCCTACTCCGCATATCTTGCCAAACCCCGTGTGCCCCTTGGCGGCATCGGTTTTCGCAACGCAGTCTTGCCACCATCCGGGCTTCGGCGAGTGTATGGCGCGGAACGACATGTCCGTGTCCCGCGCCGCCCGAACTTCGCCCGGGCCGGCGCGCCGATACCGCCCAAAATCCGCCCATTGCCATGAAGTTTTCTGATATCGCCGCCGCGCTGCCGAAGGAGGCCGTCAGGACCTTCGACCACGTGCCCTTCCCGCGGGTCGCCTCCGGGAAAGTCCGCGAGATCTTCGACCTCGGCGACGCGCTGCTGCTCGTGGCCAGCGACCGCCTGTCGGCCTTCGACGTCATCCTGCCCGACGGCATCCCGGGCAAGGGGATCGTGCTGACGCAAATGAGCAACTGGTGGTTCGCCCAGACCGCCGGCATCGTGCCCAACCACCTCCTGCCCGACCAGGCGGGCGAGTTCGCGCGGCGCGGCATCAAGGATCGCGACCTGCAGCTCCGCAGCATGGTCGTGCGCAAGCTCAAGCCACTCCCGCTCGAGTGCGTCGCCCGCGGCTACCTGATCGGCAGCGGCTGGTCGTCGTACCAAAAGACGGGCCAGGTCTGCGGCCTCCCGCTCCCGCCGGGCCTGCGCCTGGCGGACCGGCTCGCCGCGCCGATCTTCACGCCGACCACCAAGGCGCCCAAGGGCCAGCACGACGAGCCGGTCAGCGACGCGCAGGGCGCCGCCCTGCTCGGCACCGCGCTCTACGTGCGGGTGAAGGAGCTCAGCCTGCGCCTCTACAAGTTCGGCCGCGACCGCGCCGAAGCGGCGGGCATGATCCTCGCCGACACGAAGTTCGAGTTCGGCACCGACGCCGCCGGCAAACTCTTCCTCATCGACGAGGTGCTCACACCCGATTCCTCGCGCTACTGGCCGGCCGATAGCTACGCGCCCGGCCGCTCGCCGCCGAGCTACGACAAGCAGTTCGTGCGCGACCACCTGCTCGCGCTCAAGTGGAACCAGCAGCCGCCCGCGCCGCACCTGCCGGCCGACGTGATCGCCCGCACGCAGGAAAAATATCTCGCCGCGCTGCAGGCCCTGCTCGGGTGAGCTTGTAGCGGCGGTCTATGACCGTCGCCCATGCCTGGACCGCGACGGTCACAGGCCGCCGCTACAGGAAAACCGCCGAATTGAACATTGAGCGCCGGGCCGGGTCTCTGCCACCTTCCCCGCATGCCCGGCTCCCTGCCCCACCTTTTGCGCCCGCGGCGCGCCGTCGCCCTCCTGCTGTTCGCGCTGGCCGCGGCCACCGGCTTCGCCCGCATCGGCGAAACCCTGGACCTGCTCACCAAGCGCTTCGGCAAGGGCCCGGAACGCGACTCGCCCAAGCACATGGCGGTCTGGTTCATCGAGTCGATCGACGGCGCGCTGGTCTATACCGTCACGCTGAACGCGAAGGGCGTCTCCATCGCCGAGGGCATCAAGCCCCTCAAGCGCGCCCAGCTCACCGAGAAGATCGCGACGGACTTCCTGCAGGACCAGATGACTTTGCTCAAGGACTCGAAGACCGCGCGGCAGGTGAAGCCGGGCGAGAAATACGCCTTCGCCGGCCAGTCCTTCACCTGCGGCGAAGGAGAATACGTGGTTCTCGACGAGGAGCGCGGCCTGCTGCTCGTCTGGTCGCGCGCCGGGGTGCCGTCGGTGATGGCCATTACCCGCGAAATGCTCGCGCACCCGCCGGAGTAGGCGGCGGGCGTGTAGGCCGGGGTTTATCCCCGACACGTCGGGCGTAAAGCCCGACCTACCAAACCCAGTCAGGGCGCGCACGAGGCGCGCCCCTACCCTCTCACAGCCGGTTCCTCTTCAGGTCCGCAAGCGGGTAATGGGTGCCGCGCCACACGATCCCGCGCCGCGCCAGCGTGACGACCAGCGAGCGCAGCAGGATGTAGTCGAACACCAGCGTGCCGAGGGGGAAGAAGAGCCCGTGCCACCAGCGGCCGCCGTTGAAGCGCTGGTTGTCCGCCGCGGTGGCGAGCATGACGACCACGGCGGCCAGGTAGAGCTTCCACGCCAGCCCGATCGTCGCCGCCAGCGCCAGGACGGGCCCGATGAAGAAGATCAGGTGCGCCGCCACGCCGCCCAGCACCACCCAGATCCGGTAGTCGGTCGCGGGAAACGCGTTCTTCGTCAGCCCGCGGACCATCGCGCCGACCGACGGGTACCAGGCGACCGAGATCGCGCCGGCCCCGAGCGCCAGCTCGCTGAATCCGCCCGCCTTCATCAGCTTTCCGAGCTTCACGTCGTCGTCCGGGCGCAGCCGCAACGGTTCGTGGCCGCCGAGCTTCCGGTAGGTCGAGGCGCGCACGAGGTTGAAGGCGCCGACGCCGCCGTGGCTGGGGCTGCGCGGGTCCGGAATCCGCCAGGGCCGAAGAAAAAGCGAGAAGATCAGGCTGAACGCGCCGACGCAGATGCCGAGGGCCGCGTCGTGCGCCTGCAGCTCCGGCACGGCGGCGAGGTGATCGAGGTTGTGCGCCCGCGCGTGGGCGACCGCGCGGCGGAGCACATCGGGCGCGAAATGCACGTCGGCGTCGGTGAACAGGATCCACTCGCCCGTGGCCGCCTCCGCGCCGCGCTGGAGCCCGTGGGTCTTGCCCAGCCAGCCGTCGGGGAGCTCGGTCACGTGCACCACCTTCAGCCGTGGATGCGCGGCCGCGAGGCGATCGAGCACGGCCCGGGTGTCGTCCTCCGAGCGGTCGTCGATCGCGATCACCTCGAGGTCCGGGTAGTCGAGGGCGAGCATCGTCGGCACGGCCGCGCCGACGGTGTGGCCCTCGTTGCGGGCCGAGAACACCACCGACACGCGCGGCCAGGCGGCGGGCTTCGGCGCGGCCAGCGTGGCGAGCCGGCGCAGCCGCCGGTTGCCGCGCATGACGTCCCACGCCGCGCCCAGCCAGAGCAGCAGCGTCAGGCCCGCCAGGAGCGTCGGCGGATCGGTGAGCAGGTAGGTGGAGGCGCCGCTCATGCGGTTGCGTCGCTGCCGGAGCTGGGCCGACCGAGTGTAGGTTGGCCTTCATGCCCGACGCCGGGCGATGTCGGGGATAAACCCCGACCCACCGGGCTGTCATCCGTGTTCATCCGTGTCATCCGTGGTCAAAAAGGTTCCCCGGTCAGATCGGCGGCGTCGACCCGATCGTGAGCAGGCGCTCGATCTTCACGCGGCGCGGCCGTTCCGCATTCGCCTCGAGGATGTTCAGCCGGTACTCGCCCACCTCGAGCATGTCGCCGCGCTTCGGCAGCCGGCCGAACAGCCGCATCGACCAGGCCGCGACGGTCTCGCGCGGCTGCCACTCGAGCGGCCAGCCGGTCTCGGCCTGCAGTTCGCGCATGGTGAAGGCGCCGCTCACGGTGATGGCGGTGTCGGTGCGCTCGTAGATCGGCCCGCGCTCGATGTCGAACTCGTCGCGGATGTCGCCGACGATCTCCTCGAGCACGTCCTCGAAGGTGACGATGCCGGCGAGCGATTTCCGGTCGTCGAGGACGACGGCGAGGTGGCTGCGCGCGGAGCGGAACCGCTCGATCATCGTGTGCAGCGGGGTCGTCAGCTCGAACTCCACCGCCTTGCGGATGAGCGGCTCGAAGGGCGTGTCGGGCCCGAGCAGGCTGATCTGCCAGAGCCATTCGCGCACCAGCACGAGGCCGACGACGCGGTCGAGCGAGCCGGCGCACACGGGGAACCGGCTGTGGCCGCTGGTCTGGGCCGTGCGCAGGTTCTCGGCCAGCGGCTTGTCGAGCCAGAGGGCGACGACCTGGTCGCGCGGCCGCATGATGTGCTGGGCCTGGGTGCGGCGGGCGCGCAGCGACTGGACCATGAGCTTGTTGATCAGCGCCTCGCCGGGATGGGCGTGGCGCGCGTGGCTGAAGACGTACTCCAGCTCGCCCGCGGTCAGCTCGCCCTCCCCCGCGCCGGCGGGCTTCAGGCCCAGGCTGTGCAGGAGCAGGTTGGCGCTGGCGTTGAGGACGCGGATGAACGGATAGAAGAGGTAGTAGAACACCACCAGCGGGGCCGACACGCCCAGCGCCACGGGCGCCGGCCGCTGGATGGCGATGGCCTTCGGCCCCAGTTCGCCAAAGAGGATGTGGACGAACGTGATCAGCGTGAAGGCCACCGCGAAGGCGAGCGACGAGATCGTCGTCGGGTCGGTGATGCCGACGCGCCCGAGCACGTGCTCCAGCCGGTGCGCGAGGAACGGCTCGCCGATCCAGCCGAGCCCGAGGCTGGCGAGCGTCACGCCGAGCTGCGTGGCCGACAGCGCCGCGCCGAGGTTGTGCGAGGCCCAGAGCGCCAGGCGCACGCGCCACCCGCCCGTCCGGGCCATCGGCTGCAGCTGGCTGGCGCGCACCTTCACGAGCGCGAATTCCGCCGCCACGAAGAACCCGTTGGCCAGCACCAGCGCCACAATGGCCAGCAGCTGCAGCGCGATCCCGAGGAAGTGGTTCATCAGCCCGGCCAACTTAGACCCGCCGCCCCGCCGGGCAAACCATTTGCCCGCGCGGAGGTAACATTCACCTGCGCCAGCCAGTGGGCCCAAACACCGGTTGGAGGCGGGACGCCCTCGTCCCGCGGGTTGCCCTTCGCGCATGCACCTCGCGGGGTGAGGGCACCCCGCCTCCAGCCCGCCCGGCATGCGGGCCCGACCGGCAAGCCCCTGCGCGTCCTACGACCGCCCCGCTCCGTTCGCGCTCGCGGCGAACTCCGCCGCCTTGCGGTCGTCGAATTCGCCCTCCCAGCGGGCCACCACCACGCTGGCCAGGCAGTTGCCGAGGACGTTGACGGACGTGCGCGCCATGTCCATGAGCGCGTCGACGCCGAGGATCAGGAACGCGCCGGCGAGCGGCAGCTTGAACGACTCGAGGGCCGCGACGAGCACGACGAACGAGGCCCGGGGCACCGCGGCGACGCCCTTCGAGGTCAGCATGAGCATGAGCATCATCGTCACCTGCTGGCCGAGCCCGAAATGGATCCCCGAGGTCGTCTCCGCCGCCTGCGCGACGAACACCGCGGCGACGGCGAGGTGCAGCGTGGAGCCGTCGAGGTTGAACGAGTAGCCGGCCGGCAGCACGAAGCCGACGATGCCGCGCGGCACGCCCGCCCGCTCCATGTTCTCGAACGCCTTGGGCAGCGCCGCCTCGCTGTTCGCCGTCGCAAACGCCAGCGTGAAGGGCTCGCGCACGGCCCGGAAGAAGGCCCGGAACGGCACGCGCGCGATCCGGATCACCGCCCCGAACACCAGCACCACGAATACCACCAGCGCGGCGTAGAGCGTGAGCACCAGCTTGCCGAGCGTGACCAGCGAGCCGAGGCCCTGCTGCGCGACCGTCACCGCGATCGCCGCCCCGACGCCAAACGGCGCGAATTTCATGATGATGCCGGCGAACTTGAACATGACGGCGGTCAGGCTCGCGCAGAAATCGAACACCGGCCGGCCGGCGTCGCCGGCGGCGATCACGGCCATGGCGAAGAAGACCGCGAAGCACACGACCTGGAGCACGTCGTTGCGCGCCATCGCGTCCATCAGGCTGACCGGGAAGATGTGGAGGATGATCTCGCCCAGCGACAGCGGGCGGGCGACCGCCGCGGTCGCGGTGGCCCCGTCGGCCGCCAGCACGACCCCGGCGCCGGGCTTCACCAGGTTGACGACGCCGAGGCCGATGACGAGCGCCAGCGTCGTCACGACCTCGAAGTAGAGCAGCGCCTTCCAGCCGATGCGCCGGGCCTTCTTCATGTCGCCCGTCCCCGCAAACCCCTGCACGACGCTCGCGAAGATGAGCGGCGCGATCATCACCTTGATCAGGTGGAGGAAGATGTCGCGCACGACGCCGAGGGCATCGTTCCACCCGGCCTGCGCCGCCGGCGGCCGCTGGTGCAGCCACCAGCCCAGCACCACCCCGACGGCGAGGCCCAGCAGGATCTGCTGGGTCAGCGACAGACGGGACCACGGGCGGGGCACGACGGCGGGGATGGACATCGACGGGGGGAGGAATGTAGGGGCCGGGTACCCGCTGGCGAGTGAAAGTTGCGGGGAGCCGGGAGGCACCGAATCGGCCGGGAAAATTTGTCGGGCGGGGTCGCCGAGTCCCGCCGGGAAATTGGAGGGCCGGTCTCCTGGCCGGCCGCGGTCGGCCGGGAGGCCGACCCTCCACCACTCACCTCCGGTAATGGTCCGCCACGCGGTAGCGCCGCGCCACCAGCCCGAAGGCCAGCGCCGCGGCAAACGCGAACGCCGCGAAGAAGAACATCTGGCACGCCGTGACGCCGAACCCGGTCGACGCAATCGCCGCCTCGACGCGCGCATTGCGCACGGCGGCGTTCACGACCAGCACCCAGAGGTTGCCGACCGTGACCGACAGCAGCCAGAAGCTCATCAGCGCGCCCTTCATCGCCGGCGGCGCCTGGCTGTAGGCAAACTCCAGCCCGGTCGCCGACACCAGCACCTCGCCCAGCGTGAGCAGGATGTAGGGCAACACCTGCCACGCGATCGTGAACGGATGCCCGCGGTCGAGCACGAGCTGCATGGCGCCGACCACGATCCACGCCAGGCCCGCCAACGCGATGCCGGCCGTCATCCGGCGCAACGCCGTCGGCTCGATGCCGCGGCGCCGCAGCAGCGGGAAGAACACCAGGTTGTTCAGCGGGATCAGCCCCATCACCAGCGCCGGGTTGAGCGCCTGCATCTGCGAGGACTGGAACCACGCGGGCTTCGTCATCGCATCCGCCTGCAGCACCCAGGTCGAAGCCTTCTGGTCGAAGAGCGACCAGAACGGCGTCACCAGGGCAAAGAGCACCAGCACGCGCAGCACCGAGCCGACGCCGTCGACGGCCTCGTCCGGGTGCCGCCCGCGCGCGCCGTCGAGCTGCAGCCGCACGCCGGCGCCGCCGAACGCGATCACCGCCACCAGCGCCGCGCAGAACGAGATCACGAAGCCGAACGCCGGCATCAGCAGGAACGAGCCGGCCGCCAGCGCCACGCCGGTGCCCGCCAGCAGCTGGCCGGGGCGCCCGGCCGCCAGCGCCGTCCGCGCCACGCGCAGGAACGAGTGCGGGTCCGGCGGCGACGGCGGCACCATGACGTAGCGCTTCCGCCCGGCCCACAGGATCACCGTCGAGAGGAACATCAGCACGCCCGGCACGCCGAAGGCCACTGCGGCGCCGAGCTGGCGCAGGAAGATGGGCATCAGCAGCGAGGCGAAGAACGAGCCGAAGTTGATGATCCAGTAGAAGGCGTCGAACACGACTTTGGCGCGGTGCTTGTTGGTCGAGTCGAACTGGTCGCCCACGAAGGCCGACACGCACGGCTTGATGCCGCCCGAGCCGATCGCGATCAGCGCGAGGCCGGCGTAGAAGCCGGTGCGGTTGTGCACGAACAGCGCGAGGCAGAACTGGCCGGCGGAATACACGAGGCTCAGCCAGAGGATCGTGTGGTACTTGCCCCACCAGCGGTCGGAGATCCAGCCACCGAGCAGCGGGAAGAAATACACGCCGATCACGAAGGTGTGGAAAACCTCCTTCGCCGCGCCCGCGCGCTCCCCCTCGGGCAGGTAGGCGAGCAGCGACGACACCAGGAACACCGTCAGGATGTTCCGCATGCCGTAGAAACTGAAGCGCTCGCAACCCTCGTTGCCGATGATGAACGGAATCTGGCCCGGGATCGGCGCGCGCGGGTCTGCGGCCGGGACGGGAGGCGGGGTGACCTGGCTCATGGGGACGTGCGCCCCACGCTGCCGCCACCGCGACAAAGAGCAAGGCCGCTGCTGGCGGTTGAACCCGCCCTCCGCGCGGGGTGCCCTCACCCCGCGGGGCGCAAGCGTGAAGGGCAACCCGCGGGACGAGGGCGTCCCGCCTCCAATTTGCGATCTTCAACCTACACGGAGTGCAGGTTCCGCGCCTCAAGCCAAGGCATCGCGGCCTAAAGCCGCTCCTACCTTCCAAATCCTGGACACCAAACCGCGATTCGAAATCCCAGGTCCGAAATCCAACATCCCAGACCCCACCCGCCTACTTCGCCGTCAGCTCCATGCCCTCAATCATGCCCGCGAGCTGCTGGAAGCCCTCGGTCGTCTCGCCATCGGACATGATCTGCACCCGGATCATGATCTTCTCGTTTGCCCGGATCAGGCCGAACATGACCGTCTTGAAGTCGCCCGGCACGGGGTCCTTCCCGACCAGACGCGGGTCGGTCAGGAGGTAGTACGCCCCAAACCCCTGCTTGGGATAGAACGTCTTCAGCTTCGGCTCCGACTCGACGAACTGGCCGGCCGCGATCATGCGCTCGCCGACGGTGATGAGCTGCGCCTGCAGCTTGTCGCGCGTGGGAAAATCATCGGCGCCGCCCGCCGCGATGGTCATCTGGGCGACGGCGTTCACGCCCGCGACCTTCGGGGTGAAGGTCACCTTGAGGTCGCCGACATCCTCAACCTGGATCTTCCACTCGCCGACCGGGTAGAGGTCGAGCTTGCCGTACTTGCCGAGGTCAAACGTCTCCGCCGGCGCCAGCGCTGCGCCGGAGGCCAGGAGAAATGCCGCGAGGATGGCTCGCATGGCCGGAGGCTAGTGGAATCGCCGCGCCGCGCGCCAGCCATCTTTCGCCCGCCCGGGTCGGCGCCCGCCTTTGGGGGGAGCGAGCTTGCTCGCGAGGATTGCCCTGCAGGTCGGGCTTCAGGCCCGATATGCGGGGACAAACCCCGATCCACCCTTCACTCCGCCGCCACTCCGGCGCGCACCCGCGGGGCGACCTCGGTGCCGAGCAGCTCGATGGCACGCAGCATCTGCGCATGCGGGATTTCGCCGCTGTTGAGCAGCATCGTCAGGCGCGAGAATCCGCCGAGATCGGCGTGCATCTGCAGGATCTTGCCCGCCACGGTGGCGGGATCGCCCACCACCAGCGCGCCGCCGGGCCCGCGCAGCGCATCGAACTGCTCGCGCGTGACGGGGCCCCAGCCGCGCTCGCGCCCGATCTGGGTGAACGCCGCCGCGTACGACGGATAAAACGCCTCGGCCGCCGCCGTGGGGTCGTCGCCGACAAACCCGATCACGTGGATCCCGATCGCCAGCTTCTCCGGCGGATGGCCGGCACGCCGGCCGGCCTCGCGGTAGAGTTCGAGCAGCGGACGGAACCGGTGGGGCTCGCCGCCGATGATCGCCAGCACCAGGGGCAGCCCGAGCATCCCCGCGCGGATCAGCGACTGCGGCGTGCCGCCGACGCCGATCCGGACCGGCAGGGGGTTTTGCACGGGCCGCGGATAAACGCCCTGCCCCGTCAGCGGCGGCCGGTGCTTCCCCGACCAGTGGACCTCCGGGCCGGCGCGGATCTTCAACAGGAGGTCGAGCTTCTCGGCGAACAGCGTGTCGTAGTCCTCGAGGTCGTAGCCAAAGAGCGGGTACGACTCGATGAAGGAGCCGCGGCCGACGATGATCTCCGCGCGGCCGTTGGAAATCAGATCGAGGGTGGCGAAGTCCTGGAACACGCGCACCGGGTCGTCCGAACTCAGCACCGTGACCGCGCTCGCCAGGCGGATGCGCTGCGTCCGGGCCGCGGCCGCGGCGAGGAGGACGGCCGGCGCCGACGAGACGTATTCCTTCCGGTGGTGCTCGCCGAGGCCGAACACGTCCAGGCCGACGCGGTCGGCCGTTGCGATCTCCTCGAGCAGGTCGCGCACCCGCGCCGCCTCGCTCATCCGCGCGCGCTTGGCCGGGTCGAAACTTGTCTCGACGAAGCTGTCGATGCCCAGTTCGAAGCGCGGTGCGGCGGTGGTTGGCATCCGGCGGAGTGCAACCAGCTTCCGGCCGTTGTCAAAGCCGGGGCGAAGCGCCGTCTTGGGGTTATCGGTTCACGGTTCACCGTTCCCGGTTCCTGCCGCGGAAGCGGCATCGCGAATCCCGCCGCGGCGGGGCATGCGTGGGAGCGAGCTCGCTCGCGATCAGCACGTCGCGAGGTAGGGCGCGCAGTCCCATGCGCGTCGCGGCGGGGAGCGGAGTCCCCGCCCTGCCCACGGGGCGGATGGCTCGCTTCCGGAAACAAAAAGGGCGCGCCCAAGGCGCGCCCCTGCGCCGGCCGGACTTCCGGCCGTTCTACTTGACCACGACCTCGAGCGGCGCGTAGCCGTCGGCCTTGACGGTCACCTTGTCCATCGCGGCGAGGTCCGGAATCGTCATCGTCGCCCCGGCGGCCACATTCTGCGCCGGCACCATGCGCGCCTTGTCGGCGTTGTGTGCGACGACGCTGAGGAGCACCTTGGCGCTGAGCTTCAGCGGGGCGGCGGAGTTGTTCTTCAGCTTGAGCACGAACGGCGGATGATCCTTCGCCTTCGTGTTCTCGATGGTGGGCGTCACGGGCAGGGCCTTGTCGGCCGCCCGGGCCGCGGGTGCGAATACAAAAGCGAGCGTCAGCAAGGCGACGCCCGACAGGAGCTTGAGAGCGGTGTTTTTCATGGGAGGGTTGGTGGGGAAACGGGCGTGACGCTAGGACACACGCCGGGCCTGACGCGAGCCCGAAGGGGCCGGGTCCTTGGTGGAGCCCGCGCCCCGTGCGGACTGGAGGCGGGGTGCCCTCACCCGGCGAGGCGCAAGGCGCGAATGGCATCCCGTGGGACGAGGGCGTCCCGCCTCCATCCGGCGGTTTGCCGCCCGCACGGAGGGCGGGCTCCATCCCCGATCTTTCCCCTCGCTACTTCGCCGGCGCGGGTTTCCCGACCGCATCCAGCTCGCCCAGCGCCGCCTGCTCCGCCGCCGCCTGCTCCGCCGCCGCCTCGTGCCGGTGATCGCGCGCGATGAGCGTGTAGGCCGTCGGCACGACGAAGAGCGTGAACAGCGTGCCGATGCTCATGCCGGTGGCGATGATCAGGCCCATGTGCTGGCGGCTGACCGCACCGGCGCCGGTGGCGAACACCAGCGGCATGACGCCGAGCACCATGGCGGCGGTCGTCATCAGGATCGGCCGCAGCCGCACGCCCGCGGCATGCTCCACCGCCTCGCGGGGCGCCTGGCCCTCGCGCTGGAGCTGGTTGGCGAACTGCGTGATGAGGATGCCGTGCTTCGTCACCAGGCCGACCAGCGTGATCAGGCCGACCTTGGTGTAGATGTTGAGCGACAGCCCGTGGTAGCCGAGGCAGACGAACGCCAGCGCGCCCGACACCGCCAGCGGCACGCTCAGCATGATGATCAGGGGGTCGCGGAAGCTCTCGAACTGCGCCGCGAGCACGAGGAAGATGATGATGACGGCGAAGCCCATCGTGACCAGGAACGCGCCGCTCTCCTGCACGAACTGCCGCGACTGCCCGGCGTAGTCCGCCGTGTAGCCCTCGGGGAAGAGCGCCCGCGCCTTCTCGTTGAGGAAGTCCAGCGCCTGGCCCTGCGTGACGCCGGGCTTGGGCACGCACGTGATCGTCGCGGCGTTCAGCTGCTGGAAGCGGCTCATCGCGCGCGGCTGCGCCTCGTAGTGGATCGACGCCACCGTCGAGAGCGGCACGAGCCGGCCGGCGCCGGTCGAGATGTAGTAGTCGCCGAGCTGCTCCGGGTTCAGCCGGAAGGTCCGCGCCACCTGCGGCACCACGCGGTAGCTGCGGCCCTGGACGTTGAAGAAGTTGACGTAGTTGCCGCCCAGCATCGCGCCGAGGTCGGAGCCGAGCTGCGCCATGTTGATGCCCAGCAGCGCGGCCTTGTCGCGATCGACGTCCAGGTAGGCCTGCGCCTGGTCGAACTTCAGGCTGTTGTCCGCGTAGAAGAACAGGCCGCTCTTCACCGCCTCGAGCACGAGCGCATCCGCCACCTGCGCGATGCGCGCCGGGTCGTCCGTCGAGACGACGACGAACTGGACGTTGGCGCCGCCGGCGCCGGGCAGCGGCGGCCGCAGGAACGAGAGCATCTGCAGCCCGGCGACGCCGCCGAGCTTCCGCGTCACCTCGGGCAGCAGCTGCATCGTCGTGCGCCGGCGCTGGTCCCAGGGCGTGAGCGCCATCAGCGTGATGTTGTTGTTCGACGCCGGGTAGCCGTTGATCTGCACCACGCGCGCGGTCTCGGGGAAGCTGCGCACGATCGCCGTCACCTGGTCGGCATAGCGCGCGATCTGGTCGATGTTGGCGTTGGGCGAGGCCGTGCCGAGGGCGATGATCATGCCCTGGTCCTCGTCGGGCGCGAGGTCGGTCTTCGACATCAGGTAGAACGGCGGCAGGCTGGCGAACACGATCAGCGCGAAAACCACGACCACCGGCCGCGTGTCGAGCGTGGCGTGCAGGAGGCGCTCGTAGGCTGCGCGCACCCGGTCGAACAACTGGTCGAGGAAATGCGCGAAGCGCTGGCGCCCGGCCGCCTCGTGCGCCTGCAGCAGCTTCGAGCACATCATGGGCGAGAGCGTCAGGGCCACGACGCCGGACACGACCACCGCGCCGGCCAGCGTGAACGCGAACTCGCGGAAGAGCGCGCCGGTCAGGCCGCCCTGGAAGCCGATCGGCGCGTACACGGCCGCGAGCGTGATGGTCATGGCGACGACGGGACCGCCGAGCTCGCGCGCGCCGCGCAGGCTGGCCGCGAGCGGCGACAGGCCCTCCTCGATGTGCCGGTGGATGTTTTCCACCACGACGATGGCATCGTCCACCACCAGGCCGATGGCCAGCACCATGGCCAGCAGCGTCAGCAGGTTGATGGTGAAGCCCATCGTCAGCATCAGGAAGCAGGCGCCGACGAGCGAGAGTGGCATGGCGATGATCGGGATGACCACCGACCGGACCGTGCCGAGGAACAGGTAGATGATCAGCACGACGATCAGCAGCGCCTCGACCAGCGTGGCGATGACCTCGTCGATCGCGCTGCGGATGTACTCGGTGGCGTCGTACGGGATCGCCGCCGTCATGCTGCGCGGCAGCCCGGCGACGATGTCCGGGAAGATCTTCCGCACGTCGTTGATGACGGTCAGCGCGTTGGCGGTCGGGAGCACGTTGATGCCCACGGCGGTCGTCGGGTTGCCGTCGAACTTCACCGAGGCCTCGTAGCTCTCGGCGCCCAGCTCGACGTCGGCGATGTCGCCCAGCCGGAGGATGGCGCCGTTCTCCGCGTCGATGACCAGCCGCCGGAACTCGTCCGCCGTGTGCAGGTCGGTGCTGGCGGTGAGCGTGACGGAGGTCATCATGCCCTTGGTGGCGCCGACCGCCGAGAGGTAGTTGTTCTGGGCGATGGCGCGCCAGACCGACGCGGCGCTGAGGCCGTGCGCGGCCAGCCGGTCGGGCTTCAGCCAGATGCGCATGGCGAAGACGCGCGCGCCGAGGATCTGCGCGCTCTGCACGCCGGGCACCGCCGTCAGCTTCGGCTGCACGACGCGGTACAGGTAGTCCGTGATCTGGTTCGAATCGAGCTCGTCGCTCGAGAAGATCAGGTACATGGCGGCCGTCGACTCGGCCATCTGCACGTCGATCACCGGGTCCTGCGCGTCGGTCGGGAGCTGGTTGCGCACGCGGTTCACCTTGGAGGTGATCTGCGTCAGGGCCGCGTTCGGGTCGTAGTTGAGCCGCAGGTGGACGGTGATCAGGCTGACGCCCGGGCCGCTGCTCGACTCGAGGTAGTCGATGCCGTCGGCGCTGGCGATCTCGCGCTCGAGCGGCGTGGTGATGAAGCCGCGGATCAGCTCCGGGCCGGCGCCGGTGTAGACGGTGGTGACCGTCACGACCGCGATGTCGCTGCGCGGGTACTGGCGGACGTTCAGCAGCTCAATCGAGCGGAGGCCGATGAGCAGGATCAGCAGGCTGACGACCGAGGCGAGGACCGGGCGCTTGATGAAGAGGTCGGTGAAGTTCATCCGGGATCACGGGTGGTCGGCCTGCGGCTGGGCGGCGTCGCTCGGCGTCACGGAGTTGTTGACCACGACGGCGGCGCCGTTGCGGAGCTTGAGCTGCCCGGCGGTGACGACCACCGCGCCGGGTGCCACGCCCTTGAGGATCGCCACCTGGTCGCCGCGCGTGGCGCCGGTCTGCACGAACTGCTGGCGGACCACGAGGTCGGCGCCCGCCTTCGCCGGCTCCACGATGTAGACGGCGTCGCCGTACGGGTTGTAGACGATGGCCGCCAGCGGCAGTGTCACGCGCCGTTCCTGCGCCGGGAGCTGCACCTCGACGGCGCCGAACATGCCCGGCTGGAGGCGCCCGTAGGGATTCGGCAGCGTCGCCTGGATCAGCAGGGCGCGCGTCGCGGGGTCGACGTCGGGATTGACCACGCCGATGGTGCCGCGGAAGGTCGTGCCGGGCCAGGCATCGACCGTGAGGGTCACGGGCTGGCCGGGCCGCACGTCGGCCGCGTTCTGCTGGGGCAGCGTGAAGTTGAAATAGATCGGGTCGAGCGCCTGCAGCGACACCACCGGCGCGCCGCTGCGCAGGAACTGGCCGAGGTTGACCTGCCGGGCGCCGGTGCGGCCGGCGAAGGGCGCGCGGATCGTCTTCTTCTCGATCATGCTCCGGATGCTGGCGACGGCGGCCCGCGCCTGCTGGGCCCCGGCCCGCGCGGCGTCGAGGTCGCTCGGGGCGTTCGTGCCGTTGGCGCGGAGCTGCTCCGCGCGCTCCAGCGCGATGCCGGCGAGGACCGCGGCGGCCTCGGCGCTGTCGAGCTGCGCCGTCTCGGTCGAGATGTCCTGCTGCACGAGCAGCTGGCCGGCTTCGACCACCGCGCCCGGCTCGAAGGCGATGCGGGTGACCGCGCCGTCGAGCTGCGCGCTCACGACGATGCCCTGGGTGGCCGCGAACGAGCCCACGGCGTGCAGGCTCGGGCGCCATTCGAGTTCGCGCGCCTCCGCCGTGGCGACGACCACCGGCGGCGGTTTCTGGCTGGCGAGCGAGACAGTCATCATGTGGCGCCCGTAGAGCTTGAAGCCGATCACACCGCCCACGAGGAGCGTCATGGCGGCGAGCATGAGTATCATTCGTTTGATCATGGCGAAGGTTGGGGCCGGGCGAGGCCGGGGGCCGTTTCGGCGCGGCGCAGGACGGGCACCTCGAGTTGGTCTGCGAGCCGGCGGATGACGTAATCGGGAACGCCGTCGATGGTCGCCGGCGGCCGGTCGGCGGGGGCCGATTCGGCCGGGTGGCGGAAGTCGACGATCACCCAGCGGCCGGCGGCGTCGCACACGACGAAATGCACGAACCCCTGGCCCGGTGCGTCCGCGTCGAGGGCGACGTCGGTGTACAGGGCGTAGTGGGCCCCGGCGAGGTCGCCGCGAACGGCGATCTCGTGGCCGAGGGTGCGGGCGAGGGCCCAGCCGGCGCGGGTCTCGTCCGCCTCCCGCAGGAGCGGCAGCGCCAGCGGGCCGGCCACCGTCGCCGCGCCCGCGAGACCGGACTGGCACAACTGGCGGGCGATTTCGCTCGCGCAGGCCGCATCGAAAGTGTCGCCGATGCGCACGGGAAAGACCGCGACCCTCGCCTCGTGCCGTTCCGACCGGAAGCTCCGGCGGCGGAGGTCGAGCGCGACCGTTTCGTCATAGGTTGGGAGCCGCCGCTGCTCCAGCACCGGGCCGGTCCAGCCCGCTGGCAGCTCGGGCGACGGTTCCACTCCCGCCGCGGCCGTGAGCAACAGCGCCGCTCCCGCGAGGCCGGTGGCGATGCGTTTCATCGGGACATTGGGTTGGGAGCGGCAACGGTCTCGTTTCCGCCGGAAGGCGGACCGCCTTCGTGCCGGTTGCCGCGGCACGCGGCGCCTTGGCCGGATCGCGCCGGCAGGCGCACGACCGGGCCAAAGGAGGACCGGCGAAACTATTCCACACCGGGACCCGGCGGGCTGCGCATCGCTTGGTCAAGGGAACGCATGCCTTGGCCGTGGTGTTCCGGCAGCCCGGCTTACACCGCCGGGCGGATCGTTCGCAGCACGCCCAGGAAATTCGCCACGATCGGGGCCACCGGCTGCGCCGACCAGATCGCACTCGCCTGCAGCCGGAGGTCCGGCCCGGTTTCCTTCAACGGCCGGGTCGTGAGCGTCTCGATCGAGCCCAGACTCGGCGTCTTGTGCAGCAAGGACACGCCCTGGCCGCTTGCGACCATGGCGAGAAATGCTTCGTAGCCGTTCACTGGCTTCGGGGCCGGGGCCTTCAGGCCGCGGCCGGCGAACACCCGCAGGATCAGTTCGGCGTGGCTCGACACCTTCGCGCCGCCGATCGTGAGCAGCCGCTGCCCCGCGAGGTCGGCGAGCGCGATCACTTTTTGCCGCGCCAGAGGGTGGCCCGTGCCCAGCAAGGCGCGCAAGGGCGCGTCCACCACGGGATGCCGGCCCAGTCCGGCGGCATCCTTGGGGCGCAGCGTGAAGCCGATCTCGATTGTGCCGGCCTTCACCGCCGCCGCCTGTTCGTTGAGGTCGATCTCGACCAGCACCACCTCCACCTCGGGATATTTCCGGGCGAACGCCTGCAGGCACGCCGGCATGAAGCCGTGCGAGAGCGGCCCGGCGTTGCCGATGCGCAGCGTGCCGCGCCGGCCTGCACCGGCTTCGCCGGCCGTCGTGGTCGCGCGTTGCGCGAGCGCGAGGATTTCCCGCGCATCGCGCAGGAACAGCTCGCCCGGCACGGTCAGGCGCACGCGGGTCGTGTCGCGCTCGAGCAACTGCACGCCTAGCTCATCCTCGAGGTCCTTGATTTGCTGGCTGAGCGTTGGCGTCGACAGGTGCAGCCGCGCGGCGGCGCGCCGGAAGTTCAGCTCCTCGGCGACAGCCGTGAAGTAGCGCAGGTGCCGGAGTTCCATTCCCGGCGAGTGTTAGGGGAAAACTAACACGGTGCGAGGAACAAAGTCGTTCCCGCCTCGGCGGATCGGCGATATTCTCACGCCATCACCGGCCGAACCCGGCCACCCTCCACGCCCTCCGCCCATGCTCCCCGCCGTCATCCTCTGCCTCCTCGTGGTCGTCACGGCCACGGACGATGCCACTCCGCGCCGCTGAACCGCGCCCTTCCGCCATGAACCTCGATCAGCTTCCCGCCCAACTGCTTCTCGCCACCGCCCACGACGCGGGCGCCGACACCGTCCTGCGCTGCCGCGCGCTCCTCGAGCGGGCCGCCACCGGCCGCGAGCTGCAAGCCGCCTTCCGCGGCGAACTCGCCCGCGCCGGGCTGACCGAGCCGGGCTTCGCGGTGCTGGCCGCGTTGTGCGCCCAGGAGTCGAACGCGCTGCTGCGTTCCGACCTGCCCGTCGCCGCCGGCCTCAGCCCGATCCGTGCGACCGACGCGCTGACGCGCCTCGAGATGTCCGGCCTGATTCGCCGCCACCGCGACCCGCAGGACCGCCGCCTCGTCTGGCTGCGCCTGACACCCGCCGGGCAGCAGGTAGGCCAGGATGCCCTGCGCCGCTGCCTTGCGGCCGCCGCCACCGTGACCGCGCCGCTCGAGGCACATGAACTCGAGGCGTCCCTCACCATCTCCGCCAAGCTCCGCCAGGGCGCCGGCCGCCTGGCCCGGGAAACCGCCGGCATCGCCTGATCGCCATGAAAACTCCCGCCGTCTCTGCTTCCGCCGCCCCGGTCACGCTGGCCTCGCGCCTGCCGCTGATCGTCGCGCTGGCGCTCGCCACCGGCACCGAGGCCTTCACCACGAGCGCGGTCGGCCTCGCCCTGCCGCGCATTGCCGCCGGTTTCGGGGCGTCGCTCGACGAGATCAGCTGGGCCGTCACACTGTACCTGGCGGCCGCCGCCATCGCGCTGCCGCTGAGTTCGTGGCTGTCTGACATCCTCGGCCAGCGCCGCTATCTTGCCGGCGCGATGCTCGCCTACCTGGTGGCCTCGGCCGGCTGCCTGCTGAGCCCGACGCTCCCGGTGTTCCTCGCCTGGCGCACGCTGCAGGGCGCCGCCGGTTCGGGCTTCATTGCGCGGGCGATCTTCACCTTCACCAAGGAATTCCGGCCGCCGGTGCTCTTCCGGGTGTTCTATCTGTTCATCGGGGCGTTCGCCCTCCGCGCTCTCGGGCTGCCGTTCGGCGGCTACCTGCTGGACCATCTTTCCTGGCGCTGGCTCTTCGCGGTGCCCGTCGTCCTGCTCGGCTTCGGCGCCCTGCCGGCCCTCGCGCTTTCCACGGAAGTCTGGCCGCGACGCCGTACGCCGGCCGCCGACTTCACCGGCCTAGTGCTGCTGGTCACCGGGGTGGGTGCGCTGCTGGTTCTCCTTCAACGCGGCCAGCGCGACGACTGGCTGGCCTCGGCCGGCATCCGCGCCCTGGCGGCCGTGGCGCTCGTTGCCCTCCCGCTGTTCTTCTGGCACGAGCAGCGCGCCGGCGACCGCCGCCTGATTTCCGCCGCCAGCCTGCGCAGCCGCAGCATGGGCGTCGGGGTCACGCTGTCGTTCCTCGCCGGATTGATGCTGGCAGGCGGCGTCTTCGTCCTGCCCCTCTTCCTCTTTCGCGTCATCGGCAGTGATGGCGTCCTCACCGGCTGGCTGATGAGTGTCGACTCCTTCGCCCTGATGGCCGGCCTCCTGACCGCAGTCTGGGTCTTCGGCCGCAAGCTCACGCGCCTTTTGCTGGCCGCCGCCGGCGTGTCGTTCGCCGTCTCGATGCTGCTTTTCGCCTTCCGCGTCACGGCCGGCACGCCGGTCGGTTCCCTGGTGCTGCCGCTCTTCCTGCACGGATTCGGCGTCGGGCTGGCGCTGCCGCCGATCGGCATCTTCTCGTTCGGCCCGATCGGGGCCGATCCGTTCCTCAACGCCGAGGGCCGCGCGTGGCACTACACCGCGCGCCTCGTCGGCGGCGTTGTCGCCGTCGCCTTCGCCGCCCTCCTGCTCGACCTCCGCGGCTCGGTTCACTCCAGCCGGCTGGCCGAGCACCTCACCGCCTTCGACCCGGCGGCGCAACAGGCCCTCAGCTCCCTCACGCGGGGCCTCGTCGCCCACGGCTTTGACCCCAGGCTCGGTCGCGACGGCGCCAGTTTCGTCCTCAGCCGACTTCTTGGGCGGGAGTCCACCCTCCTCGCTTTCCACGACCTCTTTCTCGTTACCGCGCTGGTCGGCCTCGTTGTTGTCCTGCTCACGCCGGTCCTGCCCGGGCTCAACGCCGCCGCGCCGCGGCCGGTGCGGTCCCGCTCCTGATTTTCAATCCCCCGCCACCCATGAATGCCACGCTCCCGCCCGATTCTCCCGTCATCCTTCCGTTCGCGCCCGTCGCCGCCGCGGTGCCCGCCACCTTGCGCCGTCGCCGCCTCACGGGCCTCGTCCTGACCGCCGGCGTGGTGCTCGCCGCCGCCCTTGGCTGGCTCGGCTGGTCTGCGCGCGACACTGAGACGACCGACTCCGCCTTCATCGACGGCCACCGCGTCACCGTCGCCGCGCAGGTCGCGGGTCGCGTCGCCGGCGTGCTGGTCGACGACAACCAGCGCGTCGAAGCCGGGCAGCTGCTGCTGCGCCTCGACCCGGCTGACTTCCAGGTGAAGCTCGACCAGGCTGAGGCCGCCCAGGCCCAGGCCGAAGCCGCGCTCGCCCATGCCCGCGCCCAGTTGCCCGTCACCGAGGCGGCCGCGCGCGCCGCCCGCGCGCAGGTCGAAATCGCCGCCGCCAACGCCCGCAAGACGGCCGGTGACCTCCGCCGCTACCGCCAGCTCAGCGACGACGCCGTATCGCGCATCGCCCTCGACGCGGTCGTCACGCAGGAGGCCGTCGCCGCCGCCCAGCTCGAGGCCGCCCGCCAGGCTGCCGCCGGCGCCGAAGCCCAGATCGGACTTGCACAGACCGCCGTCACCACGGCCGCGGCCAACCTCCGGGCCGCGACCGCACTGGTGGCCCAGGCGCGCCTCGCCCTCTCGTACACCGAGGTGCGCGCGCCGGCCGCCGGCTACGTCACCCGCAAGAACGTCGAGCCGGGCAACTTCATCGGCCCCGGCCAGCCCGTCCTCAACCTCGTCACCGCGGATCTTTTCGTCACCGCCAACTTCAAGGAAACCCAGCTCACGCACCTCCGCCCCGGCCAGCCCGTGACGCTCACGGTCGACACCTATCCCGGCCTCGAGCTTCACGGGCGGGTCGAGAGCCGCATGGCCGGCACCGGCTCCGCGTTCGCCCTGCTGCCGCCGGAAAATGCCACCGGCAACTTCGTGAAGGTCGTCCAGCGCGTCCCGGTGAAGATCACCTTCGATCGCGACGCCCTTTATCACCTGCCGCCGCTCGCGCTCGGCATGTCCGTCGTCGCCACGGTCGATGTCGCCGCGCCCACCGCCGCTCATGTCGTCACCCTTAACCGCTGACCCGCCATGCATGCCGCCACTCCCAACCTTTTCCGCCGCCTCGTCGCGCACCTCAGCCCGCTCGCTCTGCTGCTGGCCGCCGGGTGCACGGTTGGACCGGACTACCACGCCCCGGCCGCCAAGGTCGCGACGCCTGCCTTCGCGGCGGTCCCCGCCACGGACGCCGGCGGTGTCGATCCCGACGGCGCCTGGTGGCGCGCCTTTGCCGATCCCGAGCTCGGCTCGCTCGTCGACCGTGCCCTGGCCGCCAATCCCGACATCACGATCGCGACGCAGCGCGTCCGCGCGGCGCGCGCCGGCCTCGCCTTCGCCGAAGGCCGCGCTTATCCGCAGGTCGGCGTCGGCGCGGCTAAGATGGAATACCGCAAGGCCGGTCCCTTGAACACGCTCTACCGCGGCGCCTACCCAACCTTCCAGGCGGGGTTCGACGCCAGCTGGGAACTTGACCTCTGGGGCGGCACCCGCCGCGCCGTCGAGGCCGCCGGCGCCACGCTGCAGGCAACCGATGAGGCCCGCCACGGCGTGCAGGTCGCGCTGGCCGCCGAGGTCGCACGCACCTACGTCGAATTGCGCGCCGTGCAGCGCCGGCTGGCGCTCGCCCAAACCAACCTCGCATTGCAGCGGCGGACCCTCGCGCTGACCCGCGAGCGCCTGCAGGCCGGCTTGGCGAGCGAACTCGATGCCTCCCGTGCCGACGGGTTGGTCGCCAACACCGAAGCGCAGGTTCCGCTGCTCGCGGACGGCATCGACGCCTTGATCCACCGGCTCGGCCTTCTGCTTGGCGAGGAACCCGGCGCACTCGCCCCGGAGCTGACTGCGGTGCAGCCGATCCCGGTTGCGCCGGCCGGCATCGCCACCGGCCTGCCGGCCGAACTCCTGCGCCGCCGGCCCGACATCCGCGCCGCCGAGCGCCGGCTGGCGGCCGCGACCGCACGCGTCGGCGCAACCCAGGCGCAGCTCTACCCGCACCTCGGGCTCGGCGGCACGCTGGGCTTCGTCAGCACGCACAGCGAGGACCTCTTCGAGTACTCCAACCGCTATTTCAGCGTCGGCCCGGGCCTGCATTGGAATCTTTTCGACGCCGGCCGGACCCGCGCCCAGGTCGAAGTCGCCCGCGCCCAGGCGGACGCCGCCTACGCGGAGTACCGCAAGGCCGTGCTCGGTGCCCTCGCGGATGCCGACAACTCCCTCGGGGCCCTGCGCGCCGAGCGCGAGCGTCACGCCGCGCTCGTCACGGCGACGGAGGCCGCCCGCCGGTCGGTCGACACCGTGACCGAACTCTACCGCCAGGGTGTCGCCGATTTCCTTGGCGTCATCGATGCCGAGCGCTCGCTCGCCGCCGCGGAGGACAACCTCGCGCAGAGCGACCGCAGCGTTTCCACCGACCTCATCGCCGTCTTCAAGGCCCTCGGCGGCGGCTGGTCGGCCGCGCCCGCCGCCCACGGTTTCACTCCCACCACCTGAACCCGCCATCCGCCATGCAAGCCATGTTCCTCACCCGCCAAGCCGGCCCGGACGCTCTCGTCTGGGGCGATATTGCCCAGCCCCAGCCGCAAGCCGGCGAGGTGCTGGTCCGCGTCCACGCCGCCGCCCTGACGCCGCCGGAATTTGACTGGTTCCCCACATTTCACAGGCGCACCGGGGAGCCGCGGCCGTTCCCCATCGTGCCGGGCCACGAGTTGTCCGGTGTCGTCGCCGCCGTCGGTGAAGGCGTCACAGCCTTCCGGCCGGGCAGCGAGGTTTACGGACTGAACGACTGGTTCGCCAACGGCGCCCTCGCCGATTTCACCGTCGCCCCCGTTTCGGCACTGGCGACGAAGCCCGTCTCGCTCACTCATGCCCAGGCCGCCGTCGTGCCGATCTCAGCGCTGACGGCCTTGCAGGCGCTCTTTGTCCGCGGCGGCCTCCGGCGCGGCCAGCGCGTGCTCGTCCACGGCGCGACCGGCGGCGTCGGCGCCTTCGCGGTCCAGCTCGCCCGCTGGGCCGGCGCGGAAGTAGTCGCCACCGCTTCGACCGGGAACCTGGACTTCGCCCGCGAACTGGGCGCGGCGGAGGTCATCGACTACCGTCGGGCGCGCTTCGAGAAGATCGTCCGCGGCGTCGACCTGGTGCTCGACACGGTTGGCGGCGAGACGCTCGAGCGTTCCCGCGGCGTGCTGCGAGCCAGCGGCCGCCTCGTCACGGTCGCCTCGTCGAGCAGCACCTCGCCCGATCCTCGCGTGCGCGCGGAGTTCATGCTGGTCGAGGCCAACGGCATCCAGCTCGCCGAGATCGGCTGGCTGATCGACG
This sequence comes from Lacunisphaera sp., assembly GCA_035545835.1. Taxonomy (GTDB): domain Bacteria; phylum Verrucomicrobiota; class Verrucomicrobiia; order Opitutales; family Opitutaceae; genus Lacunisphaera. The sequence continues at coordinate 36,250 of DASZXO010000088.1, forward strand.
AAGGCGAACTGTACGTGCCCGTCGCAGCCGAATTTCCGCTGCGCGATGCCCGTGAGGCCTTCGCGTTCGCTGCGCGTGGCGGCAAGCGCGGCAAGGTCGCGCTGGCCGTCGCCGAGGTGCCGGCGCCGGCGGTTTGACGCCGTCGCCCCGGGGCGCCCGGCGCGGCCCGCCACTCGCGGTTCGCCTTTTTTCGCGAACCGCCTAGGGTCGGCCGCATGAAGAGCCTTGTTCTTGCCGCCTTGATTTCCATGTTCGGCGCGCTGCCGGCGCTCGTCGCCGCCGACGCGCCGGCCAAGGTGCCGTATCCACTCCAGACCTGCATCGTGTCCGGCGAACACCTCGAGGCCGGCCAGATGGTCGTCTATGTCCACAAGCAGGACGGCCAGCCGGACCGCGTCATGCATTTCTGCTGCCGGAAATGCCTGGCCAAATTCAAGGCCGATCCGGCGAAGTACCTGCAGGAACTCGACGCCGCCGCGGCGAAGAAGCCTGCGAAGAAGGGCTGAGGCGCGGTTGGAGGCGGGGTGCCCTCACCCCGCGAGGCTAAGAGGGGTGAGGGCACCCTGCCTCCACTTCACACGATTTCCGGCTTTCGTCCCCCGGCGCATTCTGCAAAAGACCGGTCGCTCCCCGTCCACCGTCCACCGTCCACCGTCCTCCGTCCTCCGCTCTCAATATTTCAGCCTTTCAGCTTTTCGGTATTTCAGCGTTTCCCTCTCCCCCAGCCCCATGCCCTTCACCGACGCGCACATGCATTTCTGGGATCGCGAGGCGCTCGGTCCGTACACGTGGCTGCATGAGGTGCCGACCATCTGGCACCGGCACACGACGGAAAACCTGCGCGCCGAGGCGCCCGCGCACCAGCCGGAGAAGATCGTCTTTGTCGAGGCCGGGGCGCCGCCACGGGCGGAAGTCGAGTGGGTCAGCGGCCTGGCCGCCGCCGACCCGCGCATCCGCGGCATCGTCGCGAAGATCCTCATCAACGCCGGCGCGCAGACCACCGCGGACCTGGAGGCGCTGCGCCGCTTCCCGCTGGTCAAGGGCGTGCGCCACCATTTCGAGCACGATCCGCTCGATTACTGCGCGCGGCCGGAGTTCATCCGCGGCGTGCAGGAAGCGGCGGCGCTCGGCTACAGCTTCGACATCTGCTGCAAGCACGCGCAGCTCCCTGCGGTCATCGAGCTGGTGCGCCAGTGCCCGTCGGCGAGCTTCATCCTCGACCATGGCGGCAAGCCCGGCATTCGCGCCGGCCTGCTCGATCCCTGGCGCGAGCACATCCGGACACTCGCGGGTTTTCCCAACGTCGTGTGCAAGCTGTCCGGCCTCGCGACCGAGGCCGACCATGCCGCCTGGACCGAGGCGCAGCTTCGGCCGTATGCCGAGCACCTGATCGCGTGCTTCGGCCCCGCGCGGCTGCTCTTCGGCGGCGACTGGCCCGTGGCGAAGCTCGCGATCGACTACGTCCGCTGGTTCGAGATGGCGCAGCGCTTCACCGCCCATTTCAGCGCAGCCGAGCGCGACGCCATTTTCCGCCGGAATGCGGAGCGCGTCTACCGCCTATGAACCACCCGCTGTTTGCCGGCCTGCGCC
>DASZXO010000089.1:0-126482 GCA_035545835.1 Lacunisphaera sp.
CGGCACCACTTTGCTTCTGGTCTGCCGCGGGAAAGCCGCCAGGCGGCGCTATCCCGCTTGCGCCGTGCGGTGGGATCGAATCATCCTCAGCCCGCTTTTCCATGGCCAGTCCCAAGAAATATCGCCACGTCCGCGCCGCCACCCTCGCGGATGTCGGGCGGGCCGCCGGGGTGTCGGCCATGGCGGCTTCCGTGGTGCTGAACAACGCCCGCAGTTCCTCGCGCATTTCCGAGGAGACGCGCGAGCGCATCCTCAAGGTGGCCGCCGCGCTGCACTACCGCCCGAATGCGACCGCCCGCGCGCTGGCGAACCGCCGGATGCACACGCTGGGCGTCGCCGCCGTGTTCCACCACACGGCGTTGAACTACTACTTCATGCAGGTCTTCACGGGCATCCTCGAGGCCGCGGCCCGGCAGGAGCAAAACACCACCGTCTTCGCCCTGCACGACTGGAACCGCGACGTGGCCCGCCTGCGGGGCTTCTGCGACGGCCGCATCGACGGCCTGATCCTCGTCGCGCCGTTGATCTCGGCCGAGCCCTCCGTGCTTCCGGTCCACACGCCCTTCGTGTCCATCCATGCCAACGCGGTCCTGCCCAATGTCGTCAACATCGAGAGCGACGAGGAGCACGGCGTGTGGGAGATGGTCCGGTACCTCATCGCGCAGGGCCACCGCCGGATCATGCACCTCCGCGGCCCGCTCGGGCTGCTCGGGGCGGAGCGGCGCTGCCAGGGCTACCGGCGCGCGCTGGCCGGCGCCCGCATCGCCTTCAACCCGGACCTGCTGGTGACGTCCGACTATTCCACCGAATCGGGCCGTGAGACCATGCGCCTCTGGCTCCGGAAGCACGCCGGCCAGCCGCTGCCCCAGGCGATCTACTGCGCCAGCGATGCGGTGGCCATCGGCTGCATGGAGGCGCTGGCGGAGGCCGGCCTCCGCGTGCCGGACGATGTCTCGGTCGCCGGGTTTGACGACACGCTCGGCGCGCGCACCTGCGTGCCGCAGTTGACCACGATGCGCCAGCCGCTGCACGCCATGGGCGAGCGGGCGGTCGAGCTGCTGCTGGCACGGATCGCCCGGCAGAATGGCGGCGGCCGGCCGCTGTCGGGCAAGACCGTGGTCTTTCCCGTCGAGTTGATGGCCCGCGCCTCCGTGGCGGCCCCGCCCGCGGCCGTCCGGATGGTGCCGGCGCCGCGCTAGGTGGTCACACCTGGCCGCGCCGGGCCTCGAGCTGGCGGCGGATGTCCGCCATCTTCGCCTGCGTGAGCGGGAACCGGGCGAGCAGCACGAGTGCGATCACCAGTCCGATGACCGGGATGGCCGCGAGCAGGATCCGGATCATGAAGATGGCGTGTTCCGTCTGGTTGCCGCCGAGCGTCGACTTGAATCCGGTGCCGTCGAGGATCTCCCCGGAGGCCCAGCTGCCGATTGCGACCCCGAGCTTCATGATCCACGAGGCGCACGCGGCAAAGGCGCCTTCGCGACGCTTGCCCGTTTCCATCTCGTCGTAGTCGATCACATCGGCCGACATCGAGTCGTAGAGCATCCAGAACCCGGCGCCGGTGAAGGCCGTCACGCCGCACGAGACGACCTGCAGCCACTGGATGCCGGGGTTGTAGAGCCACCAGGTGGCGATGAATCCACCGATGGCGCAAAGCAGCACGACGACCATGGCCCGCTTCTTGCCGATCCAGCGGGCGACGGTGGAATAGACCGGGATGCCGGCCAGGCCGAGCAGCATGCCCGCAAGGCCCATCCAGAAATTCCACGTCGCGCCCGCCGCGACATCGCCGTGGCAGACATAATAGACCGTCGCGTAATAGCCGAGCGTGCCGACCATGCTGGTGCCGATGCCGTAGGCGAGCGCCATCGAGAGGTTGGCGCGGAAGGGACGGCACGAGAGCGACTGGCCGAGCGTGGCCTTGATCGAGATCTTTTCCTGGTGCCGCGCGACGACGAGCTTGTCGTAGTAGCGTTCCCGCGTCAGGGCGAACACCGCGATGCCGGCAGCCACCATGATGGCCCCGAGCATCAAGGTGTAAACCTGCCCGCCGATCAGGATGTCCGGATGGGCGCCGGCCGTGCCCGGCTTCCACCCGAAGAGGGTCTGCATGAGTCCGCCCAGCCGGGGGAGATCCAGCGTCACCACGCCGGCCGCGACGTCGTAGAACCAGTGCGCCGTCTGGCCGACCAGCGTGGCCAGCCGCCCGGGTACCTCGCGCCAGGTGGCGCCGACCCAGACCCCCGCCGTGGTGAAGGCGGCCGCGGCGAACATCGCGAGTTCGGGGGCCTTTTGGATCGCCCGGCGCACGGCGCCCACCGACGTGCGTTCGTGGTAGTCCGGCGTCAGCTCGTAGCCGAGGCTCTGGTACGGCATGTAGAAACAGCTCATGCTCGGCACGAGCAAAGCCATGGACGAGACCATGAACCAAAAATACTGGACCTCGGTCCAGTCGCGGGGCACGGCGAACATCACCGGCAGCATGATGCCCGCCCCGATCGAGCCCACCAGGATGAACGGCCGGCGCCGGCCGAAACGGGTGCGGGTGTTGTCCGACCACCAGCCGAAGACCGAATCCCAGACCGCCTCGAATACCAGCTTGCAGAGGAGCGCGCGGGCGATCCACGCCGGCGACACGCCGAGGTAGATGTTGAACACCTGGAAGGCCAGGCCGGGGTACAGCCAGTGGCCCCACATGTCGTGGATGCTGCCAAGGCCGTAGCCGAACTTCTGGAGGCGGGGCACGCGGTCGCCGGGGGCGACGCTGGCCGGGGCGGAAGGGGGAGGGCCCATGGGCGGGAATTTCGCGTTAAATCATCGGATCCGGCGGCCTGGGTCAACGCTGAACGGGGGCGTCAGTCCGGCAGGCGCTTGACGCGGATGTTGCGATAGCGAACGACGCTCTTCGGGTCGTGCGCCTGGAGCGCGAAGGTGCCCTGGCCGAGCTTGCGCCCAAAGGCGCTGCCCGGTTGGGCGCCGGGCGGTTCCGTGTACTGGACGACGATCCTGCCGTCGACCGTCACGGTCACCGTGTTGCCCTCAACGCGGATCGTCTGCGTCCACCATTTGTTGTCCTCGGCGCTGGCGAGCCCGGTGTTCGCGACGTCGTAGATGCTGCCGGTGCGCTTCCAGTCCGAATGGGAGTTGTTGACCTGCGCCTCGAAGCCAGTCTGGGGCCAGCCGGTCTCCTGGTAGGCGGTGTGAAAGTAGATGCCGCCGTTCGAGCCGGGCGCGGTCATGACCTCGACACGCAGTTCGAAATTCCTGAAGGGGACGCCATCGCCGACGTAGTAGAGGTGGTTGCGGGCGCCGCGGGTGACGAAGGCGCCGTCCTCGATCTTCCACGTTCCCGGGTTTTCCGTCGCGGCCTTCCAGCCGGCGAAAGTCGTGCCATCCATGAGCGGGACGAATCCCTCCTCCGCCGGCTCGGCGGCAAGGGCGGTGGCGGTCAACAGACAGGCGAGGGCGAGCGCAGCGGGATGATTCATGATACCTCCAGAAACCCGCCCGGCGAGCCGGCGGCAACGCCAAAGACCGGTGGCGGTCGGTCAGCGCACCACCTGCCCGTTCACGATCACGAGGTCGACGGGGTTGCCGCCGAATTCGTAGGCGAGCTGGCGTTCGTCCTTGTGGCAGAGCAGGACCAGGTCGGCGCGCTGGCCGGCGGCGATCGTGCCACGGTCCGGCAGGCCGAGCACGGCCGCGGCGTTCACCGTGGCGGCCGCGATGGCCTCGGCGGCGGTCAGGCCGCAGAAGCGCGCGGCCAGGGCGATGGCGAAGGGCATCGAATGCGTCGGGGCCGTGCCGGGATTGCAGTTGGTGGCGAGCGCCACCGCGCCGCCCTGGTCGACAAAGAAGCCGGCGCGCGCGTAGCGGCCGTCGGTGTGGAAGCCGGTGGCGGGGAGGATCACGCCCAGCACGGGCGATTGGGCGAGCGCCTGCAGGTCGGGCTTCTTCGCCGCCTCGAGGTGGTCGACCGAGCGCGCAAACAGGCGGATGGCCTCGGGAATCATGCCGCGCGACGAGAACTGGTCGGTGTGCACGCGCAGCGGATGGTGCTTCTGGGCCTTTTCGAACAGGCGCACGCAGGCCTCGAGCGACCAGGCGCCGTCCTCGCAGTAGGCGTCCACCGTGATGCCGGGGAATTCGCGCGCCACGGCGGGAAGCATCTCCTTTACGACCATCCGCGCATACTCGTCCAGCTCGCCCTCGAACGCATGGCCGAGCAACGCCGTGGGCACGACGGTGCCGGGCCACTCGTGCCCCGCGCGCACGATGGCGCGGAGCATCTTCAATTCGGCCTCGGTCTCGAGCCCGTAGCCGCTCTTGATTTCCACGGTCGTGGTGCCCGACCGCAGCATCGCCTCGAGCCGGGTTTTGAGGCCGGCCGCCAGTTGTTTCTTTGTCGCTTCGCGGACCGCCCGCACCGTCGCATGGATGCCGCCGCCCTGCTTGAGGATCTCGACGTACGGGACCCCCCGCAGTTTCTGCTCCCACTCCGCCAGCCGGTCGCCGGCCCAGCACGCGTGGGTGTGGCAATCGACGAATCCCGGCATCAGCACGCGACCTTGAGCCTCGATGGTCTCAGTGTCGGCCGGAGCCTCCAATTTGGGACCCACGGCGGCGATCGTGCCTTCGGCCACGAGCACGTCGCCCTGCGGGATTACCGCAAGGTTGGCGAGTTCCTTGCCCCGGCGGGGACGGGCGCCGTCGGCCAGGGTCAGGATGCGGGCGTTGCGGATCAGGAGAGTCATCGGGTGGCGAAGCCGGCAACAAAGCAGAGAAAGAGGTGCGCGGCGAGCCGCGCGGTGCGGCCGCCGGCATCGTGCCGCGGATTGAACTCCATCAGGTCAAAGCAACGCACGCGCGCGTCGGCGCCGCAGGCGCGCACCCAGGCTTCCGCCTCGCCCGGTGACCAACCGCAGGGATTGAGCGCACTCACTCCGGGCGCAAACGCCGCATCGAGGACATCGAGATCGAAGCTGGCGAACAGGTGCCGGCCCCGCGGCAGGACGGGCCGGGGGCCCGGGCGATGCACGCGTCCGCCGTGGGCCTTGAACCACGCGAGATGCTCCGCTGAATTCACGAGCGGCCGGAACCCGTGAAGGTGGAGCGATCGCACGCCGCATTCCTCGATGAGCTTGCGAAACGGCATGCCCGAGCCACGGGTTTCGCGCACGTCGAGGTGGGCATCGAAGTAAATTCCGACCATCGGGCCGAGGCGGTCGGCCGCGGCGCGTACAAACGGGAACGTGAGGTCGTGACCCCCGCCGATCGCGACCGGCAGCAGCCCGGCGTCCAGCAGGGCTCCGGCGGCGGCGGTCACGCGAGCGTGGGTGGCTTCGAGCGAGCGCGTCGGAATCACATCGCCGGCGTCGAACACCCGCGGCCATGCGGGCTGCGCGACGCCGTAGGCCGCCAGCACCGTCCGGAACGCCGCCGGGCCGCCGCGCGCGCCCGGGCGGCCATGGTTGAGGCGGACGCCGGTGTCGTCGGGCAACCCGAGCAACGCGACCTGGCAGCCCGCCGGCGAATCGGTCCGGATCGAGGCGGCAAAACGGCCGGGCGCGACGTTGCGCGGCCAGCGGGCCGGCTTGGTGTGGGGGACAACCAGCTTCATGGGCGGGCGCGCATCGGGATCGGCACACGCAGTCGCCTGGCACACGCTTCGGCGGCTTCGTATCCGGCGTCGACGTGACGAAAGACACCCATCATCGGGTCGTTGGTGAGGACACGGGCAATGCGCCGGGCGGCGGCGGCGGTGCCGTCCGCCACGACCACCTGGCCGGCGTGCTGGCTGTAACCGATGCCGACGCCGCCGCCGTGGTGGAAGCTCACCCAGGACGCGCCGCTGGCGGTGTTGACGAGGGCATTGAGCACCGCCCAGTCGCTGATGGCATCAGAGCCGTCCTTCATCGCCTCGGTCTCGCGATTCGGGCTGGCGACGGATCCGCAATCGAGATGGTCGCGACCGATGACGATCGGGGCGCGCAGCCGTCCGTCCGCCACCATGCGATTGAAGAGCAGGCCGGCGCGATGGCGTTCGCCCAACCCGAGCCAGCAAATGCGCGCGGGCAGGCCCTGGAACGCGACCCGTTCACCGGCGAGTGTCAGCCAGCGGCGCAGGCTCCGGTCATGCGGAAACAGGCGCAGCAGGGCCCGGTCGGTCGCCGCGATGTCGGCGGGATCGCCCGAAAGCGCCGCCCAGCGGAACGGCCCGCGGCCCACGCAGAACTGCGGCCGGATGTAGGCCGGCACAAAGCCCGGGAAATCGAACGCGTGTTTCACGCCCTGGTCGAAGGCATGCTGGCGGAGATTGTTGCCGTAATCGAAGGTGCGGGCGCCGCGCCGCTGCAGGGCGAGCATCGCGCGGACATGGCGCGCCATGCAGGCGAGCGAGAGTTTCTGGTAACGGGCCGGGTTCGTGCGGCGCAACCGGGCGGCCGCCTTGGGATCAAAACCGACCGGGACGTAGCCAACGAGCGGGTCATGTGCGGCCGTCTGGTCGGTCAAGGCATCGACGCGCACCCGGCGGGCCAGCAGGCGTTCGAGCAACTCGACGGCGTTGGCCACGACCCCGACGCTGTGCGCTTCCTGGCGATCCGAGCAGGACACGGCGCGGTCGATGGCAGTGTCGAGGTCCGGCGCGATCTCGTCGAGGTAACGGTCGTGCACCCGTTTCTCGAGGCGGGAGCGGTCGACATCGGCGATGAGGCATGTGCCGCCGGCCATGGTGATGGCGAGCGGCTGCGCGCCGCCCATGCCGCCGCAGCCGGCGGTGACACAAAGCCGCCCGGCCAGTGTCCCGCCGAAATGCTGTCGCCCGACCTCGGCAAAAGTCTCGTACGTGCCCTGCAGGATGCCCTGGGTGCCGATGTAGATCCACGAGCCGGCGGTCATCTGGCCGAACATGATCAGGCCGCGGCGCTCGAGCTCGTCGAAGGTTTCCTGCGTCGCCCAGTGCGGGACGAGGTTGCTGTTGGCCAGGAGGACGCGGGGTGCGTCGGGATGGGTCCGGACCACCCCGACGGGCTTGCCGGACTGGACCAGCAGCGTTTCCTCCGGACCCAGGCGGCGCAGCGCGCGGATGATCGCATGGTAGGCCGGCCAGGTGCGGGCCGCCTTGCCGCGGCCGCCATAGACCACGAGATCGGCCGGGCGCTCGGCGACCTCCGGGTCGAGATTGTTCATGAGCATGCGCATGGCGGCTTCCGCCGCCCAGGTGCGGCAGGTGCGGCGGTTGCCCCGCGGAGCGCGAATCACGGGAGGACGCGTCATGGCGGGTCAGGTGATGCGGCCGATGGCCTTGGCCACGGCGTCGATGACCGCGCCGTGGCGAACCAGCCGCAGGGCGGTCTGCACGTCGTCGTGGAAAAGGCGATCGGCGCGGGCGAAGGGAATGTGCCGACGCACCACGGCGAAGGCGGCCTCGACCCCGGAGCCGGAGCGCAGCGGCCGGAGGAATTCCATGGCCTGGGCCGAGCACATGAACTCGATGGCGAGCACGGTCTCGGTGTTCTTCACCACCTCCAGGAGCTTGGTCGCGCTGATCGAACCCATCGAAACATGGTCCTCCTGGCCGAGCGAGGACGGGATCGAATCGACCGAGGCCGGGTGGGCGAGGACCTTGTTCTCCGAGACCAGGGCGGCGGCGGTGTACTGCGGGATCATGAAGCCGGAGTTCAGGCCGGTGTCCTGCATCAGCAGCCGCGGGACCTTCAGGTCGCCGATGGTATCGCCGTGCAGCAGCATGTAGATGCGGCGCTCGGAAATCGACGCCAGCTCCGCCACCGCGATCGCGAGGTAGTCCAGGACAAAGGCGAGCGGCTCGCCGTGGAAATTCCCGCCGCTGATCACCTCGCCGCCGGCAAACACCAGGGGATTGTCGGTGGCGGAGTTGATCTCGGTTTCGACCACCGCGCGCGCGTGCTCGAAGGCGAGCCGGACGGCACCGTGCACCTGGGGCACGCAGCGCAGCGAGTAGGGATCCTGGACCTTGGCGCAATGGGCGTGCGACGGCAGGATTTTCGAGCCGCGGAGGAGCCGGCGCACGTTGGCGGCCACCTGGACCTGGCCCGCGTGCGGCCGGGCTGCCTGGATGCGGGCGTCGAACGGCGCCGCGCTGCCCCGCGCCGCCTCGAGCGTCATGGCCGCGGCGATGTCGGCGGTCTGCATGAGCCGCGCGATGCGCAGGAGGCAGTGGACGGCGTACGCCGACATGAACTGGGTGCCATTGATGAGCCCGAGGCCTTCCTTCGAGCGCAGCTTCAGCGGCTGGAGCTTGAGCCGCCGCAGGACGGTTGCGGCCGGCGCGCGGCGGCCCCGATGCATCATCTCGCCCAGTCCCAGCAGCGGCAGCACGAGGTGGGCGAGCGGCGCCAGGTCGCCGGAAGCGCCGAGCGAGCCCTTGCTGAACACCACCGGCAGGGCGTCCTCGTTGTGAAAACGGACGAGGTAGTCGACCACCGTGCGGGATACGCCCGAGAGGCCGGCCGCCAAGCCGTTCACCTTGAGCAGCAGCATCAGCCGGACGATTTCCGGTGGCACCTCGTCGCCGACGCCGACGGCATGGCTCAGGATGAGGTTTTCCTGCAGCTTGCGCAGGTCGCGGGCGGGAACGCGCTGGTGGGCGAGGGCGCCGAAGCCGGTGTTGATGCCGTAATGCGCGGTCGCATCGTGATGCAGCCCGTCGACGATCCGCCGCGAAGCCCGGATGCGGGCGACGGCCCGGGGGCTCAAGGCCAAGCGCCGGCGGTCGGCAATGGCCGCGGCGAGCCGGGTGAGCGTCAGGCCGCCGCCGGAAAGCGCGAGGGGAGCGGGCATGGGGATGCGTCCATCAAAGCACGCGCGCCGGAATTGGAAATGGCAAACCGGCCATATACTCCGTCCGGCCTAGCGGGCGAATCTCGTCTGCTTCCCTGTCGACCCCACACACCCCGGCGCGCCGCCTGCCTTCGGTCGGCTTCGGCGCGGCGAGCGCCACCCCTTTTCATGGAGGGGAATTTAATCCCGCGTGACCGAGGTGCCCTCTAACAAGGGGGTGCCGCCTGGGCGGGGTGGGTCGGTCTGGACAACGGCGCGCTCAGCAAAAAAAAAGCCCGCCACGAGGGCGGGCTGGAAAGGATGGCCAATGGGCGGCGGCCTACACGGCCTTGGGCAGGGCCACGCCGTCGAATTCGACCGGGCGCGGATGGTTACGCTTGTCCTTGTGCATCCCGTGCCGCCGGCGCAGGCCCTGGTCGAGCTTGTCGACGAGGAGGTCGATCGCCTTGTAGCATTCGTCCGCCTCGACGGTCGCGATGACGTCGGGGCCGTGGATCACGACATGGCCTTTGACGACGAACTTGTGCTCGTGGTCGTGTTTGCGGTCACATTCCAGCTCAACCTTCACCCGCACGATGCGTTCCTGGTGTCGAAACAGTCGCCCCATCTTGTCCCGCACGTGGCCTTTCAGGCCGGCGGTAAGTTCAAGGTGAATGCCCGACACGATGATATCATGCGACTGATGGTTGTGGTTCATGGCTGTTATTGTGGGTTAACGGAGCTGACACGCTCACGGATGAATGTTCTCTCGGTTGTCGCCTGCTTTTTCCGCCATCCCGCGGGACGGCGCGAACACTGCTGGGGGAACCGATTCATTCGACTGTCCCTATTGCTACTCCCGACTTTACCGTTTGCAATCCTTCTGACGCCCGAAACCCACGTTTAATTTTGAACGGATTCAAAGCATGACTGAAGCCACCCCCTGGCCGCCGCCCGCGCCGCCCTTGGTTGACCCGGCCGCCCTGCGTTCCTGGGTGATGCTGGACGACGAACGGCTCCTGGTCCTCGACAAGCCCGGCTGGCTGGTCTGCCACCCGTCCAAGCAGGGGCCATGGTCCAGCCTGGCCGGGGCCGTGCGGGAGGAGTTCAAGCCGGACGCCATCCGCTTCGTGTACCGGCTGGATCGGGAGACTTCCGGGGTCATCATCCTCGGCAAGACCGAGGCCGTGGCCCGCCGGCTGGGCCGGGCGATCTTCGACCGCAAGCTGGGCAAATTCTACGTCGCCCTGCTGGAGGGCGAACTCGCGGCCACGACGACGATCGACCAGCCGCTCGGTCCGGACACCACGGTGAACGTGACGGTGAAATCGCGCGTGGTGGCCGGCGGCCAGCCGGCCACGACCATCGTCCATCCGCTCGTCACCGGCGGTGGGTTCACGCTCGCCGGCATCGAACTCTTGACCGGTCGGAAGCACCAGATCCGCGCCCATGCCGAATGGCTCGGGCACCGTGTGGTGGGCGACAAGCTCTACGGGCCCGATCCTTCGCTGTACAAGGAGTTCGCGATTCACGGCTGGACGGCGCGGCACGCCGCGCTGCTGCCCTTGACGCGCCAGGCCCTGCATTGTGCGGGCATCGACCTGCGCCCGGCGGGTATGGATTACCTGCTGCGCGCACCCTGGCCGGCGGACCTGACGCGTTTTGCCGAGGCACGCCTGGGGCTGACCCGCGCGGAGGCGCAGGCGCTGATCGATGGTTTTGTCGCCGCGAGATTGGCGGCCTGAGCTCGAGGCCCGCAGGGATTCGCTGCGGGTGGTCGCGAAAATCTGCCGGCTCGACGCGATGATCCTGCCTCGCGGGAGCATTTGCTCCAGACTTGCGTTCGTGATCTCGTCGAAGCCGGCGATCAGGCCATGAACAAGAAGATCGTGCTCCTCGGCTGCGCCGCCATGGTCGTGGCGGGTGCAATCATTTTTCGATTCGCCGGCCGGCCGGAAGACCCCGCGGCGATTCGATCCGAGGCGCGAGCGCACCACCGGCCGGCGGCGACCGCCTTGGCTCGGACTCGCATCCTGCCGCACGCCCCCGGCGCGGCGAACGCCGGGGCAGCGTTGATGGCGCGGGGCTCGACCGCGCGCCGCGACGCCGATGCGGTGTTTCCCGGTTGCGTACCGCCGGAACGCGACTGGCGCAACCGGCACCCGGATACGCTCAAGGTTTCCCCGTATCCGGGCGTGACGCTGACCTTCGATCAGACGAAGGCTGAGGCGGACGGGCGCGTCTTGACGTGGGTCGGCCGGTCGGCCGCGCTGCCGGGGGCAACCTTTGTCGGGATCGCAACGCCGGACGGATACGACGCCATCATGCTCGTGCCCGGGGCGGGGCAGTTCAATTTTCACGAGCGCGAAGGCCAGGTGCAGGTCGAGGAAGTATCGTCCTCGGGCGCCGACTGCGAGTTGACGCGAGTGGCGATGGCCGCACCCCGGAAAACGGTGCCGGCCGGGCTGTACTATGCTGCGGATTCGAGGCCGCTGGAACCGGCGATGCCCGGCCTCGCGTCCGAATCATCGAATGAGGCCCCGGTGACGGTCGATGTGCTCTTTCTCTACAACACGCGGGCGCTGGCCGTGGCGGCGGCGCGATCCGACGACCCGGTTAGTTATATCGACGCCTACAGCCGCGCCGGGCTGGAGACGTGCAACCAAGTCCTGCAAAACAGCCGGATCGATGCGTTTCGCTGGCACTACGTCGGCTTGGTGGCCGTGCCGGTGTACCCGGAGCAGACCACGGTGTCCGATGACCTGGCCCAAATCTCGCCCGGCGGTCCGCTCGATGCCACGGTGCGGGAGGCGCGGGCGCGTTACGGCGCCGACCAGGTGATGATGTGGACGGGCGCCGGCGCCCGGCAGGGCGCGGCCTACGCCGGCGACATCCGGTCGGACCCGGTGGAGCCCGAGTACGCCCTGGCGTCGCTTCGGCTGACCGCGGGCATCCTCATCCTCGGACATGAGCTGGCGCACAACTTCGGCTGCCAGCACGATCGCGGGCACGCCGGCACAGGCGATGGCAGCACCGCGACTCCCGACGGGGACGGCTTGTGGTGCTACGGTTTGCTCTGGCCTGATCCGGTCGGCACCACCACCTCCGGCACCGTCATGGCCTACGCGGATTTTCTGGTGCCGTATTTCAGCAACCCGGACATCACGCTCGAAATCACTTCGACGCTGGAGAGCCGCCCGGGAGCTTTCCTCGACCTCGGTTCGCGAATGATCGGGTTTCCCGAGTCCGATCCGCGCGCCGCCAATAACGCCCGCGTGCTGCGCGAGCACGCCGCCTACATCGCCAATCTCAACGAAGCCCGGGAAACCGTGCCGACAATCCTGCAGCAACCCAAGGACGCCAGCTTGGCGGTCGGGCAGCCGCTGTCACTGACGGTATCTGCCTCCGGCGGCGGCCTGAGCTACCAGTGGCTCAAGGACGGAGCGGCGATCACGGGCGCGACTGGCGATACGTATGCGACGACCTTCGGGACATCCGACGCCGGCCGCTATTCTGTTCGGGTGACAAATTCGGCCGGGACGATCATGAGTCGCGAAGCCACGGTGGCAGCGGTCGCGGCGCCTGCACCGGTGCCTGCGGACGGAGGATCGACGCCGGCTCCGACCGGCGGCGGTGGTGGCGGCGGGGCAGTGAGTCCGTGGTTCCTTCTCGCATGGATTGCGCTGGCGGCGCTACGAAGCAGTCGCGGCGGCCGCAGCTCCCAATGGCGGCGAATCTTCGATAGGTAGGGCGCGGACTCCGTTCCGCGCCGAGACGGCGGCAATCGGAGTCGCCGCCCGACCTTGTGCGAATCGGCTGTCACAAGACGGCGCACCGTCGGGCGTAAAGCCCGACCTACAGGAACCGATCCACGGCGGCCCTCAGGACGGCGCAATGCGTTGCGATCCGCTGGTCCAGCGGCAGCGCCGAAGGTGTTTCCGTGGTGTACACGAACGGGCCGTGGACATGGCGCAGGTAGATCGCCTCGGGCCACATCTCGCGCAGCAGCGGGTCACTGACGGGGCGGATGATTCCCGGCTCGGCGATGGGACGACCGTCGATGACCGGTGCGGTTTCGATCGGGCAGATGCCCGAGGCCGCGGCGATCATCGTGTCGGCCAGCGTGGGACGGTTTTCCGGATTGAGCTCGTAGAGATAAAAACCGGCCGCCTCCCAATCCTCATGGACGCAAATGATGAGATCAAAGGGCGGTTGCCGTTGCAGCCAGCGCACGTGCGCGGCGATCTCGGCGGACTGGGGCGCCTTGTAGTCCCGGTTGAGATCTATCTTGGCGTGGTTCTCACGGGTCCGGACGCTGAAGCCAGTTGGATTGAGAAGCGGGCAGACGAACCAGGTGGCACGGGCGTCGAAGAAGCCTTCCTCAACGAGCTGCAGCAAAGCCCACGATGGCGCCGGCTCGTCGCCATGGATGCCGGCCGAAAAATAGACCCGCGGACGGCGCCCGGGGGTCCGCCTGGTAAAGGCGACGAGCGAATGCCCCTGGACCTCGCCAAACGGCTCGCGGCGAAAGTCGGCCGCCTCCGCCGCGGCGGCGAAACGCGGGATAAACCGTGCGGGATCGAGCGGCAGGTCGGGAGAGGTTTTGACAGGGTCCACCGCTTCCTTCTTGCTGGTCCTTCGCCCGCTCTACAACGCCATTCCCATGTCCCAGGTCCGCGTTCGCTTTGCACCCAGCCCGACCGGCTTCTTCCACATTGGCAGCGCCCGCACGGCCCTGTTCAACTGGCTCTACGCCCGGCACACGGGCGGCACGTTCATCCTGCGCATCGAGGATACCGACAAGGAGCGCAACAGCGACGAGTTCCTGCGGCTGATCTACGACAGCCTCACCTGGCTGGGCTTGGACTGGGACGAGGGCCCGAACCCATCAGGCGAGGGCGAGCGCGGCAAGCATGGGCCCTACCGTCAGAGTCAGCGCGGGGACATCTACCAAGCCCACCTGCGGCGGCTGCAGGACGCCGGGCGCGCTTACGAGAAGGACGGCGCGATCTGGTTCAAGCTGCTGGGCGAGCGCTACAAGGTTTTCGACGAACACCGCAAGAAGGAGGTCGAGAAGGTGAAGTCCGAGCCGGTCGTGATCGACGACCGGATCCGCGGCCGCGTCGAGCGGATGGAGGATGAGGACTTCGTCATCTTTCGCTCCGACGGGAACCCGGTGTTCCACTTCGTGAACGTGGTTGACGACATCACCATGGGCGTCACGCACGTCATCCGCGGCGAGGATCATCTTTCGAACACCAGCAAGCACGTGCGGCTGTACGAGGGATTCGGGGCGACGCCGCCGGTCTTCGCCCATATTCCGCTCATCTTGAAGTCACCCGAGATGGGGCAGGGCAAGATGAGCAAGCGCGACAAGGGAGCTTTGATCGAGGAGTACCAGCAGCGCCATTTCCTGCCCGAAGCGCTGGTCAACTACTTGGCGCTCCTCGGGTGGAACCCGGGCGACGACCGGGAGAAGATGCCGCTGGCCGACATCATCCATCTGTTCGACCTCCCCGGCGTCAACCAGTCGAACGCGAAGTTCGACGGGAAGAAGCTCGCGCACATGAATATGACCTACCTGCTGGAGCAGCCGGCGGACAAGTTCGTGAGTCTGGCGCGCGAGTATTTCCGTGCGCAGGCCGGCGGGCAGGTGGCGCTGGCGAACGAGGCCTATTTCCGCGAGGTCATGCAGCTGGCGCAGCCGAAGATCAAGGGCATCGAGGAACTCGCGGCCTACACCGGGTATTTCTGGAGCGAGGACTATTACGTCGACCCGAAGGTGCGCGACAAGGTGATGGCCAAGGGCGATCCGAAGGCGCGCCTGGCGGAGTTGATTGCCGCCGTGCCCGCGATGGATTTCTCGAGCGACGCCGCCATTGAGGCTGGCATCAAGACGCTGGCCGAGGGCAAGGGCCTCGGCTTCGGTGACTATCAGGCCGTCGCGCGGCTCGCGGTCACCGGCACCAACGCCGGCCCGAGCATCACCAGTATTTTCCGTGTGCTCGGCCGCGAGCGGGTTCTCGCGCGGTTGCAGCGCTTCGTGGCTGCAAGCTAGGCAGGTTCGTCCGTGAATAGCCGCACATTGGTCTGCCCGACACCTGCTTGGCCTCTTTGCCTGCAGAGTGATCCATGAAAAGCACTGCATCAGTCATCATCTTGCCGTTGTGCTTATTGTTCCTAACACAATGGGCAGGTTGCTCGAACCCCATTGTTCTACAAAGGACCGCACGAATTACTACCACTACACGTGAGAGCAACTATCCGTTTTTGTTGACCATCGACGGATACCAGCTGATGCGGTTTAACGTTCATACTCTCGATAGCCGGAAAGAGAAAGTGCAAGTTAAGTATGAATACCGTCTGAAGAGAGATTCCGGAAGTTTGGGTCCAGGCGAATTCGCAACTATGAACGAGGAAAGCTTACTTAGAGGCCGGATAATCATCGATGACGGGATGGCCTTAGTTGATGTCGAAGTAGGGCGCCAAAATGAACCGGGCGGTATCATTACATGGGCAAAGGCCGTCGAAAACGGTGAGTATACGCTTACTAAAGGGACAAGTCCTGCTGCACTTCAACCAAGCAGGCCGTAGATGGGTTTCGGTCAGGATTACCCAACTGAAGTCCGATAAAGAAAGTGCCTTCCTACTCGATGTTCGTATTACGAACATCCTCCGGGAGAATCTGCTGATCGCGGCGTAAAGCCGCTCCTACACCGGGACATAGCCCAAGCCAGAAGAATTGGCGGGGTTCGGAAACCCCGCCCTACAATTCGTGGCTGTTCGTAGGGCTCGACTGGCCGCCCGAAGCTACCGGCCGGGCTCGAGGAGTTTCTGGATCGTCTCGAGGATGCGGGAGAGCGGGGAGGTCTTCTCCAGGTAGCAGGCGACGTGCTGGTGCAGGACGTCGCGCGCGACCTCGGGATCGAAGAGGACGCCGGTCAAGAGAATCACGGGCACAGTGGGAAGGCGTGTCTTCAGCCGGGCGATCATTTCCAGACCGTCGGTGTCTTCGAGCTGCAGGTCGGAAATGATAAGGTCGGGCTTGGCTTCGTCCATTCGGGCCATGGTCTCGATCTCGGTACCGGCGGTGGCGACCGTGTAGCCGCAGGCGGCGAGGTATTGGGCGAGCAGTTCCCGGATCGGCTGCTCGTCGTCGATGATCAGAATTTTCTGGGCCATGGCGGGAGCGGGGTTCAGACGGGTTGCGGCTGGAGGGTGACGATGCCGCCGACGACTTTGACGCCGTCGCGCAACGGAAACAGGGTCAACCGCACGCGGGTCCGGCCGCCGGCCTTGTCCTCGAGCACTGCGGGCAGGTCGCGGAGGTCCCGGCCCTCGTCGAGGGCCAGCGTGAGCGGGTCGTGCAGAACGGTGCCGCCGGCCGGGGGAGTGACGCGCACGATGCGGGAGAGCGGCTGGTTGACCAATTCGGTGGTCGGGAAGCCGGTCAGGTGGATGACGGCGGCGTTCACCCGCGAGATCTTTTGCGTCTTCGTCAGGACCAGCACGAGGTCGTTGATCGAATCGAGGATGAGCTGGTTGTAGCGCACCTGGTGTTCGAGCGCCTGGTTGGCCCACTGGCGCTCGAGATTCTCGGTGGAAAGGCGCGCATTGGCGGCGGTGAGCTCGGCTGTGCGTTCCTGCACGCGGGCTTCCAATTGCAGGTTGGCCTCGCGCAGGCTGGCCGCGAGCGCGCGGCGGGCGTTGAGATCGTCGCGGATGAGCCAGATGGCGCCGGCGAGCAGCAGGACGTTGAGCGCGACGCCGCCCCAGACGGTCCAGCGGGTCCTCTGCGCCTGGAGGTAGTTGGCGGTGTCCTGCTGCGACAACCGCGCCATGGCGTCGGTCTTCAACTGCTCGGTCTTGCGCTGGATTTCGCGAATGCCCCCGCCGCCGGCGTCCGAGGCGAGGAGGGTGTGCAGGGCGGCGTTGTCGTTCGCGGACCGCGCCGCCATGAGCTCGCGGTTGTATTCGGCGCGCTGGCGGGCGAGCGTCTCGAGCAGGACGAATTGCTGGCTTTGTTCCGGATCCGAGCGGGTGAGCGCCTTGGCCACCTCGAGGTGCTCGTCGACCTGGGCGGCCGCATCGCGGATGGCCGCCTGGTCGCGCGGATCGCCCGTTACGAGATAGGTGCGCAAAGCGGCGTCGCCCGCCTGCACGGCGCCGAAGAACGCCTCCGCCTCGCTGATGATGGCGTGCGTGTGGTTGACCCAGTCGCTGCTCGAGGCGGAACGGTCGATGTTGCGGACGGCGGCGATCGCGACGCCGATGAGGATCGTGGCGACGACCAGGAAGACGGCCAGGATGCGACGGATGGTGGAGTCGTTCACCGGAGGAGGCGGGCGCGGGGCGTGGTGGCCGGCGGTTGGTTAACGGTTGCCATGATCGGGGTCGGTTTCAGGCGGGTCGGTTTTTACCACGGTCGCGCCAAAGTGTTTTCGGTGCTGGCCGTAATCATAAGTGAATTCGGACGCAGAAGTCCAGTTGGCCTCGAGGGAGTCGGCGACCTTTTCGGCGATCGCCCGGATGCTTCGGCCGCACCGCGTCAGGGTGATGAAGTAGCGGCGGTTGTTGTAGTCGAGGTAGGCCCGGTTCTCGGTGACATAGCAGACGGCGTGCGCCACCCGGCCCACGACCCGCACGTGGATGAGGCGTGTGGTGAAATGGTGGCGACTGAGCACGTAGTCCGCGAGGACGGCATAATCGTCGCAATCGCCGGAGCGCGCGGCGAGGAACGCGTCCGGGTCCTGGACCGGCACACCGTATTCATAGGTGAAGTCTTCGAAGTAGTTGGCGAACCGCTTTGGCGTCAGGTTGGGATCATTGAGCAGGTCGGCCAGCGTCAACCCGGCGGCGGCGGGAACGGCCAGCAGCAAGGCCAGGATAGCCGCGAGAATGCGGCCCGGTGGTCGGTTGGACGCTGCAGCCATGCGCCCGTGGAAGATAAATGCGATTACGGCAGTGGCAATGCCGGAGGGCGCGGCAAGGAGCGGAGTGCGCTGTTGAGCTGCTAATCTCTTACGGTAGGGGCGTGGCTCGACCACGCCCGGGCGCGCACAAGGCGCGCCCCTACAGCGGGCCTCTACTTCGCCCAGGTGTCCTTCAGCGAGATCGTGCGATTGAAGACGAGCCGGTCTGGCCGTGAGTCCTTGTCGAGGGCGAAGTAACCGAGGCGTTCAAACTGGAAGCGGTCGTCCGGTCGGGTCGCGGCCAGCGAGGCCTCGAGCTTGGCCGTGACGACCTCGAGCGACTTCGGGTTCACGACCTGCATGAAGTCCGGTTCGGCGCCCGGTTCGGGCACGGTGAAGAGCCGGTCGTAGAGGCGCACCTCGGCGTCGACGCACCGGGTGGCGCTGACCCAGTGGATCGTGCCCTTGACCTTCTTGCTGGCGTTGGGCTCGCCGGCGCGGGTGTCGAGCTGCGCGGTGCAGCGAAGCTCGACGAGATTGCCGGCGGGGTCCTTGACGACTTCGTCGCAGCGAATGATGCAGGCGTATTTCAAACGCACCTCACCGCCCGGTTTGAGGCGGAAATATTTCGGCGGCGGCACCTCGGCGAAATCGTCGGATTCGATGTAGACTTCGCGCGTGAGCGGCACCTGGCGCGTGGTCGGGTGTTCGTCCTGCGGATTGTTGACCGCCTCGCATTCGAGGGCGGCGTCGGGCGGCAGGTTGGTCAGCACGACCTTGATCGGGCGCAGCACGGCGAGGCGGCGGGCCGCCTGGGTGTTGAGTTCGTCGCGGATGGCATGTTCGAAGACGGCGATGTCGGTCACGCTGTTGTAGGTCGTGACGCCGACGCCGATGACGAACTTCCGGATGGCGCTCGCGGGAATGCCGCGCCGCCGCAGGCCGGAGAGCGTGGGCAGGCGCGGGTCGTCCCAGCCCGCGACGGTCCCGGTCTGCACCAGGCGCAGGATGTTGCGCTTGCTGAGGAGCGTGTAAGTGGGGACGAGCTTGGCGAATTCGTACTGGCGCGGCAGCGGGCGCGGCAGGTCGAGCGCCTCGAGGATCCAGTCGTACAGCGCGCGATGCGGCACGAACTCGATCGAGCACACGCTGTGGCTGATGCCCTCGAGGTAGTCGCTCAGGCAGTGCGCATAGTCGTAGAGCGGATAGATGCACCATCTGTCGCCGGCATGGTAGTGCGGCACGTGCCGGATGCGGTAGAGCAGCGGGTCGCGCAGCCAGACGTTGGGCGAGGCCATGTCGATCTTCGCCCGCAGCGTCCGGGCGCCGTCCGGAAATTCGCCGGCGGTCATCCGCGCGAAGAGATCGAGGTTTTCGGCGACCGGGCGGTTGCGCCACGGCGATTCGCGGCCCGGCTTGTCGGGCGCCCCGCGGTACTCATCGGTCTCCTTGGGCGTGAGGTCGCACACGTAGGCCTTCCCGCGCTTGATGAGCTCGACCGCGTAGCCGTGCAGCGCGGCGAAATAGTCGGAGGCGTAGAAGGGTTCACTTTCCGGCGAGTCGGGTGAGACGGGACCGAGGTAGAGGTCGGCTTTGCCCTGACTGACGATGGGGGCGGGGTGGGCGCCCTTGGGTTTGAAGGCCAGGCATTGGTCGGCCCAGCCGGCGATCAGCCACTGCAGGTCGGCGGTGATCGACTCGACATACTCCACGTCCTCCTTGAGCGGGTTGGTGTCGTCGAAGCGCAGGTTGCAGACGCCGCCGTTCTCGCGCGCGATCCCGAAGTTCAGGCAGATCGACTTGGCGTGGCCGATGTGGAGGTAGCCGTTGGGTTCGGGCGGAAAGCGGGTGACGATCCGCGGGTAGCGCTGCTCGGCGACATGGCGCGCGACGATGTCGCGGATGAAATCGCTGGGTGCGGGCGCGGCGGCGGACGGGCTGGGCTCGGCGGACATAAGGACGCAACATGCGGACCGGGCCCGGCCCCGGCAATGCTAGTTTTGCGGCCGGCGGAATGGGGCCGTGGTGCGGCTGCGGGCGGTGGGGGCCTCGCCCTCGGCGCTCATCTCCTTCAGCACGCCCGTGAGGTAAGGGATGAGCTGCTTCTTGCGCGAGACGACGCCGGGCAGGTCAAAGATCTCGTCCTGCCGGACGTGCGCGTAGGAGATGCGGCGGACGAACTCCGGGTCGCCCTGCACCAGCATGAGGGAGTTCTGCGTGTTGATGTCGGTCACGAGCAGGCACGCGAAGGCGAGGCGTTCCTCGTTGCGCAGGTCGTCGAGCGCGCGGGTCAGGTCCTTGGCATGGCGCCAGAAATTGTCGAAGCCCAGTTCCTCGACCTGCGACACGGCGAAGCGGACGGTGTCCTCCTCGTAGATCTTGAAGTCCGAGCGGACGACTTTTTCGGGCGGGCTCGCGAGGATCACGGAACCGGAGCTGAAGATCATCTCGGCGAGGGCCTTGCCCTTGATGCCGGCGTAGGTCTCGAGCCAGGCCAGGATCTCCGTGTCCTTCGGCGTCGAGGTCGGGCTTTGCAGCAGGAGGGTGTCGGAGATGAGGCCCGACATCATCAAGCCGGCGAGGTTCGGCGTCGGCTTCAGGCCGTGGCGGCGGTAGAGGTCGGCGACGATCGTGCAGGTCGAGCCGACCGGCTCGTTGATGAACAGGATGGGCTGGGGCGTGGCCACCGGGCCAAGCCGGTGGTGGTCGATGATCTCCGCGACGGTCACCTCGTCGGCGCCGGGCACCGCCTGGGTCAGCTCGTTGTGGTCGACGAGGACCAGGCGCGTGGGCACGGGCTTGAGCAGGTCGGACTTGGTCAGGATGCCCAGCAGCGTGCCGTCCTCGCTGGTGACCATCATGGCGGGTGGCGCCTGCTGGGAGAATTTCCGCCGGATGTCGTCGATGCGCACGTCGGGGTTCAGGCCCACGAACTTCTTTTCGGCGAGCTGCTCGATCGTGGAGGCGGCCCGGGTGAACCAGGCCGTCGTGGCGGTGTCGTGGGCGCTCACAAGGATGCTGGTGCCCCGATCGCGGGCGAGGGCGAGGATGGCGGGATCGACGGGCAGGTTGCCGCTGACGATCAGCGCGCGGATCCCGAGGTCGATGGCGCGCCGCTGGACGTCGGGGCGGTCGCCGAGGATGATGACGGACTTGGCGGCCGGGATGTTGTCCTTCTCGGAGATTTTCCAGAAGGTGCCGATGTCCATGGCGCCGATGCGGACGAACAGGTCGTCGAGCCGGTCGCCGTCGACGAGGTGCAGGACGGTGGCATGCAGGGTCTGGACGATCCGCGCGAGGCTCGTGCGGACCTGGCGCATGGCGCGGGGCTCGTCGAGGCGCGGAATGAAGAAGTGACCGAGTTGCGCGAGGGTGATCGTGCCCAGCGCCCGGTTGTCCGAGGACACGACCGGGAGGACGTTGATCTGGTGCTGGTCGATCAGCCGGAGGGTTTCCGCGCAGGTGGCGCCGAGGCTCACGGCGTGCGGGCTCGGGCTCATCAGGTCGTGCACCCGCGGGTAGACGTCGCTGAGGTACACGGGCAGCGGCGTGTGGAAGCGTTCGAGGATGGCGTCGATCCGGGCGTTCGAGTTGCCGCAGCGCGCGGGCACGTAGCCCGGTTCGCCGCGGGCCTCCTTGAAAGCCGCATAGGCGATGGCCGAACAGATCGCGTCGGTATCCGGGTTTTTGTGGCCGATGACGTAGGTGGGCGTGGAGGAAGCCATGAACGGGAGGCGCAGACTAGGTGGCGTCCATCACGGAGGTGAAGACAAAAGGCCGGCCATCCGCCGCGAGCGGCCGGGCCGGCGGTGGCCTCAGGGGGCCCGTTCCGCCGGGGTGCCGGCCAGGCTGCCGACGCCGGCGGGAGGCGTGGCATAAACGCGCGGGTTGAGCGCCGGGTTGGGATTGTAGGGCAGGGCCTGGAGCACGGAGACGCCCTTGCGGCCGTTGTTGAGGGTGAGCTGGGCCGCCGCCTCGGCCAGGCTGGGGTAGAACTGCACGTTGCCGCCCAGGAAGGCGACGTGCCCGCCGGTGTCCTTGTAGGCGCCATGGTCGAAGCTCCAGAGACCGTTCGCTTGCAGGCCGCGGGTGAAAGCGACGGGCGTCGAGGCCGGGTCGCCCATGCGCAACCCGCCCACCAACTCGAAGCTCAGCACGCGGTTGGTCACGAAGCTCGGGTCGAGCACCGTGTGGTCGGTCGGGCTCACGATGGCGGTCGGGGCCGTGCCGTTGTACTGCGGGTCGTTCTTGGCGAAGTAAAACGTCGGGTCCGTGAGGATGCCGCGCTGTGCGAGGATGCCGGCCCACAAAAACGGCCCGTCGCCGCCGGTGACCTGGCGCTGGCCGGCGATGGCCGCGGGATCGGGCAGCCGGTCGTTGTTGTCGGCCGCGTAGATCGTGGCGGCCTTGACGATTTCGCGGAGGTTGTTCGCGTCGACCGTGCGCTGCGCGGTCTCGCGGACCTTGCCGACGGTGGGAAAAATCAGAGCCGCGAGGATGCCGATGATGGCGATGACCGTGAGCAGCTCGATGAGGGTGAAGCCGGGGAGGGCGGGGCGGGTTTTCATGGTGGGAAAACACCGGCCCGTGCCGGGACAGTTCGTGCCCCAAACGACGTATACAAGCGCAAATCTTATCAGTGGACTGGACAACGGCACGGGCTTTGTGGGATGGTCCGCGCCATGATTGTCTACCTGGACGGCAAGTATGTGGACTCGGCGGAAGCCAAGGTGTCGGTCTTCGACCACGGCGTGCTCTACGGCGACGGCGTGTTCGAGGGCATCCGGATTTACGGCGGCAATGTCTTCCGGCTCGACGAGCACCTGGAGCGCCTGGAGATGTCGGCCAAGGCCATCCTGCTTTCCGTCCCGTTGAACCGGGCCGAGATGGCCGAGGCGGTGTGCGAGACCTGCCGGCGAAACAAGCTCACCGACGGCTACATCCGCCTGGTCATCACGCGCGGCCCGGGCGACCTCGGCCTGGCCCCGTGGCTGTGCGCGAAGCCGACCCTTTTCATCATCGCGAGCAAGATCCAGCTCTACCCGCCGGAGTACTACGAGAACGGCCTCAGCATCGTCACGGTCGCCTCGCGCCGCATCTCGCCGGACATGCTGCCGCCGACGGTCAAGTCGCTGAATTACCTCAACAACATCCTCGCCAAGATCGAGGCGAAGCAGGCTGGCGCGCTCGAGGCCATCATGCTGAACGCCCAGGGCCATGTGGCCGAATGCACGGCGGACAACATCTTTGCAGTGCACAAGGGTGAGATCCTGACGCCGGCGGCATCGGCCGGGGCGCTCAAGGGCATCACCCGCTCGACCGTCTTCGACATCGCCAAGGAGCTCGGCCTCCCGATGCGCGAGGCCAACCTGACCCGCTACGACATCTGGTGCGCGGACGAGTGCTTCCTGTCGGGGACGGGCGCCGAGGTCATCGCCGTGGTCAAGCTCGACGGCCGGGTGATCGGCTCCGGGAAGCCCGGCCCGATCACGGGCAGGGTCCTGGCCAGTTTCCGAAAGCGCGTGTTGGTGGAAGGCACCCGAATCTAGGCTGTCCGGACGCCTCTGCACTTGCCAGCGGAGGGAGGTCTTGGCATGTCCAAGGCAGGGGAAGGGGCCTACCCGGGCGCAATTTGCGTTTCCCGCCGGGGATGCTATCATCCCTTAGAACCAAGAACATGGCCAATTCACTCAAGTGCGATCTCTGTTCAAAGCCCGCGACCGTTCACCTTACCCAGATTGTAAACAACAAGATACACAAGGTGGACCTGTGCGAGGCTTGTGCGCAGGCCAAGGGCGTGACCGACCCGAGCGGATTCTCGCTGGCGGACCTCCTGCTCAAGGCCTCCCTGAACCCCGAGCCGGTGGGTGAAGGGCGTTGCGAGGCGTGCGGATTCACGCAGCAGGATTTCAAGAAGACGGGACGCTTTGGCTGCCCGGAGTGCTACCAATATCTGGGCGGGGTCATCGAGCCCATGCTGGAAACGATGCACAAGGGCATCGCCCACAGCGGCAAGGTGCCGAAGCGCGCCCTCGAGCGCCGGTCGCTGTACGAGCGGCTGACGCAGCTCGAGACCGAGCTCGACGCGGCCATCAAGGCGGAGCGCTACGAGGACGCCGCCCGGTATCGCGACGAGATCCACCAGGTCCGGACCGCCGCCACGCCCAAGAAAGGCGACTGAAATGAAGATCAACGAACTGATTGACGCCCATTCCGAGTTGACCGACTCCGGGGCGGGCAAAAGCGCAGTGGTCCTGATGACCCGCATCCGGCTCGCCCGCAACCTGGCGCACGAACCCTTCCCCGGCTGGGCCAAGGACGCGCAACGGCGCGACATCCGCGACCGGTGCATGCAGGCGGTGGCGGCGCTGCCGCAAATGAAGCGCGGCCTGGCGATCCCGGTCGAGAGCCTCGATGACCTGCAAAAGCAGATCCTCGTCGAGCGCCATCTCATCAGCCGCGAACTTTGCCACGCGAAGTCCGGCTCGGGCATCGTCATCAGCAAGGACCAGTCCTGTGTGGTGATGGTCAACGAGGAGGACCACCTGCGCATCCAGGTCCTGCGCGCCGGCTTCCAGTTCAAGAAGGTGTGGACCACCATCAACACGCTCGACTCCGAGCTCGAGGAGTACCTCGACTACGCCTTTTCGCCGAAGCTGGGCTATCTCTCCGCCTGCCCGACCAACCTCGGCACCGGCATCCGCGCCTCGGCCATGATGCACCTGCCGGCGCTCGTCATCACCGGCCAGATGGAAAAGGTCGTCCGCGCCGTCAACCAGCTGGGCATGGCCGTGCGCGGCCTGTTCGGCGAGGGCTCGGACGCCAGCGGCAGCATCTTCCAGATTTCCAACCAGACGACCCTGGGCGAAAGCGAGGAGGAGATCATCAAGCACCTCCACGGCGTGCTCACGACCATCATCGAGCAGGAACTCAACGCCCGCGACCGGCTGAGCGAGTCCGACCCGAACAAGCTTTACGACAAGATCGGCCGCGCCTTCGGCATCCTGCAGAACGGGCATCTCCTGAACTCGAACGAGGCGATGAACCTGCTCTCGCTGATCCGGCTCGGCATCGACCTCGGCGTGATGCCCGAGGACCAGCGGGCCGTGGTCGACCGGCTGTTCATCGAATGCCAGCCCGGCCACATCCAGCACGCCGCGAAGGGCGCGTTCGACCCGGCGCAGCGCGACGTCCTGCGCGCGGCGCGGCTGCGCTCCGAGTTTGCCAAAGTGCCCGCTCCTGACTTCAGTAACACCGGCCGTTAGCCGGCCCGACACCACTTCACATGGAACCAATGAACAACTTCACGCCGCGCGCGCAGCAGGTGCTGGCGCTGGCCCGCAAGGAAGCCGACCGTTTTCATCACAATTACGTCGGCACCGAGCACCTGCTCCTCGGCTTGATCAAGCTGGGGCAGGGCGTGGCCGTGAGCGTGCTGCAGAAGATGGGCCTCGACCTCGAGACCGTCCGCGCGGAGGTCGAAAAGCAGGTCGGCATCGGGCAGGAAACGAAGACGCCCGTCGGCAGCATTCCGTACACCCCCCGCGTAAAGAAGGTCCTCGCGCTGGCCGGCAAGGAGGCCAAGGCCCTCAACCATTCCTACGTCGGCACCGAGCACATCCTGCTCGGGCTGCTCCGGGAAGGCGAGGGCGTCGCCGCTCGCGTGCTCAAGACGCTGGAGATCGACATCGAGCGCACCCGCAATGAAATCCTGCGGGAACTCGACCCGCAGTTTTCGTCCAGCCAGGGCGGCGAGGGCGCGGCCGGCGGCGGCGGCGAGGAAGTCGCGCCGCGCGGGAGCAATCCCGACGACAAGAAAGAGGTGAAGACGCCGGCGCTGAAGGCGTTCGGCCGGGACCTGACCGAGCTGGCCCGCAAGAGCGAGATGGACCCGGTGGTCGGCCGCAAGAAGGAGATCAGCCGCGTCATCCAGATCCTGTGCCGGCGCACGAAGAACAACCCGGTGCTGGTGGGCGAGGCCGGCGTGGGCAAGACCGCCATCGTGGAGGGCCTGGCGCAGGAGATCGCCAAGGGCAACGTGCCCGAGATCCTCGCGGACAAGAAGGTCATCACGCTCGACCTCGCGCTGATGGTGGCGGGCACGAAGTACCGGGGCCAGTTCGAGGAGCGCATCAAGGCCGTGATGGACGAGATCAAGCGCTCGAAGAACGTCATCATCTTCATCGACGAGCTCCACACCATCGTCGGCGCCGGCGCCGCCGAGGGGGCGATGGACGCCTCGAACATCTTCAAGCCGGCGCTGTCGCGCGGCGAGCTGCAGTGCATCGGCGCGACGACGCTCAACGAGTATCGCAAGTACATCGAGAAGGACAGCGCGCTCGACCGCCGTTTCCAGATGGTCAAGGTCGAGGCCCCGTCCGTTGACGACACCGTGCTCATCCTCAAGGGCATCCGCGGCAAGTACGAGGAGCACCACAAGGCCACGTTCACCGACAAGGCCCTGGAGGCCGCGGCCCGGCTGTCCGACCGCTACATCACCGGCCGTTTCCTGCCCGACAAGGCGATCGACGTGATGGACGAGGCCGGGTCGCGGGCGCGGATCACGACGCTGAACCGTCCGCCCGAGATCGAGACGCTCAGCAAGGAGATCGATGAGGTTTGCGCCCAGAAGGAGCAGGCCATCGCCGCGCAGCATTTCGAGCAGGCGGCCAAGTACCGCGACCAGGAAAAGCAGCTCCGCGCCAAGCAGGAGCAGCAGATCGAGACCTGGAAGAAGACCCGCGACGAGACCCGCATCGTCGTCGACGAGGAGCAGATGACGGTCGTCGTCGCCGAATGGACCGGCATCCCGCTCAGCCGCCTGGAAAAGAAGGAAAGCGAGCGGCTGCTCGGCCTCGAGGCCGAGCTGCAGAAGAACATCGTGGGGCAGGATCCCGCGACGGTCGCCATCGCCCGGGCGCTGCGGCGTTCGCGCGCGGACCTCAAGGACCCGCGGCGGCCGATCGGGTCGTTCATGTTCATGGGCCCGACGGGCGTCGGCAAGACCGAGCTCGCCAAGCAGCTCGCTGCGCAGATGTTCGGCAACCAGGATGCGCTCATCCAGATCGACATGAGCGAGTACATGGAGAAGTTCGCCGTGTCGCGCCTTGTCGGCTCGCCCCCGGGCTACGTCGGCTACGAGGAGGGCGGCCAGCTCACCGAGGCCGTCCGGCGCCGGCCGTATTCCGTCATCCTTTTCGACGAGATCGAGAAGGCGCACCCCGATGCGCTGCAGCTCCTGCTCCAGATCATGGAGGACGGGCGGCTGACCGATTCGCTCGGCCGCACGGTGGATTTCCGGAACACGATCATCATCATGACGACCAACGTCGGCGCGCAGCTCATCCAGCGGCAGACGACGATGGGCTTCGCCGCGGCGAGCACGTCGGATTTCCACGACCTCGAGAAGCTGAAGGAAAAGGTGCTCGACGAGGCCAAGCGCATCTTCAAGCCGGAGTTCCTCAACCGCATCAACGACCTCGTGGTCTTCCGCCCGTTGAATCGCGACGACCTGCTGAAGATCGTGGAGATCGAGGCCGGCAAGGTCGTGAAGCGCCTGGCGGCCCGCAAAATCCAGCTCGAATTCACCCCGGAGTCGAAGGCCTTCCTCATCGAGAAGGGCTACGACGAGAAATACGGCGCGCGCCCGCTGCGCCGGGCGGTCGAGCAGCACCTCGAGGACCCGCTGGCGGAGGCGTTGCTGCGCGGCGAGGTCAAGGAAGGCGAGCCGTTCCTGGTCGTCCGGAAGGATGACAAGCTGGCCTTCAAGGCCAAGTCACCGACTGAGGAGAGCGGCGTCTCGCCCTGAGGACGGTTTCCCCCGCGCCGCCGGTGCCCCCGCGCCGGCGGCATTTTTGTCGGGCGGCTTTTGGCGGCGGCGCCCGCTCGTAAAAATGCAAAATAATGCGTTGGCAGTGAACCTTTCAGACTTGTGAGCGTCATAAGGCCGGCATCACACTCCGCCAAACTTATGCTCGAAATCTTCAAGGGCGCCGGCCTGCTCATCTATCCCCTGGGCCTGTGTTCCATCATCTCGATCTACATTGTCTGCGAGCGACTCTACGCCCTCCGCAACGCCGCCGTCCTTCCCAATGACCTGGTGGACGCCATCGTCGAGGGCAAGCCCGGCACGGGCGGCCGTCACTCGGTCCTGGCACGGATCATCGATTTCGCGGCCACGCACAAGGACGACCCGGAGTCGGTCAAGGCTTTCGCCCGGCTCCAGATCAACCGGATGGAACGCGGCGTGCCTTACCTCGACGTCATCTACACCCTCGCGCCGCTGCTCGGCCTGACGGGAACGGTGACCGGCCTGCTGAAGGTGTTCTCGCAGATTTCGCCGGAAACCGGCCTGCCCGATCCCGTCGCCTTCACCCAGGGCGTGGCGCTGGCGCTGTCCGCCACCGTCATCGGCCTGGTGGTCGCCATGTTTGCCCTGGTGCCGGCGGGATACCTGACGCGGAAGATCGAGAACTACGCGGTGAAGATCGACCTGCTCCTTGAGCGCATCCTGGCCCGGGCGGAAAAGTCCGAATGAGCGGCGGGCTTTACCAGAAGCACCGGCGCCGGCCCGAGCTGAACCTCGTGCCGCTGATCGACGTGCTCGTGATGCTGATCTTCTTCGCCTTCGTGACGATGCAGTTCAAATCGGCCACGACGATGAACCTGACGCTGCCGAAGGTGGAGACGGCCGGGAAGAGCGAGTTGAAGGAATCCCTGACGATCAGCATCGCGAAGGACGGCAAGATCGACGTCGACGGCCGGCCGGCGACCATGGACACGCTCGAATCGCTCGTGCACCAGATCGGCCGGATCAGCAAGGACATCACCGTCGTGATCCGTTCGGACGAGAACACGCCGCTGCGTTTCGTCACCGAGGCGATGGACGCCTGCCGGAAGCAGGGTCTGAACAAGATCCGCCTCCAGGCGCGCTGAGCGCGGGATTGTGCTGGCCTCCGGCGGGCGTTCGCCGCGGAATCCCGGCATGAACATCGTCATCACCGGCGTCACCCGCGGGCTCGGCCGGGCGCTGGCCGAGTGGTACATGGGCCACGGCCACACCGTCGCCGGCTGCGGCCGCAGCGCCGAGATCGTCAACCTGCGCTTCACCTATCCGGCGCCGCACGATTTCACGACACTCGACGTGAGCGAGGAGAACCGCGTCGCGCTCTGGGCGGAAAAGACGCTGGCCGCGCTGGGCCCGCCCGACGTGCTCATCAACAACGCCGCCCTCATGAACACGCCCGCCCCGCTCTGGCAGGTGCCGGCGAAGGATTTCAACCGGCTGGTCGATGTGAACCTCAAGGGCGTGGCCAACGTGATCCGCCATTTCGTGCCCGCCATGGTGGAGCGCCGGCGCGGGGTCATCGTGAACTTCAGCTCGGGCTGGGGCCGCAGCACATCGCCCGACGTGGCGCCCTATTGCGCGAGCAAGTATGCCATCGAGGGGCTGACGAAGGCGCTGGCCCAGGAACTGCCCGAGGGCATGGCGGCCGTGCCGCTCAATCCCGGGGTGATCGACACCGACATGCTCCGCCAGGCCTGGAGCGACGGGGCGTCGGCCTACCCCAAGGCGCAGGCGTGGGCGGAAACGGCGGCGCCGTTCATCCTCCAGCTGGGGCCGAAGGACAACGGCCGCTCCGTGAGCGTGGCGGCGTTTGCCGGCTAGGCCGGAAAACAGAGCTTGAGCCGCGCGGGGCGAGCGCGGCTAATGACGCCGGCCCACCATGAAGCGAGTATTCGTCTCCGGTTGCTACGACATCATTCACGCCGGCCACATCCAGTTCTTCGAGGATGCCCGGGCGCTGGGCGATCACCTCACGGTATGCTTCGCCTCGGCCGAGGTGCTGTGGGCGCACAAGCGTCGGCGCAGCTCGCTGCCGGACGAGCATAAGCGGGCGCTGCTCGCGTCCTTGCGCATGGTCGATGCGGTTGTCGTTGGGTGCGGCCCGGAGGACGGCCTCGACTTTCGCGAACATTTTCTTGCGTTGCGGCCGGACATCCTGGCGGTGACCGAGGACGACAAGTACTCCGGGCGCAAGAGGGCCCTGTGCGCCGAAGTGGGGGCGGAGTACGTCGTGCTGCCGAAGACCCCGCCGAAGTTTCCGCCGATCTCCACGACCGAGATCGTCCGGTTCATCCGCGCGCCCCAGGAAGCGCCGCTCCGCGTCGACTTTGGCGGCGGCTGGTTGGACGTGCCGCGCTTCGCCCGGCCCGGCGCCTTCGTGGTCAACTGCACGATCTCGCCGACGGTCTCGCTGCGCGAATGGCCCTATGAGCGCAACGCGGGGCTCGGCGGCAGCGCCGCCTGGGCGATGTTGAACGGACGGAGCGGGGTTACCTCGGAGCTTGACCTCGGCGTGGGCTGGCAGGATCCGGCGGTGGTGGCGGAGACAGGATTGTGCGTTTGGAAAAGCGGCCCGCGCCCGGAGTTGGAAATCAAGCACAGTGGCGACTTTCTGCGCGGGCGCATGGCCCTTTACTGGACCGGCAACCAGCACTCGACCCCGGGCGTGGCCGACCAGCCCCGGGATTTTGCCGCAATCGAGCGCGCCGGGGCGCTGGCGCGCGAAGGCGTCTGGCAGCGCAGCCTGGACGGGATTGCCGCCGGGGTGCGGGCCTCCTACGCCGTCCAGCGGTCCGAGGGCATGGATCCGTTGCCCGGCGACGGCGGGACGGACGGGGTGTTGGGCCGGTGTCGTCCGCTCGCCTGGAAATACTGTGGCGGTGGGTTCGGCGGATACGCCGTCTACCTCTTTGCGGAAGCGCGTGATCGCGATGCCGCCTGCCAGCTGCCAGGATTCCGCCCGATCGAGCCTTATCTCGCGCAGCCGGATTAACCGGCGGTGCGTCACTCGCGCCGCTTCGAATCGAGGATCAGCGTGACCGGGCCGTCATTTACGAGTGTGACGGCCATCATGGCGCCGAACTCGCCGGTGGCGGCCGGACGCCCCGTCGCCGCGGAAACCCGGCCGACGAAATCGTCATAGAGCGGGCGTGCGACCTCGGGCCGGGCGGCCGCGTTGAAGGAAGGCCGCGTGCCTTTTTGCGTGCTGGCGTGCAGGGTGAACTGGCTGACCACGAGGACGTTTCCACCCGCGTCCGCGACCGATTGGTTCATCAGGCCGGAGTCGTCGGGGAAAATGCGCAACTTCGAGATCTTCTGCGCCAGCCACTCGCCGTCGGCCGTGGTGTCGGCGGCTTCGATGCCCACGAGGACGAGGAGCCCGGCGCCGATCTGGGCGGTGGTGCGGCCCGCGATCGCCACGCTGGCGGAGCTGACCCGCTGGATCACGACACGCATGAGGCACGAAAGTCGGAAGTACCAAGGACCAGGCAACAAGGTGGGAGGCTTTAGACGCCTTCCTGATCCTTGGTTACTTGTTCCTTCATACTTTGTCGGTCACGGCATCGCGACGTGTGGCTCGACGTCGGCCTCGTAGTCGATCCCCGGCAGGCCAAAGCCGAACATCTTGAGGAATTCCGCGCGATACCCGGAGATGTCGGTGAGCTGCGCGAGGTTTTCCGTCGTGACCTGCGGCCAGATGCGGGCGACCTCGGCCTGGACATCATCGCGCATTTCCCAGTCGTCGACGCGAATGCGCCCCTCGCTGTCGAGCTTCGGTGCGGTGCCGTTGTACAGCTGGGTGGCGAACAGGCGCTGCATTTGCTCCGCGGTGGCTTCATGGAGGCCTTTTGCCTTCATCACCTTGTAGAGAATGGAAATGTAGAGCGGGACGACGGGGATCGCCGAACTCGCCTGGGTGACCAACGCCTTGTTGACCGAGATGAAGGCGCGGCCGCCGACCGCCTGCTTCAATTTGGCGTCAATCGCCCTGGCGGCCCGCTCGAGGTCGATCTTGGCGCGACCGATGGTGCCGTCCTTGTAGATCGGCCAGGTGTGGGACGGCCCGATGTAGGAGTAAGAGACTGCGGTCGCCTTGGGGGCCAGCAGCTTGGCGTCGAGCAGCGCCTGCATCCACATTTCCCAATCCTCGCCTCCCATCACGGCGATGGTGTCGGCGATGCCGGCCTCGTCGGCCGGCTGGATGGTCACCTCGCTGACGATGCCCTTGTCGGTATCGACGGTTTTGTTCGTATACGGCGCGCCAATGGGCTGGAGCGTCGATTTGTGCACGGCGCCGGTGCGCGGATGCTGCCGGCGGGGGGAGGCCAGGGAGTAGACAACGAGGTCCACCTGGCCGAGGTCCCGCTTGATCGTCTCGACTACTTGGCGCTTGATGTCGTCGGAGAAGGCGTCGCCGTTGATGTTCTGGGCGTAAAGCCCGGCCGCCCGGGCGGCATGGGTGAAGGCGATGGTGTTGTACCAGCCTGGCGTGGCCGGTCGCCCTTCCTCCGACGGACGCTCGAAAAACACACCCAGGGTGGCGGCGCCGGAGCCGAAGGCGGCGGCGATCCGCGAACCCAGGCCGAAGCCGGTCGAGGCCCCGATCACGAGGACCTTTTTCGGGCCATGGGCATTCGGTCCCTTGCTTTTGACGTAGTTTATCTGCTGCTGGACATGAGCAGCGCAGCCGGTGGGGTGAGCGGTGACGCAGACGAAGCCGCGGACCTTCGGTTTGATAATCATGCGGCGGAAAGCCTTGCAGCGACGCGGACTGTGACAAGTGCCAAGTGCGCCGGCGTCGGGCTGGCGCAAGATCATCTGATCCTGCAGCTTGGCGAAGGCTTTGTAAGCCCCCGGTGTGGGCTCACTGTCCCAGCATCACGATGGGTCCTTCCGCCTTGGTGACACCGCCTTTGCGTTCGACGCTGATCGCAAAGGCCGTGGCCTTGGCCACGGGTTGGTCGGGCCAGAAGGGCAGCGCCATCCGTCCGTCCGCCGGAGTGTGGAATACCCCGGCGCTGACCGGATCCTTGTGGTTCGGGTCGACGATCCAAAGCTGGTAATCCTGGGTGTCGGCAACGGCGGGCAGTTTGTCCAGGCTGAGCAGCCCGGCCTGCTGGTCGGGATCCCAGACCGCGATGACCTGCGCCTCGCGGGTGTTGCCGGCCAGCGATGCAAGCGCGCTGATCTTGAGGCGGGCGAGGTCCTCGGAGTGCCGCAGCTTCTCGCCGAGGTTGTTGATCATCTTCTCTGCCACCAGCGTCCGTTCGGCCAACTGGCTCCGGGCCATCTTGCAGGCCACCTCGGCCAGGTCGCGATCGGTGCGCAGCGCCTCATTCTGGTCGCGGAGAACCACGACCTGTCGCCCATACCATGCCGCGGCCAGGGCGAAGGCGGCCGCGGCAGCCCATGGCAGCACCGTCCCGGGCGAAAACCGAAGCGAGCGGACGCCCCGGGCGTTTTCCGGCGCGGCTGCCGCGCAGCGGGTGAGGACCAGTTCCTTCAAGTCGGCGGGCGGTTCGCGTGAGGGCGAGGTCAAGGCGAGGGACGCGGCGGCAACGACGAGTTCCGCGTGGAAAGACGCCAGTTCCCGGTTGGCGACCAACTCGGCTTCGAAAGCAGCCCGCTCGGCGCCTTCGAGGAGTCCCAAGGCGTGCAGACCGGCCAGTTCCTCCTGTCGCTCGGTGATCATAGGCGGGCGGGAAGGGTCTCGCGCAGTTTGAGCAGGCCGCGGCGGATCCGCGCCTTGACGGTGCCGAGCGGCTCATTGAGGCGCGTGGCAATTTCCTGCTGGGTCAGGCCGCTGAAGTAGGCCAGCGCGATGGCCTGTTGCTGCTCGGGCGCCAGGCTGTTCACGGCGGTGCGGACGGCGGCCGCCTTTTCCCGCAGCCAGAGCGCTGCGGCGGTGTCACTCCCGTCCGGTGCACTCGCCGGCTTCAGGGAATCCGCTGCAGTCGTCAGCAAATCCTCCCGGCGACGCCGTGACCGGAGCCGGTCGATGGCGCGGTTTCGCGTCAGCGTCGCAGCCCAAGTGAAGACCGAGCCCCGCTCGGGGCGATAGCTTGCGGCCTGGCTGGAGATCTTGACGAAGACATCCTGAACAATGTCCTGCGCCTCGGCGGCGTCCTGCGTGATCCGAAAGGCGAGTGAGTACAGCGGCCGGGCAAGCGCATCGTAAAGGTGGCCGAGCGCCTCGCGATTGCCGTCGCTGAGCGCCGCGATCAATCGCGCCTGCTGGCGATCCTCGTCGTCTGGCCCGGTCGGGGTGGTTGCCGGCTCCATTGGCTTCATGGCCGCAGGCCGGCCAACGGAACGCCCGTCCGGAAGCATGGCCAGGACGGGGATGGGTGGAGAAAAAGCCGGCTGCATGGCCGAAAGACTACGTCCATGGCTGGTTCAGGGATGCCTGGGCTTGGGACCCGGCGAAATCTGGGGACACGCTTGAATCTTCACAGGACAAGCAGGCCGATGACGCCAAGGATCATGAGCAGCGCAAGCACGACGAGCGTCGTCTTTTCTTGTTTGGTCAAAGCCAGGGGCATGGTCAGAGTCCGAGCGGGACCAGTGGCTCAATTATCTGCCGCAAGAGCGGTTCCTGGGCAAGCTCGGGCCACGGCTTGTTGCTCGAGATGCGGATGAAAAGCTGGTCGCCCTGCCGGCGGAAGCCGTAGCGGAGCGCCAGGCGCAGCAGGGCGGGAACCGAATACGGATCCTGGTAGCTGATGGTGCGCCCATCGTAGATGTGCCAGAACCACACGTTTTGCCGGAAGCCGCTGGCATCCTCGAAGAGCCGGTATTCACCGGGCGCGAGTGTCACGCCCGCCATAACCGGGGACTGCCGGGTATCGGTCACCGCGCGCGGACTCCATCCGGCCCCGGGCCAGCAGGCGTCGGGCGTATGCGAAGCCACGCGGCTGACCGACGCCTGGCCGGCCGCCCAATACGCCACATAAACGGTCAACTGGATGAAATCGGTGTCGCTGATCTTGCGGACGTACGTGCGCTCGACGAGGTGCGTCGTGCTGAGAATCCCGGCGAATTGGTAAAGGTCCTTGGGCGTGAAGACCTCCCATCCCGGCGCTTCAGCCGGCAGGAGTGCGCCGAGGTCCGGCGCCGGCCGGCCTTCCCGCAACGCGGGCCGGGAGGAGAGGATATAGAACGCGGCCAGGATGGCGGTGGCGGACAGGGCGCACCAGAACAGCCGGCGCGAGGCCGGGGCCGGCGGGGTTGGCGCCGCCGCGGCGGCGACCTCGGGCGCCGGGGCGGCGGATTCCATGAGCACCGCCAAGCCGCCGAGGACGACGGCCGTGACGCCAAGGATCGCGTACCCGGTTGCGTCGTGCCAGAAGCCGGCAATGTCGGTTCCCGCGTTCACCAGGAGCGTGAGCAGGAGCGACCGGACGAAATTCATCGCGAGGGCCAGGAGCGGTGCGGCGACAATCAGCACGGCGCGCCGGAGCGGACGGCGGACCTGCCAGGCGGCGAAGAAGAACCCGGCGTAGACGCAGGAGAGCAGGCTGCGGATGCCGCTGCATGCCTCCTCGACGCCGACGGTGGTCCGCGCCAGCTCGATGACATTGCCGTGCTGCCGGGCGGGGACCCCGAGGAGTTGGAGCGTGTGGATGACGCTGCCGGTCACCCCGTGCTGCAGGGTCAGGGTCAAGCGAGAGTAGGTGCCGACCGGAAGCGGAGCCACTAGGATCAACAGCAGGATGGCGGTCAGGCTGACCCAGTTGAAGGGCACGACGCGTTCGGACGCATCCGCGAGGAGCAGGAGCCCGGCAAACAAGAAAGCAGCCAGCGAGAGCGCGAGCAGGAACAGCACCAGCGCGTGCGGCCACCCGAGCGAGGCGGCGATCAGCCCGGCGAGCGCAAACGACGCGAAGCCGGCGATCAGGGCGGCAGCGAGCAGCGGCAGGCGCCAGGCGCCCGGATGCAGCCAGCGGAGCGGACCCAGGCGGCGCGATTCCCAGACCAGCAGGGCGAAGACGAATGGGGCAAAGAAGCCGTGCGAAAGGTCGGGATTGGCACGCCATTCCGGCCAGAGTCGGAGGCAGTACGCGAGACAAAGCGCCCCGAGCGCAACAGCCAGCGCCCAGGTGCCGCGCGGCCAGTGACGCGGTGCGGCCGCCGCGCTCATGGCCGGGCGCCCCGGGGGCTGAGGCGATCGACAATCGCGAACATGACCTCGGTCGGCAGCGGCACGAGCGGAAGCACCCGGGCGAGCCGGGGATCGGGCTGGCCGGCCTTGAGCAATTCGACCAGGCCGCGCAGCACCCGAGCGTCCGACGCGGTGAACTGCGTGATCTTGCGGCGAACGTCCTCGGCGGCGGCGTCTTCGCCGGAAGCCGCGATGGCGAGATAGGTCGCTTGATAGAGTGAAACGGTGTCGACACCGATCGCCGGGGCCGCCGCCGCAAATCGCGCGTAGTAGCGCCGCGCATCGTCGGCGTCGGGATGGCCGATCAGGAAGGCACAGAATTGCGCGATGACCCGCGGCGCCATCGGGTATTGCAGGAGGTTCTCCATCTCGGCCGCGGCCAGGCTGTCCCACTTCTTGGCCCGGTAGACGCGCAGCCGCAGGAACGATGCCTCGTCGGGTTGCATTTGGTCGCCGTAGCCATTGAGAACCGTGTTGGCGTCGTCGATGCGTCCCAGGAGGAGCAGGCGTTCGACCTGGTAATAGGGCACGAAGTTGGCGGCGGGCTCGCGGTGGATCCGCGTGAGCCCGGGCAGCGCCGCGGCCACGCGTCCTTCGAGCAGCTCTTTTTCCAGGGCAATGAGCTCGCTGCACCAATCGGGCAGGTGCGGGTCCTTCACGAGGACGTCAGCCAGGAATTTGGGCTCATGAACCTGCCGGGCGGCGAACAGCAGGGCATTGAGCCACGCGCCCCGTTGCGCCGAGTCTTCGCTGAGCATGGTCTGCGCGAGGGGCATGATCTTGTCGTAGGCGCCCCGGGCCAGGAGGGTGCGGAACCAGATTTGCGCCGTCTGGATGCGCTTCTCGGGGACATCGACCATCAAGCGCTCGTAGATGTGCTCGGCGATAAACGGGTTGGCCGCGACCTGTGTCAGGCCGGCGAGTGCGATGCCGGCACTGTAGTTTCGCGGGTTGAGCTGGCAGACCATGTCCAGCGCGAGGATGGCCTCCTGGTAGTTCCCTCGTTGCATGGCCTGCTGCGCCCGCCGGGCGTAAAGGCGTTCCTGGGCGCCGCGCAGCTCCCGCCAGTGCCACGGCCGCACGATCGAGGCGTAGTCGACCTCATAGTGGGCGGCGCGCATCGCGAAGAAGACGGCGCCGGTGCCGGCAAAATAGAGCGCCGCCAGCGCGGTCCCGTAGATGAGCGCGGCGCGGCCCCAGAATGGCCGGACGCCCTCGGCTTCGACCGAGCAGCGCCAGCCGTCCTTCGTTTCGACCAGCAGCGGGCAGACCTTGCGAAACCGACGGGGCCGGTTCCAGAACGCGACGGCATCGCAGCGCGTATCATACGCGAGCCCGGAGTCGCTGGGGTTCTGGCAGGGGCAGTCATCGCGATGGGCCCCCTGCAACCGGAACCAGCCCTTCCGGAAGTTCCAGTAGAGCAAAGCCCACCACAGGCGGAAGAAATCACCAAGCCAACCGGTCACTCCCGCAAGCTAGTGGCGAAGCCGCAGGCCGCAAAGCACAATCCTCGGGATGGTGGTTGGTCGGCGCGCGTCCTGGCGGCCGCGCCCCACGCGGCGGCGAACCTCAGACCTTGGTCGAGAAGATTTCCGGTTGCAGGGTGCCTTGGGCGACCGCAGTCACCGGGCCCGTCATCTTGACCGCAAAGTCGGGGGCGATTTCGATCCCGATCTCGCCGCCGGGCATGTGGACCGTGAGGCTGGCATCGACCAGGCCGAGTTTGTGGGCCACGGCCGCGGAGGCGCTGGAACTGCTGCCCGAGGCGAGCGTGTAGCCCGCGCCGCGTTCCCAGATTTCGATCCGGACATTGCGGCGATCGAGGACTTGCAGGAACTGGACGTTGATCCGGTTCGGAAAGTTCGGATGCGTCTCGATCACCGGGCCGTAGCTCGTGGCCAGTTCCGGCGAAATTGCCGGCAGGACGATCACGCAATGCGGATTGCCGATGCCGGCCGCGCAATAGGTGAACTCCCGGTCCCGGATGGTGAACTTCTCCCCGAGCACGTCACGCACCGGTCCCGCGACCGGGATCCGGTCGCTGCGAAAGGTGACTTGCCCCATCGCCACCGTGATCAGCCGGCCGTCCGCCATGACCCGCGATTCGACCACCCCGCCCGGGACCTCGATCGTGAAGGGCGCCGCGCCGACTCGCTTCTGGTCGAAAAGATAGCGGGTGAAGATGCGCAGGCCGTTGCCGGACTTCTCCGCTTCCGAGCCG
Source organism: Lacunisphaera sp. (assembly GCA_035545835.1). Taxonomy (GTDB): domain Bacteria; phylum Verrucomicrobiota; class Verrucomicrobiia; order Opitutales; family Opitutaceae; genus Lacunisphaera. Next base: position 37,944 of record DASZXO010000089.1, read on the forward strand.
TCGGGATTGAAGATGCGGAGGCCGAACTGCGCGCGCGGGGAGGGCAGCGGGCCCCAGAGGATGCCATCGGAACCCACCCCGAAATTGCGGTGGCAGAGCACCCGGATCTGGGCGCGATCCGGCGCCGGCCAGCCGGGAAAATCGGCGGGATCCATGACGAGGTAGTCGTTGCCCAGGGCGTGATACTTGTGGAAGCGCATGCGAAAACGGTAACAGATGGGCGCGATCACGGCCGAAGACACGCCAAAAGCGTTCCCCGTCCGTCGCGGTGCCGGCGGTCAGACTGCGGCCGCCGTTTCCGGCGGTTTGGGCGAATAGCCGAGGAGGCGGCGCTCCTTGATGAACTCTGCCACCTTGGGGGGCACCATCGTCTCCCATGTGGGGTCGCCGGACTTGATGCGCTGCAGGACGTCGCGGGAGAAGATGTTCAGGTAGTCCGGATTGCAGCCGACGATGCAGTCGATGTTGTGATTCTCGAGCAGGTGCGCGTACAGGTTGCGCAGGCGGTCGGAGACCTGGAGGTTGCGCGCGGTGATCATGATGCCCGAGGCGAACGCATGGCTGGGCACATGGGTGACCGGGCTGGCCGGATGGCCGCTGGCGAGATAACGGTCATAGGCGTCCTGGCGCATCGGATAGATGTAGAGCTTGACCGCATGTTTGAACATCCGGCCCATCGACTCGAGAATCCCGCCTTCCAGCGCCTCGTAGTACTTCTCGTTGAAGATCTCGAGGAGGTTGTTGATGCCCATGGCGACGCCGATCATTTCCTTGGTGTAACGGCGGAAGTAGGAGACCAGGCGGTAGAATTCGGAGTAATTGGAAATGAGGGTCGTGAAGCCGATATGCGCGAGCATGTCCACGCGGGCGAGGAAGTCGTCGGCATCGAGGTCGCCGGCCGCGAGGAGGTTGTTCATCGTGATCTCCATCAGGACGACCATGTCCTTGCCCTTGACGGTGGGCTCCTGCATGAACTGCGCGGTGGCGCAGTTGAGCATGTCGACATTGACATGCGTGACCGGGCGAAAGCTGCCCCGCTCGACCAACACCGCCTTGTGGTGGAGGACCTCCGAGGGCTGCAGGACGCCGCCGTCGGGTCCGAACATGACCGCGTTGGTCAGGCCGAACTGCACGAGGTGCAGCGAAAGCAGGCGGTTGTCGACCTGCTGGAACAGCGGGCCGCTGAAGCGGATCATGTCGATCTCGACCCGCTGGACGCCGATGTTGTCGACCAGGGACTGGATGAACTGTTGCGGCTCCGCCGTGTAGTAAAAGCAAGCATAGACCAGGTTGATGCCGACGATGCCGAGCGCCTCCTGCTGCGGGACGGTCTCCTTGTCCCACATGCGGACATGGATGACCACCTCGTTGGGTTCCTCGAGCGGGCCGTGCTGGAACCGGACGCCGAGCCAGCCGTGGCCGTCGTTGGTCCCCTTGAAACTCTTCGTCACGACGGTGTCGGCGAACACGAAGAACTTGGTGCGCTCGCCGCGTTTGTCCGAAAGCCGCTCCTTCAGGAGCCGGTATTCGTGGTCGAGCATCGTGCTCAGGCGTTCCTGGGAGACATAGCGCGGCGCCTTGCCGTAGATCGCGTCGCTGAAAGTCATGTCGTAGGCCGAGATCGTCTTGGCGATCGAGCCGGACGCGCCGCCCACCTGGAAGAAGATGCGCGCCACCTCCTGGCCGGCCCCGATCTCGGCGATCGTGCCGTAGCGGGTGCCGTCGAGGTTGATGGCCAGCGCCTTTCGACTGGTCGTGAGCAGTTCCTTTTTCTCACTCATGGCCGCACTCTACGGGCCGGCGAGAGGGAATGGGAAGCCATTCTTGGCAAACTTGGCGTGACGGCGGCCGAATTCAGGCCGGTGCATGCCGTTTATCGATCGGCATTACCGTTTGTCCAACTAGCGGACCAGCAATCGCTTTTCGCTGGCGGTGGCCGCGGCGCTGCCTACGGTCGCACGCATGAAGAACTTCTTCACTTCGTTCTTTGCGGCCTTGATGGCCCTGGTCGTTTTTGCGCTCGGCGGGATGGTGCTTTGCTTCCTGGTCCTCGCGGCGTTTGCGGCGCTGGGACAGAAAAAGACGGTGACGGTGCAGCGCGGTTCGTACCTCGTCCTCGACCTGGCGGCCACGATCAGGGACGCCCCGTCGCAGACGGAGGGGCTGGACCAGATCGCGGAGGCGTTGGGCGACCACGGCCAGCGCACGCTCCAGTTGCGCCAGGTCACGCGGTCGCTCGAAGCCGCCGCGCGGGACGATGCCATCGCCGGCCTCTACCTCACCGGCACGGTGCGGGCCGCCGGCTACGGCTCGGGTTATGCGGCGCTGAAGGAGGTCCGCGAGGCGATCCAGGCGTTCAAGGCCTCCGGGAAGCCGGTCAAGGCCTATGTCGATTTCGCGACCACGCGCGACCTTTACCTGGACTCGGTGGCGAGCGAGATCGTGCTCGACCCTTACGGCGCCATCCTCATGCCCGGCCTGGCGGCGCAGCCGATGTTCTTCGCCGGCGCCTTTGAGAAGTTCGGGATCGGCGTGCAGGTGACGCGGGTGGGCAAGTTCAAGAGTGCCGTCGAGCCCTACACCCGCCGCGACATGAGCCCGGAGAACCGGGAGCAGACGCAAAAGCTGCTCGACGACATCTGGGCGACATTGACCGCTTCCATCGAACACGATCGCAAGCTGGCTCCCGGCACGGTGCAGAAGATTGCCGACGCCAAGGGGCTGATTCGCGCCGACGACGCCCTGAAGGCGGGCCTGGTCGACCGGGTGGCCTACCTGGACGAGGTGCTGGACGAGCTCAAGGCGGCGACCGGGCGCCGGCAGTCGGGCGAGCCGTTCAAACAAGTGGCGCTGCGCGATTATGCGAAACTGGTCTCGGCGGGCGGCTTGGTCGCGCACCGGACCGATGAAAGCCGGGTGGAGCTGGGCGGCAGTGGGTCGGGCAAGCTGGCCATCGTCTACGCCGAGGGTGATATCGTCGACGGCTACGGGGCCGACGAGGGTATCCTGTACGGCCAGAAGACCGCCCGCATGCTCCGGGAGCTGCAGCAGGACCACAGCATCAAGGCCGTCGTGTTGCGGGTCAACAGCCCGGGCGGGAGCGTGTCGGCCTCCGAGGCGATCCTGCGGGAATTGCGCCAGCTTGGCCGCACGAAGCCGGTGGTCGTGTCGATGGGCACGGTGGCCGCCTCGGGCGGATACTGGATTTCCACGTGTGCCGAGCGGATCTTTGTCGAGCCCACGACCATCACGGGTTCGATCGGGGTGTTTGGTCTGTTCCTCAACATCCAGGGGCTCGCCAACGACAAGCTCGGCCTCACGTTTGACACCGTGAAGACCGGCAAGCTGGCCGAGTTGCTGACAATCACGCGGGCCAAGACGAACGACGAGCTCGCGGTCTTCCAGGACAGCGTGGATTGGGTTTACGCGCAGTTCCTCGGCAAGGTGGGCGCGGCGCGGAAGATCGACCCGAAGGCCTTGGAGGAGATCGCGCAGGGCCGCGTCTGGTCCGGCGCGGAGGCGGTCAAGCTCGGCCTCGCGGATGAGATGGGCGGGCTGGCGGCGGCGGTGAAATACGCCGCCAAGAAGGGTGGCCTGGGGGAGAATTTCCGGGTGGCGGAGTATCCCCGGCGCAAGATGTTCGCCGAGGCGCTGGCCGAGGCTTTCGAGGGCCGGCGGCGCGACCAATCCGCGGTGGGCGGCCCGCTCGGCCAGTTCCTCGATCAGACGACAGCGGAGTTGCGCACGCTCGCCCATTTCAACGACCCCAGCGGCCTCTACGCGCGCTTGCCGTTTGAGCTGCAGTTCAACTAATTCACCTGGACCGATGAACCAGGAAACGATCCTCACGCGCGACTGCCCCGCCACCGCCATTCCGGCCGGGAACCGGGCGGAGCTCAAGGCTGGGACGCGGGTGTTCATTACCCAAACGCTGGGCGGAAATGTGACCGTGAGGGCCGATGGCGGGCTTTTCCGGATCGACCGCGAAGACGCGGCGGCGATCGCCGGCTTCACGCCGGCCGAGGCGGCGGCCGGCGGTGAGCCGGTGGAATTTTCGGAGCAGGCGGTATGGGAGGCGTTGAAGACGTGCTTCGATCCGGAGATCCCGGTCAATATCGTCGACCTCGGCCTGGTCTATGATCTCGCGATCGAGCCGACCGCCGCCGGAGGCAACAAGGTCGAGGTCAAGATGACCCTCACGGCGCCGGGCTGCGGCATGGGCCCGGTCATCGCGGAGGAAGCCCGCCGCAAGATCGCGGCGCTGCCGACCGTGGAGTCGGCCGCGGTCCATATCGTGTGGGATCCGCAATGGGTGCCGCAGATGATCTCGAGCACCGGGCGGAAGATCCTCGGCCTCGAGTAGTCAGGCGGTCACGGTGTCGAGCGAGCAGCTCTCGACCGGGGTCTCGCAATTGGGCCGGGCGATGACGCCGGCATGGGGTTCGGGCGAGAACTCCCGATCCGGCGCGGCGAGCAGGTGGCGGTCGCACGCGGCAAACAATTCGACCTCCGTGTGGGCCCGGCGCATGTCGTGGAGAAACGCGCCGTGCGGATCGACGCTCTGGCCGACAAAGTTCAGGTATTTCTTCATCTTGGCGACGTGCGCGTGCTCGGGAATGCCGGGCGTCCGGGTTTCGCGGTAGAGGCGGCCGATGTATTCGCGCACTTCCGCGAGCGTCACCGGGGCCGGAGTCCGGCCGGCCAGCGCCTCGCGGCACTGGCGGAAGATCCACGGGTTGCGGATGGCATGGCGCCCGATCATGAGTCCGGCCGCGCCGGTTTCCCGCAGGATCGCGACGCCCCGCGCCGCCGAGGTGACGTTGCCATTGGCGAGCACGGGGCAGCGGACGGAGCGGGCCGCGAGCGCCACAAAGTCGAAATGCACCTCGCTCCGGTACATCTCCTTCACCGTGCGGCCATGCACGCTGAGCAGGTCGACGCCGTGGCGATGGACGAGTTCCAGGATGCGCCCGAAGTGCTCGGTCGAGTCGAAGCCGATGCGCATCTTCACCGTGAACAGGCCGGGGATCGCGTCGCGCAAGGCGCCGAGCAGTTCGTCCACCTTGGCCGGGTCGCGCAGGAGGCCGCCGCCAACGTTCTTCTTGTAGATCTTGGGCGCGGGGCAGCCCAGGTTGAGGTCGATGCCGGCGACGGGGTAGGCGAGCAGCTCGCGGACCGTGCGCACCATGTCGGGTATGTGTTCGCCGATCAGCTGCGCGAATACCGGCCGGCCGGTGGCGTTCTCCACGATCGAGCGCACGATGTGTTTTTCCGGGCGCGACTGGCTGTGCACGCGGAAGAACTCGGTGAAGAAATAGTCCGGCGCGCCGTAGTGCGCGATGACCCGCATGAAGGGCAGGTCGGTGACGTCCTGCATCGGGGCCAGGGCCGTCAGCGGCTGGCCGGCGGCGATCCCGGCCGGCAGGCGGGAACCGGGGGCGATCATTGGTCGCCCTCGTCCTTCGGTTCTTCCTTCTGTTGTTTCAGCACGCGCTCGAGGATCTCGCTCATGTCCTCGACCAGGTCGAAGACCCGCCGGGCGACGAAAATCGGGCGCTTCTGCTGCAGCGCCAGGACCATCGAGTCGCTCGGGCGGGCGTCGAGTTCGAGGAACTTGCGGCCGAGTTCGTTCTGCATGTGCAGGATGATGCGGGCGAAATAGGTGCCGTCGTTGACATCGTTGATGACGATGCGCTCGAGGGTGATCTCGAAGCCGAGCAACAGGTGGCTGATGAGGTCGTGGGTCAGGGGGCGCTCCTTCTTCACGCCGTTGATCGTCATCGAGATCGCGCTGCCCACGCTCGGATCCACATAGATCACGAACACCTTCTCGTCGTTGCCGAGGAAGACGGCGCAGCCGTTGGGCGTCGGCATGAGGCCTTTGATGGAGACTTCGACGATATCGGCGGGCATGGGGCCAAATGTGCGTGCTCGGGATGAAAGTGCAAGTCGGGCGCTCGGTGCGGCTCAGAAGCCGTGCAGGGCGATGCCCCACGCGCGCGCCTGGGCGATGACCGCGGGCCGGTCGAGCATGATGACCTTGCCCGCCTCGAGCGCGGCGGCCTGCAGGCCGGCGGCGTGCATCGTCTCGAGGGTGCGCAGGCCGAAGACGGGCACGTCGAACCGGAAGTCCTGGCGGGCCTTGACCGTCTTGACGAAGAGGGACTCGTCGGTCTTGAAGCCGCCGGCGCGGCGGAGCATCTCGTCGGTGCCCTCGAAGGCCTCGACCGCCAGCACCGTGCCCTTGCGGACCACGCAGCCCTGGCCGATGTCGAGGCGCGCCACCTCCCGCGCGATGTGGATGCCGTGCTGGAGATACTCGTCATCCGTGCCCAGCTTTCCGCCCGTCATGGAACCCGCCGTGGCGAGGTGGTCGTCGAGGAACGCCCGCGCATCGAGGAGGGTGACGCCGAGCTTCTCGATCTCGGCGGCGATGGCGCCGAAGATGGTCTCGGCGTTGCGGCGCTTGAGCGACATGAGGATGGCGGCCGCCTTCAAGTCCGGCACCAGCCCGTGGAAGAGTTTCTTCGGCTTCACCTGCCCGGCCATCAGGGCGTAGCCCGCGCCAAAATCCCTGAGGGCGGCGAGCATCCGGCCGACCTGCCCGACGTTCAGCGTGACGCGCTCGGCCGGCGCGAAGCTGTCGACCAGGTCGGCGCGGGTTTCGTCATCCATCGCGATCAGCCGGAGCGGCACGCCGGCGCGGCGGATGGCCGCGGCGGTGAGCACCGGGTAATCACCGCGACCCGCGATGAGGGCGAGCGGGCGCCGGGCGTCGAAGCCGGCAGGAAGAAAGGCGGAGGGCATTGCCGGTCAAATTGCCGGGGCCGGGCCCGCACGGCAAGCCGGCACCGGCGCCCCGGCGGATGGCCGCGTCAGGACTGCGAGCCGTAATACTTCTTGTAGCTCCGGTAATACCGGTAGTTCGAATAGTACTCGATGCGCCGCGAAGATAGGCCGTTGAGGACGATGCCGAGGAGCTCGTTCTTGCTGTCGCGCAGCTGGCGGATGTAGAGGCGGATGTGCTTGCGATAGGCGCGATTGAAGCGGCACACGTAGATCACCTCGTCCGTCCGCGCCGAGATGAGGAGGGAATCGGTCACCGCGCCCATCGGGGGCGAGTCGACGACGATCAGGTCGAAGTGCTGCTTCATCGCCTCGATGAACTGGCCGAACACCGGCGTCTCGAGGAGCTCGGTCGGGCTCTTCGACCGGCCGCCCGAGCGGAGGAGGTAGAGGTTCTCGTCGACCTTGGTCAGGCCGAGGGTGGGGTCGGCGAACGGGTCGGCGGGGATCGTCGCGCCCGACTCGAACCACGCGATCAGGCCGGCCTCGTTCGTGAGCTTGAAGTGCCGGTGCAGCATCGGGCGGCGCATGTCGCAGTCCATGATCAGCACGCGCTTGCCGTGGCGGGAGAACGACGCGGCCAGGTTGCAGCTGATCATCGTCTTGCCCTCGCCGGGAATCGTGCTGGTGACGAGGATCGACTTGGGGAAGTCGAGTTTCGACTGGATCTTGACCGCGCTGTAGACGCTGAGGAAGGCCTCCGACCCCGGCGAGGTCTTGTTGCTGTTGACGAGTGAGTGCTTCTCGGTGTCCGGGACGTCACCCAGTTCCGGGATGATGCCGAGGAGGTGGGCGCCGATGAAACCCTCGACGTCCCACGCGCTCTTGACCCGGTCGTCCAGGAAACTGAGGCCGACGGCGACGCCGGCGAAGACCAGCACGCCGAGGCCGATGCTCGTCTTGAGGATGTTCCGCAGGTTCGGCGTGTAGGGGGCACCGGCCGGCAGGGCGCGGTCGAGGGGCTTCACCGGGATGTTCTCGAGGTTCTTCGAGGTCGTGGTCTGGTTGAGCCGGTCCAGGATCTGGATGTAGTTGTTCTTTGCGACCTGCGCCTGGTTCTCCAGGCTCTTGAATTCGACCGAGAGTTCGCCGAGGCGCAGCTGGTCGCGCTCGGCCTCCTTGTACTCGCGCTCGTAGGAGGCCTCGGTCTCCTGCAGCTTGGCATACTGCGTGTGGAGGTCGGCGATGGCCTGGTCGATGGCACGGGAGACCTGGCCGCTGACGACATCGATCGAATTCGCGATGTCGACCATCTTCGGGTGGCGCTCGAGGTAGCGTTCGCTCAGGACCGCCTGCTGCTTCCTCAACTCGGCCAGCTGGGCCTTGAAGGTCGGGATGTTGCCGTAGCCGGAGATGTAGGCGATCTCGAGGAGGTTGCCGCCCTCCTTCTTCATCTTCTCGATCTGCCCTAGCAGCGTCTCGACATCGAGGCGGGCGAGGCGGGCGGTGGTGAGGGTCGCGTTGATCGCCCGGAGCCGCTCGCTGATGATGTTGATGCTGTTGTCGAGGGAAACGAGGTTGTTCTTGCGGCGATAGTCCTGCAGGCGCGTCTCGGCGGCCTCGGATTCCTTCCGGAGTTCCTCCGCCCGGCCGCGGAGGTAGTCGACGGCGAACTCGTTCTTGCCGCCGACGTTTTCCATCAGGTAGCGCATGAACTGCTCGACGTACTTGTTGGCGATCAGGGCGGCGCCCTCCGGGTCGCGATTGGACACCGAGATGCTGATGAGGAAACTGTTGCGGATGGAGGCGATCGAGGCGCCGCCGATGAGCCCGGACACCGGCGGGGGATTGGCCCCGGGCGCGAGGTCCTTCAGGTAGGGACGCTGCAGGATCTTGACCTCATCGGGGGTGAGCGACTGCGCGATCATGGTGCGCAGGCGCCCACTGTTGAGGATCTGGAGGTAGGTGTTGAGGTCGATGTCCGAGCGGACCGAGGTGTCGACGACCTGCTCGCTGATGACGACGCGCTCGGGGCGCTCGAACTGCATGGTCGCCGTGCTGGAATACAGCGGCACCTCCTGGGCCCGCCAGTAACCGAACGACAGCGCGACGAGGAGCGCGACCGGCAGCGCAATCCACAGGCGCTCCCGCAGGATGATGTAGTAATCCCGCAGCGATCGCCGCTCAACGACCTGGTCGTCGTTGCCGTGGAGGGACGGGCCGGTCGGGGCTTTGAGCGGGGCCGTGGCGGGGAGTACGTCGGGTGCGGACATCGTGGTAATCAGATGAGGCGCTCGGGTACGTAGACGTAATCGCCGGCCTGCAGGAGGAAGTTGTTGTCGTCGGTGTTGTTGCCCTTCTTGCCCTTGATGATGCTGTCGACGTCGACCGTGAACACCTTTTTCGTGCCATCCGGCAGGATGCGCGTGATCGTGACGGCGGTGCCCTTGCCGATGTCCGTGATGCCGCCGGCCTTGGTCACCAGCTCGACCACCGTGAAGGTGGACTCGATCGGGAGCGTGTAGCGCCCGGGATTGCGGATCTGGCCCTGGATCGACACCTCGCGGGGCGCATATTCCTCGACATTGATCGTGACCTGCGGATTCCGCAGGTAGCGTCCGTCCTTGTAGGCGTTCTCGATCGCCGTCTGGGCCTCGTTGATGGTCATCCCGCCGATCTGGATCTCGCCGATCAGCGGCAGGTTCACCCGGCCGCGGGCGTCGATGCGCGTGAGCGTCGTCAGGTCATCCTCTTGAAAGACCGCGACCCGCAGGCGGTCGGCGAGGGCCAGGGTGTGCACGTAGTTCTTCTTTTCCCCCTTGGTGGCGGCGTTGGCCTGGGCCAGGAGCGCCGGCGCCAGCACCAGGGCGGCGGCGAAGGCTAACCAGCAGAGGAAGGGACGGACGGGATGCATGGCGGGACTCAGAAGCGGCTGGAGAAATCTAGGTTATATCCCTGGCGGGTGAACTTGGAAAACGCCAGCGACGACCAGTTCCGAAAATACGAGTAAGAGGTGGCAATGCTCAAGTGCTCGTTGAACCGATAGTTCGCACCCACATCCCACGAGAAAAACTCGTCCTGCCGGCTGCCCGTGGCCAGCCCGAGGAACTTGTTCACCCCGCCGGTGACGGTGGTGTCGAGCGAGACCTTCCGGTTGACAGTGTAGGTGGCCGTCAGGCTGCCGGCGGTGGCGTCGACGGTGGAACCAGTCGCAATCGTGTCGAAATCGCGGCTCAACTGGCCGGACAAGCCCAGCTTGCGGGTCACGGGCCAGGTCAGCCCGGCCATCGCGTTGACATGCGTGTAACTGTTGCCATTCCGGCCGGCGGTTTCGCGCAGCTGGTAGCCGACCTTGACCGTGCCGGTGAGCTTGGCCAGGAGCCCGCCGGTCGCGCCCAGGTTGAACCAGTGGTCGATCGAGTTCTGGCCCAGGGTCACGTTCGAGACGCGGACGCGGTAGCCACCCGAAAGATCCAGCTTGGAGGTGTAGACGTAGAAGACGTCGACCGACTGCGAATATTCGGTGAGGTTGGCCAGGGCGTTCGTCTCGGTGTAGCGCTGGTGCACGAAATCGGTGCCGGTGGTGACGTAGAGCTTGTCGTTGACCGGGTATTTCAGGCTGAGCGTGAGGGGGAAATGCCAGGAATTCGTGCGGAGGTTGACCGCACTGTCGGACCGGCTTTCCCGAAAGGTGCGGACCAGCAGCGAGCCGGTCAGCCGGCCGGTGGTCTTGGTGAACTCGATGCTGAAGTTCGGGTCCAGCGCATCCTGGTCCGTGTATTTGTTGAAGAGCTGGTAGGTGAACTTGGCCGTCGAATTCACGGCGATGATGCCGGCGCGCCGTTTCAACTCGATGCCCGCGACGGCCGTCGAGGTGTAATCGCCGCGGCCGGTGGAATCGGCAAAGATGTTCGAACTGTAGGCGAAGGACCACGAACCAAACACGAAAACCTGGTTGCGCGTCCCGTCGATGTTGAGCAGCGCCCGGGCGGACGGCAGCCAGGCCGGGGTGCAGCAAAGCAGGGCCAGGAAGGCGCGGAGATGGGCCGATCGTATCACGGACGCTGGTTCGGCAACTGATAGGGGCTGACCACAACGTTGGTGGGCAGTTGCACCGGCACCGTGGGTTTCGCGACGATCTCCTGGACCGTGTCGTCGGCCGCCGCCCCGGCGGCATCGCTGGCCGGGCTCGAGCCCGCGCCGGTCGAGGCCGACTGGCTGCTGCCGGTGGTGCTCGCGGCCGAGCCGCTGGCATTACCCGTGGACGTCGAGGCGGTGACCGGCACATCGAGACCCACCGCGGCCTTCTTTTCGATGACCTCGAATGTCACCGTCGCGCGTGCATGCGACGCGATGGCGACGAGATCCTTGGCGGCGGCCAGGTCGTCCGGGGGAATCGACATGGCAAAGAAAATCGGCGGCTTGTTCATGCCCGGACGGCGAAGGATGATGCGCTCGCCCGGCTGCATCGTGGTGCCGGCGGGATCGGAATCGCCGCCGAAGACCGTGGCGGAGCCATCCAGCAGGTCGATGATGGTCTCGTCATCGGTCGTCTTGATGGAAATGTTGCCGCCGCGGATGTTGATCGAGCCCAGCGGGGTGGTGCAGACCATGGTGCTGCCGGTGGCAAATTCACTGGTGGTGATGCCGACCCCGCCGTGCGCCAGGTGGATCTCGCTCTGCGACGTGGACGGCTCGGCATGCGAATCGGAGACCAGCTCCTTCCCGGCCTCGAAGGGCTCCTGCTCAAACCGCTTCACTTCCACGCGGCTGTTCGCGGCGATCGTCATCGAGACGCCATTCGAATACACCAAGGCCGTCTGCGCGTTGTCCTTCGTTTCGATCACGGTTCCCGGCGCATCGAAGGCCGAGGCCTGCTGGGCCGTGTAGACGCGATCGCCGCTGCGGATGACCGTTTCGCCCTTGGCCTGGGCGATATACATCTTGCTCGTCGGCCCGCGCTTTTTTCCGAGCTGCCGTTGGGCAAAGGCGGACGGAGTGGCGACTATACCGAGGGAGAGACAGACCAACATGAAACGAAGTAGGCTGGTTTTCATGGTCTGGATTGAGTTGGGAGATGCGGGTTGAACACGCGAGCGTTGTCGTTCGATTACCTACACGAAATAGGGTGTTGCCCCTACACTCAAGACTTATTCTCGTGATATTATATAGTGTAAAAGTGCTTTAAATCAACAAATTAAGCAATCTACCCTTAATATAGATAGTTCTTTTAATGGTTTTGCCCTCCGTATGGGGTGCAACCTTGGGGTGGGCTAAGGCCAAACGCACCAGTTCATCTTCGGCGATGCCGCGATCGACCTGGATGTCGCCCCGGTGCTTTCCGTTCACCTGGAGAACCACTGTGATCACGTGGCTGACGAGCTTGGCGGCATCGAATGACGGCCACCCGGCCGCCATGATTGTTCCGGATCCGCCCAGTCGCGCCCAGAGTTCCTCGGCGAGATGCGGGGCAAACGGCGCCAGCAGGCGCAGCAGATCCTGCACCACGGCCAACGGCAGCTGCGGTTCCTTTTGCAGCGCGTTCACGAGGATCATCATTTGCGAGATGGCTGTGTTGAAACGCAGGCCTTCGATGTCGTCGCCGACCTTTTTGATCGTTTCATGGAGCAGCCGGTCGGCCTCCGCGGACATCGTGCCCGCGGAACCGATGCGGGGATTGACCGCCCCTTCGGCATCCAAGCATTCGCGCCAGACTTTTTTCAAGAAGCGATGCACGCCCTCGATGCCCTTGGGATTCCAGGGCTTCATCGCCTCCAGCGGGCCGAGGAACATGAGATAGAGGCGCAGCGTATCGGCGCCGTAGGCGCGGATGATGTCATCGGGATTCACCACGTTGCCCCGGCTCTTGGACATCTTCTGGCCATCCTCGCCGAGAATGATGCCTTGGTGGAACAGCCGCTTGAACGGTTCGCGTTCCCGCACGACGCCCAGGTCGAAAAGCACCTTGTGCCAGAAGCGCGCATAGAGCAGGTGGAGCACGGCGTGTTCGGCTCCCCCGACGTACAGGTCGGGCATGCCCCAGTAGTCGAGGGCGGCGCGGCCGGCGATGGCGTCCGGGTTGTGCGGGTCCAGGTAACGCAGATAGTACCAGCAGGAACCCGCCCACTGCGGCATGGTGTTCGTCTCGCGCCGCGCGCGCACCCAGCCGTCGCCCGCGGGTCGCGGCCCATGGGCCGGCCGGCTCGCACCGGTGCGCACGTCAAACCAGACCTCGAGCCAGTCGGTGACGTTGGCGAGCGGGCTTTCGCCGGTGCCGCTGGGCAGGTAGGACTGGACATCCGGCAGCTCGAGCGGGAGGGCGGCCTCCGGGAGCGGGATCGCGAACTGCGTGGCACCATTTTCCACGAAGGTCACCGGCTCGGCCGGCAGGTCGCTCCGCATCGTGGCGGCGCGCCGGTAATCGGCCTCGCCGACCCAGACGACCGGGAACGGTTCGCCCCAGTAGCGCTGGCGCGAGAAAAGCCAGTCGCGCAGCTTGTAATTGATCCGGCGCTCGCCGAGCTTCCGCTGTTCGAGCCAGGCGATGATGCGCGCCTTCGCCTCGGCGACATTGAGCCCGTTGAGGCTCAGGTCACCGTGGGCGCTGTTGATCGCCGGGCCGTCGCCGGTCCACGCTTCGCCGGCGAACCCGGCCGGCGGCTGGACCGTGCGGACAATCGGGAGGTGGTAGAGCTGCGCGAACTCCCAGTCGCGCTCGTCCTGGGCCGGCACGGCCATGATCGCGCCGGTGCCATAGCCCATGAGCACATAATCCGCGATCCACACCGGGACCTTGGCGCCGTTGACCGGGTTGATCGCGTGGCTGCCGGTGAAGACGCCGGTCTTTTCCTTCGCGGCCTCGGACATGCGCTCGACGTCGCTCTTCGCGGCGGCCCGGCGGCGATAGCTGTTCACCGCCTCGCGCTGCGCGTCGGTGGTGAGCGCGGACACGAGCGGGTGTTCCGGCGCCAGGACCATGTAGGTGCACCCGAAGAGGGTGTCGGGCCGGGTGGTGAAGATGCGCAGGTCGCCCAGTTCGGGCCGCTCCAGCCGGAACACGACCTCGGCGCCCTCGCTCCGGCCGATCCAGGCTTCCTGCATGCGCTTGGTCGATTCAGGCCAGTCGAGGTCCTTCAGCCCGTCGAGGAGCTGCTCGGCGTAGGCCGTGATGCGGAGCACCCACTGGCGCAGGTTGCGGCGCTCGACCGGGAACCCACCCACCTCCGAGCGGCCGTCGACGACCTCCTCGTTGGCGAGCACCGTTCGCAGCTCGGGACACCACCACACGGGCCGCTCGTCGACGTAGGCGAGCCCCCGGCGGAACAGCTGCAGGAAGATCCACTGCGTCCAGCGAAAGTAGGCGGGATCCGTCGTGGCCAGCTCGCGCTCCCAGTCGTAGGAGAAGCCCAGCGCCCTGATCTGGCGCTTGAAATTGACGATGTTGGCGGCGGTGTTCTTCGCCGGGTGGGTCCCGGTCTTGACCGCGTGCTGCTCGGCCGGGAGCCCAAACGCGTCCCAGCCCATGGGGTGGAGGACGTTGAAGCCGCGCGCCCGCTTGTAGCGGCTGAGGATGTCGGTGGCGGTGTAGCCCTCCGGGTGACCGATGTGCAGCCCGGCGCCGGAAGGATAGGGGAACATGTCGAGCACGTAGTATTTCGGCCGGCTCGATTGATTCCCGGCGTGAAATGCCTTGGATTGCTCCCAGAAAGATTGCCAATGCGGCTCGATCTCCAGAAAGTCGTAGTCTTTGCAATTGGTTGCCATCGATTTGAACCCATCACAGTGAGAGATTCGCTCCCACCGTCAATCATCCGCCGGCCGGCGCTGCTCGTCGCGGCGGCCCTGTGCCTGCCCGCCATCGCGACCGCGGCCATGAGCCGCGGCTTCGACCGTTTGCTCGAAGCCGTCGTCCGCATCGACGTGCGGGAAATCGAGTTCGCCGACGGCGCCCGGCGCTTCACCGGCGGCATCGGCTCCGGGGTGATCATCTCGAATGATGGCGTGATCCTGACGAACGCCCACGTTGCCAGCCCGCAGGCGGTGGAGATCTCCGTGACACTCGCCAGCCTCGAGCGGGTCGGCGCGAAACTCGTCGGCTGGGACCATTGGACGGACTTGGCGGTCCTGCGGCTCGACCTCGACGAGGTCAAGCGGCGCAAGCTGAGCTTCACCGCCGCCGAGTTCGGCGACTCGGACGCGCTGTTCCCCGGCGAGACGGTGTTCGCCGTGGGCACGCCCTTTGGCCTGACGCGCACCCTGACCCGCGGCATCATCTCGAACAACCGGCGGCCCTTCGAGGACACGCACGGGGTCCGGGGCTACGAGACGGGGCTGTTCAACAACTGGCTGCAGACCGACGCGGCCATCAACCCCGGCAACAGCGGCGGCCCGCTCGTCACCGAGGACGGCCGGGTGGTGGGCATCAATTCGCGCGCCTACATCGGCGCCGAGAACCTCGGGTTTGCGATTCCCTCCAACGTGGCGCGCCGCGTCTCGGGCGAGCTCGTGCGCCACGGCGCGATCACGCGCAGCTACATCGGCCTCGTGCCGGGCGTGCTGCAGGACCTCGAGAAGTTCTATGCCCTGGCGGTCAACACCGGCCTCCTGGTGAACGGCGTGGACCCCGGCTCGCCCGCGGCGCGCGCGGGCCTGCGGCCGGGCGACGTCGTGCTGACGCTGAACGGGCAGAAGCTCGACGGGCGCTTCCCGGAGCAGCTGCCGCCGATCCAGCAGTCGATCGCGATCCTGCCGGTCGGCGCCACCGTCCAGCTCAGCGTCAAGCGCGGTTCCCAGACGCTGGCACTCACGCTGCAAACGGAGAAGCTCGTCAGCCGGGTGGGCGAGGAGTGGGCCTTCGAGAAATGGGGCCTGAGCGTGCGAAAGGTCACGCGCACCTATGCCCGCGAGCACCAGCTGGCGGATGACACGGGCGTGCTGGTGCTCGGCGTCCAGCCCGGGTATCCGGCGGCCGAGGCCGGGCTGGAGCACGGCGACATCATCACCAAGGTCGGCAACGAGCAGGTGACCGAACTCGACAGACTCAAGCAGGTCTACCGGGCCTACGAGGCCAGCCCCGCGCCGCAGTTGGTCGAGGCGCAGCGTGACCGGCGGATCTCGCTCTACGTCCTGAAACCATGAACCCCTTCCGTCCCTGGCTGGTCCTGCTTCTCCTCGCGACCGTTCCGTTGCGGGGCGCCACGCTGCCCGAGCTTTTCCAGGAGCGGCTGAAATCGGTCGTCGAGGTCGAGTTCTTCATCCAATCGGAAATCGACCGGCAGCCGGTCATGGTCCTGGGCACCGTCATCGACGACCAGGGCACGATCATCCTGCCGGGGCCGTCGATCCAGCCGACGGTCGCGCCCGGCCAGTTGAAGGAATTCAAGGTGTATCGGGCGGGCAACACGGAGCCGACCCGGGCCGAGTACCTCGGGCAGGATGCGTTCACGGGGTGGCACTTCATCCGCGTCGAGCCGAAGCTCCGCGGCGAGCTGGTGCCGATCACCCGCTGGCCGGCGATGAAGTCGGCGCCGGCGCTCAGCGAGGAGTTGTGGGGCATCGGGCTGCGGGGCAAGGACGAGGATTTCCTGCCTTACTTTCTGCTGTCGCGGGTCGCGACCGTGATGAAATTGCCGCAGGAAACGGCCATCTGTGGCAGCGACGTGGCCGGCCCGGGCCTGCCGGTCTTCAACACGGCGGGCGAGTTCGCCGGGCTCGCCTTGCCGTCCTTTGGCCAGAATTACCTCCTGTTCTCGCGCAACCAGCACGGCAACCCGATCATGCTGGTCAACGTCGAGGAAAGCAGCGCCGTGCAGCTCGCGGCCGAGGTGCTGCCGTACCTGCACCGCGTCCCCGAAACGGCAACCGGGCGCCCGCTGCCCTGGTTCGGTGCCTACGGGCTCCAGCCGATGGACCCGGACGTGGCCAAGCTGTTGAAGCTGGAGAACCAGTCCGGCGTCGTGTTGAGCGACATCGCGGCCGGGACCCCGGCGGAGCAGGCGGGCCTGCGCGATCGCGACATCGTGCTCGCGATCGACGGCGCGCCGCTGCCGCGCTTGAAGCCGGATCGGGTTGTCGCCGGATACTTCGGCCAGCAGCTGCTGCTGCACCGGCCGGGTGAGACCATCCACCTGACCGTGCTGCGGGGCGGCGAGCGCAGGGAGGTCAAGGTGACGCTGGGCAGCGAGCCCAAGCTCGTGCGCGAGGCGGATCGGCACTATTTCGACCGGCTCGGCGTGACGGTGCGCGAATTCCTCTACGCCGACGCCATCTCGATGCGCGTGGCGCCGTCCGAGCAGAAGGGCGTGGTGGCGCATTTCCTCAAGCCCGGCGGGCCGGCCGCCACCGCGGGTCTCCGGCCCGAGGATTGGATCCGGGAGATCGACGGCACGGAGATCACCGGCTACCAGCAGGCGCTCGACCTCCTGCATGCGGTGGAGGTGGACAAGGAGCGCTCGGAGGTCGTGTTCCTGGTCGGGCGCGGGGCCGAGACGGCGGTCATTCGCGTCAAACTCATCTAGCCATGTTCACTGGCATCGTAGAGGAGACGGGCCGCGTGGCGGCCTTCCAGCCCGGGCGGGAGGCGTGGCGCCTCGTGATTGCCGCCAAGGAGGTGATGGGCGGCACGAAGGTTGGCGACAGCATTGCCGTGAACGGCTGCTGCCTGACGGTGGCGGAGCTCGAGGCGGGCCGGCTGCACTTCGACGTGCTCGAGGAAACGCGGCGTCTCACGAACTTTGCCCGCCTTGGGCCGGACGCACTCGTCAATCTCGAGCGCAGCCTGAGTTTCGGCGGGAAAGTGGGCGGGCACTTCGTGACCGGGCACATCGACACGACGGGCACGATCGTCGTGCTCGAGGCGCGCGGGAAGGACCATTACCTGCGGGTCCGGGTGCCGTCCGGCGAGATGCGCTACGTGGTACACAAGGGCAGCATCGCGATCGACGGCATTTCGCTGACCGTCGCGGAGGTGGCGGCCGGGGAATTTGCCGTCTGGTTGATCCCGCACACGATGTCCGCGACCAACCTGCAGGCCCGCCGGCCGGGCGAGCCGGTCAACCTGGAGTTTGACCTCCTGGCCAAGCACGTGGAGAAACTCCTGTCCGGCCGGACCGCCTGACCAAGATGAGCGCGCGCGAACACCTTGAAGCTCTCCATGAGGAACTCCGCCGCCTGAAGGCCGAAGGCCTGCGGACCGTCGCCGTCACCGAGGAGAGCCTGGACCGGCTGCGGAGCGCGGTCACGGAGGCGAAGGCGGGGCAGGGCGCACCGGAACCGGAGCCGGCCGCTCCCGCCGCCCCCTCGCCCAGGACCGGGCGGGCGCCGGCACCGGCTGCCGCGGGTGCCGCACTTCCCGACGAACCGCCGGTCGTGGTGCTTCCGCCGGGCGACAAGGCGACGCGCTGGGCGGCCTTGCGGGAGTTCGTGCTGAACCACCCGGTGTGTCGCGCCCATGTGCGCCCCGGCAAGAAGGTGGTGCTCGGTGTCGGCAGCCTGGACGCCAGGATCTTCTTCTGTGGCGAGGCCCCCGGGGCCGACGAGGAGGTCCAGGGCGAGCCGTTCGTGGGCCCGGCCGGACAGCTGCTGACCAAGATGATCCAGGCCATGGGCCTGAGGCGGGAAGATGTCTACATCGGCAACATCATGAACTGGCGCCCGGAAATGCCGGTGAGCGGGGCGGGCGTGCAAATTGGCAACCGGCCGCCCACGCCGGAGGAGATGAACTTCTGCCTGCCATTTCTCCGGGCCCAGCTCGACATCGTGCAGCCGCAACTGATCGTGGCCCTGGGCGCGACGGCCGCCGGCGGGCTGCTCGGCGCGGGAACCTTTCGCACGCTGGGCGAAATCAAGGGCCGGTGGCATGAGTTCAACGGGCGCCCGGTCATGGTGACGTACCACCCGTCCTATATTCTCCGGAACAACAGCAATCGTTCCAAGCGCGGCATCTGGGAGGACCTCCTCAAGGTCATGGAGCGCGCCGGCCTGCCGGTTTCGGACCGCCAGCGCGGATACTTCCTCGACAAATGAAAACGGCGTTGCGCTGGGCCTGCGTGTTGGTCCTCGGCGCCGGGCCGGCGCTGGGCCGGGCCGCGCCGTTTGATTTCGCGGCGCTGCAGCGGCGCGCGCGGGAGCTGGCGGCCGCCGCGTACCAGGCGCCGGCCTCGCCGGTGCCGGATGGCCTCAAGAACTTCAACTACGACGATTACCAGATGATCAACTTCGACGCGGCGCACTCCTGGTGGCGGCGCGAGGGCCTCCCGTTCGAGCTGCAGTTCTTCCACCCCGGCTGGCTCTATACCCAGACCGTGCAGGTCAACGAGCTCGCGCGGGGCGAGGCGAGCCGCATCCCGTTTTCGCCGGGATTCTTTCGCTACGGCGGGCGCAAGCCGTGGCACGTCCCGGCGGACATGGGATTCGCCGGCTTCCGCGTGCTGAACGCCCTGAATCGCCGCGACAAGATGGACGAACTCGCCGTCTTTCTTGGCGCCAGCTACTTTCGCGCCCTCGGCCGGGACATGCGCTATGGCCTGTCGGCGCGGGGCCTCGCGTTGAACACGGCCGAGCCCGGCGGGGAGGAGTTTCCGGCCTTCCGGGAATTCTGGGTGGAGCGGCCCGACGCGGACGCGAGTGCCCTGACGGCGTACGCGCTGCTGGACGGGCCGAGCGTCACGGGCGCCTATCGCTTTGTCATCACCCCGGGCGCCGACACGGTGATCCGCGTGCGGGCCGTCGTCTTTTGCCGGAAGAACCCGCGGGTCTTTGGCGTCGCGCCGCTCACGAGCATGTTTGCCCACGGGGAAAACACCGGCTGGGCGCCGGATGACTACCGGCCGGAGGTGCACGACTCCGACGGGCTGTTGCTGGCCACCGGGACCGGCGAGTGGATCTGGCGGCCGCTGGCGAACCCGCGGGCGGTGCGCGTCGCCTCGTTCATGGACCGTGCGCCGCGCGGCTTCGGCCTGCTGCAACGCGACCGGGTCTTTGACCACTACGACGACCTCGAGGCCTACTATCAGCTGCGGCCGAGCGCCTGGGTCGAGCCGGTGGGCGACTGGGGCGCCGGGTCGGTGCGCCTGGTGGAATTGCCGACGCCGGATGAGACCAACGACAACATCGTGGCGTTCTGGGTGCCGGCGCAGCTGCCGGCGCCGGGCGAACCCATCACCTTCGAATACAACCTGCACTGGTTCATGGATCCCGCGGGACGGCCCCCGGCGGGCTTTGTCACCTCGACGCGCACCGCGGCCGTGATGGGCCGGCCGGCACTGCGCCGCTTCGTGCTGGAGTTCGACGGGCCGTACCTCCGGCGCGAGCCGGACGACTCCGCCATCGAGGCGGTGATCTCCGTGGTGGCGGGCGCGCGCCAGGACGGCCGCGCCGTGGTGCAGAAGAATCACTTCAGCGGGACGTGGCGGGTGGCGTTCGAGATCGAGCCCGAGGCCGGCGGGAAGCCCGTGGAACTCCGTTGCTTTCTGCGGAAAGGCCAGCATGTGCTGACGGAGACATGGAGTTATCTCTGGAGTCCCTGACCTTTCGTCCCAGCACGGGCACGCTGGAACAGTGGAATGCCGCGTACCTCCGGGTGGAGGACTACCTGCGCGCCCACCGGGTGCACAATCGCCTGCACCAAAGCCGGCTGATCCAGCTGGTGCTCGAAGCCGCCGCCCGGCGGCACGAGCAGAATCCGGCGCTGGAGCCGGCGACACTGGCGATCGAGGAGACCGACCGGATCATGGACGGGTGGTTTGCCGAACTGCTCGACGCCAAGGATCTGCCGCACAACCGCATCGCCGCGGCCGGGAGGGTGGCGCTGCTGCTTTCCGACGGCATGCAGCGCTGGCCCTACGCATTCCTCAGCGAGCGCAACGTCCCGCCGGAATTCGCCGCCGCCATGCGGCACCATGCGGTGCAGGCGGGCCCCGACCTGGCGGTATCCAGCATGGTGCCGCGCGAGATCGACCTCGGGCCCATCACCGAGGCGGCCGGCGAAACCCTGGAGCGGATCGAGCGCCTGCCCGTGGTGCGCGTGCTGCTGCTGTGGCTGCTGTTTGCCGCGGTGCTCGCGCTGGTCTTCCGCGCCACGCGTTGAACCATGGCCGCCTGCTTCACGGTTGACCAGGTGGACCGGGCCCGCGTGGCCCGCCGCCGGATCACTTTTTTCTCCCTGTGCTTCCTCCTGACCAGCCTGGCGAGCTGGTTCATGGCGGACCTGCTGTGGCGGAATGGCATGACGGCGATCGCCTGGACGATGCTGGCCTTGTTTGTCCTCTTGTTCGCCCACATCGCCGTGGGCTTCACCACGGCGTTGCTCGGCCTCTATGTCGTCAACCGCCAGGGCGACCCGTACCGGATCGCGCGCTCGCTCGAGGGCGATCCCCTGGCCGACCTGCCGCTCGCGTCGACGGCCGTGGTCATGCCGGTGTTCAACGAGGACCCGAGCCGCGTGTTCGAAGGCCTGCGCGTGATCTATCGCTCCCTCGAGCTTTCGGGGCGCCTGGCGAATTTCGACTTCTTCATCCTGAGCGATTCGAACAACCCGAACAACTGGATCCAGGAGGAGGTCGCCTGGGTGGAGCTTTGCAAGCAGCTCAACGGCTTCGGCCGGGTCTTCTACCGGAAGCGCCGGATCGCGATCAACAAGAAGAGCGGCAACGTGGCGGACTTCCTGCGCCGCTGGGGACTCAAGTACCGTTATTTCGTCGTGCTCGACGCGGACAGCGTCATGACGGGCGAGTCCCTGCTGAAGCTCGTGGCGATGATGGAGCGGAACCCGAAGGTGGGGATCGTGCAGACCGCGCCGCGGGTGGTGAACGGGGTCACGCTCTATGCCCGGCTGCAGCAGTTCGCCAACCGGCTCTACGGGCCGCTGTTCCTCGCCGGGCTCAACTACTGGCACCAGGGCGAGGGCAACTTCTGGGGCCACAACGCGATCATCCGCGTGGCGCCGTTCATGGACCATTGCTGCCTGCCCGAGCTGCCCGGGCGCGAGCCGTTCGGCGGCCGGATCCTCAGCCACGATTTCGTGGAAGCCGCCTTGATGCGGCGGGCGGGCTGGGGCGTGTGGCTGGCCTACGACCTGGACGGCAGCTACGAGGAGGGACCGCCCACGCTGATCGACGCGGCCAAGCGCGACCGGCGCTGGTGCCAGGGCAACCTGCAGCACAGCTGGCTCCTGTTCGCCCACGGCTTCCACCCGGCGAACCGGTTTCACCTGCTGCAGGGCATCATGGGCTACGCCGCCTCGCCGCTGTGGCTGCTGTTCCTGGTCTTGAGCAGCATCTACACCTTTCGTCACCTGCGGCCCGGGCCCGGCGCCGAATACCACGCGGAGACGCTGCTGTCGCTCTTCGGCTATGTCGTCGAGGTCCCGCAGGCCCAGGCGCTCTTTGCCTTCACGCTGCTCCTGTTGTTCCTGCCCAAGCTGGTCAGCGTGCTGCTGGCCATGAAGACCCGGCGGGCGGAGGCCTTCGGCGGGCCGCTGCGCCTGGTGGCCAGCACGGTGCTGGAAACGGCGGCTTCCGCGCTGCTCGCGCCCGTCAACATGATGTTCCACGCGAAGTTCGTCTTCTACATCCTCCTCGGGCAGGGGATCGGCTGGGTGACCCAGCGGCGCGATGCCAGCGACGACACCGACTGGCGGGAGGCGATCATCACCCATTCGGGCCAGACGGCCTTCGGCGTCGTGTGGGGCGTGTCGGCGTTCATCCTGGCGCCGCAGTTCTTCTGGTGGCTGAGCCCGGTGCTCGCCGGCCTGGTGTTGTCCGCCCCGCTTTCGATTTTCCTCGGCAAGGCGGGCTTCGGCCAGCGGGCGCGGGAACTCGGGTTGTTTCTCACGCCCGAGGAGACGGAACCACCGCCCGAGCTGGTCCGGCTGCGGCAGCACATGGAGGAGTGCTACCGCCTGATGCAGCCGATCCCGCAGCTCCGCGCCGATTATGGTCTGCTCCAGGCGGTGCTCGATCCCTACGTGAATGCCGTGCATGTCTCGCTCCTGCGGCAGCGCGAGGGCAGCCACGCGGTGAAGACGTATTTCGTCCGGCTGCGCGCCCGGCTCCTGTCCGAGGGCCCGCTGGCGTTGACCCACCGCGAGAAGATGGCCCTGTTGCTCGACGCGGATTCCATGATCTGGCTCCATGAGCAGCTCTGGAAGGAGCCGGCCGACCGGCTCGCCGGCTGGTGGCGCCTGGCCATGCGCCAGTACAACGTGCTCACGGCGACGCCCGTCACGGCGCTCTACCGCTGAGCCTCACTCCACGGTCGCGTAGGCGCTGGCCACGACCGCGTGCCCGGACTTGTCGCGGCCGAAGATCCGGATCGCCGCGCTGATCGGCCGGGCTGTGTCCGTCGGCTGCACGTGCACCCGGTAAGTGCGGCCCGCGGCCACGGTTTCCAGGCGGGCGACAAACGCAGGGTTGGTGGCCACCGCCTCCGTGAAATCGATGGTGAGGCCCGCGGCGGCGGTAACCGTCACCGTCTGCGCGGATGCGCCGGCGTTGAGCTTCCACTGCAGGCTGCGGGGCGCGACCGAGCAGGTCTCGGGCACCTCGATCTCCACATGCAGGCGCATGGGCTCGCGGGCGTCGTCGCTCCGCACGGTGATCACCCGCTCGTAGAGGCCGGCGCGGTCACCGACCGTGAAGGTGGCCGTGATCAGGCCGGATTCCCCGGGCGACACGGTGGTGCGATCCGCCGCGGCTGACAGGCAATCGCAATTGGTCTGGATGTCGGTGAGCGAGGCGGCGGTGGAACCCCGATTGCGAAAGCGAAAGACGACTTCCTGGGTTGCCTGGAACGGTGCGATCGTCACCCGGACGGTGTCGGTGTCCCAGTCGAGGGCCGTGGCCGGGATTGTCCCAGCCGCCACCACGAGGAATGCCCAAAGGATGCGTGCGGCCGCCGGCATGGTGGGCGATTCAAGCGTCGTGCAGGCGATGGAGTTCGTCGGCGACAATGCTGCTTTCGGCCTTGAGGGCGGGCACCAGCGCGAGCGCGGCGGCGCAATCGCCGGACTTGCATTGCGCTTCGATCAGCTGGGCCTGGTGGGCGAGGAGCGTGGCGCCGAAGTTGCTCGAGCTGCCCTTGATCGTGTGCGCGGCGCGCAGCGCCACCGCGGCATCGCCGCGTGCGAGTGCCGCGTCCAACTCGGTCAGGCGTTTCGGCGCGTCCTCCAGATAAATGGCGATCAGTTCGCGCAGAAAAGACGTATCACCATCGGGGCTCAGCGAGCGGAGCGCGGCGATGGCGACAGGATCGAGATGCGGAGTATCAGCCATGGATGCGATCCCGGTGGCCGGGAGGAAGCTGGTTTTCTTTCGATTTTCCCGATCGTGGTACGGCGGGGCGGAAGCCTGCGCAAGCCCTCATGCGGTTGCCGTGGGACGATGACACAACACTCGACGGCTGGCTGTGCTGTGATTGCGCGCGTGCGGCGACCTGATCTGCGCCAGGCACGACTTGTCTGGGCTACAGGGATGTTTGCGCCGCATGCATCAGTTCGCGGTCGGGGGAGGCACCAGCATCGTCATTTGAAATTTCGCTGGCCGGCGGGAATCAAGCGGAGAGCGGGCGGGTTGTGCCGGGAATGCCGTTGCTCACCCCTCAATCGCCGCTTCGTTCGGAAGCATTTGGGGAAACGCGGCGCGACGGATGGCATTTGCGAAGGGGGAAAGGCCACAAATGGCAGTTGTAAGCGATAGTATTGGAATAGGTTAAGTTACTGGAGAGCGGACTCGTATCATGAAATGCGCATGCGTTGATATTCTACTTGCACGGCTTCTCGATACGCGTCTTTTTCAACCCCTAATCTATGGCCAATTCATTTGTCTTTTCCTCCGAGTCGGTCGGTGAAGGTCACCCCGACAAAGTCGCCGACCTGATTTCTGACAGCGTGCTCGACGCTTGCCTGGAGCAGGATCCGCGCAGCCGGGTGGCGTGCGAAACGATGGTCAAGTCCAACATGGTGATCCTTGCCGGCGAGATCACCACGAAGGCGCGCCTGAACTACGAGGCGATCGTGCGCGGAGCCATCCGCGAGATCGGCTATGTCAACAGCGACGACGTGTTTCACGCCGACACGGTGTTCATCAACAATTATCTCACCCGCCAGTCGCCCGACATCTCGCAGGGTGTCGATGCCCGGAAAGCGAAGGGCAAGAAGACGGCGGAGCAGGGCGCCGGCGACCAGGGCCTGATGTTCGGCTACGCGTGCACCGAGACGCCCGAACTCATGCCCACGCCCGTGATGTTTGCCCACCGGCTGGGTCGGAAGCTGACCCAATTGCGCAAGAGCGGAGCCGTCCATTGGCTGCGCCCGGACGCCAAGTCCCAGGTTTCGGTTCGCTACGAGAACGACCGCCCGGTCGCGGTCGAAAACGTCGTCATCTCCACCCAGCACACGGCCGACATTTCGCACGACCGGATCGAGGCCTACCTGATCGACCACGTCATCCGGAAGGTGATCCCGGCCAGCTTGCTGACGAAGAAGACGCAGTTTCTCATCAACCCCACGGGCCGGTTCGTCATCGGCGGCCCGCAGGGCGACTCGGGCCTGACCGGGCGCAAGATCATCGTGGATACCTACGGCGGCGGGGGCCGCCACGGCGGCGGTGCCTTTTCCGGCAAGGATCCCTCGAAGGTCGACCGCTCGGCCGCGTACATGTGCCGCTGGGTGGCCAAGAACATCGTGGCGGCGGGGCTCGCCGACCTCGCGGAACTCCAGGTCGCCTACGCGATCGGTTATCCCGATCCGGTCAGCGTGTACGTGGACACCATGGGCACCGGCAAGGTCGCGGACGAACGCATCGCCCGGGCCGTGACGAAGGTCTTCGGCTTCAAGCCGGCGGAGATCATCCGGCAGCTCAATCTGCTCCGGCCAATCTACCGGCAGACGACCAACTACGGGCATTTCGGCAAAGCCGGCCTGCCCTGGGAGCAAACCAACAAGGTCGCCGCCCTCCGCGCGGCCGTGAAGTAACTTTCATCCCCCGCTGCCATGGCCACCACTTCCACCAAGAAACCGGCGCACGAATTCCAGGTTAAGGACCTCACTCTTGCCGAGTGGGGCCGCAAGGAGATCGCAATCGCCGAGCACGAAATGCCCGGCCTGCTCTCGGTCCGCCGGAAATTCGGCCCGGCCAAGCCGCTGCAGGGCGTCCGGATCACCGGGTCGCTCCACATGACGATCCAGACCGCGGTGCTCATCGAGACCCTGAAGGAGCTCGGGGCCGACGTGCGCTGGGCTTCCTGCAACATCTTCTCGACCCAGGACCACGCGGCGGCCGCGATCGCCCAGACCGGCACACCGGTCTTTGCCTGGAAGGGCGAGACGCTCGAGGAATACTGGGACATGACGCTGCGCGCCGTATCCTTCCCCGGCGGGAAGGGCCCGCAACTGGTGGTCGACGACGGCGGCGATGTCACCCTCCTCATCCACAAGGGCTGCGAGCTCGAGGAGGGCAGTGACTGGGTCAATACGCCCTCGGCGTCGCACGAGGAGCAGGTGATCAAGAACCTGCTCAAGCGCGTGCACAAGGAGGACCCGCTCAAGTGGACCACGCTGGCGCGGGAATGGCGCGGCGTGTCCGAGGAAACCACCACCGGCGTGCACCGCCTCTACCAGATGCTGGAGAAGGGCAAGCTCCGCGTGCCGGCCATCAACGTCAACGACTCGGTCACGAAGTCGAAGTTCGACAACCTCTACGGCTGCCGCGAATCGCTCGCCGACGGCCTGAAGCGCGCCACCGACGTCATGATCGCCGGGAAGGTCGCCTGCGTGTGCGGTTATGGCGATGTCGGCAAGGGCTCCGCCCACTCCCTCAAGGGCTTCGGCGCCCGCGTCATCGTGACCGAGATCGATCCCATCAATGCCCTTCAGGCGGCGATGGAGGGATTCGAGGTCAACACGGTCGAGTCAACGCTCGGCGTGGCCGACATCTACGTCACCACGACGGGCAACCGCGATATCCTCACGCTGGAGCACATGCAGCAGATGAAGGACCAGGCCATCGTCTGCAACATCGGGCACTTCGACAACGAGATCCAGGTCGACCGGCTCAACCAGTCGGGCGCCAAGCGTACGAACGTGAAGCCGCAGTACGACATGTACACGTTCCCGAACGGGCGCAGCATCTATCTCCTGGCCGAAGGCCGCCTGGTGAACCTTGGCTGCGCGACCGGCCACCCGTCATTCGTGATGTCGAACTCGTTCACCAACCAGACTCTCGCCCAGATGGATCTCTGGAAGAACAAGGACGCCTACAAGGTTGGTGTCTACCGGCTGCCGAAGCATCTCGACGAAGAGGTCGCGCGCCTGCACCTCGACAAGATCGGCGCGAAGCTCACCAAACTCACCAAGGCACAGGCCGAATACCTCGGCGTGCCGGTCGACGGGCCGTACAAGCCGGAGCATTACCGGTATTGATGAACGCGAGCGCCGCGGGCCTCCCCGCGGCGTTTCCTTTTCGCATGGCGCGCCTCATCGACAAGCCCACGGTCATCGCGGCCGCCGGGACCAAGCCGAAGCTGATTGAAGAGTTTGTCGGCCGCGTGAACAGCGGCACCGCGGCGACGAGCATCGCCCGCATGCGCAGCCCGGCCGGCTGGGTCGAGCCGGGGCAGACGCCCGAATTCGACGAGTTCACGCTCGTGCTCCGCGGCGAACTGCAGGTGAAGACCCGAACCGGCTTGTTGACCGTCAAGGCCGGGCAGGCCGTCCACGCGCCGCGCGGCGAATGGGTGCAATACAGCTCGCCGCATGCCGCGGGGGCGGAATACATCGCCGTGTGCCTGCCGGCCTTTGCGCCCGACACCGTTCATCGCGACGCCTAGCCGGTCACCAGGCTGAAGCGGCCGGCCCGGGGCACGACGGTCAACCGGGTGCCGAAGAGGCGGGAGAGGGCCCGCGACGTGACGACGCGCGCCGGCGGGCCGTCGGCGATGACGCGCCCGGCGCGCATCAGGATGACGCGGTCGATCTCCGGGATCAGGTCGGAGACATGATGGGTCACCAGCACCAGCGTCTTGCCCGCGCGGATGAGCTTGCGCAGCAGGAGGCGAAATTCCCGCACGGCACCGGGGTCGAGGCTGTTCGTGGGCTCGTCGAGGATGAGCGCGGCCGGGTCATGCACCAGGGCGCGGCCGATGAGCGCACGGCGCTGCTCGCCGGCGGACATGGCCGAGACCGGGCGGTTCGCCAGGTGCCCGATGTCGAGAAACCCCAGGACCGCCCGCGCGCGCCGCTCCTGGGCCGGTGTCACGCGCTGGTGGGGCCACAGGCCCAGGCTGCCGAAGAATCCCGAGAGCACGAGTTCGCGCGCGGTCACGGAGCGCGCCACGACCTCGTGGGAAAGCTGGTGCAGGGCATCGAGCGCAACGATGCCGAGGAGTCGGCGAAGGTCATCGACATCCCAGTCGTCGCGCCCCAGCACCTGGAAACGGAGGCGCGGGTGATCGACCGGGTAGAGGTCGCGCGTCAACGCCTTGATCAAGGTGGATTTGCCGCAGCCGTTGGGGCCGAACAGGGCGATGTGTTCGCCGCGCCGGACCTGCAGGCTGAAGCCGTGCAGGACCCGGCGGTCCCCGCGATAGACATCCAGGTTCCGAAAATCGAAGAGCAGGGGAGCGGCGGACGACGACGGCATCGCCGACACTCTGGCGCCGTGGCGCCGGCTGTAAAGTGCTTCGGGGAGCACGGCGGGTTTCGCCCGACGGGGTGGGACCGCGGCAACCCCCTGGCATTCCGTCGCCCGCAGGTGTAAACTTTCGGGAACGCGTGCGGCCATCTCACTGTCGCACGGGAGTGCTGTCATCATGAAAACCCATCCCGCCATTCATGCCCTCATGCTGGTTGCGCTGCTCGGATTTGTCGGCGGCTGTGCGACGCCCGAATCCCGGATCAGCCGCAACCAGGAGTATTTCAACCAACTCACGCCCGCGCAGCAGGACCTGATCCGCCACGGCAAGATCCAGGTGGGCTTCGCGGCCGAGATGGTCCGGCTGGCCCTCGGCGAGCCCGACCGGTACACGACGCGGACCGATGCCAATGGGACGAGTGAAGTGTGGCACTACATCACGTATGCGCTGCCGAGCGGCGAGCCCTTGTATCGCGGCTGGTGGCACCACTACTACGCCTGGCGCGATCCGGGCTATCCTTGGTATCTCGATTACGACCGCCGGGTGGAAATGGAGCGCTTGAGCGTCGTCTACCGGGACGGTGTCGTCCAATCGATCGAATACGAGCGTCCGCGCTAGACGGCAAGGTGGCGGAGAGAGAGGGATTCGAACCCTCGATAGAGTTTCCCCTATGCAGCTTTAGCAAAGCTGTGCCTTCAGCCACTCGGCCATCTCTCCAAAGCAGGGGAACCGAGCAAACCCGGCGCACTGGCCGGCGCAAGGCCAATTTTCTCAGGCGGGCCCGGCGTAGTACTGCGGCTTCAACACGCCGATGCAGGGTAGGTTCCGATAGCGCTCGTTGAAGTCCAGGCCGTAGCCCACGACAAACTCGTTGGGGATCTCGAAGCCCACGTAATCCGCCTCGAAGGGCACCATGCGCCGCGCCTTCTTGTCGAGCAACACGCAGGTCTCCACGCTGGCCGCGCCCTTCGTCTTGATCAGGCCGGCGACCGCCGCGAGTGTCTTGCCCGTGTCGAGGATGTCGTCGACCAGCAGCACGTGGTGGCCGCGCACGTCGAGTTTCATCTGGTCGACGATGCGCGGCTCGCCCGTCGCCTTGGTGCCGTCGTGGTAACTCGATGCCCGCAGGCAGTCGAGGCGCAGGGGGCTCCGCAGCTGCCGCAGCAGATCCGCGGTGAAAATCAGCGCGCCGTTGACGATCGCGACCACCATCAGGTCCTTGTCGGCATAGTGCGCGTTGAGTTTCTCGCCCAGCACCGCGATGCGCCGCTTGATGGCGGTCGGCGTGACCAGGACGTGGTCGAGGTGCTTGAGCTCGGGCGGACCCTTCAGCTTCGTCATGGAGCGATAAGACCGGAACCGACCCGCAAGGCAAACCGTTACGCGGGACCGGGATTGGTTTTGACTTGGGCCGGCGCCGCCGGTTGCCTCGCGCGACCGCGCTTACTGCGATGACTTCCATTCAGGTTCAGCAGTTGACCAAGCAGTTCGGCCCGGTGGTTGCGCTCCGCGAACTCGACCTGTCGGTCCTTCCCGGCGAGCTGTTTTTCCTGCTCGGGCCCAGCGGCTGCGGCAAGACGACGCTGCTGCGGTGCCTCGCGGGATTTTACCGGCCCGACGGCGGCCGGATCCTCTTCGGCGGGGAAGACGTGACGCGGTTGGAGCCGCACAAGCGCAACGCCGGGATGGTTTTCCAGAGCTATGCCCTGTGGCCGCACCTCACGGTGGCGGAGAACGTCGCCTTCGGTCTCCGGGAGCGGAAGGTCGCGACCGGCGAGGCGGACCGGCGGGTGGCCGAGGCGCTCGCGTCGGTCCGGATGGACGGATTTGCGGCCCGCCGGCCGAATGAACTTTCGGGCGGCCAGCAGCAGCGCGTGGCCCTCGCGCGCGCCCTCGTGATCCGCCCGCGGTGCCTGCTGCTGGACGAGCCCTTGTCGAATCTCGATGCCAAGCTGCGGGTCGAAATGCGCGGCGAGATCCGGCGCATCTGCCAGGAGCATCACCTGACCACGGTGTACGTGACCCACGACCAGAAGGAGGCCCTGGCGGCGGCCGATCGCATGGCGATCCTGGACGGCGGACGC
Source organism: Lacunisphaera sp. (assembly GCA_035545835.1). Lineage (GTDB taxonomy): Bacteria > Verrucomicrobiota > Verrucomicrobiia > Opitutales > Opitutaceae > Lacunisphaera. The sequence continues at coordinate 68,441 of DASZXO010000089.1, forward strand.
ATCCTGCAGGTGGGCACGCCGCGCGAGGTCTACAAACGTCCGCGGTCGCGCACGGTGGCGGACTTCATCGGCGAAACCGACTTTGTGGCCGGCCGGGTGACCGCCAGCGGCGGCGGCCGGTGCACCGTGGATACGGCGCTCGGTCCATTCGACGGCGTCGCCGGCGATCCCGACCACCGGCCGGCGGCGGGCGAAAGCGTCACCGTGTCGATCCGGCCCGAGTGTTGGGAGCTGAAGCCGGGGCCGGCGGCGCGGAATTCAGTCCGGGGTCGGATTGGCGAATGCGTCTACCTGGGCGACGTGGCGCACTATGCCTTTGTCACCACGGGCGGCGCAACCCTGCGCATCCACGAGCGCAACCCGCGGCACGCCGACGCCACCGCACGCGAAGCGTTGAACGCGGCGGTGGACCCGGACGACGTGGTGATCCTGCGGCCGTGAACATCGCGGCGGTCCGATGAAACGCGCCGTCATTCTCCTGGCCCTGGCCGCGATCGTGGCGCTGCCGTTCGCCCTGCGGCCGCCGGCGGGTCGCCGGCAGGCGGCCGATGACACGCTGGTGATCGTGACGCCGAACAACGAGGCGATCCGGCACGAGATCGGGATCGCCTTCCCGCGGTGGTACCGGGCCCATACCGGCCGCAGCATCGCGATTGACTGGCGCGTCCTGGGTGGAACCAGCGAAATCTCGCGGTTCCTCGAAGGGGAATACACCGCCGCTTTCCGGCGGCACTGGACAACGGAGCTGCACGAATCCTGGAGCGCCGAAGTGCAGGCTGCGGCGCAGGCGGGAAACCTCGGGTCGGATGCGTCCAAGGCGGCCAGAGCCGCCCGGGCGGCGTTCCTGGCCTCCGAAGTCGGCTGCGGCATCGACGTGTTCTTCGGCGGCGATGCCTACACCTTTGCGGAACATGCCCGGGCCGGTCGCCTGGTCCGCAGCGAGATCAGGGCACGGCACCCGGAATGGTTTGCCGATGGAATCATCCCGCGCGTGCATGCCGGCGAGACTTATTGGGATCAGGACGGCCGCTGGTTTGGCTATGTGCTCGGCTCCTATGGGATCCTATTCAACCGGGACGGGCTGCGGCAGCTGGGCCTGGCTCGTCCGCCGGAACAGTGGGCGGACCTCGCGGATTGGCGATATTTTGGCGAACTCGCCTTGTGCGATCCCACGAAAAGCGGATCGATGACGGAAGCGTTCGAGAATGTGATCCAGCAGCAGATGCACGCATCGTGGCGGCGGCTGCAATCGGAGCAGCCGAAGGTGGCAGCCGCGGACGTCGAGGCCGAGGCGATGCAGACGGGCTGGCTGGATGGATGGCGTTTGCTGCAGCGCCTGGGCGCCAACGCCCGGTACTTCACCGACACCTCGCAGAAGCCGCCGATCGACGTGGCCGCGGGCAACTGCGCTGCCGGCATGTGCATCGATTTCTACGGACGCGGGCAGGCCGAGGCCACGCGGCGACGGGGCGGGGGAGACCGGCTCGGCTTTGCCGCGCCGCCGGGTGGCACCGCGTATTCGGTCGACCCGGTGGGCATCCTGCGCGGTGCGCGCCATCGCCCGGCCGCGGAGGCGTTCATCGAGTTCTTGCTCTCGCTGGAAGGGCAGCGGCTCTGGAGCCAGAAACCCGGCACGCCCGCGGGCCCGGAGCTGTATGCCTTGAGGCGGCTGCCGGTGCGCAGGGACTTCTACTCCCACCCGGAATGGCGCGAATTGCAGAGCGACCCGGAAATCGATCCCTACGCCGGGGCCACGGCCCTGGTCTACCAGCCGGCCTGGACCGGACGCCTGTTCCGGGAGATCGCTTTCATTGCCCGCGTCATGTGCCAGGATACCCACGAGGAATTGCGCGAGGCCTGGCGGGCCATCCATGCGCCGGGGGTTGATCCGGCGAAAGCGGCCGAGGCGGGCCGGATCCTGCAGGAGCTGTCGTTGGTCGACTATGACCAGGCGGGCACCACCATCAAGGCGGCCCTCGAATCGAAGGACAAAGCCGCGGAGCTGAGGCTCGCGCGCGAGCTGGGCGACCGGTTCAGGCGGCAGTATGCGCGGGCGGCGGAGGTGGCGCGGTCAGGTGGTTCCTGATCCCGGGTCGGCTTGGTAGCTCCCGGGCCGGCGGCGTATCATGTAACGCCCCGGATCGTCCACGACTTGAAATCCGAATTCCGCGTAGAGGGGATGAGCGTCCCGCGTGCGCAGGTTCCAGCTGCGCAATCCTTGCAGCAGCGGATGCTGCACCGTGACGGTCATCATGGCCCGCGCCACGCCGCGTCCCCGGTGTTCCTCCAGCACGTAGACATCGCAGAGGTAGGCGTACGTGGCGTAGTCGGAGATTACGCGCACCAGGCCCACCTGGCCGGCGCCGGCATACGCCCCGATGCAAAGCGAGTTGGCCAGGCTGCGCCGGACGGTCTCGAGGGGGATGTTTTCGCACCAATAGGCGCGCCGCAGGTAGCCGTGGATGGCCGCAACGTCGAGCCGGGCGCGGTCGTCGGAGATGAGGTATTCCCCGTGGCGCGTCTCCATCGGCGCCTCAGGCCAGCGCGGCCACCGCCCGGACCAAGGCCGCCGGGTCGGCGGATTTGAAGAAGGAGGTGCCCGCGACAAAGGTGTCGGCGCCGGCCGCGCGGCAGACCCTGGCGGTTTCCAGGTCGATGCCGCCGTCGACCTCGAGCCGGAATCCCAGGCCGCGCGCCTGGCGCCAGCCGTCGATCTCGCGCAGCTTCGGCACCATGTCGCCGCGGAAGGACTGGCCGCCGAAGCCCGGCTGCACGGTCATGACGAGCACCAGGTCGACCGCATCGAGCAACGGCTCGATCGCGCCGGCGGGCGTGCCGGGGTTGAGCGTGATCCCGCACTGGCAGCCCAGCTGGCGGATGCGGGCGAGGGTGCCGCGGTGATCGTAGCGGGGCTCGATATGGATGGTGATGCCGTTCGAGCCGGCCTTGGCGAAGGCCTCGATGTAACGATGCGGCTCCTCGAGCATGAGGTGGGTGTCCAGGTATTGCCGGGAACCCGCGCGGCGCAGCGCGGCCACCGTTTCGGGGCCGAAGGTGAGATTGGGGGCGAAATGCCCGTCCATGATGTCGACATGCAGCCAGGGGGCGCCGGCTTCGGCGGCCAGCTGCGCGCTGGCGCCGAGGCGGGCGTGGTCACCGGCGAGCAGCGAGGGGACGAGTTGGGGCGGATGCATCATGGGAAGCGGCACCACTGATGCCCGGCGGCGGCGAAGGCTCAATCCTGGATTCGGGGCCGGGCGAGCTCGCCGGCGGATCACCAGGTGTCGAGCACGGCATGCGCGGCGCGGTCGGCGAGCTGTTCCGCCAGCAGCGGCAGGGCCTGGTATTCCGACGGGACGAGGCCGCTGTCGGTGAACACGCCGCGTTCCGCCACCAGCGGGCGCTTGGTGAAGATCGCCGCCTTGGTTCGGTTGTCGGTCAGGGTCGCCTCGGCCCGCAGCGTCACGTCGAAGCGCCGCGCCAGGCCCGTGTCGGTCGGCAGCGAGACCGCGACGGCGCGGTCGTAGGCGAGGAGCGTGACCTGCAGGACGGCGTCGGCCGCCTCCGGCGAGTTGACGAGGCGCACCCGGCCGTCGCGCCCGATCGTCTCGCGCAGCTGCGTGGTGATCACGGCCTGCGCCTGGGGAATGGTGGTGGTGCTCGCGACGGGCGCGATGAAGAGCGTGGCGAACTTCGGCTCCGCGCCGGTGCCGAGGCGATAGGCGGCGCACCCGGCGAGCGTGGCGGCGAGGGCCCAGGCGGCCGTCGTCCGGAGCAACTGGGCGGCGCGCGTCATGCGACAATCCTCAGAAGAAGAGGAACCGCTTTTTCTTCTTGGGCTCCTCCGGCTTGGCATCCGCCGGCTTGCCGGAAGCGGCGGCTTCCGCCTGGGCGAGCTTGGCCTCGACCTCGACGAGCTTGGCCCGCGCCTTTTCCGCCTGGTCGGAGTCCGGATAGTCCGTGATGGCCTCGTTGTACATGACCTTGGCGGCCTTGTAGTTTTTCCGGTATTTGAAATAGTAGTCGGCCAGGATGATCTTGCTCTTCGCGAGCACGGTTTTCATCTGCTTCAGGCCCTTTTCCGCCGAGGCCATGCCCGCATCGCCCGGGAAGAGGATCATGTAGTCCTCGTAGTAGGTGATCGCCTCCTTGGTGGAGGCCTGGTCGTAGTACGGCCCGTCGACCAGCGAGGCGTGGGCCTCGGCGATCTTCAGGTACGCGTCGGGCGTGAGCACGTTGCGCGGGTAGGTGTTGATCATCCGGTCGAGCGCATCGATGGCCGCCTCGGTCTCGTTCATCTGGTGGTAGCCGCGCGCGGCATTCATCAGCGCGAGCGGCGCGTAGTCGCTGTAGGGCGCCGTGCGGACAATCGCCTCGAAATAGCCGATCGCCCTCTCGCGGTTGCGGAAGCCGGGCAGCCACCAGAAGATCCGGTTGCGCTTGCCCTCGAAAAGGTCCGAGGCGATCCGGTATTGCTCCCCGATGACCTGCGTGAATTTTTCCGAATTCGGGTACGCGGAGACCAGCGCCTGGTAGGTGTCGAACGCCTTGTAGTACTTGTGCTCGTGCTGGTAGATCGAGCCGGTGCGGTACAACGCCTCGGCGGCGAAGACCGAATTGGGGAATTTCTTGGCGACGACCTCGTAATCCTTGCGCGCCTGGCGGGTGTGGCCCGCTTCCTCGGCGTTGCGGCCCTTGTTCATGTAGTCCAGCGCCCGGCGGCCGTCGGGCGTGTCGAGCCCGCCCAGGGTCCCGCCTTCGATATGCCACCCGGCGCCCGGCGTCCACACCAGGTCCGCGGCGAGCCGGGCGGGCTGGACAATCAAGGCGGTGGCGGCCGCGGTGGTGAGGGCGAGAAAGAGGCGACGCATGATTCGGGCGATTACCATCGAATAAGAGTGGAACCGTAGGTCAAGCCAGCCCCGAACGCGACCAGCAGCGTGTAGTCGCCCGGCTTGATCCGGCCGGCGCGGCGCGCCTCATCCAACGCCAGCGGGATGGAGGCGGCGGACGTGTTCCCGAATCGGTCCAGGTTCACGTAGAACCGCTCGAGCGGCACGCCGAGGCTGCCGGCGAGCGATTCGATGATGCGGTGATTGGCCTGGTGGGGTATCACGAGGTTGATTTGGTCAAAAGTAAGGTGGTGTTGTTCCACCATTTCGCGGGCGACGGTCTCCATGACGCGCACGGCGTTCTTGAAGACCTCGCGGCCCTTCATGCGGATGAAATGGCCGCCTTCGCTGACCGTGGCGCTGTTGGCGGGGCAGCGGCTGCCGCCCGCCGGGGTGTAGAGCAGTTCGAGCATCTCGCCGTCGGCCCCGAGATCGGAACCGATGATGCCGATGCCGGGCCGGTCGGACTTGCGCAGCACGGCGGAGCCGGCGGCGTCGCCAAACAACACGCAGGTGGAGCGGTCCTTCCAGTCGACGATCGACGAGAGTTTCTCGGCCCCGATGATCAGCGCGCACTTGTACCGGTTGGTCAGCAGCTGGCCGTAGGCGATCTCGAGGGCGTAGAGAAAGCCCGAGCAGGCGGCCGAAATGTCGAAGCAGGTCGCGTGGGGCGGGATGCCGAGCTTGTGCTGCACCACGCAGGCGGTGGAGGGCAGGGGGTAATCGGGCGTGGCGGTGGCCACGATGAGGAGATCGATCTCCTCGGCCTTGACGCCGGCGTCCTTGAGGGCCGAGTTCGCGGCATTGATGGCCAGGTCCGATGTCGCCTGGTTCGGGGCGGCGATGCGGCGCTCGCGAATGCCCGAGCGGGTGCGAATCCACTCGTCCGAGGTATCGACCATCTTGGTGAGGTCTTCGTTGGTGAGCACCCGTTCGGGCGCATAGGAGCCGACGCCGGCGATGATGACTGAGGCCATGGTGAAATCAGGTGACCGGGGTGGGCGGGACACCCAGGCCGGCGAGTGCATTGACCCGGGCGATGTCCTGCTCGAGGTGGTGATAAAGGTCGTGCTTGATCGTCTTCTCCGCCGCGCGAATCGCGCTGGCCCAGGCGAAGCGATTGCTCGAGCCGTGGGCCTTCAGGATGTTGCCGCGGATGCCGAGGAGCGGCGCGCCGCCATAGCGGTCCGGATTCAGGCGTTCCTTTAGCGCGTCAAACGCACCCTTGGCCAGCACGTAGCCGGCGGCGCGCAGGGGCGTGCGCTTGATCTCGTCGGTGAGGAGATCCCGGATGAATTTGGCCATCGATTCCCAGGACTTGAGCAGGGAGTTCCCGACGAATCCATCACACACGAGGACGTCCGCATGGTTGCGGAAGACCTGGAAGCCCTCGACCGGGCCGAGGTAGTTGATGACGCCCTCGGCCTTCTTGAGCAGCTCGTGGGCTTCGTTGGTGAGCGGCGTGCCCTTGCCCTCCTCGGTGCCGATCGTCAGCAGCCCGACGCGGGGCGAGGCGGCCCCGAGCACGGCGCGGGCGTAGTCGGCGCCCATGACGGCATTGTGGAGCAGGTGCAGGGCTTCCGAGGTCGGATTGGCGCCGGCGTCGATCAGGACAAAGTGACCGCCCTCCCGCGGGATGACCGCGGCGAGCGCCGGGCGCTCGACTCCGTCCATCGACCCGACGATGAGCTTGCCGCCGGCCATGAGGGCGCCGGTGTTGCCCGAACTGACCACCACGGTGGCGGTGCCGTCCTTGAGCATGTTGAAGCACCGCACCATCGAGGAATCCTTCTTGCGGGCGATGGCGCGCAGGGGCTTGTCGTCCATGGTGATCACCTCGGAGGCGTGGGTGATCGAGACCCGGGCGTCGCCTTTGAGGCCGGCGCTCATGAGCAGGGGCTCGAGCACCGCCTGGTCACCGACCAACACGATCGGGTCGATGTCCTCGCCGGAGGCGAGCGTCAGCTTGATGGCTTCGACGACCTCGGCCGGGCCCAAGTCACCCCCCATCGCGTCGACCGCGATGCGTGCCTGGGCTGTCGCGGGACTGGCCGTGGGGGTGTCGATGGCGGGAAAAACCAGCCGGGCGGAGCTTAAACTTCGACGTTCAGCACCTGCCGACCGCGGTACATACCGGTCTTCGGGTTCACGCGGTGGGGGCGGAATGCACCGCCGTCGCTGTCCTTGGCGAAAGTGGGAGCCTGGAAGGCATTGGCCGCGCGGCGATTGGCGCTGCGGCGCTTGGACTGTTTGCGTTTCGGATTGGCCATGATGAGTGGATGAGCAGTGCCCCGGGCTCGTTAAAACCGTGGCAAATTCTGGTATAAGGCTGAGGGTGGTAAGGTTCGGCTCTTGGGCCGTCAAGGTTTATAGTCGCCGCGTCCGTCAGCCCCGAACCAAGGTGAACACGAGCAGCGCAAGCGCCAGAATCAGGCGATAATACGCAAACAAGGCGAGCCCGTGACGGGTCAGGAAATGCACCAGGAACCGGACCGCGATGGCGGCCGAAACCGCCGCCACGACGGTGCCCAGGATGACATGCCCCCAGCCGAAAACCTCGATCATTGCCGAACCCGACTTCAGGGCCTTGTAAAAGGCTGCGCCGGCGAGCGTGGGCAGGCCGACGATAAAACTGAATTCCGCCGCCCGTACCGGATTCAAGCCGCTCAAGTAACCGCCCACGATCGTCACCATCGAGCGGCTCGTGCCCGGATAAAGGGCCAGGCACTGCGCCATCCCGATGCCAACGGCCTTGGCTGGCGGCAGGTCGGCCGGCAGGAGCTCGGCGGCATGGGTCGCGTGCATGCGCCGCCAGCGTTCCGCCCAGAACATGAGGCCCGCGCCCGCCACCGCGCTGCCGATGACCGCGCCGGTTGAAAACAGGTAGCGGTCGACGAGATCGTGCAAGGTGAGTCCGGCTATCGCCACGGGAATGAACGCAAGCAGGACATTGCGCAGCAGGCGAAAACCGGCGCTGCGCGGATCGGCCAGGCCGGTGAACATGGACAGCACCTGTCGCCAATAAAGCACCAGCACCGCCGCAATGGCGCCGACCTGGATGATCACCGTGTAGGTGTCCGCCGCGAGCTTGAGCGTCAGGGGCACGCCCTGCGGATACTTGGGCGAGGGCGCCTTGTACCACAGCGGGTGCCCGGCCCGGTCCGTGAGCTGCCGGTCGGATTCGAGGCCAAGCAGGTCGTTGGCGATGATGAGATGTCCCGTCGACGACACGGGGAGGAACTCGGTCACGCCTTCCACCAGCCCGAGCACGATCGCATCGCCGGCGCTGAGCTCGGCGACCGGTGCGGGCGCGGGCTCCGCGGCCCGGCTTACCAGCGTGAGCAGCAGCCCGGGGATCAGGAAACGGCAGAGGAGGCGAAGGCGATGCAACACGCGCGGAAGTCTCGCGATGCGCACGCGCCTGTCGAGCCAGATGGCGCGGGGCGGCGCCGCGATTTAGGCTTTGCGCACCGGGGCGAAAAGATTGTGCTCGCCGCGGGATGTCCCTCTTCGCCGACCTCACCGCCAAACTGGCCGCGGCCCAGGATCTCTCCGCGGCCGAGATATCCGCCGCCGCCGCCGCCCTCGCCGCTCCCGGCGAGCCGGACGAGCTGAAGGCCGCCTTCCTGACCGCCCTGGCCGGCAAGGGCGAGACGCCGGACGAGATCGCCGGCTTCGCGCTCGTCTTCCGCAACCTCGCGATCGACCCCGGCGTTTCGGCCTGGGCGCCGCGGGCGCTGGACATCGTCGGGACCGGGGGCGATCACGCCGGCGGATTCAACATTTCCAGCCTCGTCGTGCTGGTGCTGGCGGCGGCGGGCGTGCCGGTGATGAAGCATGGCAACCGCGGCATCACGTCCAAATGCGGCAGCGCCGACCTGCTCGCGGCCCTCGGGGTGGATCTTTCCGCCCCGCCGGAGAAAGTGCGCCACGCGCTGGACCAGCTCGGTTACGCCTTCTTCTTCGCGCCGAATTATCATCCGGCCTTCAAGCACATCGCCCCGGTCCGGAAGGCGCTCGCGGCGCAAGGCCGGCGCACGATCTTCAACATCCTGGGCCCGCTGATCAACCCGGGCCGCCCGGCGCACATTCTCCTCGGGGTCTACGCCCTCCCGCTGCTCGACAAGCTCGCGCGCACGCTCGAGGCCCTGGGGCAGGGCGCCGGGCTGGTGGGCCATGGGGTCATCGGCGGCGACCAGGGCATCGATGAGCTCACGACCGCGACGCTCAACCACGTGCGCGGCGTCGGTCGGCTGCGCACCGTGAGCGCGACCTGGCGGGCCGAGGACTTCGGCCTGGCCACCCGTGCCTTCACCGAGATGCAGGGCGGGGATGTCACGGCCAACCTGGCGCTCGTCGAGGCGTTGCTGGCGGGCAGGGGCCCCGACGGCCTCGTGGACACCATCGTGCTCAACGCCGCCGTGGGTCTCCACATCGTGGGCCGGACCGCCAACATTCGCGACGGCCTCGAGCCCGCGCGCGAACTCCTGCTCGGCGGGGCGGTGGCGGCAAAGATCGCGGCGACGCGCGAGTTCTACCGGCCATGAACCGGCGCTACTTCGGCACCGACGGCGTGCGCGGGCCTTACGGCGGTCCCGTCATGAACGAGGCCTTCGCCTGGCGTCTCGGCGCCGCGGCCGGGCGCCTGGTGCGCGCGCGACCGGACTTTCGTTCCGAGGACGTCTTCATCGGGCGCGACACCCGGTCGTCCGGCTCCGCGCTCGAGCATGCGCTCGCGGCCGGGCTCGAGTCGGAGGGTTTTGACCCCATCAGCCTCGGGGTCGTGCCCACGCCGGTCGTCAGCCTCGTGACGCGGAGCGAAGCGGCGGCCCTGGGGGTGGTCATCACCGCGTCGCACAATCCCGCGGCCGACAACGGCATCAAGTTTTTCGGCCCGGCGGGCGTCAAGCTGACCGATGCCGACGAACTGCGCATGGAGCAGCTCATGCCGGCCGAAGCGGGTCCGTCGGGTCCCGCCGTGGCCATCGCGCCGTTCGCCGCACCACTGGAACGCTATTTCGCGCTGACCCGCGCGCTGCTGCCCGCCGGCTCGCTGGCCGGGTGGCGCATCGCGCTCGACACGGCGCACGGGGCCGGTTGCGCGACCAGCCCGCGGGTGCTCGAGGGCTACGGGGCGGAGCTCATCCGTCTCGGCGATGCCCCGGACGGCCGGAACATCAACGACGGTGTGGGCAGCGAGCATGCGGAAAAACTATGCGCGACCGTGCGCGCCGCCGGGGCGCGGCTGGGCATCGCGCACGATGGCGATGCCGACCGGTGCGTCCTGTGCGATGAATCCGGCTCCGTCCTCGACGGCGACGAGATCCTGACGATCCTGGCGCTGCACGCGCTCAGGGCGGGGAAGCTGCCGAACCAGACGCTGGTCGTCACCGTGCAAAGCAACCTCGGGGTCGATGCCGCCGTGGCGGCGGCGGGCGGCCGGGTGTGCCGGTCCGCGGTGGGCGACCGTTATGTCGTCGAGCGCATGCTGGCCGAAGGCGCCACCCTCGGCGGCGAGTCCTCGGGCCATGTCGTCTGCGCGGAGATTTCCCCCACGGGCGACGGCCTCGTCGCGGCGCTGAAGGTCATCGAGGTGATGCTGGCGACCGGCCGGCCGCTCTCGGAACTGCGACGCGCACTGGCCAAATTTCCGCAGCGCTCCGTGGCGCTGACCGTGCGCGAGAAGCGCCCGCTGGAAACCCTGGCGGCGCTGCCGTGCGAAATCGCGGCGATCGAGCGCGAGTTCGGCCCGAAAGGCCGGGTGCTGGTGCGTTACTCGGGCACCGAACCGAAGTTGCGTCTGCTGGTCGAGGGCCCCGCGGATGCCGCCGTGCGCGCCGCCTTGGCCCGCCTGGAAGCCGCCGCGCGGGCCGACCTGACGGTCGTCTAGATCCGGCGAGCGCCCGCACCGGCGTGAGCGGGCGCGTGCGGCCGCTTGACGCCGGACGGGATTCGCCCATGGTGTGGCCGCCCATGGCTGACAAGAGCCGCACGATGCGCTGGGATTTGTTTCGCCGCCTGCTGGCGGCGACCTGCGTCGCGGTGGTCTTCGCCCTGGGCCTGTTCGCGGCCAGCCCGGTCCTGCACGGCCAGTTGCACGCGGGGTCTCACGCCCCGGGCGACGACGGGTGCGCGGTGACGGTTTTTGCCGGGGGCGTCGATTTGACCGTCCCGGTGGTCGCGGGTCCGCCCGCGCTGGTCTCGTCCACGGAGGCTTTCGCGGCGGCGCACGGGGTGTTCGTCGGCTCGCCGCATTACCGGCTGCTGCCCGGGTGCGGGCCGCCGCGGGGTTGAGGAAATAGACAGCGATGGCCGCGCCGGCACGGCGCGGACCGAACGAAGCCGCCCCTGGGGGCGCCGCTTCCGACCGCTTGGCCCCGCCCGCGGTCCCTCCTCATCAACCCCGTGTTCGTTCGACCATGAAACATCTTCCCGTTTGGGCCGCCCTCTCGGCCTTCCTCGTTGCGACGCCGTTCCCGGCGCCAGCCGACGAGATCCAGGACCTGCAGCAGCAACTTAAACAGATGCAGGCGGAATTCGAAAAGACCCGCCAACAGCAGCAGCAACAGATAGACGAGCTCAGCCGCAAGCTGGCTGCGCTCTCTCCAGCGGCGCCGGCAGGCCAGGCCGCCGCCGGCAGTGACCTTGAACAACAACTTGCCGCCGAGCTGGCCGCCGGCGCGCCGCCGACCAAGGCGGATGTCGCGCCGCCGCCGCCGCCGGCCGCGGGCGGGGGGGCGCGGCCCGGGTCGAGCTACATGAACATCAGCTACGGCGCGGTGCTCGATGCCGGCTGGTCGAGCGTGAAGGACCCGTCGGCCTCCCTCGAACTCGGCGACCACGACCCGATCAAGCGCGGCTTCGCCTTGCGCAACGCCGAGATCGCGGTCGACGGCGCCGTCGATCCTTATTTCAAAGGTTTCTCCAACATTGTCCTGAAGCTGGACAAGAACAACGAGACCGAGATCGAGCTGGAGGAGTCGTTCCTCGAATCCACCGCGCTGCCGGCCAACCTCCAGCTGAAGGCCGGCCAGTACTTCGCGGCGTTTGGGCGGCAGAACCCGCAGCACCCGCACACGTGGTACTTCGCCGACGCGCCACTCGTGCTGAACCGGATGTTCGGGCCCGACGGATTGCGCAGCCTCGGCGCGCAGGTGTCGTGGCTGGCGCCGACCCCGTTCTATACCGAAATGTTCCTCAGCGTGATGGACGGGGAGGGCGGGACAGGATTCAGCTTTCGCAACCCGGGCGAGCCGGACGAGAGCGGCGTGAGCCGTTTCGCCGGCCGCGCCACGCTCCCGCGGACGCTGCGCGGCGCGCAGGACCTGCTCCTGGTCCCGCGGATCGCAAGCTCGTTTGACCTCTCCGACACGCAAACCCTGCTGGCCGGCATCTCGGGCGCATTCGGGCCCAATGACACCGGCCCGCAGGCGCGCACCTCGGTCTATGGCGCCGACCTCTACTGGAAATGGAAACCGGCCAACGCCACCCAGGGATTTCCCTTCCTCGCCTGGCAGTCGGAAGCGCTCTACCGGCGATTCGAAGCGGGTGAGGACCTGGCCGCCGGGCTGCCCGCCGAGACGCTGCGCGACTACGGCTACTACACGCAGCTGGTCTACGGCTTCAAGCCGCGGTGGATCGCCGGCGTGCGGTTCGACGCGGTCAACGGCAACACCGGCGCCTTCGACCCGAGCGACCCCTTCCGCGGCCGGCGCTGGCGCTTCTCGCCGGACGTGACCTTCCTGCCGAGCGAATTCTCCAAGGTGCGCCTCCAATACAACCATGATCACGGCGCAACGTTCGGCGACGCCGATTCGGTCTGGATGCAACTCGAATTCGGCCTCGGTGCCCACGCGGCGCACAAATACTGAACCACTTCCCCTGTCTCCAATGAAAATCTCCCTTTGCTTCCTTTTCCCCGCCGTGCTGGGCCTCGCCGTCGTCACGGCCTCCGCCAGGCTCAACGTGGTTGCCACGACGCCCGACCTCGGGGCGATCGCCAGCGCCATAGGCGGCGACGCGATCGACCTGACGGTGCTCGCCAAACCGACGGAAGACCCGCACTTCGTCGACGCCAAGCCCAGCTACCTGGTCAAGCTCAACCGCGCCGACGCGCTCATCGAGGGCGGGGCCGAGCTCGAGGCCGGCTGGCTCGCCCCGCTGCTGGAAGGCGCGCGCAATCCGCGGATCGAGCGTGGCAAACCCGGGCGGATCATCGCCGCGGAAGGCATCGCGTTGCTCGAGGTCCCGTCCGTGCTCGATCGCTCGCAGGGCGACATCCACGCGTCGGGCAATCCGCATTTTCTCACCGACCCGGTCAACGCCGGCATCGTGGCGGCGCACATCGCGCGCGCCTTCGCCGATCTCGACGGCGCCGCCGCGGGCAGGTTCGCGGCCAATGAGCGGAAGTTCGCCGGCGAGCTGCAATCGCGGCTGGCCGGCTGGCAAAAGGCGCTCGCGCCCTTCGCCGGGCGGCCCGTCGTGACCTACCACAACTATTGGATCTACTTCGGGCACCGGTTCAACCTGCCGATGGATCTGTTTCTCGAGCCGAAACCGGGCATCCCGCCGACGCCGGCGCACCTGGCCGGCGTGATCACCAGGATGCGGGCGGATCACCTGCGGCTCATCGCGGTGCAGCCGTACCAGAATCGCAAGACCGCCGAGACGGTCGCGAGCCACACCGATGCCGTGGTGCTCGACTGGCCGTCGTTTCCCGGCGGGCCGGGCACGGAGACCTATTTCGAATGGATGGACTTTCTCGTGCTCAGCACGGCGAAGGCCTTCGCCGCGCAGCCCTGATCACCTCAACCCGGTTCCCCCATGCTTGAATCCTTCCAAATCATGCAGTGGCCGCTGCTGGCCTGCCTGCTGCTGCCCGGCCTGCTCGTCTACCTCGGGCTCCACATCGTCGAGCGCGAGATCATCTTCGTCGACCTCTCGCTCGCGCAGGTGGCCGCCCTCGGCACGTGCCTCGGCATCCTGATGCATTATGAGGCCGATTCCTGGGAAAGCTACGCGCTCTCGCTCGGCTTCACCCTCGTGGGCGCGGGCATCTTCACGTTCACGCGCACGAAGAGCCATCGCGTGCCGCAGGAGGCGCTCATCGGCATCGTCTATGTCGTGACGGCGGCCCTCGGCATCCTGCTGCTCAGCCGGAGTCCCGAGGGCAACGAGGAACTGCGCCGCACGCTCATCGGCGAGGTCCTGCTCGTCACGCCGGCGCAGGTGCTGCGGACGTTCGGTCTCTTCGTGGCCATCGGGATCGTCCACTGGTTCTTCCGGGACAAGTTCCTGGCGATCTCGTTTGATCCCGACGGTGCTGCGGCCCGCGGGCTGTCGATCCACTGGTGGGATTTCGCCTTCTATGCGATGTTCGGCTGGGTGGTCACGAGCTTCGTGCAGATCGGCGGCGTGCTGCTGGTGTTCTCGTTCCTGATCGTGCCCGCGGTGTGCGCCAACTTCCTGGCCGAGAAGCTCCGCTCGCGGCTGGTCATCGGCTGGGTCACCGCGACCCTCGCCAGCATCGTGGGCCTCTACGCATCCTATTCGATCGACCTGCCGACCGGTGCGGCGATCGTGTGCGCGCTCGGCCTGGCCTTGCTCGGCACGATCGTGGCGACGAGCTTCCGGAAGGCGAAGGTGCTGTAGGGAGCCATCGACCGCAAAGCTGGATCCTGCATGGGGGGCCGGTGGGACCATTCTTGGAGGCGGGGTGCCCGCACCCCGCGAGCCGCCCGCGGGACGAGGGCGTCCCGCCTCCACCGGGCGCCCGCTGGAGTGCAGGTTGCACCCACGTCGGCTCCTTTTCCCGCGAGCGTTGGGCCAGCCTAGTCGGTCGCCACGGTGTGCCCGGCGGACTGCAGCGCCTGCGCGGCGGCCTCCGCCTGGCTGGCTTTGACGAGGACGTAGTCGGTGTCGAAGGTCGACAGGGCGAAGATGCTGATCCTCGCCCGGGCGAGCGGCTCGAGCAGCGAGGCGAGGACACCGGTCAGGCCGAATGCCAGCGGGCCCTCGACCTTGAATGCCTGCCAGCCCGATTCGTGCCTGGCGCCGGCGGGCACCACGGCCTCGGCGCAGACGACGGACACCTCGTCTGCCGTCCGCGTGATCGAGACCAAGCCCGGGGCGTTGGCCGCCCACGCGGGCAGCGCGGCGCCGGCGTCCAGCCGGCAGATGGCGAGCGGTTCCTTCAGGCGGGTCAGCTTCACGCTGGGGGGAGTGCCGGGGGTTTCCCGGCCAGCCACACGCCGGCGCCGAGGAGCGCAAGGCTGGCCAGCAGGCGGGGGAGGTGGGCGGACTCGCCGAAGAAAAGGAGCGAACAGGCGACGGCGAGCGGAACCTTGGCGTTGTTCATGACGGCCAGCACCCCGGCGTTCACCTGGAGCGCGCCCTTGTTCCAGAGGAAGAAGCCGAGGCCCGAGGCGATCAGGCCCAGGTAGGCCAGCACGAGCAGGTGGGAGCCGTTCAGCGTGATCGTGCGGTCGCCATGCAGGAACATCGCGGCCGCGGCGACGGCGAAACCGCCGAGGTAGAGCCAGGCGAAGCTGGCGCGCTCGGACGGAAGGCCCGGCCACTGCCGCACGCGGCGGTAGAGGATCTGGCCGGCCGCGAAGGCGAGGTTCGAGACCTGGACAAGCAGCACCCCGGTGAGCGTGCCGCCGGGCGCCTGCCATATGATCACCGCCGTGCCCGCCACCGCCAGCAGCGCGGCGCCCAGCGCCCGCGGCCGGAAGCGGCGGTCGAGCGCGTCGGCCAGCAGCGTCACCAGGACCGGCGTCGTGATCGTGAACAGCGCCACCTGCCACGCCGCGAGGTAGCGGAAGCTCTCGTTATAGGCGAGGTACATCAGGCCGAACTGGATGGCGCCGATGCCGGCCAGGGCGCCGGCGGCCTTGGCGCGCAGCCCCCGAACGCGGAGAAACGGGAGGAACACGACCAGCGCCAGCAGCAGCCGCGCGGCCGAGATGAACGAGCTGTCGATGCCCGTGAGGCGACCCTTGATGAGGCCGAAGGAAAACGCCCAGAGGAAGGAAACGAGGACGAGGTAAACCATCGGGTGAGGGTTCCGCTCAGGTGCGGAACAGGGCGCCGAGCTTGCGGCCCATGAGCACGGTCGCCGCCGCGATCACGACGCCGAGGAAGGCCATGGCCCACACCCCGAGCGCCGAAGCCATGGCCTCCCCGTCGCCCAGCAGCTGGAAGAGTTCGTAGATGGCCTTGGTGATCGGGTAGTAGACCTGTTTCTGGGCGAGCACGAGCGAGTCGGAGACCTCGAGCATGGCGAACGAGAAGGCCAGCAGGCCGCCCGCGATCAGGTTGGCGCCGATGAGCGGCAGCGTGACCTTGAGGGCGGCCTTCAGGGGCGGACAACCCAGGTTCTGCGCGGCTTCCTCCAGCGTGACACTGGTTTGCTGGAAGCCCGCAACGGCCGACCGCACGACGTACGGCAGCCGCCGGATCGAGTAGGCGATGATGAGCAGCACCGTCGGGTTGCGCGTGGGATTCAGGAACGAGAACAGCCGTCCCTCCTGGCTCATCGCAAGGTAGCCGAAGGCCAGCACGATGCCCGGCACGGCGA
This sequence comes from Lacunisphaera sp., assembly GCA_035545835.1. Taxonomy (GTDB): domain Bacteria; phylum Verrucomicrobiota; class Verrucomicrobiia; order Opitutales; family Opitutaceae; genus Lacunisphaera. The sequence goes on from DASZXO010000089.1 coordinate 84,914, forward strand.
GGGGCATCATGGCGGCGAAGTCGAGCAGGTGCCGCCACGCGAGGCGGGAGCGGACAATCACGTAGGCGAGGGCGACGCCGAGGCCGAGGTCAACCAGCGTCGCGGCACTGGCGTATTTGAGGCTGTTGGCGATCGACGGCACGGTGAGGTCGTGCCCGAGGGCCAGTTGGAAGTTGCGCAGGCTGAACTCCGCCGGCAGCACCGTGCCGTACCAGTCGTTGGCACAGGCCACGAGGAGGACCCCGAGATGCGGCAGGATCGCCACGAATGTGACCCCAGCGAACACCGCGGTGCAGAGCCAGGCCCGCGATCGCGGCAGGTCCCGCGGCCCGCCGACGGGCGTGGCCTTCGCCATCATGGCGTGCGCGTCGCGCCCGAACAGGCCGCGGCCGAGCGCGTAGATCGCCACCGAGCCGAGGAGCATGATGGCGGTCAGGGCGTAGGGGAAGGGGTTGCCGCCGATTTCGCGCAGGCCGTAGTAGATCTGGACCGGCAGCAGGCGCGGGAAGTCGAACACCAGCGCCACGCCGAGGTCGGTGAACGCCCAGATGAACACGATGGTGCCGCCGGCAAAGAGCCCGGGCTTGATGAGCGGCAGGGTGATCCGGCGGAAGCGTCGCAGGCCGGTGCAGCCGAGGTTCTCGGCCGCCTCCAGCATGGCCGGGTCGATGTTGGCGAGCGCCGCCGTGGCGTTGAGATACACGATCGGGAACAGGCTGAGCGCGTTGACGAGCACGATGCCGGAGAAGCGATGGGCCCCGAGCCAGTCGTGGGTCCACCCGGCGGGCTCCAGGCCGAGGGCGACGATCAACGCATTGAGCGCCCCGTACTGGCCAAGGATGTGCTTGATGCCGATCGCCCCGACGAAGGGCGGCAGGATGAGCGGCACGAGCACGAGCGAGCCGAGCAGGGCTTGGGCCGGGAAACGAAATCGGTTGGCGAGCACGGCGAGCGGAAGCCCCAGCGCAAACGCCACCACGGTCGTGGCCAGCGCCAGGATTGCGGAATTGGCCAGGGCGCCGAGGTAGAGCGGGTCGGCGAGCAGCGCCGCCAGGAAGGAAAGCGTGGGGCGGCCGGCGGCGTCGACAAAGCCGCCGCGCAGGACCTGGGCCAGCGGCCAGAAGAAGAAGGCGCCGAAGAAGGCCAGCGTCAGGATCAGGACCGTGCGGGCGAAGCGCTGCGACATGCGCCGCCATGAATGCAGGCGCATCCGGCGCTGACAAGGGGGAAGCGGGCGGCGTCCCCCGGCGGGCGACGGGATATTAGCCTCGACTAACTTTATTATTGCACCCAATCCCACCCCGGCCCCATAGACAGGGGCCATGAACCCGCCAAACGTCCGCGGCGCGCTGCTCGCCGCCAGCCTCCTCCTGGGCACCGCGTCGGCGCAGATCACCGAATGGCCGACGACGGTGGCGCCGGGACATTTCCTGCTCGAGATGGATGCGCTCTCGCTGACCCTCAACCACGACGCCGGCACCGACTACACGGCGCTGGGCGTGGCCTCGACGTTTATCACCACGGGCCTCACCGCTAACCTCGACGTGCAGGTCGGGGCCGAGATGTTCCTGTCCCAGAAGTTCAACACGGGTGGGACGACCCGGCGCGAGTCCGGCATCGGCGACATCTACCTGCGGACGAAGTGGCGGTTCTATGACGACGCCGCTTCCGGCACCCAGGTGGCGCTGCTGCCGTACGTGAAGATCCCGACGAACACCGGCGGCGTGGGCAACCAGTCGCTGGAGGGCGGCCTGATCGTCCCGTGGGCGACCAAGCTCGGCGGGTGTTCGGTCGCCGCCATGGCCGAGCTCGATTTCCTGCGCAACGAGGACGACACGGGTTACGACTCTTTCTGGTATGCATCGATGGCGGTGCAGCGGCAGCTCACCTCAGTCATCGGGTTTTACGGCGAGGCGACGGCCGGCAAGTCGACCGGCGGCACCCCGTGGGAAGGGTCGCTGGGCGGCGGGGTGACCTACAACCTGTCGGAGTCGATGTGGTGGGATTTTGCGGTTTACCGGGGCTTGTCGCGGGGAGCATCGGACTGGAACCACGTCCTGCGCTTTAATTGGAGCTTCTGACCCGCGGAGCGGAACCATGGGCGCGGAATCGAACAACCCGAAGGAGCCCGGCTGGCGGCACACGGGGGCGGCCCGCAGCCTCGCCGAGTCGCACGCCAGCGTGGCGGTGCCGGCCGGGGTCGGCTTCTGGCGGAAGCTGCTCGCGTTCTCCGGCCCGGGTTTCCTGGTGGCGGTCGGCTACATGGACCCGGGCAACTGGGCGACGGACCTCGAGGGCGGGGCGAAATTCGGCTACGCGCTTCTGTCCGTCATCATGATATCGAACCTGATGGCGATCCTGCTCCAGCATCTTTGCGTGAAGCTCGGCATTGCCACCGGGCGCGACCTCGCCCAGGCCTGCCGGGATCACTATCCGCGGCCGGTGGTCTGGTTCCAGTGGATCCTGTGCGAGCTGGCCATCGCGGCCTGCGACCTCGCCGAGGTCATCGGCTCGGCGATCGCGCTGCAGCTGCTCTTCGGCCTGCCGCTGGTCTGGGGCTGCCTGATCACGGCGGCGGACGTGATGGTGGTGCTCCTGCTGCAGCACCACGGCTTCCGCTGGCTGGAGGCGGTCGTGGTGATGCTGATCATGACGATCGGCGGCTGCTTTGCGGTCGAGCTGTTCCTGGCGAAACCGGATCTTGGCGGCATCGTGGCGGGCTTCGTCCCCGCGGCCGAGATCATCCACCGTCCCGCGATGCTCTTCAGCGCCATCGGCATCCTCGGCGCCACCGTGATGCCGCACAACCTGTACCTGCACTCCTCGATCGTGCAGACGCGCAAGTACGAGCAGACGGCCGGCGGCAAGCGTGAAGCCATCAAGTTCGCCACGATCGACTCGACCGTCGCCCTGATGTTTGCCCTCTTCATCAACGGCGCCATCCTCGTGCTCGCGGCCGCGGCCTTCCACGGCAGCGGGCACCAGGACGTCGCCCAGATCCAGGATGCCTACCACCTGCTCGACGGCGTGCTCGGCGTGACCTTCGCCAGCGTCCTGTTTGCCGTGGCGCTGCTGGCCTCGGGGCAAAACTCGACGCTGACCGGCACCTTGGCCGGCCAGATCGTGATGGAGGGCTTCATCGACCTGCGGATCCGCCCGTGGCTCCGGCGCATCATCACGCGGGCGATCGCGGTCGTGCCGGCCGTGGTGGTGATCGGCATCTACGGCGAGGCGAAGTCGACGGCCCTGATCGTCGCCAGCCAGGTTTGCCTGAGCATGCAGCTCGGCTTCGCCTGCTGGCCGCTGATGCGCTTCACCGGCGAGCGCGCCAAGATGGGGGAATTCGTCAATCCGCGGTGGATAAATGTGCTCGGCTGGACGGTCACTTTGGCCATAATCGCGCTCAACGTGAAGCTGCTGTTGGACCTCGCCGGCCTTACCGGCGGCTGACCCCGATCCCCCATGTACCGGAAAATCCTGGTGTCGCTCGAGAACGGCCCGGCCGACGACAAGCTGGTGCCGCACATCAGTGCGTTCGCCCGCCACTGCGGCGCCGGGCTGCTGCTGCTGCACGTGGCGGACGGCTGGGCCGCGCGGAACTTCGAGCAGCTGAGCCTCGCCGAATCCGACGAAATGAAGCAGGACACCGCCTACCTCAACGGCCGCGCGGAGGCCTTGCGTGCCGACGGCCTCGAGGTCGACACGCTGCTCGCCCTCGGCAACCCGCCGAACGAGATCGTCAGGATCGCCGCCAGCTCCGGCTGCGACCTGATCGCGCTGGCCTCCCACGGCCACAAGCTGATCGGCGACATCATCCACGGCAGCACCATCGACCGGGTGCGGCACAACACCACGATCCCGCTGCTCGTCGTGAGCGCGGCGCCCGTGCGGCCGCTGCACGCCTAGGGCGGGTTCAGGCGGTTGAAGGTCGAACCTGCACTCCGCGCCGGTTCAGCCCGCAGGGAGTGCGGGCTCCACCCCGTGTTCCGTTGCCCGGGAACGAACAACGCCGGTTCACGCGGAGGAACCCGGTAAAAAGCCGGGAAAGCGGGACCGCGCACGGGCGCGATCCCGCTTGCGCCGGCGCGAGGCCGCGGGGAACGTCGGGCATGGTCATCGTCGATGCCCATGTGCATCTCTATCCCGCGGACATCAATGCGGACCCCGCGGGCTGGGCGGAAGCCCACGGCGAGCCACATTGGCAGAAACTGCACACGCGCCGGCGCAAGAACGGCCAGCCGGTCCAGGGTTTCCCGTCTGTCGACCGGCTGCTGCGGGACATGGATGCCGCTGGCGTTGCGCGGGCGGTGTTGCTCGGGTGGTACTGGGAAACGCATGAGAGTTGCGTGCGGCAGAACCGGTTTTATGCCGACTGCGTTCGCCGGCACGCGGACCGGCTGTCCGCGTTTGCGACGGTGAACCCGCGGGCGGGAACGGCGGCCTGCGACGAGGCCTGGCGGGCGCTCGACGATGGCCTCTGTGGCCTGGGGGAGCTCTCGCCGCATGCGCAGGGTTTCCGGATCGACGATCCGGTCTGGCGTCGCGTGCTCACGATCGCCGCGGAATGGAAGGTGCCGGTGAACCTGCACGTGACGGATCCGGCCAGCCGTCCCTACCTCGGCCGCATCGAGACGCCGCTGGCGGATTTCATCCGTCTCGCACGGGAGTTTCCCGCGACGAAGTTCATCCTCGCCCATTGGGGCGGCGGGCTCGCGTGGTCGCCGGAGATCGTGCCCCTGCGCAATGTCTGGTTCGATACCGCGGCCTCCCCGCTGCTCTACGGCCCGGAGGTTTGGGACCGGGCGCTGACGGAACGAATCCTGTTTGGATCGGATTATCCGTTGATCCTGTACCCCCGGAACGAGACCGAGCCGGACGTGGCCGGCCTCATAGCCGAAGCGAAAGCAGCCGGCGCGACGGCCGCCGTCCTCGGCCACAACGCCGCCGATTTCTTCGGATGGCTGTAGGAGCCGGCGTGGTCGCGGCTGAACTGACGAAGCGCTAACCCAGCAGCTGCGGCACGACGGCGCTCGCCGCCTCCGGCAGGATGACCTGGAGCCCCGCGGTCAGGCCGGAGGGCAGCGGCACCGGGAGCGAAAGCACCGGCAGGCCGGCGAGGCTGGCCGGCGCCGTCAGCGCCAGGATGCGGCGGCGCAGTTCCGGCGTGCAGTCGGGCTTGCGCGGCGCGGGACAGGGGACCGATGGCAGGACGAGGAAATCGAAGCCGGCGGAGAAGAAGGCGCGGAAGGCCGCGCGGAACTCCTCCCGTTTCGCCTGCGCGGCCGCGATCTGCTCCCCGGGGAAGCGACCCGCATCGGTGAAGCGCTGCCAGATGACCGGATCGTAATGCTCGCGATACGGCGCCAGCCAGTCGCGATGCACGGCGTGCGCCTCGCTCATGCCGATCGTGACGTAGGCGTCGACGCCGTCGCGCCACGCGTGCTGCAGCGCCTGCGCGGTGGCGTGATCGGCCCCCGGGCAAAGTCGGGCCATGGCCGCGTCGCACGCGCGCGTCGTGGCCGCATCGGCTGACGCCAGCAACGCGGCCATCGGCAGGTGACAGCCGCGAACGCCGTGCCGCGGCCGGGCCGGGCCGACCAGTGCCTTCCAGGTTGCGAGCATGTCGCCCGCGGAAACGGTGAACCACCCGGCGGTATCCATCGTCGGCGCAAGCGGGAACGCGTCCGCGATGAAGGGGTCGTGCGGCGTGAGGCGGAATCCGTGCAGGCCACACCACGCGGCCGGCACCCGCACGGAGCCGCCGGTGTCGGTGCCGACCGCCAGCGGCGCCACGCCGGCACCGACCAGCGCCGCCGAGCCGCTGCTCGAGCCGCCGCTCAGCCGGTCGGGATACGCCGGATGCGGACAGTCGCCGTAGTGCGGATTCTCGCCGGTCAACCCGGAGGCGAATTCGACGAGGTGCGTCTTGGCCGCGCAGGCGGCCCCGAGTTGCCCGAGCCGCTGGACGATGGCGCTGTCGTGAAGCGGGAGCGGCCGGACCTGTTCGAGAAACGTGGAGCCCGCGCGCATCGGCACGCCGGCGAGGTCGAAAAGGTCCTTGAGGAGGTAGGGGACCCCCGCCAAGGGCACCTTGTCGTCACTCGTGGGAGCGACCTTGCTCGCGAATTTCTGGTTTTGTTTCGCGAGCAAGCTCGCTCCCACCTCTAGCGCGGCTGCCAGTTCCGCCTCCGGCCGAAGCCAGGCCAGCGCGGCCGATCGCAGGGGAGGGACCAGCCGCCGGATCCGGTCGTGCAGTTCGCGCGCCGCTTGTGCCGGCGACAACGCCTGCCACGCGGCGAGCGGCAAAGTGGCTGGCGTTTTGGACGTGTTTGTGTCCATTCGGGTGGCATTCATGGCGGCCGACGCTCCCATCGTCAAATTCAGCTCGCTGCAGAAGCGCTATGGCGGCGGGCCGGTGATCCTGGAGAACATCAGCCTGTCCGTCGCCGCGGGTGATTTCCTCACCTTCATCGGGCCGAGCGGCTGCGGCAAGTCGACGATCCTGAAGCTGGTATCCGGCCTCAGCCCGTGGACGCAGGGCGAGCTGACGGTGGCAGGCCTGAAGCCGCGCCAGGCGCGCGACCGGCAGGCGTTCATTTTCCAGGACGCGACACTGCTGCCCTGGCTGACGGCGCAGCAGAACGCGGAGCTGCCGCTGCGCCTGCGCGGGCGGCCGGCGGCCGAGCGCGCGGCCCGCGCCCGGGCCATGCTCGAATTGGTGGGCCTGGGGCGGGTGGGATCCTATTATCCGCGCCAGCTTTCCGGGGGCATGAAGATGCGCGTGTCCATCGCGCGGGCCCTGACCCTCTCGCCCGAACTGCTGCTGCTCGACGAACCTTTCGGCGCGCTCGACGAAATGACGCGCAACCGCCTGAACGAGGAGCTGCTGGCCTTGCGCGCGGCCTCGCCGTTCACCGCGATGTTCGTGACGCACTCCGTCAGCGAGGCGGTGTTCCTGTCGAACCGCATCGTCGTGATGGCCGGTGGCCCCGGCCGGGTGCACGCGGAGGTGCGCGTCGACTTTGGCTATCCCCGCCGGCCGGAACTGCGCGAGCAGGCGGATTTCCAGGCGAAGGTCAACGAGGTCAGCCGTCGGTTGCATGAGGTCGAGGAGCCCGTCACCGCATGAGGAAGCTGTCCCCCGTCATGCTCTGGTTGCTGCCGGCGGCGAGCGGGCTGCTGTTTGTGCTCTTGTGGCACGGGATCCGCGCCGCCACCGGCCTGCAGAGCTGGATCCTGCCGACGCCCCTCGAGATCGTTGCGGCCGCGTGGCGGGAGCGGGCGGCGCTGGCGGCCGCGGCCGGGCAGACGGCCGTCGGCGCCCTGGCCGGTTTTCTGCTCGCCGGGGCGCTGGGTCTCCTCCTGGCCCTGATCCTCGGGGTGTCGCGCTCGCTGCGCGCGTCGCTCTACCCGTGGCTGCTTATGTTGCAGATGACGCCCGTGATCGTGCTTACCCCGATCATCGTGCTGTGGGCCGGCCCGGGCCTGCCGGGCATCGTGACGATCACCTGGCTCATCAGCTTCTTCCCCATCGTGGCCAACACGACGCAGGGGCTGCTCTCGACCGACATGAACCACGTGGCGCTCTTCCGCATGTGCAACGCCAGCCGCGGACAGGAGATGCTGCTGCTGCGCATGCCGGCGGCGTTGCCCTATTACCTGGCCGGCCTGCGCATCGCCGCGACCCTGGCGCCGATCGGCGCGATTTTCGGCGAATACATGGTCGGCAACGCCGCGGGCGGCACGGGCGGGCTGGGCTTCCTCGTGTACCGGTACAACACACAGATCAAGATCCCGGCGCTCTTTGCCACGGCATTGACCAGCTGCCTGCTGGGTTTCATCTTCGTCGCCGCGGTCGCCTGGCTCAACCGGGCGCTGCTGCACCAATGGCACGACTCGTTCGAGCGCCACGACCATTAAGATGAACCCACGCCTATTTCTCCCGCTGGCCGCCGCCCTGGCGCTGCTGGCCGGCGGCTGCAGCCGTCACGCCGCCGCGGCGGCCGCGCCGGCCGGCCGCGTCAAGGTCCGCTTCCAAACCGACTGGTATCCGCAGCCGGAGCATGGTGGTTACTACCAGGCGCTGGCGAAGGGCTTCTACGCCGCCGAGGGGCTCGACGTGGAGATCCTGCCGGGCGGCCCGAATGCCCAGGTGATGTCCAGCGTCGCCCTCGGCCGGGCCGACCTGGGCATGACCAATGGCGACGACGTGATCGTGGCGATCGCGCGGGGCGTGCCGCTCAAGATGGTCGCGGCCGAGATGCAGCGCGACCCGCAGGGCATCCTGTTTCACGCCGAACGGCCCTTGCGCTCGCTGGCGGACCTCGAGGGGCGGACGCTCATGGCCGGGGCGGGCTCGACCTGGCTCGAGGTGCTGCGCAAGAAGCTCGGCCTCCATTTCAACCTGATGCCGCTGGTCGGCGACCTGGCGCGCTTCATGAACGACCCGGCGCTGGTGCAGCAGTGTTTCGTGACCAACGAGCCGTTCTTTGCGCGGCAGCGCGGCGCCAGCGTCGGCGCGCTGCTCATCGCGAGTGACACGTACGAGCCCTACCGCGTGATGTTCACCGGCGACGCCTTCCTCGCGCGCCATCCGGACGTGGTCGGCAAATTCGTCCGCGCCAGCGTGCGCGGCTGGGTGGATTATCTCACCGGCGACCCGGCGCCCGCCAACCGGCTGCTGGCGGCGAAGCGCAGCGACCTCAGCCCCGAGTTCATGGCCTACAGCATCAAGGCGATGAACGACTACAGGCTCGTGCTGGGCGACCCGGCCCGCGGCGAGGAAGCGGGGCAGCTCACGGCCGCGCGCCTGCAGAAGCAGGTCGCGCTGCTGCAGGAAATCGGCGTGCTGGACCGGCCGGTCAAGGTCGAGGACGTCGCCACCTTCGCCTTTCTTCCCAACCGGAAATCCCCATGAGCATCGAAGCCAAACTGGCCGAACTCGGCCTCAAACTGCCCAATCCGCCCGCGGTCGCCGGCAGCTACGTGCCGTACGTCCGCACCGGCAACCTGCTGTACCTCGCCGGCACCATCAGCTCGTTCAACGGCGAGATGACCCACACCGGCCAGGTCGGCAAGGAGCAGACCGTGCAGGCGGGCTATGAGTCTGCGCGGATTTGCGCCCTGAACACGCTCGCCAACATCAAGGCGGCGACCGGCAGCCTGGACAGCGTGAAGCAGGTCGTGCTCGTCACCGGCTTCGTGAACGCCGTGAGCGGCTTCGCCGACAGCCCGGCGGTGATCAACGGCGCGTCGGAGCTCTTCGGCCTGCTCTACGGCGACGCCGGCCGGCACGCCCGCGCGGCGGTCGCGGCCGCGGGCCTGCCGAAGGGCTCGACGGTTGAGATCCAGGTGATCGTCGAGCTGAAGGCGTGAGCGCGCCGGCGGCGCCGCGCGCCGCAATCCCCATTGACGCGCGCGGCGAGATGCCTGATTAAGGCGCTCCCGAAAATGAGCAATGGCGCCGACATCAAGCCCACCGACCTGCGCGGCATCCTGAAGTACGTCCCGCGCTTCCAGGGCCAGACGTTCGTCATCGCCGCCGACGGCATCATCGTGGCGGACGAGAATTTCGCGAACATCCTGACCGACATCGCGGTGCTGCGCAGCCTCGGGATCAAGATCGTCATCGTGCACGGCATCGGCCACCAGCTCTCGGAGCTGGCCAAGGCGCGTGCGATCGCGATCACGGACGTCTCGGGCACGGGCGTGGCCGACGCCGCCACGCTGGACCTGGCGATCCGCGCCTCGTCGCGGGTCACCCACGTCGTCATCGAGGGCCTGACCCAGAACGGGCTCAAGGCGGCGCTCACCAACGCCGTCCGCGCCGCGCCCGTCGGCATCATCAAGGGCGTGGACCACCAGTTCACGGGGCGCGTCGACCGCGTCGACAAGGAGTTCCTGATGCAGTTGATCGAGTCGCAGGTCATCCCGGTGATCAACCCGATCGGCTTCGATCGCGACGGCCGGCCGCTGCGCGTGAACTCCGACCTGCTGGCCGCGGAGCTCGCCGAGGCGCTGAGCGCGACGAAGATCATCTACCTCACGCCGCACGCGGGCCTCGAGATCAACGGCAAGCTGCAGCACCAGATTTCCGCCGCGACGCTCCGCGGCATCCTCGAGGACAAGCCGGAGTCGGTCAACGAGGCCATGCGCAGCACCGCGGCCAACGCGGTCCGGGCCGTGGAGACCGGCACGCCGCGGGTCCATCTGCTGGATGGCACCCTGCTGGACGGCCTGCTGAATGAGATCTTCTCCAACGAGGGCGTGGGCACGCTGATCCACGGCAACGAATACCAGCAGATCCGCAAGGCCACCAAGCGCGACGTCCGGGCCATCCACAACCTGACGCGCCAGGCCGTGAAGCGCGAGGAGCTGCTCTACCGCACGCAGGCGGCGATCGAGAAGAACATCGACCAGTTCTCGGTGTTCGAGATCGACGAGAACATCATCGCGTGCGTGTCGCTGAACGTCTACCCGGACCGGCCGAAGTCGGCCGAACTCGGCTCGCTCTACGTCATGCCGTTCTACCACCACCGCGGCATCGGCAAGAAGATGGTCGATTACGCCTGCATGATGGCGAAGGAAAAGGGCGTGGCGACCGTGGTGGCGCTGTCGACGCAGGCGGTGTCGTTCTTCACCTCCGTGTGCAATTTCGAGGAAGCGGACAAGTCGGCGCTGCCCGAATCGCGGCTCAAGGCGTACGAGGAAAGCGGGCGCAACTCGAAGATCCTGACGAAGCCGGTCTGAGGCGGGAGTGGCCGCTGCCGCCGCTCTCGAAGGGGGGCCGGACCTGGGCGGCCGTGGTGGTGTTCGCCTGGATCCTTCGCTTCGCTCAGGATGACACGTTTCTGGAACTGATTTGAGATACTGTCATTCTGAGCGCAGCGAAGAATCGGTGGTCGCCCGAAGCTGCCTCGGGCGGCCGGCAACTCCAGAGCGATGGCTCCCTCAAATCGGGGAAACAAGTCTCTCGCTCACTTCACCGTGAAGCTCCACGTGGCGGCGCGGCCGCGCGCGACAAGGCGGGCCTCGTAGCGCCCGGGGGCCAGGTCGGCCGTCGAGAAGCGGGCGGTGTAGTTCGAATCATTCCAGCGGCTGCGCAGGTCCCGGCCGGGCAGGTGCTCGGTCGTGGGCAGCAGCACGAGTTCCCGGTCGCGCCGGAAAAGCGCGAGTTCGCCCATCTCTTCCTTCAGGTCGGCGACGCTCGCGGTGAAATACACGGTGTACTCGGCGCCGCGCCGGACGCTGGCGGGCGACACCACGCGGTCGATGCTGGCGAAAAGCCGCGGCTTCTCGGCAAACTTCTGGTCGAGGTCGCCGAGGCCGGGGAAGTCCCGGGCGACGGCAGCCGGGGCGCCGTCGAGGGCGGGCGCCTCGATCGGCCGCTCGAGGGCGACGGGCATCTTGTGCCAGCCGGCGGCCAGCAGGCGGGCCACCGTCGCCCGGTCCTGCGCGTCCTGGTACGGCCGGTAGCCGGGGCCGGGCTTGCGGTAACGCAGGTTCACCCACGTGTAGATGACGACGAACACCAGGATCGCCACCACCACGTATTTCATCGGCCAGGGCTTGGGCGGAGGGCGGCGGTTCGGCGGCATGGGTGGAGGCGGCGGCGCAGGACGCCAGGGGATGGGTACGTTGAGGTCAACGCGCTCCCGCGCGCCGCGGCAAGAGCAAATACATTTGCGCCACCATGGGGGAGTTGTTCTCGTGCGGCCTGCATGAAATATTGGTCGCAGACGTTCATTCCCACGCTCAAGGAGAGCCCGGCGGACGCCGAGATCGCCTCGCACAAGCTCCTCGTGCGGGCGGGCCTGGTCCGCAAGCTGGGCGGCGGCCTGTACAGCTTCCTGCCGGCGGGTTTGCGCGTGGTGCAGAAAGTCAGCCAGATCTGCCGCGAGGAGATGGACCGTGAGGGCGCGATCGAGCTGGCGCTGCCGTTCATCCATCCCGCCGAGTTCTGGCAGGAGGGCCCCCGCTGGAACGCCGCGCGCGAGATCATGTTCCGCGTCGACCATGCCGGCGCCGGCAAGGGTCGCGCCAAGGAGCCGGAGTTCGTCCTCGGGCCGACGCACGAGGAGATCATCACCCCGCTGGTGAAGAACGAAATCACGAGCTACCGCGACCTGCCGAAGAACTTCTACCAGATCGGCACCAAGTTCCGGAACGAGATCCGCCCGCGCTACGGGCTGATGCGCGCGAAGGAATTCATCATGAAGGACGCCTACAGCTTCGACGCGACGGACGACGCCGCGATCGAAAGCTACAACAAGATGAAGCGCGCCTACACGGCGTTCTTCGCGCGCTGCGGGCTGAAGACCATCGCGGTCGAGGCCGACACCGGGGTCATGGGCGGCAGTTTCTCCCACGAATTCATGGTGCCCGCGCCCGTCGGCGACGACGACCTCGTCTACTGTGCGGACAGCGGCTACGCCGCCAACCGCGAGAAGGCCACCAGCGGGCTCGTGCCGCCGGACCTGGCCGACGCCGCGCCTGTCGGTGCGCTCGAGGAATTCGCAACGCCCGGCGTGGTCACGATCGCCGCCCTGGCGGAGGCGCCCTACCACGTGGCGCCCGACAAGCAATTCAAGACCCTCGTCTACGTGGGCGACGGAAAGCCGTTCCTCGTCGTCCTCCGCGGTTGCGACGAACTCCAGGAAGCCAAGCTGGGCGCGCTGGGGTTCCAGCTCTGGCGGCCGGCCACGCCCGAGGAAATCGAGCCCATCATGGGCGCCAAGCCGGGCTCGCTCGGCACGGTGCGCGGCACGATCCGGAACCCCGGGGCGCTGGCGGGCATCTACGCCGACCACGCCATCCGCCTCGTGGGCAACGGCACGACCGGGGCCAACAAGGACGGTTTCCACCTCCGCCACGTGAACGTGGCGCGCGACCTCATGGTCACGCACTGGGGCGATTTCCGCTCGGTGAAGGCCGGCGAGCCGTGCCCGAAATGCGGCGCGCCGCTCAAGATCGAGCGCGCCATCGAGGTCGGGCACATCTTCAAGCTCGGGACGAAATACTCGGACAAGTTCGGCGCGGTTTATACCGACGACCAGAAGCAGTCCCACCCGATGGTGATGGGCTGCTACGGCATCGGCATCAGCCGCACCCTGCAGGCCGTCATCGAGCAGAGCAACGACGCGGACGGCATCATCTGGCCCTGGGCGGTGGCGCCGTGGCAGGTGCTCATCGTCAACCTCGACCCGGCCGACGCCGCGGCGAGGGAGCTGTGCGAACGGCTCGCGCGCAGCTGCGAGGCGGCCGGGGCCGACGTGCTGGTCGACGACCGGGTCGAGCGGCCCGGCGTCAAGTTCAAGGACGCCGACCTGATCGGCCTGCCGCTGCGACTGACCGTCGGCGGCCGCGGGCTGAAGGAAGGTATCTTCGAGATGAAGTGGCGCGCGTCCCGCGACGTGGCCAAGGTGCCGATCGCCGGGGCCGAGGACGCGCTGACACAGGCGGTGCGCTCGGCGGCCCGGCCGGCATGATCCTTTTGGCGACGAATACCCGACCCCAACCCGATGCCTCGACCGCCGCCCAGACCCGGCTTGCGGACGTCTGGCACGTCGTGGTGTTGAATGACCCGGTGAACCTGATGTCGTATGTCGTCATGGTGTTCAAAAAGGTCTTCGGTTTCGACGAGCCGACCGCGCGCAAGCACATGCTGGAGGTGCACGAGGAGGGCCGGTCGGTCGTCTGGTCCGGCGTGCGCGAGCAGGCCGAGGCCTATGTGTTCACGCTCCAGCAATGGCACCTCACGGCGGTGCTGGAGGCCGGCGAGCGCGGGTAGGGTCGGGCCATGAAGCGCGTGGAGGTCAAGCTGAACCTGGAGGCGGTCGCGCCGCTGCTGGACGTGATCCGCGAGGCAGCCGACGACCTGCGACCGGAGCTCGCGACCGCTGCGCCGGTGCCCGACCGCGAGGAGGAGTTCAGCGCGGGGTGGAGGGAGGAACTGCTCCAGGGCCAGAACTCCGATCTCGGCGTTTTTCTCGGCCTCTTCGGCCACGAGTTCTTCGCGACGGGGGTCCTGCCGCTCGACCCGACCAACGCCGAGGCGATCCTGCGCGCGTGCGCGGCCGTGCGGCTGCGGCTCCGGGCGAAGCACCTCGAAGGCCTGGGGGACGAGGTGCTGGAAAGCAGCGCGGTGGCGCTCGACGAACTGCCGGACCTGCAGCGCAAGGCCTTTGCCGCCTATGTTTTCCTCGCCACGCTGCAGGAGCTGATCGTGCAGCATCTCGATCCGACCGTGTTGGAGTGAGCGGGCGCGGCGGGCGGCGGCGGGCGGCGGCGGGCCGGCGCGGACGCGCAAGGAAAATTCTCCCGCGGCGGGGTTCGCATTTGACGGGGGGAGGCGGAGGGGTAGGGTCCTCGCCGACACCCTGTAGTGTTCGAGGTGCCCCGTATACGCTCTTTGCCTTTGCTATAATTTGGGAGCTGCCGACGGGCGGTTCGATGCCAGGCCGTAAACCGGAAGGCAGAAGATCGCCGGGCGGCGCCCACCTTAACCTAAAAAGGACATGAGCCTTGGGGTGCACGGCACCGGCGGGGTGTCACTCTTTTCCCGCGCATGGACAAACTCACCTTCTACAAACTGCTCCACCTGTTCGCCCTGATCGTGCTGACGGCGCAAACCTTCATGGCTTTCGCCAACCCGGACCCGGTGAACCGGAAGCGCACCCTGATGATCACCGGCATCGCGGCGCTGCTGATGCTCGTGACGGGCTTCGGGATGCTGGTGATCGAGAAGATCGCCGCGTCCAGCGGCTGGGTGATCGTGAAGCTCGTGTGCTGGGCGGGCGTCGCGGCCATGTCGGGCGTGGTTTACCGCCGGGCGCACTTGCGGGGCGTGCTGAGCTTCGTCACGCTGGCCCTGATCCTGGTCGCGCTGGTGATGGTGCTGTTCCGCCCGTTCTGACGCCGGGGCCGGCGGCGGGCCGCCGTTGAAGTTTGCGCCCGCTGGTTTTTCGCGTCAGCACCTTCGCTGTGGCTAACGGTGAAACGCTTTGCGGGCTGTGGATCGGCGACGACGGGCAGGCGCACGTGTGCGTGGCCGCGCCCGGGGGCGGCCGGCGCGAGCGAACCGAGGGCTTCCGGCCCTTTGCCTGGCTCGGCGCGGAGGTAAGCTATGCCGGCGTGAGCCTCGCGGCGCTCGCGGGGGACGGCGCCTTTCGCTGGCGGGCCCAGGCGGAATCGCTCGGCGCCTTCGAGGAGTTCCTCAAGGCCATGCGCGAAGGCGTGCCGACCGACGTGATCCGCCCCTACGAGAGCCAGTGGCTGCTGGAGCGGCGCGCCCGGTTGTACGCGGAGATGCATTTCACGGAGGCCCGCCGCTGCCAGCTGGACATCGAGACCGGCGCCGAGACGGCCGGCCGGTTCAGCGACCCGCGCAATCCGGGCGACCGCGTGCTGGCCATCGGCCTGCAGGGCGGCGACCGGCGGGAGCTGCTGGTGCTGGAGGAGGAGAGCGACGCCGGGGAAAAGCGGCTGCTGCTCGCCTTCAACGACCTGCTCCGGCAGATGGACCCCGACATCGTCGAGGGTCACAACCTGTTCAAGTTCGACCTCGATTTCCTCCGGGTGCGCTGCCGGCGGCTGAAGGTGCCCTGCGCGTGGGGACGCTTCGGCCTGACGGCGGAGTTTCGCAACAGCCGCCTGAAGGTCGCCGAGCGGTGGATCGATTTTCCCCGGTGCGACATGCCGGGCCGGGCCGTGATCGACACGTACCTGCTGGTGCAGCTCTACGACATCACCGCCCGGGAGATGACCAGCTATGGCCTGAAGGACGCGGCGATCTATTTCGGGATCACGCCGGAGTCGGGCGCCGGGCGCACCTACATCGGTGGCGCCCGGATCCAGGATGCGTTCCGCGACGACCGGGAGCGCTTTCTCGCCTACCTGGCCGATGACCTGCGCGAGACCAAGGGCCTCGCCGACGTGCTGGTGCCGACCTATTTCGAGCAGGCCCGGGCCTTCCCGTTGCTGCTGCAGGAGGCCGCGCTCCGCGGGACGGCCGGCAAGATCGACCTGCTGTTTCTTGAGGAATATTTCCATGCGGGCGCCAGCTGCCCGGCGCCGTTGGGCGAGATCGAGACCTTCGAGGGCGGGTTCACGCGCAGCTTCCACGAAGGCGTGTTCCGGCATGTGCTGCACTTCGACGTCGCCTCGCTGTATCCGAGCCTGTTGCTCCAGATGGGCCGGAATCCCAAGGGCGACACGCTGGGCGTGTTCATCCCGCTGCTGCGGCGCCTCCGCGAATACCGCCTGAAATACAAGCAGCTGGCGCGCACCGCGCCGACGGCGGCGGAGCGCGACGAGGCGCAGGCCCGCCAGGCCACGTTCAAGATCCTGATCAATTCGTTCTACGGTTACCTCGGCTTCTCGGCCGCGCGGTTTGGCGACGGCGAGCTGGCGGCCGAGGTGACCCGGCGCGGGCGCGAGCTCCTGCAGGCGCTCATCGCCGAATTCGAGAAGCACGGCTGCGTCATCCTCGAGGCCGACACCGACGGCATCTACCTCTCCGCCGAGCGCCATTTCGCCCACCCGGAGGAGCTGCTCGGGCTGGTGGCGTCGATCCTGCCGCCGGGGATCGAGCTCGAGTTCGACGGGGCCTATGACGCGATGTTTTGCTACAAGGCGAAGAACTACGCCCTGGCCGCCGGCGGCGAGATCACGCTGCGTGGCTCGGCGCTGCGCTCGCGCGGGATCGAGCCCTTCCTGAAGCGGCTCGGCGACCAGCTCATCGCCTTCCTCCTCGGCGTGACGCCGGACTCGCCCGTCGGCGAAGTGCAGCGGCTGCGGCAGGCGATCGCGGCGCGCGAGCTTCCGGTGGCGGAGCTGGCGAAGTCGGAGACCCTGAGCCAGAACCCGGAGGCCTACGAGCAATGGGTGGCCGGGGGCGGAAAGCCCCGGCGCGCCGCCGCTGAGGTGGCCCTGCGCATGAACCCGCGGCCGCGCATGGGCGAGCGCGTGACCTATTTCATCGGGCCGAAGGCGAAGGGCCAGGCCGCCGACTGGCAGCGGGCGCAGCCCATCGCGGATTTCGATTCCGCCCGGAAGCCCTACGATGCCGACTATTATCTCGTAAAAATCGACGATTGGCTTGAACGATATGGACGGTTTCTCGGCATTAAGCCAGAAACCGACCAGCAGGAGATGCCCCTCTGATGATTCGCACCCGCATTTGCCTTTACGTGCTTTTGCTGACGCCCTTCCTGGTCTACTCGCAGACGATCTTCCACGAGTACGGCTTTCGCGACGATTACGCGAACCTGCGTGAAGCACGCGAGGAGCCGAGCAAGATCGTCCACCGCCAGGCCTCCCAGGGCCGGCCGCTCGGCGGAGCCCTGGTCGAGACGACGTTCAATGTGGTAAACGACGTCACGCGGCTGCCCTTGATGCGTTTCCTGGGCGTGGCGCTGCTGACCCTCCTGGCCATTGCCCTGTGGCGCCAGCTGTTCCAGTCGGGCTGGTCGGAAATCGAGGCCGCGGCGATCGGGCTGGGCCTCGTGCTGCTGCCGGCGGGCCAGGTGATGGCGAGCTGGGCCTCGGGCTGGCCGCTCGTGCTTGCGTTGTTGCTGGCGGTGGCCGGGTTCTCGGCCATTGAAACGGAGCTGGAGCGGGGCGGGCTCAAGCGCGTCGTGGCGCTGCTCGGTGGCTGCCTGATCTACAGCCTGGCGGCGTTCATCTACCAGGCGAACGCCTTTTTCGCGCTCGTGCCGATCGTCGCGGTGCTGCTGGTGCGCAGCGGGCGCGAATCGCTGACCGACCGCAAATGGTGCGCCATTCACCTCGCCGCGCTGGGCATCGGCGTGGGGTTCAGCTACCTGGTGGTCCGGATGATGTTCAACAACGGCGTCTTCATCGAATCCGGGCGCCTGCGGCTCGAGCCCGAGCTGTTCACGAAGCTGGTCTGGTTTTTCTGGCAGCCGCTGCCCGACGCGCTGGCGCTGTATGCGCTGCGGGACAATTTCAACGTGGGCGCGGGCATGTTCTGGGGCGCGGTCGTCGTGGTCGTGGCGGTGCTCGCCTTTGCCTGGCGCACCGGGATGAAGGCGGAGGCCACCCTGGGCCGGCGGTGGGCGCTCTCCGCCCTGGCGGCGCCCTTCCTGGCGCACGGGTTCAATCTCTTTTCGGCGGACCGCACGCCCGGCTATCGCACCTTGTTCCCGCTCGCCGGGCTGGTGCTCGTGCTGGTCATCTTCGGCCTGCGCTCGCTGCGCACCACCGGGCACCTCAAGCTGCCGGTCTATTATGGCGCGCTGGCCCTGCTCGTCGCGGTCGCGGCCTGGACGGCGTTCCAGAACTCGGTCGGCCTCATCGCGGAACCCCAGGGCAACGAGTGGGAGCTGTTCCAGAATGCCGTCAACCGGACCAGCTTCAAGGCCGGCACGAAGGTCTACTGCGTGCTGGCCCGCCCGGATGACCGGTCCACCGACCGCAGCTTCGCCGACGAATTCGGTGCCATCACCGCGGGCACGGATGAAGCCGCGAGCGAGATGTTCAAGGCGGCGATGCGCGACCGCTACGGCGCCAAGCTGCCCAAGGGCGTGAGCTTCACCTTCGCCTCCGGCCTCGACGAGCCCGCGCGCGGCGCGTACGACCTGGTGATCGACGTGCGGAAGCTCAAGACGCTCCGCGCCCGCTGACGCCGTGGGGGCGGCCGGGGGCCGCGCCCCGGCCGGTCAGGCCCAGCGCAGGTCGTTGCGGGTGAGCGGGAGCTGGCGGATGCGTTTCCCGGTGGCCGCAAAGATGGCGTTGCAGAGCGCCGGCGGGACCACCGGGTAGGCCGGTTCGCCGAGGCCGGTGGGCGGATTCCTGCTCTGCAGGAAGTGCACCGCCATGGCCGGCGTCTCCGTCGAGCGCAGGAGCGGGTAGGTGTCGAAGTTGCCCTGCACGGCCCGGCCGCGCTCGAAGGTCAATTCCTGCAGCCACGCGGCGCTGATGCCGTCGACGATCGATCCCTGCACCTGGTTCTCGGCGCCGCTGAGGTTGATGATCGGGCCGACGTCGACCGCCGCGGTGAACTGGCGGACCTTGAGCGTGCCGTCCGGGGCGACCGCCACCTCCGCCACCATCGCGATGTAGCCGGAATGGCTGAAGTGAAACGCCACGCCCATGCCTTCGCCCCTGGGCAGCTTTCGCCCCCAGCCGGACTTTTCGGCGGCCAGCCGGACGACGTTCTTCATCCGCGTCGCATCATAGGCGGGCCCGCGCTGCGGGCCGCCGGGCGGAACGACGCGGTCGTCGCCCAGCAGCTCGAGGCGGAATTCGACCGGATCGCGCCCCCCGGCATGGGCGAGCTCGTCGATGAAGCTCTGCATGACGAACGCCAGGGCATTGCTGCGCGGCGCACGCATCGGGCCGGTCGGGACAATCGTGGGGATGATCGACTGGTCGAGGCGGTAATTGGGGAGAAATCGGGCGGGGAATTCGTCCAGGCTCAGGTCCGCACTGGAGGCGACCTTCTCGCTGCTCTTGTAGCCGAAGGTGACGAAGTGGTTGTGCCACGCGGACAGCCGGCCTTGGGCGTCCACCGCGCCCTTGAGGAAATGAAAGCCGCCGGGCCGGCTGAAACAATCGTGGCGCATGTCGTCCTCGCGCGTCCAGGTCAGCTTCACCGGCGCGGCGTTGGTCCGCAGGGCGATGGCGGCCGCTTCGGCCATATAGTCGTTGGCCAGGCGGCGCCCGAACCCGCCGCCGGCACGGACCATGTTCAGCTTCAGCTTTTCCTTCGGGATATTGAATGTGCGCGAAACGAGGTCCTGGCCCGAGCCCGGGGTCTGCGAGGTGGTCCAGAACTCGATGCCGCCGTCCTTGGCCCAGGCCGTGCAGCCCTGCGGTTCCAGGGTCGCGTGGTTGAGGAACGGGTAAGCGTAGGCGCCCTCGACCACCTTGGCCGCCGTCGCGAACGCCGCGTCGACATCGCCGTCGTGTCGAACCGTGGCTCCGCCGGTTTGGGCGAGCTCCGCGGCTTTCGCAGCGTAGGTCTCCGTTGCATGGCCGTCGGCGGCGCTCTCATCCCAGACGACCTGCAACTGCCGTTTGGCTGCAAAGGCCGCCCAAGTGGAGCGGGCCACGATGGCCACGCCCGGCACGAGGCCGCTGATGTTGTCGGTGCCCTCGAGCACGAACGCGTCGAGCACCCCGGGCAGCGCCTTGATGTGATCGAGGTTGGCGCTGATCACCTTGCCGCCGAAGACCGGGCACTTTTCGTAGGCGGCGTACACCAGGCCCGGGAGCTTCTGGTCGATGCCGAACAACGGCTGGCCCGTGACGATTTTGGGATTGTCGATGCCGCCGACGCGCGAGCCGAGAATCTTGAAGTCCTCCTCGCTCTTGAGCTTGACCGAGTTTTCGTCGGGCAGCGGGAGGGTGGCGGCCTTGCTGGCGAGCTGGCCGTAGGTCAACCGGTCGCCGTTGGCGGGATTGATCACCTGGCCATGTGCCGTGATGAGCGAGGCGGCCGGGACCTTCCACATCTGGGCGGCAGCTTCAATCAACATGAAGCGAGCCGTGGCCCCGGCGCGACGCAACCGCAGGTAATTGTCCGGCGTGGAGCGGCTGCCGCCGGCGAACTGCGCGCCGACGTCGCCGCGCAGCCCGGCCTGTTCGATCACCACGCTTGAGAAGTCGGCATCCAGTTCCTCGGCCACGATCATCGGGAGGGAAGTCTTCACACCCTGGCCGGTCTCGGGATTCTTGGCGAGAATCGTGATGATGTTCTGCGGTGTGATCTTGATGAAAGGACTCGGGGTGAAGGCCCGCGTCGAATCGTCGAGCGCCTGGGCCGGCTGCGCCCAGGCCTCGCCCGGCAGGGCAAGGCTGAGCAGGAAACCGCCGCCCGCCAGGCTGGAGACGCGGATGAAGTCGCGGCGGGAGAGCGCGTCTTGTGTCCCGGACGACGGGGCGGGGTGGGCCGGGGATTTCATTTCGCGCCTCCCGGCGCCGGCAGCCCGGCGGCCTGTTTGATGGCGGCGTGGATGCGGGCATAGGTGCCGCAGCGACAGAGATTGCCGGCCATCGCGCCGTAGATTTCGTCATCGCTGGGATGCGGGTTGGACTTGAGGAAGGCCGCGGCGGTCATGATCTGGCCGGCCTGGCAGTAGCCGCATTGGGGCACGTCGTGGTCGCACCAGGCCTGCTGCAAGGGGTGCCGGCCCGCGGGATCGAGGCCCTCGATGGTGGTGATCTCGCCTCCCACCACCGTCGAGACCATGAGCTGGCAGGACCGCATCGGCACGCCGTTCAAATGCACGGTGCAGGCGCCGCACTGGCCGATGCCGCAGCCGTACTTGGTGCCGACGAGGTCGAGATGGTCGCGCAGGATCCACAACAGCGGCGTGTCGGCCGCCGCGTCCACCTGGCGGGCCTGCCCATTCACTTTCAGGGTATAAGCGGGCATGGGTGAGCTCGGGCCAAGGTACGAGCGGAGACGCGGTCGTCAAACTCCCAGATGGCGTCAACGCGGACCGGGCGGTTCCGCGGTCCCGGCGCCGCCGGGGCGGCCGGCCGCCGGGTCGAGGCCGAGCGCCGCCCCCGCCTCGCGCAGGGTCCGGCACGTGAGGATGCTGGGGCGGTGATGATAGTGAAACGCGGAAAGGATGTTCATGCCGATGTCCTTCGCGGGATCCGGCACGATCCGGACCACCAGGCCAACCCGGCGCTGGCTGCACAGTTCCATGATGCGGCCCATCTCCGGGGCGCAGGCGAGGTCCATGGATTCGAGTTCGCTCAGGTCGACCAGCAGCTGAAACCCGTCGGCCACCCCGGCGAGCAGCGCGGCGAGTTCCGCGCGACCCTGGGCCACCTGCGCCGGAACCACGCGTCCGAAGAAGCGCAACTGCACGAGCTGGTTGGCCGGATTGGCAGTGGCGATGATCATGGCAGGAGACGGGTGGTGCGGTTCGGGTTGCTCCCATCCTTCCGGATCCGCCCGGCGAGGTCAAATGCCGGCATCCTGCGCCGGCCGCCCGGCGATTGGGCTACGTTCGGCGCAGGACCGCGACGTAGAAGCCATCCGTGTCCCGCGTGCCCGGCAGCAAGGTGGAGCCGGCGCCGTCAAACACGCTGCCGGGCGGGACCTCCGGCTTCACGGCCGTGAAGCCGGCCTGGGCCTGCAGGAAGGCCTGGACGACATCGTGGTTCTCGTGGTGGCTGAGGGAGCAGGTGGCATAGACGAGAAGTCCACCCGGTTTCACGCGCGCCGCCTGGGCCGAAAGGATGTCCCGTTGGGTTCGGGCAAAGGCCTCGACTGACTCCGGCGTCACGTACCACTTAAGATGGGGTTGCCGCCGCCAGGTGCCGGAGCCCGAGCAGGGGGCGTCGACCAGGACACCGTCGTAGTCGGCCCCCGGATTGTTCGTAATGCGAACGTTGCCCAGGCGGGCGCGTTGGGCCCGGTCGCGGAGTTCGTCCAGGATGTCGGCGCGAATGTCGGTGGCGTCGACCTGCCCGTTGAGGCCCACGAGCCGGGCGAGTTGCAGGGTCTTGCCGCCGGCCCCGGCGCAGGCGTCGAGCCAGCGAGTGCCGGCAACGATCGGGGCGTGGGCCAGCACGAGCTGCGAGCCAAGGTCCTGGATCTCGACGAAGCCGCGGCGATAGGCATCCGTGTTTGCGACCTCAGCGTTGGGCGGCAGGCACACGGCCTCCGGGTGGCCGGCCGGAAGGTGGAAGCTCCAGCCGCGCGCGCGGAACTCGCCCAGCACGAGCTCGCGGTCGTTGCATTGCAGCCGGACCCAGATGTTCGCACGGCTGTTCAGCGCGTCGAGGTGCGGCGGTTCGAAGGCCGCCGGGCAATGCTCGCGAAACCAGGCCGGCAGCAGCGCCTCGGGGGCAAAGGTTGGGCCCGGCACCAGCGAGGTGAGGACGGCGGCCTTTTCCCGGAGCGCCGCCGGCACGACCGGCCAGTCGCCGCACACGGCGGCGCGATACGCCGCGGTCGGCTTCAGTTCGGGGGCCAGCCAGGCGGTGAGGCGGGCGGCGAGGGCGGGATCCGCGTCGAGGAACGGCTCGATCCACGGGAGGTGGCGCAACCACGTGTAGACGAGCTCGCGGTACAGCTTGCGGTCGCGCGAGCCGATGGCGCGGTGCCGCGCGAGCAGTTCCTTGATGCGCCGCGGCAGCGAGCTGTCGCGGCGCACCTGGGGCCGCAGTTCGGCGACAAAGGCGAGGAAGAGGCGCTGCTGGTTGGCGGCGATGGCCGGGTTCATCGGGACGGTGCGACCACGGAAGGCGTGAACCGCGGCCAAGGCGATCAGAACTTCAGGAGCTCGACCTCGAGGTTCAGGGCGAAGGCGCTTTCGCGGCGGGGGCCGGAGAACCACGACACCTCATATTTCACCGCCCACGTCTGGCCGATCCGCTGCCAGACCCCGTAGCTCTGTTCGTCGAAACGGTGGTTGCGCGCGTCGTAGCGCCACTGGCCGGCGACGTCCCAGACCTCGTTGAGCCGCTGGCGGTACTCGAGGTAATACTCCTCGTAGTTGCCGCGCAGGTAATGGGTCGCCAGCCGGGCGGACCACCATTCCTGGTCGGCGATGACGAGCCCGGTGTTGAGCTCCTGCTGCCTGGCTGCGTGCGGGTCGAAGCGGTGGAAAAGCTCCCAGCGCAGCCACGGGGCGGGCTGGAGGGCGAACTCGGTGTAGAGGTCGGAAAGCGCCTGGGGCGCGGTGCCCCGATCGAAGCGATAGTCGGCGGCGAAGTTGAGCGACGCGAGATCGCGGGACCCATACTTGGCGTCACGGGTTTGCAGCGTGTTGTTGAGGGACAGGCGCAGCGTGTTCAGCGCGGTCAGGTCGTCGATGTTGCGCGAATCGGCGATCGAGAGCGGCTGCAGGTAGGTGGAGAACACGCGGCTGTCGATCGGGGGAATGTAAGCCCGCCCGGCGGCGGCTTCGGGGGCGTAGCGATAGGAGAGCGTCGGCTGCACGAGGTGGCGCAGGCCGTCGATGTCCCAGAGGGGATTCTTGTAGTCGAAGGTCCCGCTCGCGAGGAGATGGGCGTCGAAACCGACCTCGCCCAGCGTGCGGGTGTACGTGGACCGGCCGCTGAGCGCATCGGTGTAATAGGTCACGCGGCCGCCGGCGACCGGCGTGATCGCGAACCACGGGGTCGGGGCGAGGGTGCGCTCGAGGCCGTAGTAGGCGTCGAGCCGGTTGGTGCGGAGGTCGGGCGTCGGGCCAAACGCATCCGCCTGGAGCACGGCGGCGCTGGCGGAGAAGCGCTCGGTCAGCCCGAGCGGCAGTGCGGTCGGCAACTGGTCCAGGCGCACCTCGGGCAGCCGCTCCTGGACCCGCTGGAACGAGTTGGGGTGAAAACGGGCGAAGGCGCTGAGCACGTAGTTGTCGCCGGTGTAGGCGGCCTCGAGGAACGAGTCGGGCTGCTGCACGTTGCGGAAGGCCTTGTTCTCGAAATCGCGGAGGATCGCCGAGTCGCTCCAGTAGTTGAACTGGCCGTTGAGCGTGAAATGCTCGCCGATGTTCTGGCGCTGCTCCCACTCGAAGTACGAGCGGCCGTGGGGAATCGGCTGGCCGAGGATGTCGTGCCCCCGGCTCCCGTAATCATAAATGTAGCCGGACTTGAACCAACCGTCGATGGAACTGTCGCCCGTCACGTCGTGGTACCGGCCGGACGGGCCCAGCATGAGGCCGCGCGAGGTGTAGAAGCCGGCGTCGGCGCCGAGCTTCAGGCTGTCGGTGACGGGCAGGTGGAGGCCCGCCAGGCCGAAGACGCCGAGGTTGCCGCGGTAGCCGGCGCTGGCGTTGACGTAGGAAACGTAGGGGGTGTCGAGCGCCTGCTCGAAACGGGGAATCGGCAGGAAATGCCCGCCCAGCAACCCGAGGCTGAGGCCGTCCGCGCGGACAATCCGGCCGCGCGCGTAGGTCAGATGATGGGCGTGGAGGGAGGGAGTGTAGGCGGCGTCCTCGCGGAAGAAGACGGTGGCATTCGTGAACACGAGCTCGTCGAGCGTGCCGTTGACCGTCTCGCCCGAAAGATAGATCGGGAACTGGCCGAGGCGGAGGTTGACCACATGGATCTGCCGGGTCGCGAGGTTGTAGGTCCCGCGATCGGCGACGAGCCGGCGCCGGCCCACGGTGAGGTTGAAATGGCCCGTCGCCACGGCCTCGCCCGTGCCGGTGTTGTAGCGAATCTCGTCGGCCGTGAGGATCGTGTCGCCCTGGACGATGCGCGCGTCCCCGGTGAGGACGGACTCGCCGGTCGCCAGGTCGGAGGTGACCGTCTTGCCCGAGATGACCGGCGCTTCCTGCGCGCGGAGGCCCGGACTCCCGGCCAGGACGAGCGCAGCCGAGCAGAACGCAAGGCGCCGGCGCAGTCGGGAGAAAGTCATGGGATTGGAGTGGCGGGCGGAGGGGGAGGGTGCAACGAGATTTCCCACGGGGAAACCCGGCGGGGCCGCGGGAATCCGCATGGACACGCGCGGCGCCGGCTGGTTCGCGTCCGTGCCTGCGGTGGGCGCCCCGGCCGAAGGATTTCGGCTAGACGCGACGGACGGTCGCGGCAGAGTAAGGCGAAACCCGTCCCGTGATCATCCCGCAGAACGAGCTGAATGCTTTCCTTGGCAACCACCAGGCCAACCCGCACGGCTGGCTCGGCATGCACCCGATGAAGCACGCGCGGCGCAGCGGCGTGGTGGTGCGGGCGTTCATCCGGGCTGCCGTGCGCTGCGAGGTGGTGGAACTCGACGCCGCCGGGGCGCCGGCGCATCCGATGACCCGGCTGGCGCCGGAGGGATTCTTCGAGGTCTTCATTCCCGGGAAGAAGGTCTTCCGCTACCAGCTGCGCTACGAGACCTCGTGGGGCGACATCCACCAGGTCTACAACGCGTACTCATTCCTGCCCTCGCTGTCCGCCCAGGACCTTTACCTGTTCAACGAAGGCAACGAACATCGCGTCTACGACAAGCTCGGCGCCCACCCGCGGATGATGGGCGACGTGCCCGGCGTGGCGTTTGCGGTCTGGGCGCCGGCCGCGTCGCGCGTCTCGGTGGTGGCGAATTTCAACAACTGGGACCCGCGCTATCATCCCATGCGGCCGCTCGGCGCGTCCGGCGTCTGGGAATTGTTCGTGCCGGGGGCGCAGGAGGGAGAGCTCTACAAGTTCGCCATCTGGGACCACCAGGGGCACATGCGGATGAAGACCGATCCGTACGGGACCTGCTTCGAATCGCCCCCGAACAATGCGGCGATCGTGTGCGACGTGAGCCGGTATCGCTGGGGCGACGGCGAGTGGATGGAGAAACGGCGGGAGCGGGCCGGGCAGCCGGACCGGCCGATGTCGATCTACGAGGTGCATCTCGGGTCGTGGAAGCGCAACGCCGCCGAGGCCAACCGGCCGTACTCGTACCGCGAACTGGCGCCGCTGCTGGCCGACTACGTCGTGGAGATGGGCTTCACGCACGTCGAGGTCCTGCCCGTGAGCGAGTTTCCGTTCACCGGGTCCTGGGGCTACCAGGTGACCGGCTATTTCGCCCCGTCGCACCGCTGGGGCACGCCGGAGGACTTCCAGTTCTTCGTCGACCACCTGCACCAGCGCGGCATCGGCGTGATCGTCGACTGGGTGCCGGCCCATTTCCCGCGGGACGCCTTCGCGCTGGCGCAGTTCGACGGCTCCCACCTCTACGAGCACGCCGACCCGCGCCTGGGCGCGCACATGGATTGGGGCACGCTGATTTTCAACTACGGCCGGCACGAGGTGCGGTGCTTCCTGGTCGGCAGCGCGCTGTCGTGGCTCGAGCGCTACCATATCGACGGCCTCCGGGTGGATGCGGTGGCGTCGATGCTCTACCTCGATTACTCGCGCAAGGAAGGCGAGTGGATTCCCAACCAGTACGGCGGGCGCGAGAACATCGACGCCATCAACTTCCTCCGCCAGGTCAATGACCTCGTGCACCACTACCATCCCGGCGCCGTCACGATTGCGGAAGAGTCGACGGCCTTCGCCATGGTCAGCCGGCCGACGCGGGACGGCGGGCTGGGCTTCGACTACAAGTGGAACATGGGCATGATGCACGACACGCTGGCCTATTTCCAAAAGGATCCCGTCCACCGCAAGTGGTCGCACGACAAGCTGACCTTCGGGATGATCTACCAGTACTCGGAGAATTTCATCTCGGTCTACTCCCACGACGAGGTCGTGCACCTGAAGGGCTCGATGCTGGCGAAGATGGGCGCGGGCAGCCTCGCGGACAAGGCCGCCAACCTGCGGGCGCTCTATGGCTACGTCTGGCTTTATCCTGGCAAGAAGCTGCTCTTCATGGGCGGCGAATTCGGCCAGCGCGGCGAATGGAACCACGACGACAGCCTCGAGTGGCACCTCCTCCAGCATCCGGAACACGAGGGCTTGCGGCACCTCGTGCGCGACCTGAACCGCCTTTATGTGGGCGAGCCGCTGCTCAGCGCGAACGATTTCCGGCCGGGCAGCTTCCGCTGGGTGAACTGCACCGATGGCGACCACAGCGTCATCAGTTTTCTCCGGATGGACGAGGCCGACCGCGCCGCGTACCTGGTCATCAGCAACTTCACGCCGGTGACGCGCACGCGCTACCATGTCGGGGTGCCGCACGCCGGCTATTGGAAGGAAGTGCTGAACACCAATTCTTCGTACTATGGCGGCACCGGATTCGGCAACCACGGGGGCAAGCAGTCGTCGACCGCGCTGGCCGACGGCTACGAGAATTCGCTCAGCCTGACCCTGCCCGGGCTCACCACGCTGGTATTCAGGTGGGCGGCGCGCGGGTGATGCCGTGCTGGATGGCGCGTGGCGGGCGTTGCGTGGTCGGGCCCGTACCTCAGCCGGACACGGGGTAACCGATCGTGGGAGGGCCGGCGCCCCGGCCGGCCGCAGGGCGTCATGGCCGCCGGTCCGGAGACCGGCCGTCCACCGGCGGCTAAGCCTGTTTCCGCTCGCCCTTGCGGCGGAGCAGGTAGGCCGGCATCCGGGTCGAACTCTTCAGGTCGATCTGCCCGGTCGGCTCGAACTCGTATTTGTCGCCGAGCAGCTTCATCGTGATTTCCGAAACCTGGATCTTGCCCGCCTGGCCCTGGGATTCCATGCGGCTGGCGATGTTGACGGTGTCGCCCCAAAGGTCGTACGAGAACTTCTTGGTGCCGATGATGCCGGCGACAACGGGGCCGCTGTTCATGCCGATGCGGATGTTCCAGTCGAGCTGGTGGCGGCGGTTGAAGACGCGGACCGCCTCGAGCATCTCGAACGCGGCGGCGGCGCAGGCGTCGGCATGGTCGTTGCGCATCACGGGCACGCCGCTGACCAGCATGTAGGCGTCGCCGATCGTCTTGATCTTCTCGAGCTCGAGCTGCTCGGCTATCCGGTCGAAGCCGGAGAAGATCTCGTTGAGCAGCTGCACGGTGCGGTGCGGCGACTGCTTGGAGGCGATGCGCGTGAAGCCGACGATGTCGGCGAACAGGACGGTCGCGTCGATGAAGCTGTCGACGATGGTGCGCTGGCCGGCCTTCAGCCGCTCGGCGATGGCCTTCGGCAGGACATTGAGGAGCAGGCGCTCGGACTTGGTGCGCTCGATCTGCAGCTGGGCCAGGTAGGCCTGCTCCTGGTCGCGCAGGCGCTTCTTGTCCAGCGAGGCCGTGATGCGGGCCCGCAGCACCGTCGGGTTGAAGGGCTTCGGGACGTAATCCTCGGCGCCGGCCTCGATGCAGCGGACGGTGCTCTCGACGTCGTCAAGCGCCGTGAGCATGATGACCGGCACGTGCTTGAGCCGCGGGTCGGCCTTCATGAATTCCAGGGTCTGGAACCCGTCGAGGTCGGGCATGAGGATGTCGAGGAGGACAAGGTCGAAGTTCCCGTCCTTGAGCATTCGGAGCGCCTCGCGGCCGTTCGTGGCCTCGGACACATCGTAACTCAGCTTCCGGAGGCGGCGGACGAGCATGTCGCGGTTCATGTCGTCGTCGTCTACTGCCAGGATCTTCGCGGCGGGCAGCGGCGAGGCGGAGACGCCGAAATCCTCCGGCGTCGTCACCGGGATCGCGGGTGGCGTGACGGCGCCGAGGGTCACGTCGCCGGCGATGCCGAGGTCGGCGGACGGGCTGCCGATGTCGATCTGGTCGGGGTAGGAGGCGCTTTCGAAGAGCGCGAAGAGGTTCTTGCCGGCCTTGAGGATCTTCTCGAGGTCCTTGACCAGGTCCTCGTGCTTGCCGGCGGTGGCCTCGTCCAGGCACAGCTCGGCGTAACCGATGACGGCGTTGAGCGGCGTGCGCATGTCGCGGCGCAGGCCGGCGAAGTCGATCTTGCCCGTCTCGATCTTCCACGGGGCGAGGGCGTCGTTGATCAGCGCGAGGAGCTGGCCACCCGAGGTATGGATGCGCTTCAGGTCGACCATGATGGTCGCCACGTTGTTTTCCTCGGCCGACTCCATCAGCATCTCGCTGTAGCCGATGATCTGGTTCAGCGGCGTGCGCAACGAATGCCGCAGCTTGGACAGGGCCTCCATGTCGCGCGAGCGCAGCGCGCGCAGGAGGGGCGCCAGCGAACCGGGTGACGTGACGGATTCGCCGGCGGGTTTGGAGCCGGGATCGCTCATGCCTTGGGCGGGAATTTCTTCAGGAGTTCCTCGATCTTGCCAAGCAGGCGGGTGAGTTCGACGGGCTTGGTGTCGAAATCGTCGCAGCCGGCGTCGATGGCCTTCTGCCGGTCGCTGTCCATGGCGTGCGCCGTGAGGGCGATGATGGGAATCTTCGCGGTCTCGGGGTCGGCCTTCAGCTGCTTGGTGGCCTCCCAACCGTCGATCACCGGCAGGCTCATGTCCATGAGGATGAGGTCGGGCTTTTCACTGCGGGCGAGCGCGACGCCGACCCCCCCGTCGACCGCGATGCTCAGCGTGTAGCCGCGCTTCTCCAGGCGACGGGAAAGCATGTCGCGGTTCATTTCGTTGTCTTCGACGAGCAGGATTCTGGGCATGGGGGGAAGTTGATTGGACAGATAGGGGGAATTCCGGCGCGCGGCAAGCGTTCAGGTTTGCAGCACGGGACGGATCAAGGCGTTCAGGTCATCGCGGTTGAACTTGCTCTTCTGCAGGATCGCGACGACGCGGGTCTTGAGGTAGTCGCGCATCTCGGCGGTGATATCCATCGAGCTCACCACCACGATGGGAATCTTGCCCCATTCCGGGTGCTGCCCGAGGATCTCGAGGAATTCGAAGCCGTTCATGCCGGGCATCTTCAGGTCGAGGAGGATGATGCCCGGCCGGCTCTTCTTCAGGATGCGCAGCGCGGCGTTGCCGTTGGTGGCGGCGCGGAACTTGTAGTTCTCGCGCTCCAGCATGCGGATCACGATGTCGCGCGCGTCGTGGTCATCCTCAATGATGAGCACGTAGCCGCTCGCCGTCGGGTTGAGCTGCATCGCGATCTCGGCGGTCAGGCGCGAGGCGTCGACCGGCTTGCGCAGCACGCTGCCGGCGCCAAGCGACAGGGCCATGTCGACCTCGTGTCCGGCGGTGAGGACGATCACGGGGATCTCGGCGGTCTCGCGATGCCCCTGCAGCTTCGTCAGCACCGTCCAGCCGTCGATGCCGGGCAACATCACGTCGAGGATCACGATGTCGGGTTTCTCCTCGAGGGCGAACTTCAGGCCCTTCTCGCCCGTCTCGGCGGTGGTCGTGAGATAGCCGCTCTTTTGCAGCAGCTTGGAGAGCAGGGTGAGGACGTTCTCGTCGTCGTCGATGATGAGGACGCGCGGTTTGCTGCCTTCCGTCGGGAACGGCGACTTGGTCAGGCGCTGCTCGGAGGTGCCGACCACCGACGGCTGCTTGACGTCGACGTCCGCCGGGAGGCGGATGGTGAAGGTCGACCCGACGTTCGGGGTGCTGGCGACGGTGATGTCGCCCTTCATCATCTGTGCAAACTGCTTCGAGATCGCCAGGCCCAGGCCGGTGCCGCCGTACTTGCTGGCGGTCGAGGCGTCCGCCTGGCTGAACGCCTTGAAGAGGCGGCCGAGCTGCTCGTCGTTCATGCCGATGCCGGTGTCGATGACGGCCACCTCGATCATGTCGGTGTTGGCCGCCGGGCGGCGGGACGCCCGGATCGTGATCGTGCCGTTCTCGGTGAACTTGCTGGCATTGCTCATCAGGTTCAGGAGCATCTGGCGCAGCTTGGTGGCATCCGCGTGCATGGAACCGATGTCGGGCGGGCACTCGATCTTCAGCGTGTTGCCCTTCTTGGCGACAAGCGGCGTGGCGGTGGCGACGACCTCGTTGAGGACCTTCTGCAGTTCGAAATTCTCCAGGTAGAGCTCCATCTTGCCGGCCTCGATCTTCGAGATGTCGAGCACGTCGTTGATGAGGCCGAGCAGGTGGCGGGCGGCGTTGAGCACCTTGTCGAGGTCGGCGGCGCGGCGCGCATCGCCGTCGTCCTCCGCATCCTCCTTCATGATCTCGCTGTAGCCGATGATGGCGTTGAGGGGGGTGCGCAGCTCGTGGCTCATCTTCGCCAGGAAGCTGCTCTTGGCCTTGCTGGCCTCCTCGGCGTCGCGGCTGGCCTTGACGAGCAGGCGGGTGCGCTCCTCCACCCGGGCCTCGAGCGTGCGGTTGGCTTCCTCCAGCTGGTCGTTCGCCTGGTGGATCTTCTCCTTGGCGTCCTCCGCGGCGATGCGGGCCAGGTCCAGCGCGGTCGTGTTCGTCTGGATGGTGTCGAGCATCGCGTTGAACGAGTTGATGAGCACGCCAATCTCGCCGCTGGCGGCGGACGACACGCGGACGCCGTAGTCGCGCGTGTTCTGGACGTTGGCCGAGACGGCCGCGAGCTCGACAATCGGCCGGGTGATGTGGCGTTGCAGGCGGTAAGCGGCCACGAAGGCGAGCAGCGATGACGCGAGGAAGACGATGGCGGAGCCGCGGAGCAGGTCGGAGAACTGCTCGACATCGGCCTGGCTCAGCTCGGCCTTGAGGAACAGCGTGCCGAGGAAGGTTCCCTTGGGGGAACGAATCTGGGTCCAGACCACGGCCCGGTCATTGGACAGCAGGCGGGCGCTCACGCTGGGAACGGGCGGCACGACCTCGTTGCTCCCGGGCCGGATATAGCGCGCGAGGAGCTGGTTTTCCGCCGAATAGACCGCGGCCGCGGAGATCTGGGCATCGGCCTCGAGCAGCTTCAGGGGCAGGTCGGTCGCGTTCGGTTTCTGGGCGAGCGCCACCGTCAGGCTGTCGAGCAGCACGTTCTTGGTGCGATCGAGCCGTCGCTGCACCTCGTTGTTGAACTGCTGGACGTTGTAGAGGTAGAGCCCCGCGAAAGCCAGGGCCAGCGTCAGACCGCAAATCAGCACAATGAAGAGCGTCAGCTGCCAACGGAAGGGAAGGCTTTTCACGGGGAGAGGTGCGACGGCATCCTAGGGCAAAGCATTGGGGAATATTGTCAAACGCGATTCGCCCGCGCCGCCGCCTCAGCGGCCGGCGCCGGCGCGGGCAAATTCGGTGAAGCTCACGCGCAGATCCTCGGAAGTCGGGACAAAGAAGATGCGGCCCGCGAACCACGACGTGCTCAGGGCCGGCAGGCTGGGGCGGTCGGGGCCGGGCGGGTTGAACCTGAAGCGCACGGAAAGCTGGTTCATCTTGACCCCGAGCACGGGCGAATAGGGCGCCAGCAGTTCGAGCGCGTATTCCTCGACCCACGCCGGCTGCTTGTGCACGACCAGCTCGAGGCGCAGGTGGTCGAGCATCTTGTCGGCGGCGGAGGCTTCCGGCCGGAATCCGGCGCTGAAGACCCCGCGATCAGGCTCGTCGCGCTCGAGGCGGATGCTGCCGGGATCGATGTCATTGCGGTGAAAGGCCGCCTGGGCGAGCGGCGGCGCGCTGGCCGCCTTGAACTTGCCGTATTTCTCCAGCTCCTCGGGCGGAGGCGGCTTCCCGTTGTGCGCCACGAGGACCCATTGCTCCGCCGGCGGCCGGCCCGGGTCGAATCGTTCCACCGTCGACTCGTCGCCGCGCACGGTGGTCTGGGTGTACGCCCAGCCGGGCGGGACTTCGGCACTGAACTTCGCCAGAGCTTCGCGAAAATATTCTGGCGGCGCCGCCCGCCCGGCCACCGTCGCCGCCAGGAAGACGGCGAAAATGCGCCGGCACCGGGCCGGGACGCTAGCCCGGCGCGCCGGGCGACAGGCTGACGAACCATTGGAACTTGCCATGGAAGGTCAGCGTGCCCTCGCGGTCCCGGAGATCAACGAGGATCACGGCAAATGTGCGCCCGCGTTCGGCCAGCTCGCGCCGCAGGCCGGCGGCCGTGGCGGGATCGACGGTGCCGCCGGCGAGCAAGTCGCCGTGGGCGGCCTTCCGGTATTTCACTTCGACCTCGCGCACGACGGCGAACACCCGCCCGTCGAGGTCGGGGAAATGCCGTTGCAGGCACTCGGCACTGGCAGCCTCGGCCAGCGCGAACTGCGCGGCGGCATGGATCGTGCCCACGTGGTTGAGCAACGCGGGCGCGGCGGCCATTTCCAGCAGGTGGGGCGCGCCCGCCGGCGCGGTCCGGATGCCGAGGATCCGGTTGAGGGCGAGATCGGTGGCCTTCACACCGGCGTATTCTGCCGCCGGGCGGCTGGTGGCAACGCCGGAGTGGGCGCGGTGTTCCACGCCCGGCCGGTCTCCGGCCGCCGGCTCAACCGGCCCGGAGATGGATGAGGCGATTGACCCGCTCGACCAGTTCCTGCGGGCTGAACGGCTTGGTGATGTAATCGAGGGCGCCGAGCTCGAGGCCGAGGTTGCGCGAGTCGTGCGAGGCCCACGCCGAGACGATGATGATTGGAATGGTCGCGGTGAGGGGATCGCGCCGGAGGATCTCGCAGACGCCGAAACCGTCGAGGTCCGGCAGCATCAGGTCGAGGAGGATGACATCGGGTCGCTGGCGCTTGATGCAGTCGAGCGCCTCCCAGCCGTTGGCCGCCACGGTGACGTGATGGCCGGCGCGGCCAAGGTGATAACCGATCAGGTCGGTCAAGGCCGGCTCGTCGTCGACAGCCAGGATGTTGGCGGCACAGGGCATGCCGGAGTCTATCAGCCCGGCGTGACGATCAGGTGTGTGGAACGTGACGATTGGGCAACAACGGGCCGGTCACCAGCGATGGTACGCGGGGTGCCCGGGTGGCACGGCGACAAACGTCCCGCGGCAGGTGGCCCGGGGCTTGCCCCCGGCGCTGAGCACCGCCTCGACGACGGCCCGATCTGACGTCGCATCGACGACGCGCGCGACCAGCTCGACGGGCCCGTCGGTGGGGGTGGGGCGGAGCAGCTTGATGGCGTAGTCGGCGGTCACAGTGCAGTCCGGCTGCTCCACCTGGCGGACCTTCATCAGGTGCCAGGCGGCCGTCCAGTTGCTGTGGCAGTCGAGCAGGGAGCCGATGATGCCGCCGTTGAGCATGCCCGGGAAGGCCTCGTGGTGGCTCTCCGGCCGCCAGGTGGCGACCACCTCGTCGCCCCGGACAAAGCTGCGGATGCGCAGACCCTTCGCGTTGGCGGGACCACATCCAAAACAAATGCTTTTGGGGGCGAACCGCTCCTGCAGGCTGACGTCGTGCATGGCGCCATTAGGCGGGCTGCGGGAACCGCGGGAAGCTCAAAAAGTTCGTAAGATTTTTAACTCGCCCCGGCCCCGGCGGCTGCCATGGTGAGGGCAAAATTCGGCATAACGACTCAATGGCTCGCAAGATAGCCTTCCTCAACTACAAGGGCGGTGTCGGAAAGACCTCGCTGATCGTAAATACGGCGGCCAGCCTCGCCCGTCGCGGGATGCGGGTGTTGCTGCTCGATTTCGACACGCAATCCAATGCCAGCATCTGGCTGATGCGGCTGGAGCGCTGGAACAAGGTCAATGCCGCGGGCGTGGGCTCAATCTACTCCATTTTCGATCCGGGCACCGCCCGCTTGAAGGACATCGTCATCAAGGACGTCGTCGAGGGCAAGGACGGCGAGAAGCTGCTGCCCGGTCTCGACCTCGTGCCCACGACCTTCAACCTCGTGGACCTCGAGGGGGAGTACAAGCCCGACCCGAAACGGCCGTCGTACGTCATTTTCCAGGAACAGCTGGCGGAGATCGAGTCGAACTACGACTTCATCTTGTTTGACTGCCCGCCCAACATCCTGCGCGCCTCGCAGAATGGCGTGTACGTGGCCAACGAGATCTACGTGCCGTCGAACCCGGACGCCTTGAGCCTGATCGGGTTCACGCTCCTCATCGAGAAGCTCATCCGCTTCCAGCAGTCGTCGGCCAGCTTCCGCACGACCTCGATGGGCCCGGCGTCGCAGGTGTTCGGCATCGTCTTCAATTCGATCAAGACCAACACCGACATCGAGGTGCCGAAGATGCGCATGCAGCTTCGCCTGAACCAATTCAAGACCCAGAAGCGCGGTTGCTCGCCGCAGGCGAAGATCTGCACCACGCAGATCCGCGACGCGATGATCGTGCGGCGCGCCGTCACGCTGGGCCTGCCGGTTTTCCTGGTTGGCACGGAGGGCAACGAGGAGGATACGGTCGCCAATGACTACATGAAGCTGGCGAACGAGATCATCGAGAATTCACCCCCGTAATTTTCGCGAAGAAATTTCACCATGGCCAAATACACTGCAAGCGAATGGGACGAGATCCGGAAGAAGTTCCGGCATTCCATCATGGCCGACACTTCGTTGGTGAGCCTGGCGCAGAACCTCGACACCAAGGAATGGCCGCTGCCGGGCGAGGATGAGAAACCGTCCAAGTACATCGATTTCAATTACGACGAGCTCCTGATGATGCCGGAGATCGCCGGCAAGGCCGAGCGGGCCGACCACCTCATCGGGATCCTGAAGGAGACCCTGGCGTTCGACGATCCGTTCGGCGACATGGTGGCCCAGGTCGAGGAAAACGCCGCCAAGGAGAACCCGATCCTCAAGACGCTAGCCCGCCTCGGCATCCCGGACAACTTTCCGCTGCTGCTGGCCAATTTCAGCGACGGCACCCGCACGGTCTGCAATTCCGAGGGTGTGAAGACCATCGGCGAGTTCGCCAACCTCGGGCAGCAGATGTCGACGAAAGTCGTCCTGGGCGGCGATTTTCGCGGCGCGCTCAATGCGCTCACGCACGGGGACGAACAGGGCATCGGCCAGTTCCTGCCGTATCGCAAGGGGCACACCGGGCTCCACCTGGCCGAGGCCATCGGGCTGGTGGCGGCGGGGCTGCCCCGCGCCGACCAGCTGGCGCTGGCGAAATTCCTCGGCGCCAAGCTCAGCACCACGGATGCCGCGGCGGCGAAGGGCATCACCAAGGACCAGGCGGAAAAGCTCGAGGCGGGCATGCGCCCGACCGTGCAGGCCGCCCTCGACTGGTTCAAGGACCAGCAGGCCGATCTGGTGAAACTGCTGTCCGACGGTGGATCGCTCGAGCGGTATTTCGTCGTCCTGAATGATCCGGCGCGCGAGGCGATCGCCGTCCGGCTGACCGCCACGGCGCTGCACGGGAAGGTCAAGGTGGCGGCGGTCGTGAGCGACGACAAGAAACGCGGTTTGTTTTCCCGGCTTTTCGGCAAGGGCTGACGCTGCTAGAGTTCTCCAGTGGACAACCCTCCGCCATCGTTTCCCGGGGCGCCTCGTCCCCCGTCGCCCGCATTTCCGCCGCCCGGCCGGCCCGCCAGTCCCACGGCGGCATTTCCGCCGCCCACCGGCGCGAAGGTTTCGGCCCGCCCCAGCGGATTGAAGCCGCTGGTCCTGCCCCGGCGCCCGAGCCCGCTGCAACGGGCCCAGGAAGCCACCCAGGCGACGGCGGAGGCCCGCCGGTCCATCGGCGCCATCATTTCCCAGTCCCGCCCGCCGTGGGGCGGCAAGCCGTCGCTGAGCGGCACGCAGGTCGAGGAACTCGAGAAGGCCTTGCGGGCGCTCGAGGCCAAGGTCGGGGAACGCGAGATGGCCCTGGCCGACTTGGAAAACAAGCTCGCCGAGCGCGATCGCGCGCTGGCCGAGACCGAGGCGCTGCTGCAGGCGCGCGAGAAGGTCATCGACGCCATGCGCAAGCAGCCGCAGCCCGAGGCCGCGGCCGCGGTGAATCCGGAGGAATTCGCCGCCCTGGGCAAGCTCAAGGAGGAACTGGACCGCCAGGAAGCCTCCATCAAGGAGCAGCGCGCCGCGCTGAAGGAGCGCGAGGAATTTCTGGAGCAAAGCGAATCCGCCTTGTTCGAAAAGATGCAGGCGCAGCAGGAAAAGGAGACCGAACTCGAGCAAAAGGCCGAGGACCTGAAGAAGGCGATGATGAAGGCGGGCCTGGCCTCGGCGGAGCCGAAAGAGCCGATGGAAAAGGCGTGACGGAACTTGTTTAAGTTTCGCCTTTCCAATGCCTGACCCGCTCCCTATGCCGTTGCGCACGATGTCCCTTTTTCCGCCCCGCGCGGCCGCGCGCCTCCTGCTCCTTGCCGCCCCGGCCTGGCTTGCCGCCCAGGAAATCAGCTCCAGCGAGGAGCTGCGACTGGAAGCCCTGGCGCGGGCTGCCTCGGAGATCTATGTGCCGCGCAACAACGTGACGGTCGGCATGCGCATCCTGCAGTCGGGTGCCAAGGTGCATTTTGGCAACCTCGGCGTCGTGCCCTTTGCCACCACCCAGGCGGCGCTGAGCGACGCCGTCGTCGCCCGCCAATATGACAATGGCTACGTCCTCGTCGACGGGCCGCGGTCAACCGAAACGGATGCGGATGGCATCCAGACCTCCACCCCCGGCGGCCGCTATCACACGTCCCAGACGCAGACGGTCAACGTGTACGACTCCGGCGGCAACGTGGTCGGCACGATCACCACCACGACCGACGGGGCCGACTTCCTGGCCTACACCCCCGGACTGACGCGCGCCTGGTCCTACACCACGCCGGAGCAGGCCGCGGTGCGCCCCGGTTACATCGCGTTGAGCAGCTACAGCACGGTGAGCGACGGGGCGTCGCTCGACCGGAAGCAGGGCATGGTCGGTGGCGTCGAGCTGAACTTCAGCCGGATCCTCGGCCGGGCCAGCGGGCGCATCCAGTGGAGCCTGCTCACGGGCATTTCGCTGACCGACATCAACAACAAGATCAACAGCGACGTGAATGCCTCGCTCGTCACGCGCACGGATTTCTATTCGCTGAACGGCCAGACGGCCCCGGCCCTGCCGACCGACGGCACCGCCTATGTCGCCCCGTCGAACCCGACCGGCCTGCTCGAGGACACGGTGCCGATCAGCCAGCAGCCGAACGATCACACGGAAAACACCTCGACCGGGGCGGCGACGGTGCATGGCAAGTACCAGGTCAAGGGAGCCTATTTCCTCGTGCGCCTGGGCCCGGCGTTCCACGCGCAGATATCGGAGCACATTGGCATCAGCGGCAGCCTCGGCCTGGCGGGAGCCTATGCCGGCACCCTGTACACGGCCGTTGAAAAACTCGACCTGCCCAACATGACGACGTCGATCTCGACGGCGGACCCCGAAAGCAGCTTCGCCACCAAGTTCGTCGGCGGGTACTACGCCGACCTCAGCGTCGACCTGGCGGCCAACGAGACGACGGCACTGTACGCGGGCCTGGTGGCGCAGCGGCTGGGCGATTACGACCAGACGCTCGGGCTCCGCACCGCCCGCATCGACCTGGGCACGACCGTGGGCTTGCGCGGCGGCGTGACGATCAAGTTCTGATGCGGCTCAGCCGGCCGGCAGGTCGGCCAGCACCGCGTCGATCGTCCGGAGGCGCTGCGGCGGGAAGAAACTGTTGATGCGCGAGACCACCTGCTGGACGAGCCCGTCCGGGCAGGAGGCTCCGCCGGTGATCAGCACGCGTTTGGGCGCATCGTCGCCGGGCCACAACGGGTGGACCTCCATGTGGCCCCCTTCG
Organism: Lacunisphaera sp.; assembly: GCA_035545835.1. Lineage (GTDB taxonomy): Bacteria > Verrucomicrobiota > Verrucomicrobiia > Opitutales > Opitutaceae > Lacunisphaera. The sequence continues at coordinate 123,758 of DASZXO010000089.1, forward strand.
CTGCCGCCGGCGGCGGGAAAAACATAATGTTCGATCTCGTCGCGGGACCGGATGTTGGCCTCGGACTGGATGAAGAAGGCGCGGTCGCCCAGCCGCGACTTGCACAGGCGGTAAAGCTGGTAGGTGTTCGAGCTGTTCTTGCCCCCGATGATGAAGGCCGCGTCGAGCGGCTCCGCCAGGGCGCGCTGGAGGGCATCCTGGTTCACCTGGGTGGCATAGCACAGGGTGTCCTTGCGGCCGGCGCCGCCGATGTGGTCCAGGCCCTCGACCGGGCCATATTTCTCGACGAACAAGGTCTTGAAATAGTCGATGATCGATGCCGTCTCGTTCATCAGGAGCGTGGTCTGGTTCACCACAGCCAGGCGATCCAGGTGCCGGGCGGGGTCGAACCCGGGGGTGATGACATGCGCGAAGCGCTGCAGCAGCGCCGCGCGCTTTTCCTCCGCCGGCCGCGCGATGTAGTCGCCCAGCAGCCGCGCCTCCTCCGGATTGCGGATGATGATGGAGGGGGCGAAGCGGCGGGTGTTGGAAAAGGTCGCCTTCGTCTCCTCGTGCTCGCTCTTGCCGTGGATCACCACCGTGTACCCCTCGCGGCCGAACGCGCGGGCGGCTTTCCAGACCTTCTCCACCAGCATGCAGGTGGCGTCGAATTGCGCGACACGAATGCCCTTGCGGACGAGCTTCTTCTTGTCCTCGTCGGTCGCGCCGAAGGCCGGGATGATCACGATGTCCTCGCTGGTGAGCGTGTCCCAGAGCAGCGGCGCCGCGGTGCCGGCGGTGGCCACGCCGCCGGTGGTGTCGAAGGGCCGGCCCTTGTCCGTCTGCAGGAACCGCAGGCCGCGGCGCAGGAGATCCTCGTTCACAAACGGATTGTGGATGAGCTCGCTGAGCATGAAGACCCGCCGGCCCGGGTTCTCGGCCAGCGTCTCGTAAGCGCGCTCGATGGCGTTCTTCACCCCGAGGCAGAACCCGAAGTGGCTGGGGATCACGTAGGACACGGCGCCGAAATCAAGCACGGCCGGCCGCGTGGCCGAGCGCTCGTTGGTCCGGCCGAGGGCCTTGATGGCCTCGCACAGCCGGCTCTGGTACAGGATGCGGGCCTCCTCGTCCTGCTGGTAGATGTTGCGGTTGCGATCGCGCTCGACGCGGAACTTGTAGATGTAGTCGTTCTCGCCGAGGTGGAGGTAAGGCACCTTGATGAGGTGCGGCTCGAGGCCAGCGAGCAAGGCGGCGAGCACGGGATCCAGGGCGGTGCCGGCGGCCTGCAAATGCTCCAGCGATTGAAATTCCACGTCCGGATCGGCCGGGTGCGCCGACACCTGCGCCAGGAACACGCGATGGGTGCGGTCCCCGGCGGTGCGGGTGTAGAACTCGGCCGGCGGCGTGTGCCCGGCAAAAAGCCGGTCGAGACCCGCGTGCAGGGCGGCCTCATCGTTCGCGATGACGGCGGGCGCAAGCCGGGAGCCCGTGCGCCGGACCGCCAGCAGGTTGCTGTCATTGAAGGCCAGCACCACGCAGGCGGGATACGGAGCGGGCGACGGTTCGGGCATGGTCCCACGCAAGCACAACAAGCCGGCGGGTCAAGGCGCGGACCGGCGTGGCGGTGCTTGCGGTCCGGCCCGATTCCACGCAGCGTCCGGGCGTGCACCTCGAGGAAATGCGCCGCAATTACGCCCGCCGGTCGCTGGACGCGGCGGACCTGCGGCCGGATCCTTTCGCCCAGTTCGACCTCTGGATGCGCGAGGCGATCGAGACGGAGGTGCTCGAGCCGAATGCCATGGCGCTGGCGACTGTCGGGGCCGACGGGCAGCCGTCGGTGCGCACGGTCCTGCTGAAGGGATTCGATGAGCGCGGTCTGGTCTTCTACACCAATTACGAAAGCCGGAAGGCCCGGGAGATCGCCGGGAACCCGGCCGTCGCGCTGATGTTCACCTGGCTGCCGCTGGAGCGGCAGGTCACGGTCACCGGCCGCGCGGCCAAGGTCTCGACCGCCGAGTCGCTCAAGTACTTCCTCAGCCGGCCGCGCGACAGCCGCATCGGCGCGTGGGCCTCGCGGCAGAGCGAGGTGATCACGACGCGTTCGCTGCTGGAGGCAAAGTTCGCGGAGATGAAGCGCAAGTTTCTCGCGGGCGAGGTGCCGCTGCCGGATTTCTGGGGCGGATTCCGGGTGGAGCCCGCGACGTTCGAATTCTGGCAGGGCCGGCCCAGTCGCCTCCACGATCGGTTCCGCTACGCGCGGCAGGCCGACGGCGCCTGGAGGATTGAGCGCCTGATGCCGTGACCGGCGGGGTCAGTCCTCGCCGCCCGCGTCGCGCTGGAAGAAGCCCTCGCGGTCCAGGATGCGCATGGCCTGCTCGACCGCAGCCTTGCGGTCCGCCGGCGCGAGCCGGGCATGGTGGATCGTCAGCCATTCCTCGATGCCCGCCCGGGCCTCGGCGGGCCGGATGACGCCCGCCAGGAAGGTGTCCGCGTCATCGCAGATTTCGTTGACGATGTCCCTGAGCTCCATGGAAGGAGTATACAGCCGCGACCGCCTTCGGTTCCAGCCGGATTCCCGCCGAATCGCAGTTGTAACAGCCGGGCGGCTGCCTTTGGCTGGCGCCATGGGGCATGACGTCATCTTTGCCTTCCGGCTCCTCTGGAAAGGGAAGGGGATTGCCGCCACCACGCTGCTGACCCTGGCGCTCTGCATTGGCGCAACGACCGCCATCTTCTCCACCGTCTA